>CAZJVY010000031.1:0-43778 GCA_964549395.1 uncultured Armatimonadia bacterium | reverse complement strand
CATTTCGCCACAATATTGACCTACGTTAGCAGACAAGGGAGTCCTGAGATTGGCACAACCATACGATTTCGCCAACATCGAGCGCAAGTGGCAGAAGCTCTGGGCCGACAAGAGGCTGTTCGAGACCAGGAATGACGATCCGGGTGAGAAGTCCTATCTCCTGGTGATGTTCCCGTACCCGTCCGGCAAGCTGCACATGGGCCACGTGCGCAACTACATGATCGGCGACGTGATCGCGCGGCAGAAGTCCATGCGCGGCTACAATGTGCTGCATCCGATGGGCTGGGACGCCTTCGGATTGCCGGCGGAGAATGCCGCCATTCAGAGCGGAATCCATCCGAACGATTGGACGCAGCGCTGCATTGACCAGATGAAGGAGCAGTTCAACGCCCTCGGCATCACTTACGACTGGACCCGCGAGATCAACGCCTCGCAGCCGGACTACTACAAGTGGACGCAGTGGCTGTTTCTGCAGATGTACCACAACGGCCTGGCGTACATGGGCGAGGCGACCGTCAACTGGTGCCCCTCGTGTGCGACGGTGCTGGCCAATGAGGAATTGGATGGGAACACCTGCGAGCGCTGCGATACCGAGGTGGAACCCCGCCAGGTGCCCGGGCAGTGGTTCTTCAAGATCACCGACTTCGCGGATGAGCTGCTGAACGACCTGAGACTGCTCGACAAGTGGCCGCCGTCGGTGCTCACCCAGCAGGCCAACTGGATCGGCCGCTCCGAGGGCGTCAGCTTCAAGCTGGACATAGAGGGCACCGATCAGCAGATGGAGGTCTTCACTACCCGCATTGATACGGTCTATGGCGTGACCTTCATGGTGCTGGCGCCGGAGCATCCGCTGGTGCACGAGCTGACGCACGGCACCCAGTACGAGGAGCCGGTACACGAATTCGTGAGAACGGCGATGCGCGAGGACGAGATCGACCGCGCCGCCGTGGATACGGAGAAGCACGGCATATTCACCGGTCGGCATGCAATCCATCCCCTGACCGGCGAGCGCGTGCCGATCTGGGTGGCTAATTACGTGCTGATGGGCTACGGGACCGGGGCGATCATGGCGGTGCCGGCGCACGATCAGCGGGACTTCGAGTTCGCGCGCAAGTACGGCCTGCCGGTGCGCGTGGTAATTCAGCCCGAAGGTGCGGATTTCGACGGCGAGACGATGACGGAGGCGTTCGAGGCGGTGGGCGTGCAGGTCAACTCGGAGGAGTTTGACGGCATGCCCTGCACCGAGGCTGCGGAGAAGATCGCCGACCGCATGGAAGCCGAGGGCATCGGCCATCGTGACATCCAGTACCGCCTGCAGGACTGGCTGCTGTCGCGCCAGCGCTACTGGGGCGCGCCGATCCCGATCATCCACTGCGACAGATGCGGTGCGGTGCCGGTCCCGTACGAGGACCTGCCGGTGCTGCTGCCAACCGACGCGGAGTTCAAGCCGACCGGCGAGTCGCCGCTGGCGCTACATGAAGGCTTCGTCAACACTACCTGCCCGCGATGCGGCGGGCCCGCCAAGCGCGAGACCGATACCATGACCACATACGTCTGCTCCTCATGGTACTATCTGCGCTACATCAACCCGCACGATAGCGAGCAGCCGTTCGTGAAGGCCGATGTGGACAAGTGGCTGCCGGTTGACCACTACATCGGCGGCGTCGAACATGCCGTGCGCCACCTGCTGTATGCCCGCTTCGTCACCAAGGTGCTGCACAAGCTGGGATATGTGGAGTTCGTCGAGCCGTTCGCACAGCTCTTCACCCAGGGGATGATCTGCAGCCGCACGCCCGAAGGCAAGCTGGAGAAGATGAGCAAGTCGAAGGGCAACGCGGTGCCGGCGGACGAGATAATCGAGAAATACGGTGCCGACACCGCGCGCACGTTCGTCCTGTTCGTGGGTCCGCCCGAGCTAGACGCCGAATGGACGGATGAAGGCGTGGCGGGCATATATCGCTTCCTGAGCCGCGTGTGGCGGCTGGTGGATGGTCACATAGGGAGCTACGATCCGAACTGGCGTGAGGCCATCGGCGGCGATCTGACCCAGGTGCAGCGCAGCATCCGGCGCAAGACTCACCAGACGGTTGCCAAGGTCACCAACGACATCGAGCGCATGCATTTCAACACGGCCGTTAGCGCCATCATGGAACTGACCAACGACCTGATGGCGTTTGCGGAGGCGATGGCCGACGACAATGCGGGCGACCGCGCCGTGTTCTCCAAGGCTATCGAGCGTCTGGTAATACTGCTGTCGCCCTTTGCGCCGCACATGGCTGACGAGCTATGGGAGAAGCTGGGCCACGAGCCGAGCCTGTACGGGTCGGAGTGGCCGGAGGCGGACATGTCCCTGGCCGCCGAGGAGCAGGTCACGGTAGTCGTGCAGGTCAACGGCAAGGTGCGCGACAAGTTGGTGGTGCCGGCCGGCTCCAACATGAAGCGGGTGGCGGACATGGCTCAGCAGACCGAGCAGGTGCAGAAGCACATCGCGGGGAAACATATCCGTAAGGTCATAACAGTGCCCGATAAACTCGTAAATATCGTGGCGAGCTAGGGCCGTGTGGCATGGGCCGTCGGGGCCACCGCCATAGTCAACTGTATGTGACAAGCGCTGCCAAGCACGGACGCTACTGGCGCGTGACGGAGGGGGGCAGTTGGCACTGACGAGAGCGCAGAAGCTGTTTGTGGCTGCGGGGCTGCTGTGTATTCTGGCCGGCGTATTCCTGATGAGCTTGAGGGCGCCGCGGGAAAGCCGCGAGCCTGTGGAGATGCTGGTTCACCAGCAGCAGCCGACGGAGGTACTGGTGCATGTCGTCGGCGAGGTTGCCAAGCCGGGGCTGTACCGCCTACCTGCAGGTTCCCGCATTAACGATGCCGTGAAAGCGGCGGGCGGCTTCACCGAGCACGCGGACGTCGCGACGGTGAACCTTGCGGCCGTACTGGACGATGGCCAACAGATCTCCGTCGGCAAGGTGGCGTCCGCCCGGCGAACCGCCGAGTCCGAACAGCCGCCACCGTCAGAGCAACCTACCCCTGCTGCGCCAACGCAAGCCCCCGAGATGCCGGTGCCGCTTGCCGAGCAGGGTCAGCAGGCGGTGCAAACCCCGCCTTCGTATCCGGCCCGGAAGGTGAGCCTGAACCGTGCCGGACCGGAGGAGCTGGAACTGCTTCCCGGCATCGGCCCGGAGCTGGCGCGTCGCATCTGCTACTACCGCCGTGAGCACGGCGGTTTCAGCCAATTGGAGGACCTGCTAAAGGTTAAGGGCGTCGGGAAGGACACCCTGGAGCAGATCCGGCCCTATGTCACCCTCTAGTCCCATGCAGCCCGACTACGAACCGGCAGCCGAGACTGTGCCACGCAGTTCGCCCTCCAGCGGCCTGCCGCTGAATATCATCAAGAGACCCCTGGTGCTGGTGGCCCTCAGCCTGGTCGCCGGCATCGTCTGGGCCGACTGGGCTGCTCCCGATCCGGTCTCGGTCGCGCTGTTGGCGGCTATAGCGGTCGGTTGCGTGGTGCTGGACGTGCTGCTCGACCTGCCGGCAGGGCACTTGTTTCTCTGGCTGGCCTCAGCCCTCGTCGGCGCCTCCCTGCACGCATATCGCATTCAACCCGGCCCCCACGACCCAATGCGCCTGGCCGAGTGCGGCCCCGTGACGCTCATCGGTAGCGTATCCCGCATCCCTGCAAGTGATGACTTCCACCAGCGTGTCGAACTGGACGTGCACAGCGCTCGCGGCGACACCGCCGAGATCCCCGTCAGGGGCAAGCTGCTGTGCAACCTGCCGCCGGAACCTGCCGTCAGCCCCGGCGAGACGCTGCAGCTCAACGAAGTGGTGGTGTGGGCGCCGACTGCGATTACAGGCCCCGGGCAGTTCGACGAGAAACGCGCCCTGGCACGTCGGGGCATTCATGCCATCGGCAAGGCCGAGGAAGTCGCGGTCGTTATCCCTCAGCCGCTGTGGCGTGCGGAGATGGATGTTGCAGTCGCGAGAGTCCGCGCCCACGTCGTCAGCGTGCTGCGTGCGGCCATGCCCGGACCCGACGCGAATCTGTATGCCGATTTGCTGGCCAGCATGGTCTTCGGCATGTACAACGTGCGGTTGCCGGACAGCATTGTCGAGGATTTCCGCCGCAGCGGCACGGTGCACCTGATGGTGGTGTCCGGCGCGCAGGTGACGATCCTCGCCGCCGCCATCATCTTCCTATTTCAGGGCGTGCGCGTGCGTCCGCCCTTGTGGATCATTCTGGTCGTCATCCCGCCGCTCTTGCTCTATGCGCTCGTGGCCGGCCCGTACGCGTCGGTGATGCGCAGCCTGGCGATGGCCGTGCTGCTCCTGGTAAGCATGGTCAGCGGCCACCGCTATGACTTCTGGACGGCGCTGTCCATCGCGGCGATCTGTCTGTGTGTCGCAGATAGCTCCGCTCCCTTCTCGGTCAGCGTGCAGTTGACTTTCGCTGCGGTAATCGGGACCGTGGCGTTCTGGCCGCGCGGCCTGCGTGGCGGCTACGGGTGGCGCAGCAGGGCGCGGGCGCATCTACTGCGGCTAGCCGGTGCGACGCTGGGAGCCTGGCTGATGACCGCCCCGATCATCGCCTACTACTTCAGCACGCTGGTGGTCGCCGGCATCGTGGCCAACCTCGTCGCCATCCCCTTGAGCGTGGTCTTACTCGGGACCGGCTTTGCCTCGGTGCTGCTGGGCTCGGTGTGGCTGCCGCTGGCAGTGCTGCCCTGTGCTCTGTCGCGAGCGCTGCTGTACGTCATGCTGTGGGCCATACACGGCTTTGCGGCGGTGCCGGGGGCTGCTGTCGGCAACCTGCACATGCCGATTGCCGCCGTCCTGGCCTGGTACGTTGCCGCAGGCGTCGTTTGGTGGCTGCTCTATGGAGAAACGCGCCGGGTGTCAGAGGCGGGCCGGCAGTCGCAGCGCTCCCAATGGGGGCCGGCCGTGGTGGTTGCCCTCGGCGGTCTCATCTTCCTTGTCGTCGCGGTGTCGGCAAGCCCAAGGCAGCTTGTGCGCGTTACTTTTCTTGCCGTCGGCCAGGGGCAGTGTACCATCATCAGCGACACCGCCGGACACCAGATAGTGTTCGACGCCGGCACCGGCCCTTCCAGCCCGCGTGCTTACCAGCAGGTCGGCCGCCGGGTGATCCTCCCCTATCTGGCGCACCGTGGAATACGCCGTCTCAATGCCCTTATCATGTCACACGGTGACACCGACCACTGCAGCGGCATGGCCGACGTAATGCGGGGTGTCGAGGTCGGCCGCTTTGCGACCAATGGCCTGCCCGTGGCCGGTCAACCGTCTGCTGTCCGAGCTATTGACACCGCGCGGCGTCTGGGCATCCCGCACGAGGTGCTGCGCGCCGGCTGCAGGATCGAGCTGGCCGACGGGGCGGAACTGGCCGTGCTGGGCCCCTCACACATCGCACATGGTGACACCAGCGAGGACATCAACAACAACAGCATCGCAATGCGTCTCAGCTACCGCAATGTGAGCATCCTGTTGCCCGCTGACCTGGCGGCTGAGGGCGAGGCGGCACTGGTGAAATGGGCTTGGGCGAACGGCGTGCCGATACAAAGCAGCGTGCTGATTCTCTCCCATCACGGCCGCAAGGGCAGCAGCACACCCGGCTTTCTGGATGCCGTGAACCCCCGGCTGGCGATAGTAAACGGCGCGGCACTCAGATACCGGCCGGCACATCCGGAGGTACTGAGCCGCCTGCGGGCACGCGGGATTCCGCTACTTTCGACCGACATTGTGGGGACCGTTGAGCTGGCTACGGACGGACGGCGCTTGTGGATCAGCGCCTTCGGGGGACGCTATTCGCGCAGCCGCGACGCGCGCTGGTGGCAGGCGACGACCTCGGCCAGGAACTCCTCTGCAGCAGGCCAGGCGGCTGCACTCACGCCCAGGTGTAATGAGATGGTCCGGGTCAGACGCGTGGCGAGCTGGTCCCGCACATCCTGCGGCAGCTCGTCCCTGCGCTCCAGAAACGCCCGTGCGGCCTCGGCGTCGTGCTCCGGCAGCAGGCGGATGCTGGACATCAGCGCCTCACTGACCGACGCGTCCGAGAGCGGAGCTTTCTGCTGCAGCGAAGTCGCTACCGTGTCCGGCACCTCCCGGCTCCGCTCCTTCACCACCACAGTTCCTGCCGCATAGTCGCCGACCCGCTTGGAGCGGGTGCTGAGCCATATCGAGACGATGCCGACGAGGTAATAGGCCGGCAGCATGTCCACGATCCGCACCAGGTTGCGAATGAGACTATCCCAGAAGTTGATGGGAGTACCGTCATCGCGGATTACGCGCAGGCCGGCCATGCGCTTGCCGATGCTCTGCCCGTTGGTGATCATCTCAAGAACGATCCAATAGCCGATGAAGCCCACCAGGCCCGCGCCGCCGATGAGTATGCCTGCAACAAGGTCCAGAGGATTGCCGCGGTGAACAAGCGAGAACAGGTAGAGGCCGGCCAGCACAATCGCCAGAGTGACGAAGCTCTGCACGACGCTGTCAACCAGGCAGGCAATGGCGCGCGAACCCAGTCCGGCCAGTTCGTACTCGATCTCGACGTACTCGGGCGTCTGTATGACTATCGTCTCATAGCGCATGGCACACCGGAGGCAGGCTCGTGCTGAGCTTTGTGGAGAGGCACAGACCCACCTGGGAGCGGCTCGAAGCGCTGCTTCAGCGCTGCCGTTCCAGCCGTGGAGTCTCCGTGCTCAGTAGCGGCGAGCTACGGGAACTTGGCTCTCTATATCGCCAGGCCGCCTCCCACCTGGCGGTCGCCAGGACCCGCAACTACGATCCCGAGGTCATCGCCTATCTCAATCAGTTGATGGGCCGCGCTCACGGCGTCATTCATGGTCGCCGCCACAGCCGCGGGCTGCGCATCGGCTACTTCTTCGGCGTGGAAGTTCCGGCTACCTTCAAGAGGTGCCGGCGGTACTTCGCCGTGTGCGCCGCGTTGCTGGTATCGGGGGCTTTCATCGGCGGCTGGGCCACGGCGCGTAACCCGGGTTGGGCACAGATCTTCGCCGGCCCCGTCTTCCGTGCCCAGGTGGAAGACTTCCTGGAAACAGCCAAGCCGGCGGGCACATACTTCGGGAACGTTGCCGACAGCGGCACCGGCCCCATCTTTGCAGGCTTTCTGATGACACACAACATCACTGTAGCCCTCACCTGCTTCGTGCTGGGGGTTACCTGCGGCCTCGGCACCATCTACGTGCTGGCACGCAATGCCTTGATGCTGGGCGCGGCTCTGGGGCTGGGCGCGTACCAGGGGAAACTGATCATCATGGGGGCGGTGGTTGTGCCCCACGGCGTCATCGAGATCTCGGCGATCCTGCTGGCCGCCGCGGCCGGGCTGCGCTTCGGCTACAGCCTGGTCAACCCCGGTGACCTGTTGCGTCGGGATGCGCTGCTGATTGCCGCCCACGAAGCGGTACGCCTGGCCGCCGCCACCATACCGGTTTTCGCAGTCGCCGGTCTCATCGAGGGTCTCGTCAGCCCCCTCGCAGCCGGTACGATCGCCACCAACCTCTCCCGCTACGGCATCGGCCTCGTTACGGGAACGGCTCTGTATGTGTATCTCACTGTCGGCGACCGCGTGTTCGGACGCTACTTCAAGGGCATCGAGAAGGACCCCGACCAGCTCTTCGACAGCGGCACTCTCTAGAGTGCGTGGCGGGCCTTGATTTCCAGGTAGCGGTTCACCGTCGCTACGGTCAGATCTTGCGGCCGCGTGTCCAGCACCAGCACGCCCCGGCGGCTGATTGCGGCCAGCGCCTCCCTCCTGTCGGCAACGGCTGCGATTGCCACCGCCTTCTCGTAGGCCTGGAATGCGCCGTCGGGATATTGCCTCGCCGCCGACTGCAAATCGGGATCGCGTATCGCCACCAGCAGCGGGAGATGGCGCGGAAACAGCGAGGCCATGCCTGACAGTAGCCGCGCCGATGCATCCCTGTCAATCAGGTCTGTGAAGCATATCACCAGCGAGCGCTTGCGCGAGCGGCTGAAGAGCGTGCTGAAGGCCAGGCCGTAGTCCGGCTCCTGCAGCCGCGACTGAAGCCCGTAGAGCGCGTCGGAGATGCGTCCCACCTGTGCATTGCCCTTCCCCGGCGGGACGAACTGCTCGATGGCATCCGCAAAGGCCAGAAGGCCGACCCGGTCGTCACGCTGCGTTGCCACGTAGGCCAGCATCAGCGCGGCATTGACGGCATAATCCAGCTTCGACATCGCTCCGGCTGTGCCGGCCATCATCCGCCCGCTGTCCAGCATGATCATCAGGCTCTGGCTGCGCTCCGTCTGGTACTGGCGCGTGGTCGGCTTGCGGCGCCGCGCCGTGGCCTTCCAATCAATGTGACGGAACTCGTCATCGGGAACGTAGTCGCGGAGGCTTTCGAATTCGGTGCCGGTGCCGGGCCTGCGGTATGGCCGGTAGCCGGCTTGCGTCAGCCGGCCGCTGCGCGCGAGTTCCTGGTAGCGGGCCATTTCCGAGATGTTCGGGTACACGGCCACGCGCTGGGCGGCGGCGACCGTTCTCTGCCAGTAGCTCAGGCCAAGAAACGACAGCCCGCGGAAATGCAGATTGCCGAATTCATAGTCGCCGCGTGCGGTCGGCACGGTGCGGTAAAGGACCTGTTGCGTTGAGAACGGCGTGACAACCACGGGCTGCGTGCGCTGTGTGGTATGGAACTGCCACGGCGGGTCATCCTTCACCCTCATGCGCAGGACGAAGCGGCTGCGGCTGCGCACGGTTACGGTTACCTTGTTGGCGACGCCGACGGAGAGCTTGTCCGCAGTGCGTCGCGATGCGCTGAAGAGCCCCGCCCGGCGCGAGAGCAAGTGATCGGCGACCATCAGTGCCAGCACTACAGCGCCGGTGCCGTAGGCCCACGGCACCAGTTGCGGCTGGGCCACGCCCAATCCCGCAATCGCGGCAGGCAGCAGCAGTAGCATCAGGCCAAATGGGGTAATCACACTATATCCCTCTCAGCGGGGCACCGGCACCGTCGCCAGTATCTCGCCGACGACGTCATCCGGGATCAGACCGTCAATCTCGGCCTCCGGTCGCAGCAGCAGTCGGTGGCGGAGAGCCGGGCCGGCTATGTCCTTCACGTCGTCCGGCGTCATGAAGCCGCGCCCGCGCATGGCAGCCACCACCTTGCCCGCCTTGAGAAGCTGCGCGGAGGCACGCGGGCTGCAGCCCAGCAGCAGCGAGGGATGCTCCCGCGTCGAGCGCGTTATTCCCGCGACGTACTTCATCATGTCGTCGGTGACCTCGATTCCCAGGATCTCCCGACGACAATCGCCCAGCTGCTGGGCGCTCACCGTCGCCGCAATTCCCGCCGCCTGCAGGTCGGCATCGTCGAAGCCCTCGTGATGCTGCCGCAGGATGCGGATCTCATCCTGCTCGGAGGGATAGTCAATGATGATCTTCAGGCTGAAGCGGTCGAGCTGCGCCTCAGGGAGCGGATAGGTGCCTTCGTATTCGATCGGATTCTGTGTGGCGAACAGGGTGAAGTCAGGATTCAGCTTCTGCGTGTTGCCCTCGATGGTGACCTGGCGCTCCTGCATCGCCTCGAGCAGCGCCGATTGGGTCTTGGCCGGCGCCCGGTTTATCTCGTCGGCGAGCAGGAAGTCGGTAAATATCGGCCCCCGCCGCAGATGGAATGTGGAACTCTCCATGTCGAAGACGTGCGTGCCCACGATGTCCGAGGGCATCAGGTCCGGGGTGAGCTGGATGCGGGCGAAGTCTCTGCCGAGGCAGATGGCCAGTGCCTTGACCAGCATCGTCTTGGCGGTGCCCGGGACGCCCTCGATCAGCGCGTGCCCCCGGGCCATCACCGCCACAATCATCTGCTCGATTACGGGTTGCTGTCCGGCGACAACCCGGGAAAGCATCTCGCTGACCTGCTCCGCGACTTCTCTGGTGAGACTGCTAGCTTTTTCCAAGGTGAAACAGCTCCTTTTCCATGTCGGCGGCGGCGCGGGTCAGGCGTATGAATTCGGCCTCCGTGAGCCGCCTGCGTCCTGCCACGGCGTCATCAAGCTGGTTGAGAAGACCGGCCAATGCTGTCGAGTCCACGGCTGGATTGAGGACGGCGCACTGCTGGGCAAGCCGGTCGTTGTCGGCTTCCTCAATGCGTTTCAGCGACACGCGCCCGCAAGCCGCCACTTGTCGCTTCAGGGCATCGGCCATGATCTGCAGGGCCGATGACCTGGCGCGCGCCTGCGCATAGAGCTGGGCCAATGCCTGAACGAATTCGCGGGTGGAACGCCGCTGCTGCCTCTGCAACGGCACGGGTGCACCGAAGCGGACCATCTGCCCCACGAAGAACAGGGCCAGGCCGATCAACGCCAACGAGAGCGCCCGCCACGCACCTGAGGCCAGCGCTTCCTGGCCCTCTATGGAAAGGAAAGTCAGGCCGTGGTGGTACTCATCGAAGTACACGGTCTCGGCGCCGCTGAGATACGCGAAGTTGGCTGCCAGCACCGCGTTGTCCTGCTTGTCGAGCCAGCCATTGCCCAGCATGTCCGCCTCGCACAGCGCCAGCACCCACCCCTTGCCGTATGGGATCACCATCACGGCAGCGGCTCTGTCGAGGCTGAGCAATGTGCGGACGGCCTCAGGCTTGATCCGCGGGCGCAAGTAGCGCTTGAGCTGGTCTGTCTTGGCGGCCTGCGGATACTGCTGATCAAGGGCCTTCTCGTCAGCGACCTGCAGCCGCAGATGCGAGGGTACGTACACGGCCGTGACATCCTTCAGCAAGGGGGCCCAGCCGGCCGGCGTCGCATTGCCGGCCAGGTCGCCTTCGCGGCGCACCGTCAGCCCCAGCGGCCCCAGTACCTGCTGCACCGGCGGGATGCTTTCCTCCTCCAGCAGCGCCGATCCGAGCAGTGTATGTCGGCTCGGAGCGATGAGCAGCACGCCCCCCTGCTCGATCCACGCCAGCAAGGCATCCACCTCGCGGCTCACGAAGTGGCGCGACGGCGACAGTATTATCAGCGCCTCGTGCTGCGGTCTCAGGCCTGTCAGCCGCTCTCGCCATTGCGCGGCTCCCAGCCCCTGCTTCTGCAGCAGCTCGGTCAGCGCCCTCGTACCCCAGCGATTGTACGAGTCGCTGGCATGGTCTCTCCTGGTGTCAACCTGCCGCACATTCCGCTGTCCCAAATACACTCCAAGGGACAGAAAGAGCAGTAACACTAGCAGCCACAACGGAGTCCTGAGGTCCCGCCCGTTCAGAGTCATTCTGCCACGACCGTATCGAAGACTTGCTCCGCGTGCGCCAGTTCGGCCTCGCTGGCTGCGTGGCTGCCGTAGCTTATCGCGTCTACAGTGTTGGTCAGGGGCTCGAGGCGGCCTACCAGATCTCGGTCGCCGGCAAGCCGGCGCAGGACCTGGTGATTGGTGTCGGCGGTGCTGAATGCGATCAGGCCGCGTCGGTCCAGGTAGGCCAGTATCGCCATGTATAGATACACGATCGCACGGCCGAATTCCCCCCGCTCCGCCGCCTGCCGCGCCATCGCCCGCAGCGCGTTCGGCGAGTGGCGCGGCGGCAGTTGCACGGCTGTAGGGCGGCCGCGCACACGGCCGTCAGCAAACATGCCGGTGAGACTAAGGTAGATGTGCAGGAGGAGTCCCAGAGCCAGCAATGCCAGGAACATGACGACCATCCAGTAGAGCACGGGGTACGCGGCATACACCGTATCCCGTGCCTCAAACAGCCGCTTGAGAAGCTTCTCCAGCAAGCGCGCCGCCGCTGCCAGGGGCCGCAACCACCACGCGGGCCCCCGCTCCTCAATCCGGTACTTATCCTGGGCCAGGATCTGCGCAACCTGCTGCTTGATGGTTTCCTTGGAGGGGCGACGCGCAATGGCTTCATCGTCATTTGGCGCCGCGTGGGCTGCAACGGCGGCCGCCCCGAGGAAGATGCCCAGCGCTGCCGCTGCCGGCAGCACGCGCCACGACGCCGCTGTGGTGTGGTCATGCCGTCGCGCAATTCGGCGGCTGCAGCCTGCATCTCCGCTAGTAGTACTGCCCGAATGTGCTCTCAAACTGCGCACCACCCGCTCCCACACCGAATTGGCGTTCGTCGGAGGGGAATGCCTTGATGCCGATGTTGAAGCGGAACTCGTTGAGCTCCTTGTTGTAGGTCACCGAGGTGATCATGCAGTGCAGGTCCCGCAACACCTGGATCTCGAGTTGGTCCAGCTTGTGGGTGTAGCCGCTGTAGCCGGCGGCGATGTCGAGATTCCACTGGTCGCTCAGTCGCCAGTTGATTTCGCTGCTCGCCCGCCGCAGCTTATTCTGGTCCAGATCGTAGTAGGCGGTCAGCGCCGAGTACCAACCCGTGCTGGCTCGCAGCCATCTTGCAGTGATCGGCCTCCACTGGCTGCGCAGGATGCTGTAGGAGGTCTGCAACTCGAGGCGGCTGTCACGCGCCAGCATGAACTGCCCCCGGAACGTCGCGTCGCGGTAGTAGTCGTACACGAAGTCATAGCCGGTGCTGAGGTCGAGGCGCATGCTGTCGGGGACCACGCGCACCAGTTGCAGGCCCATCGAGTTGCTTCTGGAGCTGTAGCCGCGCCGCAGCGGGGTGTATCCGTGAGGTGAGCCGAAGTTGTAGTTCCAGCGATAGCTCCAGGTGTCGCCCAGATTGCCCTGCAGGTCGCTGCGGAGATTGGCGTAGTACTGCGCCGAGCCCTCGCTGGTGAACTGCTGCTGAAATCTGAGGCTGTTCTGCATCATGTGCCCGCCGCCGATGTCCTCACGGCGTCCAGGCAGCGAGATGTCGAGCGCCGCCCGGGATACGTCGAGGCCCTCCGGCTGCTGCGAGTACCTGCCGAGGTTGAGCGAGGCCTGGACGCGTGCCCGCCCCAGCAAGCGATATCCGCCCAGCCGTTCCGTGTCGGTCTGTGCGGTCAACTCGGGCAGGTAGTCGAGACTGTAGTACGAATCGTCGGCGGTGTACTTGCTGCCATCCAGGTCATAGCGCTTCTGCGTGACGGCCTCCCAGTTATAGGCGGTTTCGCGCCCGCGCAGGCGGATTTCGGCATTCAGCTCCTCGTTGGCCGGCTGAGTGGCCGAATACCTGCTGCTCTGCATCGTGCTGCGGACTTCCCAATTGTAGTTCTCGGAGGCCTGTTGTCGGTGGGTCAGATTGACCGTCCTCCGCGTGTTCTCGTTATAGACCGTCTTCGTATTCGCTTCCTGCAGACCCAGAACCGATTGGGATGTTCCCGTGCGGCTGTTGAAGGTCAGGCTGTTGGACATTGACTTGGAGTCGGTGCCATAGGCCGTGTAGCTCTGAACGTTGCTGATCAGATCAGCCGTGACGGAATCCGAGAAGTACTGCCTGTCTGACAGTCGGCCCGACCAGCTTCCCTCGCTGGGTTCGGAGAAGAAGCGCAGGTCGCCGTAGTTGCTTCCGAGATCGAAGTCGTGGTCGAAGCCGAGGCCCGTCCCGCGCTTCTGGGTAAGATGCAGCCGCAGCACTCCCGAGTTGGCCTCATTGAGTAGGTACATGTATGCGAACTTGGCAAAATAGCCCTCCGCATCGTTCTGGCCGACTGCAGGAACGAACGCATTGGTGCGCTCCGACAGCGAGAGGCGCAGATCCCAGGGATACCTGAGGATGCGGTGGCCGAACAGGTAGAGGGTCGGCCTGTGGAAGCTTACATACCTGTCCGGCAGCACCTTTATCTGCGAGCTTCTCAGCATGTAATGCTGGTGGTCGGGCAGGTCGCAGGACGTGCCATAGCCGGAGGTCATGTCCATCAGCCCCGGCCGGCCGTGGATGTGACGGCCTTCGAGGTAGAGCGGCTCGACGACGCCGGTCTGAAAAAACTCCGGCTGAACTGTCGTGCGGGTGTTGGAGGCGTGCCAGTGCTCGGTATCCAGGTTGAGTTCCAGCTTGTCGGCCGTAGTCACCATGTCGGAACTCTTGATGACCACGTCGCCGCGCAGGTCAAGCCAGACACGCTCCTTGTCAATACCGAGGATGTCTGCGGTGGCCTCATAGTCCTGGTACTTGACGTCCACGCTGCCCCACGCCTGGGTGCCCTGTCCCGTGTAGTAAACCTCGTTGGCTTTCAGGGAGATTTGTTCGCTATCAGCCGGCGCCTGGGTTCCAGATGTCTCAGGACGCGGGGAAGTAGGCGGCCCCGGCGGGCCCTCCGGCTGCGGCCCGGGCGGCTTCTGGGGCTGCTCCGTCCCCTCCGGTGCCTGCTCGGTCTCCGGCGGCTTCTCCGGAGACGGCTTCTCCGGTGACGGCTCGGGGGTTGGCTTCTCTTCCGCTGCCGGCGGCCCCGGCGAGAAGGGCTGCATCGCGTCGGAGAACACGTCGGATTGCGAGTCGGCGGTTGCACAGGCAGCCCAGGTGGCGAGCAGCAGCACCATGCCGGCACCCAGCAGCACCCGCGCAGCACCGTGGATGCCGCGCGCCGGCACGCCTGTGACGTGCCTGTAGCCGGCAGCTACCTCTGTCGCCATAACAGGACGAGCCCCATCAACACCAGCAGTATGTTCAGCAGCCAGACGCCGGAGCTCGGCAGTACCGCCGCCTGTGCCAACATGCGCAACCACAGCATGAGTACGTAGTACACGAACACGACCAGCAGTGTCACCAGCAGACCGACCAGACTCTGAGTATGGCCCAGCGCCCCGACCACCGGCCCGGCGATGAGGGCGAACACCAAACAGGAGGCCGCCAGCGCCATTCGCCAGTCGAACTCCACGCTGTATTGACGATACCCCTCGGCCCCTTGTTCCTCCAGCCGCCTGGCTTCGCTGCGAAGCTGACCGAACGTCATCGCCTGCAGCTTGTCCGATTTGGGCGAGAGCGCCGTCCCCACTTCCGCCAGGTTGATATTGACATCCGAGACCTCGCCCCACGTCAGGTCGTCGTTTGGCGTGAGTGTGTAGAAGGCCGCCCGGTCTATGTGGATGTCATCATTCTCAAGACGGCCAGACCCCGCCGAGAAGACGATGGGGAACCCGTCAGGCTGATAGTAGAACACGTGGATGTTGTTGAGAGTCGTGCCGTCTCCGGCTGTCTCGTCTACCAGGAAGGTCACGCCATGGCCTGCGTCCACGAATTGGCCGGGCCGCACCAGCAATGAGCGCCGGCTGAACGCGATCTTCCTGATCAGCACATCCGCACTGGCTTCCGCGCGCGGCACGATGCTGTGATAGAGAGCCAGCGACATGAGGCTTGCCAGGAGCCCCAGGTAGAGGCCCGGCTGCAGCAGCCGCCAGCGACTCATCCCCGCCACCCGCATCGCCAGCAACTCCCGGTCACTGGCCAGACGGTTCACGCCCAACCCCACCGCAAGCAGCGTGGAGACCGGCAAGGCAAGCACCGTGGCCGTCGGCACCTGATACCACAAGTACTGCAGGACATCGCGCAAAGGTATGCGGTGCTCGACCATCACCTCGACGGCCTGGAAGAGCATGTGGCCGGTTATCATCACGACAAACGACAAGAGGCCACCGAAAAACGGCCACAGCATCTCTCTGAGTACGTAACGATCGGCGATCTTCATGCTATCGGCACACTGCGGATCCGCGGCGGATGTGGGATGGGTGCAATGGTGTCATTACCATTCGTTCACTCCTGCACCTGCACCTGCCCTTCCGCAGTTCTCCGGCCATACACAGAAACAAGGGACCATCTGGGGGGGTAATGGTCCCTTGCTCAAAGCGGCAGTCAATTGACTGCCAACAGCGGCGCGTGCAAGCCATTAGTTCGCAGACCTCAGGCGCCTGCATGCGCCGAAACTGAAGCGCCCAATTGTCTATCCCGTCGCGGCGGCGGCCCAACTCCACCGCCCTGGTTACCTCCGCATTGCTACCGTTCTACCTCAAAATGATCTGAAGGTTTCTTGCTAGCTCCTTAAGCATACCTGCTCCAAAGACAAATGTCAACTCCCTTGATTCGGCAGAGAATCGGGTGTTTTCCAAGCGGTCCAAGCCAGTTGCTCGCATCAACCTCTTGACCGCCGTGCGGGGCTATGTTACACTGCACGGCGACTATGGAGAGAGCTACCATGTTACATCTGCGCAAGAACTTGAGTTCGTTGAGTTGTCCTGTACTCCGCGCCAGGCGCGGCTAGTACAACGTGCGCAGTGAACAGCAAGGCATGTCATTCGCGGTGCCGCCCGACCTCAGGGGGGCATCGTCCATTTCCGGGGGTAGGGCAATGAGCACATCGAGCACACAGAAGGTTGCAGTACTGGGCGCATCCGGCTACGGCGGCGTGGAGTTCCTGCGCCTGGCGGCCGGACATCCCTACCTGGAGGTGAGCTACTGCGCGGGCCATACGTCGGCAGGAGAGAAGATGGGCGACATCTACCCGCACCTGCCCCCGCCGCTGTGCGACATCGTGTTGGGCGAGTTGGACGTGCAGAGGGCCGCGCGGGATGCCGACATCCTGGTGTTCTGCCTGCCACACACGGCGGCGATGGAGATGATGGTCGCAGGCTATGAGATGGGAAAGATGGTGGTGGACTTCTCCGCCGATTTCCGTCTCAAGGACGTGGCGGAGTATGAGGCATACTATGATGTCACCCACACTCAGTCGCAGTACTTGGAGACTGCCGTGTACGGCCTGCCGGAGCTGCATCGGCAAGAGATTGCCGGCTCGCGTTTCATCGCAGTGCCGGGGTGCTACCCGACTGCAGTGATCCTGGCGCTCGCTCCTGCCGTCAAGCACGGGATCATCTCGACGGATATGATCATCGCCGACAGCAAGTCGGGCGTTTCCGGCGCGGGTCGGAAGACCTCGCTGACTACCCACTTCTCCGAGGTGACCGAGTCGATTGCCGCCTACAGCATCGCCAAGCACCGCCACACCCCGGAGATGGACCAGGAACTGGGGGCGCTGGTTCCCGAGGGCCGGCCAGAGCCGCAGGTTACCTTCGTCCCGCACCTGGTTCCGCAGATACGCGGGATTCTCAGCACCTGCTACGCGCGATTGACTGAGAGCATAACCGCCGCCGAGATCCAGGCGCTGTATGCCGACTTCTATGCCGGGGAGCCGTTCGTGTACGTGCTGCCGCCGGGCAAGCTACCGGCGACCAAGCACGTGACCGGCACCAACCGCTGCGACATCGGCATCGCCGTGGACGAGCGCACCAATCGCCTGGTGGCCGTCTCCGCGATTGACAATCTGATTAAGGGCCTCGCGGGTGCGGCCCTCCAATGCATCAACCTCGCCTGCGGCTGGGACGAGACCACGGGCCTGCCGATGATAGCCAACTGGCCGTAGCGGGCGAGGCATCAGCCGCAACTCGTGCCTGTCAGACTGGAGGACAGATTCCAATGTCACGTCACATAGAGATTAAGGAAATCAGCGGCGGCGTCCTGGCTGCCGAGGGGTTTGTGGCTGCGGCGATGGCCAGCGGCATCAAGCCTCCGCCGGCTCTGGACCTGGTCATGATCCATTCGCAGCTTCCGGCGGCGGCCGCCGCGACTGTTACGAAGAGCCGGTTCCGCGCGGCTCCCACCTACGTCACACAGGAAGCCGTCGCCGATGGCAAGGCGCAGACCATCATCTGCAACTCCGGCAACGCCAACGCGGGGACCGGGCGCCAGGGGATGGAGGACGCCCGCCGCATGGCTCAACTGGCGGCTGAAGCGACCGGCGTGGAGCCGTCGGATGTCATCGTCTGCTCCACCGGCCACATCGGCGATTTGATGCCGATGGACACTGTCGCCGCAGGAATCGAGCAACTCGGCGGCCAGCTTTCGCGCGACAACCCGGACAAGATTGCGCGCGGGATCATGACCACCGACACCGTCCCCAAACAGTACGCCGTCGAGTTCACCATCGGTGGCAAGACGGCGAAGCTGGGCGGCATCTGCAAGGGTGCAGGGATGATCTGCCCCAACATGGCGACCATGCTCTGCTTCATCACCACGGATGCCTCCATAGACGCCAAGCCGCTGCGGGACGCGCTGTCGTGGTGCGTGGCGCGCTCGTTCAACTGCATCAGCGTTGACGGCGACATGAGCACCAACGATACCGTCGCCATCCTGGCCAACGGGCAGGCCGGCAATCCGACCATCAGCGACGCCACCTCCGATGATGCCGCTACCTTCCGCGCGGCGCTGCTGTACGTTACGCAGGAGCTGGCGAAGAAGATCGCCGCCGACGGCGAGGAGGCGACCAAGTTCATCACCGTAGAGATAACCGGCGCGGCGGACTACAACGAGGCACGCACCGCCGGACGTGCGGTGACCAACTACAATCTGCTCAAGACCGCCGCGTATGGCGGCGATTTCAACTGGGGGCGTGTTGCCGCCGCAGTTGGCAGCAGCGAGGTGCCGTTCGATCCCGACAGGGTCAGCATTACCATCAGCGGCATTACGGTGTTCGCCGATGGGAAGGTGCAGGATTTCGATATCAATGCGGGCCGTGCGAAGATGGCCGAAAAGGAAATCGAGATCGTCATTGACCTGGCGCGCGGCCCTGAGAGCCTGACGCTGTGGACCTGCGACCTGACGCCCGGATACGTACACTACAACGCCGAGTATGACGCGTCCGAGCTGGCCGGCGCGGAGGAAGAGAACAAGTAGGGCGCCTGTCGCCCGTGGAATCGCTGTTGCGCTTGGGTGTCCAAGTGAGCACTACTGAGGTGAGCTAGATGAGCAAGGACGTCAAACAGGGCATTGGCAATGGGCGCGTCGGCACGCTCATCGAGGCGCTGCCGTACATGCGCAAGTGGGCGGGCAAGACCGTCGTGGTCAAGTACGGCGGGGCCGCGATGACCGACCCGGAGCTGGAACGCAGCGTCATGAAAGACCTGGTTCTGATGCACTACGTGGGCGTGCGGGTGGTGCTGGTGCACGGCGGCGGCCCCAGAATCAGCGACATGATGGAGAGGCTGGGCCATGAGCCGAAGTTCGTGAGCGGCTTGCGCGTCACCGACGAGCCGACCATGGAGATCGTGCAGATGGTGCTGGTCGGCTCAATTGGCCAGGGGCTGGTGTCGCTGCTGAATGCGGAGGGCGGTCGGGCTGTCGGCATTTCCGGCAAGGACGCCAACCTCATCGCCGCCTGCAAGAAGGAGTGCGAGGCCGGCGACCTGGGCTTCGTGGGTGAGGTCGAGAACATTGACACCCGCCTCATAGACACGCTCAACGTGGCCGGCTACATCGTGGTCCTTACGCCCGTCGGCTCGGATGTGACCGGCAAGAGCTATAACATCAATGCCGACACGGTGGCCTGTGCGGTGGCGCAGGCATTGGCGGCCGAAAAGCTCATCATTCTCAGTGACGTACCGGGGGTGCTGCGCGATGTGAGCGATCCGCAGAGCCTCATCAGCAAGATGACCACCCGCGAGGCGGATCGGCTCATTGCCGACGGGGTGGTCAACGAGGGGATGATCCCGAAAGTCGAAGCCGCCGTGGGAGCGATAGGAAACGGCGTGACGAGCGTCCACATGATAGATGGACGCGTGGAGCACTCGCTGCTTGTGGAGCTGTTCACCGAGGAAGGTATCGGCACCATGATCGTTGCCGGGGGAGATACGAGCGATGAATAACCAGCAGGCGGCGGAACTGACCGAGAAGTACCTGATGACCACCTACGCGCAACTGCCGGTGGCTTTCGTGCGCGGCGAAGGCAGCCGCCTGTGGGACGCCGATGGCAAGCAGTACCTGGACTTCGTGGCCGGAATCGCGGTGCTTGGGCCGGGTCACTGCCATCCCAAGGTAACTGCCGCCATCTGCGAGCAGGCCAAGACGCTCGTGCACACCTCCAACCTCTACCATATCCCGCCTCAAGGCCGACTTGCCAAGAAGCTTGTCGAGCTATCCTGCGCCGACCGCGCGTTCTTCTGCAACAGCGGGGCCGAGGCGAATGAGGCGGCCATCAAGCTCGCCCGCAAGTGGGCCGGCATCCACCACGAGCCCGACTGCCGCGACATCATCACGGCCCACAAGAGCTTTCACGGCCGCACGCTGCTGACCGTCACCGCTACCGGTCAGGAGAAGTACCACAAGCCGTTCTACCCGCTGCCCGCCGGCATCAAGTATGTGGACTTCAATGACATCGCGGCCCTGCAAGCGGCTGTGGATGAGAAGACCTGCGCCGTCATGTTGGAGCCGATCCAGGCCGAGGGCGGCATCAATGTGCCCGATGCCGGATACCTGCCCGGCGTCAAGGAGCTGTGCGAGCAGCACAATCTGCTCCTGATCTTCGACGAGGTCCAGACCGGCGTGGGGCGCACGGGTGATTGGTTCGGCTACATGGACGAGGGCGTGGAGCCGGATATCTTCACTCTGGCCAAGTCGCTAGGCGGCGGCTTCCCCATCGGGGCCTGCCTGGCGAAAGAGCACGTCGCGCAGGCGTTCGAGCCGGGCGACCACGCTTCCACATTCGGGGGCAATCACCTCGCCTGCGCTGCCGCGCTTGCCGCCATCGAGGCCATCGAGAGCGAAGGCATGGTGCAGAACGCGAAGGCGATGGGGGAGTACTTCAAGCAGCGCATCGAGGAACTGAAGCGAGGCTGTGAGCCGTTCGCCGGTATGCGCGGCCGCGGCCTGCTGCTGGGACTGGAGTTGCAGAACGTCAACGGGCGCGAGCTGCAAAAGGCCTGCCTCGACGAGGGCCTGGTCATCAACGCACTCGGCGACGACCTGCTGCGCATCGCTCCGCCGCTGAACATCACCACGCAGGAGATTGACGAGGGCTTGCGGATAATCTGCACCGCCGGCCGCCAACTCCTGGACTCGTAGGGAGCAGCCGCGACCTGCGCCTGCGATGCGAAGCGGAGCAGGGGGTACCTCTCTCACCACGCGCCGTGGATCGGCGCGCCGCAGAAGCGACATGTGCCGTTGGGTTTGATGTCGCGGCTGAGTATGCGGTAGCCGTCGCGTTGGATGACGATTTTCCCGCAACTGTAGCAATATGTGGAGGCCAGCTCGCTGCCCGGGAGGTTGCCGACATAGACGTACTTGAGACCCGCCTGGCGGGCAACGTGGCGGCAGTTGCGCAGCGTCTCGACGGGCGTGGGTGGAAGGTTCTTCAGGCGATACGCCGGGAAGAATCGTGAGAAATGCAGCGGCACGTACGGCCCCACCGCCTTTACCAACCATTCCGACATGGCGCGGATGGTGTCGGCATCGTCGTTGACCGTCGGCAGCACCAGGTACACGATCTCCAGCCACTTTCCGAGTGCTACCAGCCGCTTGATGGTTGTCTTGATCGGCTCCAGCGTTCCGGCTGTGTACTCCCGGTAGAACTCCTCCGAGAAGCCTTTGAGATCAATCTTCACGGCGTCGAGGTACGGCGCCAGCTCCAGCATCGGCTCGCGGTTGATGGAGCCGTTGGATATCATCACCGACTTGATGCCCTGCTGCCGCCCCAGCTTGGCCGTATCGTGCATGTACTCGTAGAACACGATGGGCTCATTATAGGTGTAGGCGATCACCGGAATGTTGTTGGAGCGCGCCTGAGATACCAGCGTCTGCGGCGACATGCTGACCAGTCGGCTCTCGGCGCGCAGCTCCTCCGGCGTGCGTTGTGAAATGTCCCAATTCTGACAGTCTTTACAGCGGATGTTGCAGCCAGCGGTGCCTACCGACAGCGCCCACGAGCCGGGCATGAAGTGGAATAGCGGCTTCTTCTCTATCGGGTCCACGTGCAGGGCGGCCGCCTCACCGTACACCAGTGTATAGTACTTCCCGCTACGGTTCTCCCGCACCCGACACGCGCCGCGTTGTCCATTGGAGGTCACGCAGTGCCAGGGGCACAGCGTGCAGCGCACCTTGCCGCCGGAGAGCCGCTGGTAGTGCATCGCCTCGCGCACGCCGGCCGTACTTCCGGCCTGAGCCGATGGCAGCAACCGGCTCAGTCCGGCCGCTCCCACCGCAGCCCCGGCACCCACCAGTGCCGCCCTCTTCAGGAACTCGCGGCGGGTCATGGTATGCTCGTCGTTCTTGCCCTCGACTGGTTTCTCATCCATCTCTAACGCTCTTCGGGTTCACCGAAGACCTGGGCCGTGAAAACGTACAACTCGGTGCCCGGCTCCTTGTAGGCATCGGGAGGCAGTCCTGCCTTGTGGCTGCACAGCGCCTGCAGCATCTGGTCGCGGTCCCAGCCTTGCTCGGGGGCCACCTGCGGCAGAAACACCCCGCTGCGGTCGCCGCACTTCACCACCACACCGTGCTTGCCCACTACTATGTCGGTATAGGTGTCAACCCGCTGCATTGGTGACAGCACGCTGATCTCGATGTGCAGCTTGTCCAACTCCTCTCGCGTCACCGGCGCGAAGCGGAAGTCACGCACCGCCGCTGAGACTGCCGCCTCCTGGATCGCCTCTCCCAACGGATAGCGCGCCATGATCTGGCCGATGCACCCGCGCAACTCGCCCTGCTTGGTCAAGGTGACGAAGACGGCCCGCTCTTCCCGCACCATCGGGTCGTCTGTCGCGATCTGCGGCAGCGGCTTGCCCTCCAGGTGATTCTCGATCGTGGTGCGCGCCAGATTGAGCAAGTACTGCTGCTGCTTCTCGTTCAGTTCGACGCCTGAGGCGGCGCCGGATTCACTTGCGGGCATTGCGGCCTTCCTTTCGCCGATGAAAGCGACTGCGCCATAGCCGACACAGCGTCCGGCCGTTCGCGGCTCTGCATCGGCGGAATTGGCGCAGTGCAACAGCTCGGCCTTGTCCGCCCCCAGCAACTTGGCGGCCGTCATCACCGTCACCACCGGCCCCAGCCCGCAGCAGGTGCAGAACAGGTTGGGGGTGCCGCGGGCGAGAAGCGCCCTGTCGGTGGCATATACGGTCTGCGCGTCAAGGCTCGTGATAGCATGCAATATCTTCCGGTCAACCTTGGAGCAATCTTCGGCCGATGGATAATGGGACAGATCGGTGCTGGCTACCAGCAGCGTCTTCTCACCGGCCACTGCAGCGATGGCCTCGGCCAGCGGCTGCGTGTTGCCGGGGTCGAAATCACTAAACACGATGGGGACGATGGAGAATTCCCCGAGAACGGTTTGCAGGAAGGGCAGTTGCACCTCGAGGGAGTGCTCGTCGGCGTGGGCCGCCTCGTTCATCGCAAACCGGCTGTTGGCGGCCAGCAGCTTCTCATTAATCTCCTGGTTCACCGGCACCTTGCCCAGCGGCGTTTCCCAGAGATCGTCCGGACTCAGCGCCGCCCCGCTCTCCGGCATGCCCTGGTGCGATGGACCGACCAGGATCACCGTGTCGTAGCCGCCGCCCTGCAGCAGGGCGTATGAATAGCCCGCCACCGGCCCTGAGAACTCATACCCCGCGTGAGGGGCCAGCACCGCGATGACATCGCCGGAGAGCTCGGGCACCTTGGCAGCTGCCACGTAACCCTTGACGGCTGCGGCGAGTGTTTCGGCATCACCGGGGTAGAACTGGCCGGCTCTGCAGGCGTATCGCACAGAGGTTGTCTCAACGACAGGCGACGGCTGCGCGACGGCCTGTTGACGTTCCACGTTCCTCGAGCAACCGAAAGCGCCGATCAACGCCAGTACGAGCAGATGTCGGGCAGCCCTACCCATCGCGATAACCTCGCCAATCGTGACGTGGCCTTTCCATGTCTATTCGCCACGGCTCGTCGTTATCCTTGGGGCCGGAGGGCATTCCCACATCTCCCCGTCGCTTCCCGGAGAATGGTTTTGCGGCAGGAATTGCGCTATAATGTGTGGAAGCCGTTACTATGCGTCATCTGCTCACCGGGAGGGCATGGCGGCATGTTGGATCGGATCATGGTAGCAACCTCGCGCACCAGGCCTCAGGCGGAACCACTGCTGAAGTTGATCAACAACATTCCGATACAGGCGGCTATCCTGACACACTGCGTGGAGTCGGTGCTTCCCATACCTTCGCGGGACCAGGGGGCCGTGCGGCGGGCCGAACGAGAGCTTGAGCAATGGGTGGCTGAGGTGCAGAAGCTGACCGACGTGCCGGTGCAGGCGATGGTTCGCATCGGGATTCCGGCCCAGCAGATCATCCAGGCGGCCAGGGAACAGGACGCCGATACGATAGTCGTGAGCGCCTTCGTCGAAATGCCCTGGCAGGACTTCTTCATCGGCAGCACCGCCCTCGACATCATCAGGTACGGCCACACCAACATGCTGGTACTGCACCCGCCGGGAACCAACGAACAGATCGCCGGCGGCCTGCAGCGCCCGCTGCTGGAGCACGTCCTGTTTCCCACCGACTTCTCCGAGTACTCCCGGGTGGCGTTCGAGGCGTTCAGTACCCTCGCGGATAAGGGCCTCAAGCGAGTAAGCCTTGTACACATCCAGGACGTCACGCGGATAGCGCCATACCTGATGGAGCGTCTCGGCGAGTTCGATGCCACCGACAATGAACGCCTTGAGGAAATGGCGGCGCAGCTGCGTGAGAGGGGTACCGAGGTTGACTGCTACCTCGAACTGGGCGTACCCGAGCAAGGCATCATCAAGAAGGCCAGCGAACTGGGCGCCTCGTGCATCGCCATCGGCTCGCGAGGCCGCACCCGCGATGAGGCGCTGCGTTGGGGCAGCGTCTCCGAGCGCGTTGTGCGCCGTGCCGAAATGCCTGTATTAATCATCAAACAGGGGCAAACGAGCTAGGCTCCGCCCACAGAGAATATTTCCGTGGCAGAACGCGACCGGCGACGTGCCTGGTCTCACTGGACTCAGGCAATGAACACAGGAAGACTGCTGCGCGTACTGAGCCAGGCGCTGTTCCTGGTTGTTTTCGTGTTACTGCTGGGGGCGGCGAAGTGGCCGCTGCAAGGCCAGGCGGATGTCAACCTGTTTCTGCGCGCCGACCCGCTGGCGGGGTTGGCCGTGCTGCTGTCACTGCCGCACTTCGCCGCGGGCGGTCAGCTTCTGCACCTGTTCATCCCCGCTCTGATTCTGCTTGTGCTGACTGCTATTCTCGGCCGCTTCTATTGTGGGTGGATATGTCCCCTCGGCACGTGTATTGACATCTTCCACGCTATCTTCGTCCGGCCGTTCAAGAAGAGAGACAGCCGTCGGGCGAACCGGCCGCACTTGAAGTACTATGTACTCGCCGCCGTGTTGCTCGCGGCTCTCTTCGGCACTCAAGCCGCCTGGGTATTGGACCCGAGCCCGCTCATCACCCGCACCTTCGGCACGGCCCTGCATCCGGCGCTGCTGAGGTTGCAGAACTGGCTGGTCGGGCACGATACCGGCCCACTAGCGGCGCTCGGCTCTCGCCTCAACCTGGCGGTGACGCCGGAGCGCTCCTTTGCGTTCGCCTGGCCGGTGGCGGCCGTCTTCTTCATCGTGCTGGCACTAGGGTTCGTCAGCCGCCGCCACTGGTGCCGCACGCTGTGTCCTCTGGGTGCGCTGCTGGGGCTCGCCGGACGCCACGGACTATGGCGGCGCCAGGTCGCGGAGGGCTGCACCGCCTGCCGCCGCTGTGTGACCGACTGCAAGATGGGCGCGATACCGGCGGAGGCTCCGCGCCGCACACGCACGGCGGAGTGCATTCTCTGCTACAACTGCGTGGGATGCGGCGGGTGTGTACACACTAGGATCGGCCTCACGCGGCAGTCGGTCGGACTGGAGCCGCAGACCGACCTCAGTCGCAGGCGGCTCCTGGCGGCCGCAGGCGCCGGCCTCATCTACGGCCTGCTGGCAGGAAGTCCGCTCGCGGCCACCGGCCGAACGCGCTCGGCCCCGAGCCGGTTTCTCATCAGGCCGCCGGGGGCCATCGTCCGCGATGCAAGCGGGCGGATCAGCCGCCTGATGACCGAGAGCGAGTTGCGCGCCCAGTGCCTGCGCTGTGGCGAGTGCATGAAGGCCTGCCCTACCGGCGTCATCCAGCCCGCACTGCTTGAGGTCGGTCTCGATGGCTTCTATACGCCCGTCATGGTCGCGGCCGTCGGCTGCTGCGAGCGGGAATGCAACGCCTGCGGCCAGGTCTGCCCCAGTGGTGCGCTCCGACCGTTTTCACCGGCTGAGAAACCCGACATTCGCATTGCCGAAGCGGCCATTGATCACACCAGGTGCCTGTCCTGGCAGAAGGGCGATGAGTACACCCGCTGTCTGCAGTGCGAGCAGGTATGCCCCTACGGTGCAGTGCTGGGCCAGGACACCGATGGCAGCGGGCAGTTGCGGCCGGTCGTCAGGCCCGAGGTCTGCGTCGGCTGCGGCACGTGCGAGTTCAACTGCCCGGTCGGCCCGCCGCTAGGGTCGGAAGCCGCCATCCGAATCTACCGCCGGGAAGACCGCGATGCCACTTAGTCCCCAGGAACGCAGCAGACGCCTCAAAGGCTACGCGGCGATACTGGCCTCCGCCGTTCTCACCGGCATACGCTGGCCGCTGCTCAAGGACCTGATGAGCGAAGTATCGCCGCTGCAGGCCAACTGGCTGATGGTCCTGCCTGCCCTGGTCATGATCGTCCCCGTGTACCTGTGGCATCGCCGCGGCCGTGGCATCGTGCCTGCAGGCGCCCCGACCGGCTGGCTGGTCCTGTTCGGCGTGTCGGCCACCGCCATCTTCTACACGAGCAACGTCGGCACTCATCTCACCAGTGCCACCACCGCCGCGTTGGTGGTGCGCGTGGAGCTGGCAATCGTCTTCGTGCTCAGCTACCTGCTGCTCAATACCCGCGTTTCGACCATCGGCTGGGTCGGCACCGCCGCCATGCTGATCGGTGCCATGCAGGCGATGGGCTTGTCGTTCAGTGATGTCAACTTCCAGCCCCTCGGGACGGCGACACTGGTGGTTGCCGCCGTCCTGACTGCCATGAACGCCATTGTCATCAAGCTCAAGTTCGGCGGCATACCCAGCGAACTGCCGACCGTCACAAGCTGCATCTGCCAGACCGCGATCTTCTCCGCCGTGCTGCTGGGGATGGGCCGGATAAGCGACACCATCGCAGCGGTGGCCATCCCCAAGGTCGCCGTGGAGAGCCTGCTGGCCGGCTTCCTGCTGGTCTGGACGCTGCTGCTGTACTACTACGCGATGAAGCGCATAGCGGTGTGGTCGTGCCGCATACTGTCGCTCGTCACGCCGGTGGTCGCGGCACTGGGGGATCACTTCTGGCTGGGCTCGGTCATCAGCCGGGGCCAACTCACCGGCCTGGTCTGCGTACTGCTTGGTGCTGCGCTGGTCATCATCGCCAGCCGCGAGGACACTAGCGAGCAACTGCCGCCGACGCGCGGGCCAGGGGGAAACCCGCTTTCTGCAGAAAGCAGGTTTCCCCCTGGCCCCCCTTCCGCCAAAGACTCCTAGCTGAGCCAGAACACCACCGCCACACCCGGCGGGGGAGATAAGGCGCACCATCTTCATCTTGTCGCGGAGGACAGGCATCCCTGCCTGTCCCCGCATCATCTCTGCGCGTCGTTGTCGTTTGTGGGGCGGCAACAGCGCGGCAACTCATAACGACACGGCAACGGCAAACGGCAGCAGTACGGCAATGGAGGACAAGCATGAATGCCTGTCCCCCGCGAAATCATTGTTGCGCACAGCTACGCAAGTGAGTGCCAATGCCCCGGCGTGTAGTGCCTACCCCGGGCAGTTCTTCTTCATCCATGCCAGGCAGGCGGCGTACCCCTCTCCCTTGTCGCCCTTGCCTTCCCATTCCGCGCACCAGACGCCCTGGTAGTTGACCGCCACCAGCTCGTCAATGGCGACCTGCAGCGGGATCTCGCCCTGCCCCAGCGCCGCGCCCTGGTACTCCTGGCGCGAGCCCGTGCCGTCCTTCATGTGCGTGTGCAGCACGTACGGAGCGATGTCGTGATAGATGCGGGGCAGGTCCGCCACCGCGTTGCCCCACCAGCGGTAGTTCATCGTGTCGAGATTGGAGCCGGCATACGGCGAGCCGACCATCTCCAGTGCCCCCAGCAGCACCGGCGGATCGTTCGAGACCACGCCGTGGTTGTCAACGGCCATCCGCACGCCCATGTCCTCGCAGAACGGCAGGCACGCCTTGAGACAGCCGGCAATCGCCTCGGCCCATTTCTCCTCCGGCACTGCGTCTTTCGGCTGACCGCCCTCCGTGCGTAGAACGTCGGTATCAAGGATCCTGGCAAGCTGCGCGACCTTCTGCATCCGCTCAACCTGCTCCTTGATGGCCGCCGGCTCGAGCTGAACGAAGTCATTGGCGGCGGTCAATGCCGATGCGAATATGCCGTGGGCACCGAGAATCGCCTTCGCCTCATGTGCGCGCTCCTCATCATATTCCGCATCTTTCGGCCATACGTCGGTGATCATCACCTCGATGCAGTCAAATCCCGTATCGGCCACGTACTTGACGAACTCCTCGAAAGTGTCTCCCGGTGCGTTGTAGTGGATCTGTCCGAATGCCATCTTGCGGCTCCTTTCGATATTCGCTTGGGAATCTCGCCCGTATTGTGAGCGACTTATTGCGTAACACTCCGCCTGAAGATATCACCCGCTTGTTGCCTAGCCGGCTCTGAAGTCCGGCACCCGCACCTGCGCGCCGCCCTGCTCGGCGGACATGTGCGCGCAGATGCCCGGCAGCGTGCAATCCATCGAGGCGTAAACATCCATCGGCGGCTGCGCGTCATCTCGTATCGAGGCCACGAACTCCTCCAGCATCACCGTCACCCAGTGCCGCCCGTCCTCGCGCTCCTCGTATGCCATCGGCAGGTCCCACCACTGGCTTTCCTGTGCCTGCTCCTCGAACCATGCCTTGACCTGCAGGCCGCCCAGATTGACCATGCGGATGCTTCCGTTGGTCCCGTACAGGCCGGTGAACAGCGAGAACGGGTGCGCGATACAGAAGCCGTTGGTCAGGCGTATCGCCCTGCCGCCTGCCGTCTGCAGCAAGCCGCTCTCCATGTCCACCCGGCACACCTCGGGCGCGACCTTCGCGCCCGTATTCAGCCCCATCGCCATCGTGCAGCGGTCCTCCATCAGGTGCAGCAGGGGTCCGAGCGTGTGCGAGCAGTAGAACAGCGGCGGCAGATCACTGGCCCGCCACGTCGGTGTCAGGTCATCGCGCGTACCCCACGCGGAGGCGGGGTAGTGCTTGCCATCTGCGTCAATCAGCATTCCTCCGCGGCAGTCGTGAGTGTACTCAGCTTCGGCGAAAACGATGTCGCCCAGTTTGCCATCGTCAACGAAGTGCTTGAGGTTCTGGCACCATCCCATCCAGATGTAGTCTTCCGCCAGCATATACTTCAGGCCGGTGCGCTGCGTTGTTTCCACGACCGCCTGGGCCTCTTCTATCGAGTACACGCAGGGCGTCTCGCTAAGCACATGGCAGCCGTGCTCCATGGCGGCTACCGCCTGTGAAGCATGTGCCGGTCCGGGGGT
This sequence comes from uncultured Armatimonadia bacterium, assembly GCA_964549395.1. Classification (GTDB taxonomy): domain Bacteria; phylum Armatimonadota; class Zipacnadia; order Zipacnadales; family UBA11051; genus UBA11051. The sequence goes on along the minus strand of CAZJVY010000031.1, from coordinate 14,494 downwards.
GATGACCGCCACCACATCCGGCTCCGCTTTGTCCAGGAACTCAGTGTAATCAGTGTACGTCTGCAGGCCGCCGAACGGTTCCAGGGCCGCCTCGCTGGCATCGCACACCGCAACGACTTCACAGCCGTCAATGGCCGATATCCATTCCACGAACCTTCTCCCACGTCCGAGTCCGGCTACGCCCCAACGCAGACTCATCTTGCATCTCCTATCTGTTGTCATTGATGTCGGCGAGCTTGAACGCATCTTCCCGCCACGCGCAGCCTTCCATCGGCCCCTTCACCGTCGCGCCCAGAGCGCCGCAAGCATTGGCGAGGCGGCCGGTCTCCTCCAGGCTCAGCCCCTCTGTCAGGCCGACGACACATCCGGCGTCGAAGCAGTCGCCGGCGCCCGTCGGGTCCACGGCATCCACCTGGTATGCGGGCACCGTGACGGTATCCGTCGCGGCGAATAGCTTGCATCCCGCGCTGCCCTGCTTGAGCGCCACGATCTCAACCCCGCTGTTAAGTAGCGTATCACAAGCTGCCTCAGCCCCGCCGATGCCTGTCAGCAGTTCCGCTTCGGTGGAGCTGGGTAGAACCAGAGCAGCGGCCTGTATGACCGGAGCGCAGATTCGGCGCAGCGCCTCTTCGCCGCCCAGCAGCTCGGGCCGGAGGTTCGGGTCGAACGATATGCGTGCTCCCGCTTCGGCCGCTAACTCGCACGCCCTGTAGCAAGCCCGGCGCATCGGCTCACTGGCCGAAAGCGACGAGCCGCAGATGTGCAGCCAGTCCGCGCCCGCGAACATCTCCGCGGTTGGCTCGGGGAGCCGCCCGGCTGCCGAGTTCCCCATGTGGAAGATGAAGCGCCGGCTGCCGTCCGAAAAATAGGTCACGAAGGCGCAGCCCGTCGCCAGCTCCTCGATGCGCGATACATACCGTGCATCCACTCCGTCCTGCTCGAAGCGGTCCACGAGGCATTTCCCGAAATCATCCGCGCCAGCGGCGCCGATGAATGCCGCCTCGTGCCCCAGCCTGGCCACCTGGTCAATGAATATCGCGGGTGCGCCGCTGGGGAACGGCCCGATGAAGTCATCGGCGCGGTCCAGCGGGCTGTCCACACGCTTGCGCATGATCTCTACGATCAGTTCCCCGATTGAGACAATCCGGCCCGTTCCCGGCATCTTCATCACACACAGTCTCCTGCACGCGGGCAAGGACTTCGCTGTCCGTGCAGAGAATGTCCATGGGCAATCCGCCGACGCGCACTCTCACAAGACAACGCCGCCACATCGCCGCACGAAATCACAGGCGTTATTCCGCAGGCGAACGGGCTTATCCTGCCTGCAAGCGACGATTGAGCGCGCAGGCCAGGCAAGTAAAGGAGACACCCACAATGGCGTTAGTACCTTCGATGTGGACGGCCATATTCGTCGAGGCTTCACCAAGCGACGCGCTCGCGATGCTCGGCAGGCAGGGCTGGCCCGCCGTGGAGGTGAGCACCGAGCACGCCGACATGATGCGTGAGGACAAGTCACTGCTGGAGCCGTTTGCCGCCGCCGCGCGGGAGTACGGGATCGCCCTGGAGCAGATGCATTCCTACATTCAGGCCGATGTCGCGAACCTTGATGCTGACAGGCGCGAACACGACATTGAGGCGGTCATCGGCGACCTGGAGAGCTGCGCCCGGCTGGGGATTCCGGTGGCCGTCATCCACCCGGGCGGCCACGGCGAAATCGCAGGCCGCGGACAGGTCGCCACACGCGACCATCTTCAGCAAGTGACCGGCCTGCGCCTGCAGAGCTTCGCCAGACTGGGGGCGGTGTGTGCGGAGCTCGGTGTCAAGCTGGCCGTCGAGAACGTGGTTGATTACGGCAAGGGAGTACATGGCCCGCGTCGCTTCGGCGCCATCGTGGAGGAGCTGCTCGAGCTGTGCGACCAGGCCGCACCTGAGGCCCTCGGCATCTGCCTGGACACCAGTCACGCCAACTGGCAGGGCCTGAACATCCCCGAAGCCATCAGGCTCTGCGGCGACAAGCTGGGCGCCCTGCACATCTCCGACAACCACGGCACCTGGGACGATCACCTGATTCCCGGCTACGGCCAGATCGAGTGGGGGCCGGTGATATCGGCCTTGCGCGAGATCGGGTATGATCGGCCCTTCAATCTGGAGGTTCCGGGCGCGCGCAAGGGCGATGTTTCGCTGCTGGCTCTGCGCAGCAAACACGCATTGGAGGTCTGCGAGCAGTTGCTGCGCGAGAACTGAGTGGTTTCGCGCATGGATGAGAAGCAGGGCGCCAGACGCAGCGGCCGTTCAGCGGAGGAAGTAGCCCTGAGATGTTGGGTTTGCGTCAGTGGTCATGCCGATGCCGAGTTTGCGCAGTCCGTTCTCGTCCCCAAGGCCCGGCTCGTGAGTAAGGTGCATCTGCGTCCCGCGCAGTTGTGGTAGCATGTCCACGCCGGCTCTCGCTGCGGGATTGCCGGCCGCACTAATCCCCAGAGCGATGAGCACCTCCTGCACATTCAGGCTCGGCGAGTTCGAGTTCAGGTAATTGGCCTTGAGGTCGGTGAGGCTCTGGATGACGTTCTCAGGCAGCAGGTGCATGTTGTCGGGGATGCCGGCCAAATGCTTGATGGCATTGATGATGGCTGCGGAGGCGGAGTGGAACAGCGGCGAGTTCTTGCCGGTAACGACGGTGCCGTCGGCGAGCTGCACGGCTGCCCCGCAGTAGAAGCCGTCCTTGCCCCGTCCGCTCTTCTCGGCCTGGAGGGCAGCCTCACGCGCCGGCTCAACCACCGGACGGTCGCCGGGAGTCACACCCAGCCGCTGCATCAGGGTCTCGGTACGCTCCAGCACCTGCCGGGAGGTGAGGCCGCGGCGGAATTCCCAGTGGTGCCTGAAGTAGCGACGGATGACCTCCTGGGTGGCCGCCTCGCGCACTACGCCATCGTCCACGATGCCGGCCCCGGCGCGATTCACGCCCATGTCCGTCGGCGACTGATAGACGACAGCCCGGGTATCGGCGCCCGCTATGCGGTCAATGATGTTCTTGAGAATCGGGAAGTTGTCAATGTCACGATTGTAGTTGACCGCAGTTTGCCCATACGCCTTGAGATGGAATGGATCAATCATCACGATGTCGCCCAGGTCCGCAGTGGCCGCCTCATAGGCGATATTGACCGGATGGTCCACGGGAAGACCCCAAATCGGGAACGTCTCGAATTTGGCGTACCCTGAGGCGATGCCGCGCCGGTGGTCGTGGTAGAGCTGCGAGAGGCAGGTTGACATCTTCCCGCTGCCGGGGCCCGTTCCGGTCACCACGACGAGCGGGGCCTGTGTCTCAATGTACGGATTGCGGCCGTAGCCGTCCTCGGAGACGATAAGGTTGACACTGTTGGGATAGTCAGGGATCTCGGGTTGAGTATAGGCGGCCATCCCCTTGCTCTGCACCTGCTGCATCAGCCGCTCCGCCGCTTTCTCGTTGTGGAAGCGGGTTAGTACGACTGCGGAGGTAGGGGTGCCCCAATCGCGAAGGTCGTCTATGGCCTTGAGCGTCGCCAGATCGTAGGTGATGCCGAAATCGCCACGGATTCGCCCCTCCTCCAGGTCGGCGGAGTACACGCAGAAGACGACCTCGATCTGGTCCTTGAGGCCCTGGAGGAGACGCATTTTGACATTGGGGTCGTATCCGGGAAGGACGCGGGCGGCGTGGAAGTCGAAACTGAGCTTCCCGCCGAACTCGAGATAGAGCTTCCCCTGGAATCGCTCGACACGCTCCAGAATGGCCTCGGTCTGCTCCTTGAGATACTTGTCGTTGTCAAAGCCGATGTGTGACATGAACCCTCCGTGCAGTCTGTATCGAGTTGTGCGGCGCCAGGCGTCAGCTATGTGCTGTCGTCGCCGTCGTCGGCCGGTGCTTGGGCTTCCGGGGCATCCGGCGGGCTATCCTTCTCCGGTGCGGGCGGGTCAGCCTCCCCATCGTTCTCGCGCTCAGGTTGCGTCTCTTCCGGCGCATCTTCAGCTATCTCGACCTCAACAGCCTGCTCCTCTGCTGTATCCGGCGCATCGGTGAGGAAGCCGTCGTCTTTGAGTTCTGCGACCGCACCGGCTTGCTTGCCCTCGGCACGGATGGCCTCGATCTGCTCCTTGAGTTCGGCCACCTGCTGCATGAGGCGGTCTATGTTCTGGCAGCTTTCGAGCACGTCCTGATTGCGCACCTTGCCCTTGGTATGCAATGCGTACACCTTCCCGCCAATGTCCGAGATGACTTTCCGCTGCTCGGCGCTAAGCTTGCGGATCTGGGCATTGAGAGCCTGTATTCGGGCGGTGCGCTGGGCGGACTCGGCGGCGCCGCCGCCGGCACGCTTGAGCCGCTTCCAGACAGCGCCGCCAACGCGTAAGGCCTGCTTCCATCCGTCGTCCTTCACGATAATCCTCCTATCCCGGAGTCAATGGTCTCAGGAGAGCCGTCCGTCAAGCCTGGTGAGTCCGGCGTCGAGAGCGGCCCGCACGGCCTGTTCGTACTCCAATGGCGTGATTCCACGGCACAGGGGCGCATATGCGTCGGCGCGGTAGCAAGGTCGGTACTGGTCCATCACGTTCACGTAGGTCCGCTCGCTCAGAGAGGCGATGAACTGCATGGTATCTGCCGTGCCTGCGAGGTTCTCGGGCAGGACTAGATGACGCACGAGCAGGCCACGCACTGCCAGGCCCTGCGCATTGATCTGCAGGTCCCCCACCTGCCGGTGCATTTCGCGGAGAGCCGCCTGCATGTGCCGGACGTAGTCGGGCGCATTGGACAGCTCTGCCGCCGCCGCACTGTCCGCGTACTTTGCATCGGGCATGTAGATATCAACGACCCCGTCAAGCAGCTTCAGTGTCTCAATACTCTCGTAGCCGCCGCAGTTGTACACCAGAGGCACCGTCAGCCCGGCGTTAATCGCCAGATGCAGCGCCTCCAGAATCTGCGGCAGCACGTGTGTGGGTGTGACAAAGTTGATGTTGTGACAGCCGCTATTCTGCAGGTCCACCATCATCGCGGCGAGCCGCTCGGTGGTGACTTCACGCCCATGGGCGAGATGGCTGATGTCATAGTTCTGACAGAAGATGCACGCCAGGTTGCAGGCAGAGAAGAATATCGTGCCGGAGCCGCCATGGCCCACCAGAGGGCGCTCTTCGCCGAAGTGCGGAGCGTGGCTGGCCACCCGTGCGAGCCTGCCGGTTCTGCAGAAGCCCTTCTCGTCGCTCAGCCGGTCAACCCGACACTGCCGCGGGCAAAGCGTGCAGGGCGAGAGCATATCGCGTGCCGCGTGAATGCGCTGCTGCAGCTCTCCGCTCGCGGCCAGTGCCAGATAGGCGGCAGGCATTCAGCTCAGCCTCGCCTCAGGACGCAGCAACATGTCATCGGCCTGGAGGGCGGCGAATCCGGACCACTCCTGGTAGCTGGTGAGGTCGAAGTGAACCAGAGTGAGCGATATGCTGTTGTGCCGGATGGCGTGGATGTCGGTTCCAGGTGCGCAATCGGTTTCCAGGGGCGTACCCGTGAACCAGTAGTATGGACGCCCCTGAGGATCATCGCGCTTGACGACGATGTCAGCGTACCTGCGGCGGCCCAGCCGCGTCAGCTCAATTCCCACAATGTCCTCAGCGGGCACGTTGGGGATATTGACATTCAGGACGGTGCCGGGTTGCAGAGGCCACTTGCGCAGCGCCCCGACCAGAACAGGGGTGACGTGCACGGCGACATCCAGGATGGGGTCCACATACTCACATACCGAGACGGCCAGGCTGGGGATGTCATGCAGTGCTGCCTCAAGTGCGGCCGAGACGGTGCCGGAGTAGAGCACTTCTTCGCCGAGGTTGGCGCCCGCGTTGACGCCGGAGACGACGAAATCGGGCCGCGGGAGGTCGCCCAGGGCACCGAGAATGACGCAATCGGCGGGGGTGCCGTTGGATGAATATGCCTCAATGCCGGGACCGAGGTCTATCCTGTCGAGACGCAGCGGTTTGTGGAGGGTGATACCGTGCCCTGCCGCCGACTGCTGGGACTGGGGGGCGATGACGGTGACATCCCCCACACTCTGAAGGCAGCGTGCGGTGGCCCGCAAGCCGGGTGCCATGATTCCGTCGTCATTGGTCAGCAGTATTCTCATATTCGTTCCCTATTCGCCAAGCGGTCGGGGCCGTGCGACACGCCAGGTACGTTCAGGTGTCCAGGTCCACGATTTCGACGCGGCGGACGCCCGGCAGGCTCACGACCTGCTTGCGGACGGATTGGGTAATGGGGTCGGCGACCGTAACCGCCATCAGCCCCACCCCGTCAACCGTCTCGGGCGCTACCTGTATGCCGGTGATGTTAATGCCGGCAGCTCCCAGCGCCGTTCCGAGCTTGCCGACAAAGCCGGGCTCACCGGATTGGGCGTTCCATATCAGCAGCACGGTCTGCCTGGGCACCAAGTCAAGGCGGTAGCCGTTCAAGCGGACGATGCGGATCTCCGAGCCATCCAGCAAGGCTCCGCCAATGATGATGTCCTCTTCGGCGGTAGCGATCTGCGCCTGGAGCAGATTGGAGTAGCCGCCGCTTTGCTCCACCTTCGCCTGTGCCAGTTCGATTCCTCTTTCGCGGGCTACGGTGGGCGCGTTGATGAAGTTGAGCGTGCCGTCAACAATGCCGCTCAACACAGTGACCAGCAGCTCGCCGGCCAGGTAGTCAATGTGCTCGCCGGCAAGGTCGGCCGCGACGCTCAGTTCGATCCTGCGGGGCGGGCCTGCCATCAACCCGCGGGCAAGCGTGCCGAGACTGCGCACGAGGCCGAGGTAAGGCTCTACCACCGCCAGCGCGTCAGGGGACAGCGGCGGGGCATTCACCGGCCAGCGGGGCATGCGGCCGCTCAGCACATCGGCGACCTGGCGGGCGGCATCCACGGCCACGCCCGCCTGCGCCTCCTCCGTAGAGGCGCCCACGTGGGGGGTGGCAATCAGGTTCGGCAGTTGCAGCAGTTCCACATTGGCGGTCGGCTCTTGCGCGAATACATCGAGCGCCGCCCCCGCCATGGTGCCGTCGCGCAGGGCCTGAGCCAATGCCGCCTCGTCAACCAAGCCTCCTCGAGCGCAGTTGACCAATACGGCGTCGGGCTTCATCATGCCCAGCAGGCGGCTGTTAACCAGGTGGCGCGTGTCGGGAGTGAGGGTGCAGTGCAGGCTGATATAGTCGGCCTCGCTGACGAGCTCATCGAGGCTGTCCGTCAACGCGGCTCCCACCGCCCTGGCCTGCTCCGGCGAGACGTAGGGATCGAAGGCGATGATTTTCATGCCGAAGGCCGCAGCACGCTTCGCCACCTCCCCGCCGACTTTGCCGAGACCGACCAGGCCCAGCGTCTTCTCGAAGAGCTGGCGGCCCATGTAGGCCTTGCGGTCCCACTTGCCGGCCTCCAGGGCACTCGCAGCCTGGGGAATGCGGCGGGCGACCGCAAGCATCAGAGCGATGGTGTGCTCGGCGGCGGCCAGCGTGTTGCCGACGGGCGAGTTGACCACGATTACCCCACAGCGTGTGGCGGCGGCGACATCTATGTTGTCTACACCAACACCGGCGCGAGCGATGATGCGCAGCCGGGGCGCGCTCTCTATCACGACGGCCGTGACGCGCGTGCTGCTGCGCACTACCAGTGCATCCACATCGGCGACGGCGGCCACTAATTCCTTCTCATCGAGGCCGGTCCTGACAGCGACCTCCCCCACCTTGCGGAGGATATCCAGACCGGCTTCGGCAATCGGGTCGCAAACCAGTATCTGCGGCATCATCGTTCTCCCGGAGATGCTGAGGTGGAGCCGGAAGCTGGGTCTGCGGGCCGTGTGAGCTCTTCATAGGTGCAGCGTGTAACTGATGCGGCCCCCGCAGCGTCCACCGCCAGCCCCATGGCTGCAAGGCTCTCAGCCACCGCCTGAACGGTCTCCACAAGGTCGTCAATGGAGCAACTGCCGAGATGACCAATGCGGAAGATCTTGCCCTTTAGCTCATCCTGCCCGCCGGAGATGAGAATGTTGCTGCCCTCCCTGACGCGCCTGACCAGCTCGGAACTGTCTAATCCCTCCGGCATGTGTACCGCCGTCACGGTGGCGCTGGCATGGCGCTCGTTAGTGGGCAGGAGTTGCAGTCCCATGCTCGCGATTGCGGCGCGGCAGGCCCGCGCTAGAGAGCAATGACGCTGATAGATGGCAGGCATGCCCTCCTCAGCCATGATCCGCAGCGCCTCGCGCAGGCCGCAGAACAGGTTGACAGCCGGGGTGTACGGCGTCTGGCCCTTCTCCAGTGACTTGAGGGCGCGCGTGAGATCGAAGTAGTAGCGCGAGTTGTTTGACCGGGCGGCCCGCTCCCGCGCGGCGGAACTCAGGGCCACAAGTGAAAGCCCCGGCGGAAGCATCAGGGCCTTCTGCGAGCCGCCGACGACGGCATCGAGACGGTTGGCGTCCATGTCTATCGGTGCGCCGCCGATGATGCTGACCGCGTCAACGATGGTCATGACACCGGCGTCTGCTGCGATGTGGCCAAGGCTTTCGAGGTCCTGCTGCACGCCGGTTGAGGTCTCGCTGTAAACGAAGCTGAGGGCATCGAAGCGGCTCTCCTGCAAGAACCTGTGCAGGAGGCGCGGGTCGGCCGTCTCTCCGGGATTGCAGTGCCACCAGGTAACATCCACACCGTAGGATGCGGCGATGTCGCCCATGCGCTTGCCGAACTTGCCGGTATTGATGGCAAGCATGTGCTGTCCCCGGTCAACTAGGTTGGCGATGGCAGCCTCGACACCGCCGGTGCCGGATGCAGAGAGAATGGCGACGGGCTCGGACGTGCCGAAGACCTGCTGCAGCCCGGCGACGCACTCCGCCAGCAGCGCGGCGAATTCAGGACCGCGGTGGTACACGCAGGGAGCACTTATCGCCTCGCAGACCCGTGCGGGGACGTTGGTCGGACCCGGTATCATCAGGAGAAGCTCGTCGTCATGCATGTCACGCATCTTGTGGCATAATCACCTCATCGGCGTGCCGGGCCCCGTCGGCAACGACGGCTCCGGAGGCCACGATCACGCCGCTCAAGTCCGCGCCGCGTCCGATCCTGCTTGATGGCCAGATTATCGATTCGTTCACGACCGCATCTTCGCCGATTGCGCAACCGGTGCCGATGGCTACGTCCGGCCCGATCCGGCAATTGGGGCCGATCGTGACCCCGTCTGCGATGTCCACAGGCTCCACAATCCGCACAGTAGGATCAACCACCGCGCAGGCAACGGCAGGATGAACCCAGCTCACTGCTCCACGCAGCAGATCGGTGTGAGTCTGCAGATACGTCTCAATTCGCCCGACGTCAGACCAATACCCTTCATGTGGGGGCAACCAGCCACGAACGGGCTCACCGGCCTCCAGCAGGCCCGGGAAAAGCTGCGTCTCATTGGAGTAGGACGCGCCCTGCGGGACGTACTGCAGCACTCTCGGGTCCATGGCGTAGAAGCCGGAATTGACGGTATTGCGACCGGTCTTATCGCGGCTGACCTTTTCCCTGAACGCCACAACGCGCCCTGCCTCGCCGCACTGGATCAGGCCGTAAGCCGAGACGTCCTCGACGCGGCGCAGGCACAGAGTCAGGCAGGCCCCGCTGTCCAGGTGCGCGCGAGCCATGGCGGACAGGTCCACGTCATACACTATGTCGCCGTTGCAGGCGAAGAAGGGGCCGTCAATGAGGTCGGCGGCGTTCTTGATGGCACCGGCGGTATCCAGCCGCTCCTTCTCTTCGACGTAATGAAGCCGCACGCCCCACCGGCTGCCGTCGCCCAGCGCGGCTTTGATCTCGTCAGCCTGATACGAAATTGCCATGATAAGATCGCGGATGCCGTGACGGGCGAATAGCTCAATCTCATAGGCAATGAGCGGACGGTTGAGCAGGGGCAGCAGGGCCTTGGGGCGCTGGTACGTCAGCGGCCGCAACCGCGTGCCCAATCCGCCGATGAGAATGACTGCCTGCTTGATGACTGATTGCACCGGGCTATCCTCCGGCTTGCGATCTACCTGTCGGTTATGGCGGTCACTGTCACGCGTCGAGAGCGGGGGCCGTCGAGTTCGACCAGCATCACCCGCTGCCAGGTACCGAGCTCCATCTGCCCGCCGCGCAGAGGCAAGGTGACACTATTGCCGACCACCGAGGCGCACAAGTGGGCATCGGCGTTGTCATCAATCCGGTCGTGACGCCAATTCCCGCGAGCGGCGATGCTGTCCAGCAGTGCCAGCGTATCTTCGACGAGACCCGTCTCGTTCTCGTTGACATAGACGCAGCAGGTGCAGTGCGGCACCGAGACGCAGATCAGGCCTGCGGATACGTCCATGCCGCTCAAGATGCCGGCGACGTGGCCGGTGATATCGGTAATCTGGCGGCGGCGCTCGGTCTGGATGGTGAAGGTCTCTACAGGCATCTCAAGGCCTCCCGTTCAGCGCCCCGTCTATCCGCCTCGTGCAAAAGGACGGACGGCGGCCAGGCGCAACTGGATTGCGACATGGCCGTTGAATACATTGAATTCCGGAGTGTATGCAATGTCAACGCGGCAGCCGCGCTCGATCCACCGGGCCTCGCCGCCGAGGCCGAAGCCGATGCAGTCGAAGACCCGGTGCCCCTCGCCCGCCAGGAGCTTGAGATGCGCATCTTCGTTGCCGACGCGGCGCACGTCCGCGACTTCGACGTTGGGCGAAGCCAGCACAGGCGCTGGATTGGCGTTGCCAAAGGGCTGCATCTGCGACAGACACTCGACCAACTCAGGTTCCACGTCCTCGATGTCCACCTCGCAGTCTATGTTGACTGAGGGCTGCAGTTGTTGTGGTCTCAGGGAGCGACGCGCTATCTCGTTCAGACACCGGCGGAAATCCGGGAGCTTGCCGGCAGGCAAGGTGAAGCCACCGGCAAGGGCATGGCCGCCGTAGCGAATCAGCAGGTCGCTGCAGCTCCGCAGGGCGGCGGCGACATGGAACCCCTCCACGCTGCGGGCCGAGCCGCGGAAGGTATCGCCCTCCCGACTCATGAGGAAGGCCGGCCGATGAAAGCGCTCCACGACCTTCGAGGCGACGATGCCGACCACGCCAACGTGCCACTTGTCGGAGCCCAGCACGATGACCGGTTCCGTATCGAGGTCTACCTCCTGGGAGATCATGGCCAGGACATCACAGAAGATTAGTTCCTGCTCGTGCTGGCGTTCCCGGTTGTGGCCTTCGAGCTTGAGGGCCAGTCGCATGGCCTGCTCGGGATCATCGGTGAGCAGCAGGTCCACTGCGTCGGTGGCATCCGCCATGCGGCCCACAGCGTTGAGGCGCGGCGCAAGGCGGAAGCCGATGTGCTGGGTGGTGAGTTCGCCGCCGAGTTGGGATATGTTGAGTAGGGCCCGAAGACCGACCTTGCGGCTGTGGGGCAGCACCTGAAGCCCATGCTTAACCAGGATGCGGTTGTCGCCGGTAAGCTCGGCGACATCGGCGACTGTGCCAATCGCTACGAGGTCCAGGAAGGCGCGACGCAACGAGTTGATGGACAGATCCAGCAACATGCTGACCGCCTCAGCCACCTTGTAAGCAAGGCCCACGGCGACGAGGTCGTCACGGTTGTCATGGAAGTCGTGCCGCTTGGGGTCAACCACCAGCGCGTCGGGCAATTGGGCGCCGGGCTCGTGGTGATCAATGACGATGACGTCGGCGCCCAGTTGCCGCGCCCGGGCAACTGCGTCAATGTCGGATACACCACAGTCTACGGCCAGGATCAGGCCGATGCCTTTGGCCACCGCCCGGTCAATCGCCTGCGGACTCAGGCCATAGCGGTCATTGATACGGTGGGGTATGAAATAGTGGACATCAGCGCCCAGCTTGTTCAGAAAGCGGACCATCAGCGCCGTTGCGGTGATGCCGTCGGCATCATAGTCGCCGTGAACCAGCACCGGCTCATTCCTACCCACAGCCAGCACAATGCGTTCGGCGGCAGGGCGCATGTCCGGCAGCTTGAAGGGGTCGCGCAAACGGCTGAGGTCGGCATCGAGAAAGTCGCGGACGTCCTGGGGAGTGGTAATCCCGCGGGCTCTGAGCACTGCAGCGACGAGGGAATGTACGCCGGCGGCTCTGGCCAGCTCGATCTCCGCTGCTTCGTCACGAGGTTTGAGCTTCCAGATGACGCCGGAAACAGGGGCGTTGCCGTGCAAGGGCGACTCCTTTATACCTGAAAAGTGGCGCTGCCCCTATCACAGAGCAGCGCCACGTGCCGGTGCTATGCCGAACGCTGCGCCGAGATGCAGCCAGTATATCAGATGCCCCGCTGCCTTGGAAGGTGGCTCCTAACGGCCGGGTACACTCTCAGCTTGCAGCCTCTGCATGAAGTCAGCGAGGTCGCCAGGTCCCAGGTCGCCCTGCTCGCGGTCGCGCACGGCCACCTGGCCCTGCTGCTGCTCCTTGTCCCCGACGACCAGCATGTACGGGTACTTCTGAAGCTCGGCCCTGCGGATCTTGGCGCTCAGGGTGGCCGAATCGCTGTCAACCTCGACCCGAAAGCCTTCGGCGACAAGCTCCGAGGCCACCTGCTTTGCGTAGTTCAGATGCCGGTCGGCGATAGGCAGCACGACGACCTGTACCGGCGCCAGCCACAGCGGAAATGCGCCGGCGTAGTTCTCGATAATGACACCCAGGAAGCGCTCGATGCCTGCCAGCACTACGCGATGGATCATGACGGGCCGGTGCTCCTGGCCGTCCTCCCCCACGTAGTTGATGTCGAACCGCTCCGGCTGCGTGAAGTCGCACTGGATGGTGGCGCACTGCCACAGCCGGCCGATGGCGTCCTTCACCTTGATGTCAATCTTGGGGCCGTAGAATGCACCCCCGCCCTCGTCCACGTCATACTCGATGTTGTGGGCGTGCATCGCCTCGACGAGTGCGTCGGTGCCGCGCCGCCACTGCTCATCGGTGCCGACCGATTTCTCCGGCCGGGTTGACAGGTACATGCGGTACTCGTCGAAGCCGAAAACGTTGAGCATGTGAGCGGCGAAGTCAATGACGCCGATGATCTCCTCCTGCAACTGCTCCGGCGTGCAGAAGATGTGGGCATCGTCCTGAGTAAAGCCGCGCACGCGCATCAGGCCGTGCAGCACGCCGCTGCGCTCGTGGCGATAGACGGTCCCCAGTTCGAAGTAGCGAATCGGCAGATCGCGATACGAGCGGGTGCGCGAGCGGAATATGAGCAGGTGGCCGGGGCAGTTCATCGGCTTGATGCCGTATGACTGGCCCTCGATGTCGGTATAGTACATGGGATAGCCCTGCTGGGCGTGCCCGGACGTGTACCAGATGTCGGACTTGATCAGGTGCGGCGTGCGCAGGAGCTGGTAGCCGCGCTTGAGATGCTCGCTGATGCAGAAGTCTGTGACCAGTTGCCGCAGCATCGCGCCTCTGGGATGGTAGTACGGCAGGCCGGCGCCGGCTTCCTCGAAAAAGCTGAACAGGTCCAACTCCCTGCCCAGCACGCGATGGTCGCGGCGTTTGGCCTCCTCCATGCGGTCGAGGTACTCCTGCAACATCTTCTTATCGGGAAAGGATATCCCGTAGATGCGCTGCAGCATGGGGTTGAGCTCGGTCCCGCGCCAGTACGCGCCAGCCACCGACGTCAGCTTGAAGGCCTTGATCCGCCCTGTTGACGGCAGATGCGGGCCGCGACACAGGTCGGTGAACTCACCGTGCGTATAGTGAGTGACCATCACCCGGTCATAATGCCCCGAGTTGGCGTCCACGAACTCCTGGATGGCATCGTGTCCCCGGGGGGCGTCCTGGTCCGTTTCGGCGGCGACGATGTCGGCGGCCAGTTCGACCTTGTAGGCGTTGTCCCGGCCTTTCCAGTGCTCGACCGCCTCGGCGGCGGTGATCTGCTCGCAGGTAAACGGCATGTCGGCGGCGATGATGTCGGCCATTTCGGCCTCTATCTTCTCCAGGTCATCCTCATTGAAGGGCCGGTCCATGTGGAAGTCGTAGTAAAAGCCTTCCTCGATGGCCGGGCCAATCGTGATCTTGGCATGAGGGAAGACGCGCAGCACCGCGTCCGCCATGACGTGAGCCGTGGAATGCCAATAGACATCCTTGCCTTCGCGGTCGCTGAAGGTGAGGATGGTCAGCTCGGCGCTCTCCTGTAGCGGCATCTGCAGGTCGGTGATCTCGCCGTTGACCTTTGCGGCCACGGCGGCCTTGGCCAGCCGCGGCCCGATTTGCTGGGCGACCTCAAGGGCGGTAGTCCCCTGGGGCACCTGCATTTCAGAGTTGTCGGGCAGAGTCAGTGTAATGTCACTCATAGGACTACCTCCTTTCGAACGGGTCGTGATGCCACGGCTCAAGCCGCGGCTATGGCAGACCATCAATTGCGAAAACGCCGCCGGCAAGTGACGCCCGCGGCTGCTGATATCAAGTGGTGGGCGCTGGTGGACTTGAACCACCGGCCTCTACCGTGTCAAGGTAGCGTTCTTCCCCTGAA
>CAZJVY010000030.1:23011-44349 GCA_964549395.1 uncultured Armatimonadia bacterium | reverse complement strand
GTGCTGGTGGGCATCAACCTGCTGCGCGAGGGGCTGGACCTGCCCGAGGTGTCGCTAGTGGCGATACTGGACGCGGACCGCGAGGGCTTCCTACGCTCCGAGACCTCGCTAATGCAGATAATGGGGCGCGCCGCGCGGCACGAAGAGGGCAAGGTGATTATGTACGCGGACGGGATGACGGCGGCGATGCAGACGGCTATTGATGAGACGCGCCGCCGTCGGGCGCGGCAAGCCGCCTACAACAGCGAACGCGGGATTGTGCCCAGAACGGTCAAGAAGGGCGTGCGCGAGCCGATCCGGGCGATGATGGCCGAGCGTGCGGGGGCCCGGGTGGTCAGCGCCGAAGCGGCATCGGCCATGGATGCCGACGACGTCCGGGACGTGATCCGGGCACTGGAATGTGAGATGCGGAAGGCCGCCGATGAGCTTGATTTCGAGCGGGCGGCCGAGCTGCGGGACGAGATCAAAGATCTGAATGCGTTGCTGGAGGACTGAACGCCGCGACCTCCGATGCGGCCGGTGCAATACATGAACAGGCAACAGCTTGCGGACAAGCTGAAGCAGGTGCCGCCGAAGCCGGGCGTTTACACGATCCTGGATGCCGACGGTCGCATCATCTATGTCGGTAAGGCCCGCTCGCTCGTCGCGCGCCTTCGCCAGCATGTCCGCGGTGACAGTGACCGCATGGGCGGATGGGCGCAGGTCATGCAGGAGAAGCTGGCCGACTTCGACTACATCGTCACCCACACCGAGACCGAGGCCCTGATCCTGGAAGCCACGCTGATCAAGCAGCACAAGCCGCGCTTCAACATCCGCCTGCGCGATGACAAGAGCTACCCGTACCTGTGCCTCACCACTGAGAAGTATCCCCGGCTGATGGTCATACGCGACCTGCCCAGTGATGCACAGGTGCGGATACCCGGCGGCGGTGGCAAGTACCGGCGTGGATTCCACGATCCCAAGCGTCACCAGGTATATGGATTCAGCGCCGGCGAGATTTTCGGCCCATACCCGACCGCCAGCGTGATGTGGCGGACCCGCCGGATGGTCAGCCAGCTTTTCGGTCTGCGGCAGTGCCGCCGCAAGCTGGACGGCACCGCGGTCGCCAAACCATGCCTGTACTACCATCTGGGGCACTGTGTGGGGCCGTGTACAGGTCAAGTCAGCGAGGAGGAATATGGCGCCGTCGTCGCGCGGGTAATCAGCTTCCTGGATGGCAAGACGAAGGACATGGCCTCGGCGATGGAGAGCGAGATGAGGCAAGCGGCCGACGGACTTGATTTCGAGCGTGCAGGCCTGCTGCGCGACAAGCTGCGGACGATTGCGCGTCTCAGCGAGGACCAGCTTGTAGTGGCCAATGAGAACCGCGAGCAGGACCTGTTCGGCGTGGCGGCCGAGGACGACCGTGCGGTGGTGAAGGTGCTGGGAGTGCGCGGCGGCCGCCTGAGCACCCAGGAAACCTATACGCTGGCGCATACGGGCGGGCGCTCGCTGGGGGAGATGGTCGAGGCGGCCATGACACTGCACTACGGTGCGGGCAATCCGGCGGCCCGTCACGTTCTGATACCGGCGCCGCTTGAAAACCAGGACGAATGGCACGAAATGCTGTCGGAGATGCGGGGCGGGCCGGTTGATGTCGCAGTTCCGCAGCGCGGCGAACGACGGCGCCTGATCGAACTGGCCCAGTTGAATGCCGCAACCCACCTGGAAGCGCTGTCACGGCAAGGGCAGAGGCGGGCGGCGGATGCTGCTGCTGCGCTGGGTGATCTCGCGGCTGCGCTTGAGCTTGACGGCACACCGCACCGCATCGAGTGCTATGACATATCGAACCTGCAGGGAGACCACGCCGTCGGGTCCATGGTGGTCTTTGCCGACGGCCTGCCTGAGAACTCAAGCTACCGGCGCTTCCGCGTTCGCACGGTCATCGGTCAGGACGACTACGCGATGCTGGCGGAGGTGGTCAGCCGGCGACTGCAGGCCGCCATAAGTGGTGATGAGAAGTTCCTCCCGCTGCCTGACCTCATTGTGGTGGATGGCGGGAAGGGACAGCTCAATACGGTGGGCGGAGTGCTTCAGACGTCGGCGGAGGACTGTGACATTGCGCTCGCGAGCCTCGCCAAACGGGAGGAAGAGGTGTTTGTGCGGGGCCGGGCCGAGCCGGTGGACATGAGCGCTTACCCACGGGCCCAGTTTTTGCTGCAGCGGATCCGCGACGAGGCCCACAGGTTCGCAATACGTTATCACCGCGGGCTGCGTGCTAAGACAATGACTAGGTCACAGCTTGACGAGGTAGAGGGAATCGGTCCCCGCCGGCGAGCGGAGCTGCTCAGGGCGTTCCCTTCCGTTCAGGCGATGCGGAACGCCTCTGTTGAAGAGCTGGCGGCGCTTCCGAGTATGAACCGGCGAGCAGCCGAGGCCGTTCACGATTATTTCATGCAGGAGCTTAGCGACTAGCCGCCTGCCTCCCGGCGTAGTTGAGCAAGCCGCCGGCGTGGAGAATCCCCGCCTGCCGGTCGGTGATTTCCAGCCGCGCCTCGAATTCCGCGCCGCTGCTCTGGTTCTTCACGGTCATCTTGCGTGCGGCCAGACCCTCCGGAATGCGCTCGATAAGCAGCTTGTCGCCTTGCGAAAGGGCATCGTAGGCGGCCTGGTCAACGGCCAGGGGCAGAATGCCGAAGTTGACGAGGTTGGCGAGGTGGATGCGTGCAAAGGAGATGGCCAACACCGCCCGCACCCCCAGATGGAGCGGCGCCATGGCTGCATGCTCGCGGCTGGAGCCCTGCCCGTAGTTCTGTCCACCCAGTATAGCGCCCGGACCTGCTGCCAGCGCGCGTTCGGCAAAGGTCGCGTCCACACCCTCAAAGACGTGCTGCGCCAGGGCGGGCACATTCGAGCGCAGCGGCAGGAAGGCAGCGCCGGCGGGTGAGATGTGATCGGTGGTTATGTTGTCTCCGACCTTCAGCAGGACCGTCAGCTCAATGCTATCCTGCATCGGCTCACGCTTCGGTGCGGGCTTGATATTGGGGCCACGGTAGATTTCAACATCCTGCGGTTTGTCGGGCGGCGGGATGAACATGCTGTCGTCAATCGAGAAGCGCTGCGGCATCTCAATGTGCGGCGGCTCGCCGAGGCCGTGCGGGTCGGTGATCACCCCGTTCAGCGCCGCGGCGACGCAGGTTTCGGGTGAGGCCAGGTACACCTGGGCATCCCTCGTGCCGCTGCGGCCCTCGAAGTTGCGGTTGAATGAGCGCAGGGTGACGCCCCCGGATTGCGGTGCCGCGCCCATGCCGAGGCACGGTCCACATGCCGACTCCAGCAGGCGCGCTCCGGCGGCGATGATGTCGGCAAGTGCGCCATTCTCGGCGAGCATGGTGAGGATCTGGCGTGACCCCGGCGATATCATCAAGCTTGTGTTCTCGGCGATGGTCCTGCCCTTGAGCAGCGCGGCGACCGTCATCATGTCCTTATAGCTGGAGTTGGTGCAGGAGCCGATGCACACCTGGTCAACCGGCTTGCCTGCCAGCCGACTGACAGGTACGACGTTGTCCGGGCTGTGCGGCTGTGCGATCATCGGCTTGATGATGGAGAGGTCCAACTCGATGACCTCGGCGTATTCGGCTCCCTCTTCGGCCTGGAGGGGCGTCCAGTCATCCTCTCGCTCCTGGGCGGCCAGGAAGATGCGCGTTTGCACGTCGCTGGGAAATATGCTGGTGGTGGCTCCCAACTCGGCGCCCATGTTGGTGATCGTCGCGCGCTCCGGTACGGTAAGGCCTGCCACACCTGGCCCGAAATACTCCACGATCTTGCCGACGCCGCCCTTGACCGAAAGCCTGCCCAGCAGCGTGAGGATGACATCCTTGGCCGACACCCAGGGCGACAGATTGGCCGACAGCTTCACGCCCAGCACCTGCGGCACCGCCACGTAGTAGGGCGCTCCGGCCATTGCCACAGCCACGTCCAGTCCGCCTGCCCCGATAGCGATCATGCCCAGCCCGCCGCCGGTCGGAGTGTGGCTGTCGGAGCCCAGCAGCGTCTTGCCCGGCACGCCGAAGCGCTCCAGATGAACCTGGTGGCAGATGCCATTGCCGGGGCGGGAGAAGAGGATGCCATACCTGGCGGCCACCGACTGCAAGTAGCGGTGGTCATCGGCATTCTGGAAGCCGGTCTGCAGCGTGTTGTGGTCAACATAGGAGACGGACAGCTCGGTTTGTGCCCGGTCAACGCCGATGGCCTCAAGCTGCAGATAAGCCATTGTGCCAGTGGCATCCTGGGTCAGCGTCTGGTCAATGCGTATGCCGATCTCGCCGCCAGTGTCCAGGTCGCCCTGCAGGAGATGAGCCCTGAGTATCTTTTCGGTCAATGTGCCCTTCACGACATTCCCTCCGTGACAAGCGGCCCGGCGTGTCAGAGAAACCTCATTATAGCTCAGTTCGCGGCGTGGCGCAGCACAAATGTTGCCCGCCATCGCCGCGGCTGGCTTTGATTACAGAAAGGTCGCTAAATGCTGCAAAATGGCAGCTTTTCGGCGTCTGGAGACGATTATCTGCAGTAATCATCTCGCTCAATCGGGAGCGAGCCATGTCCAGCAGCATCTTTTGGGTTGACATGCACAGGCAGAGAGGCTATATAAGGCAGTGATCAGACCAAAACCAGCATCCTGTGCCAACACGAAGTCCCAGTCAGACAGGGAGGGGTTCAACGTGAAGGTAGTTTGGCGAATAGCTGCATACCTGGGTCTGGCGTCCATAGTTTTCGGGTTGATTGACCATTTCCTGATACTGAGTGGGCGAGGAGCCGCTCTCGCCGCCTTGGGCTCACCCGGAGGCTTCCTGGAGTTCGCCATGTCGCTGTTCCTTTTCGCCATTGTGCTCCTGCTCTATGAGATAAACAGCAATCTTGAGGGCAAGGGCGGCGGGGAATAGCGGCACGCGCCCCACGATCTGCCATGCGCGCAGATGCTCCAAATCTGTCGCGGTGACCCCGGTCGCGAGCGTAGGATGGTACCCACAGGGGTCGCCGCGCTCCTGCGAAGCGTACACCCTCATGCGTTGCTGAAGCTGCGGGGTAAGGCGTCGTCAGAAGCGACTTCGGGCCGATAGTCGGGTCTGAGGCGCTGGTGCCGGCCCGTGGCTATTGGAGCGGGCGGGTTGGTGCCGGGCTCTGGAGGGATGGTAGTTGGTCCATCGCCACCCTCACCATCTGCACCTCGGGCGGCAGGCCCTGGGGAGTGAAACTCGGCTCCACACCGCTGGCCCCTGCTGGGATCTGGAAAGCCACATAGCCCTCCGTCATGCTGTTGGGAGACAGGTCCACGGGAGACAGGAAGCGGCGGTTGGCCATCGCGTCCATGCCTGACGCCCACACATACGGGTAGTAGATTTGTCCCTGGTACTGCACGGCGGTTATCTG
The DNA here is from genome assembly GCA_964549395.1 of uncultured Armatimonadia bacterium. Lineage (GTDB taxonomy): Bacteria > Armatimonadota > Zipacnadia > Zipacnadales > UBA11051 > UBA11051. The sequence goes on along the minus strand of CAZJVY010000030.1, from coordinate 38,940 downwards.
ATGGTCAACGTGCACTGTGGCAGTGCTCTTGTTGACAATGCGGAAGAAGGCAGTGACAAACTGGAAGCCGGCTTGCGGCTGCACCATCGGCATGTTGGATACAAAGGGGTGCACGGTCGCGGCCCAGTAAACCACTCCCGACGGTCCGGCGGGCTTGGGCTCCGGTTTGGCCTCCGTCTCAGGCAGCGCCGGCCCCTCGGGGAGCTGGGTGTCCTTCTTCTCGGTCTGCGGCAGGCCGGAGCCCTCTGGCAAGGCCGGCGTTTCGGCGCTTTCGGGAAGCGCAGGCCCTTGGGGTAGCTCGGGACGCGGCAGTGTGGGGACGTTGTTGGATGCAGCCGGCAGAGCCTCAGTCCCCTGCGGGCCGCGCAGGATCTTGTAGCCGAAAAAGGAACCAAGACCAAGCACGACCAGTAGACCCACAGCAACCAGAATCCAGACAAACAAAGGTGTCCCTGTCTGCTTCCCAGACTTCGCTGAATACTTGCCCATCGCAAGTCACCTGCCATACGCCTATCGTTGGTAGTCAGATTCGCCGACCGCAAGCCTGACACCTGCCGGGCCCTACGGCGGCGGCAACCAAAGGGATGAGCCAGTTTGTCAGAAATGGTGCAGAAGTACTTATCAGACGGGCTGCGCCTCCTGGGTGTTCGCGGCATCTCCGAGAGCCGGCTGACGAGGCCCGGTGATAACCAGAACATCACCGTGGCACACGATTCGCCCGACTACCACGTTGCCTTCCCCGGTCTTTGCGTGACAGGCGAGGGTGACCTGCTCTGTGCTTTCCGCCAGGGCTTGACACACGCGGGAGATACGCGCGAGGCTCACATCGTGGTGATCAAGTCCTCTGACGAGGGCGCCACGTGGTCGGAGCCGTGGATAGTCGCCGACGACCCGCAGTACGATGATCGCAACAGCGCCGTCGAGACGGGTCCCGACGGGCGCGTCGCCCTGTGCTGGGACAAGTACGTTCCCGGCGGGCACCGCGGGGCTTGCCTGGCGATCAGTGAAGACGGCGGCCGCAGCTTCGGCCCGTCCATCCAACTCGGCACCATGCAGGACGTGCACACGCGCTCAAGGCCGGTATGGGTTGATAGTGATCACATCATCGTGCCACTGTCCATAGAGACGGGATCGGCGGACCTGCCCGTGACATCATATGCCATCCACGTTCACCTCGAAAGCGCCGAGCAGGAGATTGCAGTCATTAGTGTCGAGGGCGAGCCGGGGCCGGCGGATGAGACCACCATCGCCTACAATTGCGATGGGCGGCTCATTGCGCTCATCAGAAGCTGCGAGCTGCCCACGCTGTGGCAGAGCGAATCCGATGACGACGGATACACATGGACGGAGACGCATAGCAGCGGCATTCCCTCGCAGTACGCTCCATGCGACATCGTGCAGACCGGTGGCGTGCTGGTGTGCAGCTTCTCCTTCCGCCAGCGGCGCAACGAGCGGCTGGTCGTTTCACGCGATGGTGGGCAGAGCTGGGATGTGGAGAACAGTGTGGACATATTCGCGGCGACGCCGGACATGGGGGACCGCTCGTACGTGGCGACCGTTCTCATGCCCTCGGGCGACCTGGGCTCGGTCCTGTACGAGACGTGGCCGCATCCGCAGGGGGGCAGGATATACTTCTGTCGCAACAGCATTAGCCAGTTCGACGCAGAGCGGATTGGGTGTCTATATGCCGACGGCACGGACAGTGCGGCGATGCTGAGCGTTGCGGCCCCTACAGGCGCCTTCGAGATGACGGCGGCGTATCGCTTCACCGGTGTCTTCGGGGCCACGCCGCACGAGATGGAGTGGCAGATCTGCGGCACCGAGGGCATCCTGGAGATGTCCTATTTCATGGGAGCCACGCGCGACCGGTGGGACGACATGACCCAGGGCTTCGAGGTCGCTCTCCAGCGCGATTCAGGCCGCCGCGTCATCGCGAGGCAGGCCGTCAAGGAGATCTACTGCGACGGACGCGAGCACCGGCTCGGGCTGGTGCGCCGGGGTGACAGCTACGCCCTGACGGTTGACGGGAATGAGCTCTACCAGATGCGGCTGCCGGGCGAGGTAGATAAGCTGCAGCTTCGGGCCGCAGGCGCAGCCGTCGCGGTCTATGACGTGAAGCTGCGTGAGGGCGGATAGCCGGCATTACCGGAAGCCATGAGTTGGCCGCTATTGCTGGGGTCTCTCCGGCGGCAAGGCTTCACGGGCCGAGTTGCGCACGTCGACATCGGGGTGATTATCGGCGACGAACTCCAGGGCGCGAGCATTCCCATTCTGCTTCAGGTCAGGGATCAGTTCAGTCAGCGCCTGGGCGATGGTAGCGGCGACCGACTCCATCCCGCTTGCATGAGCGATCTGAACCAACTCATTGGCGCGGCCCGCTGTGGCAAGCTTGCGCACGGTGGGCTGGTGATTCGCTATCTTGAGGGCGGCTAGCCGGCGTGTATCCTCGAAGATGGAGCAGCAGGCAATCAGGACCAGAGCATTGACCGCATCCGCCGAACCCGTCAACTTCTGCGCCACGGCCTCAACGATGAAGGGCCGTACGCCGTCGTTGTCCTCCTGCAGTTCGCGCTGCAAGGCTATCATGCGCGTGCGGTCCGACGTTTCGGAGATTTCCTCGGCCATCTCCTTGATGTGTTCGGGGATACCGGCCTCGTCGTCCATGTCTATGGAGTCAATGTCGCGGAAGAGGCGTCGCCGGAAGCCGCTGCTGTCAATTACTTCGGCTTTGCGGATCTGACGGCGGAAGCAGGCCGGCAAGACGAGGTGGAAGATCTGGTCCGCGGCCACCAGCCGTTCGGCCATGCGCCGTGCCGGCACCTCAGCGGCGGTCAGCAGCATCACCGACATCAGCTCCCAATCCTCGTTCTCTACGAGAGCATCAATGCCGTGATTCATCTCCCAATCGAGAGTGCCCTCCATGATGTGCAGCATGCGGTTGCTGTAGCGAGCCAGTCTGCGCAGGTCCATGCCCCGACACCTCAGCGAAACGGATTTTCCCCTATTCTACACGTCGCCGGTCATCTTTTCAAAGACTTCCCGAACGCAATCGGCGGTACATGCCTCGGTCAGCGGCGCGATTCTCTCGGTTTGGCCGCTGGCGACGAGGTCGCGCACCTGTCGCAGGCAATCCTCCACGCGATCCTTGAGGCCCGCCTCCATCTGTCGGATCTCCCTGATGCGGACGCGGCTGGGCATGGAGCGGCCATAGAGGGCGCCATCGAGCAATGAGCGGGGCACGCTGTCGGATGCGATGAACACCGGCACGTAGGGCGCGCGGGTGGGGCGCCCGAGTGCGAACCATCCACAGGTCAGATATTGCGGGTGCTCGGGCCGGCAGTCCACAGACAGCGAAGAAATGGTCGTCGGCATGGACACCGACTTGATGCGCGAGGCCTCCGTAAGCGCAAATGCGTCGAGGTAGCCGGTTTGGCGCAGCAGGACGCTTTCCAGGTGCTTGCGGTAGCAGTTGGTGACGATGCCTTCGCGCGCGAACTGAAGCTCAACGCGATCATTGTCCTGAACCGCCCGCAGAATGGTGCCCCCGGCATCGGAGAACATCCAGTTGGTCTTGATGCTGCCGCCGGCGTAGTACCTGTTGTCGCTCCATTCCTGCAAGGCCGCGGCAGTCTGGTCGCAGTCGGTGCAGGTCTCCGCCAGGTAGCGGAGGCCGAATGTATTCATCAGTCCGTCACCGTAGAAGCTGTCAGCCTTGCCGCCGGTATCCGCCGAGCCGGCCAGGCCATGCTCGTTGACGAACATCATCGTGGTCGGGTCGGAGACATCCGAGGTGCCACACCAAGCGTGCGGTTTGAATTCGGCATCCTGTATGCGGCGCACGAAGGCACACTGGAGGCGGCTGACATTGTCTCGGCTCTTGTGGAAGGTAGTGCCTGCAAACGGAACGTAGGAGCCTGTCGCGGCGTATGAGGTGCACTCGGGCTCGCCGAAGAACAGGCGGCGGTACTTGCCGATGCAGAAGGCTTTGTAGAGCTCAGGCGAGACCTCGGCGGCCTCGGCGATGGCGTCCAGCTCCGGCTCCCAGTATGGAGCCAGCGTGCGGACAATCGTCAGTCCGGCATCTGACTTGCCGACAGCCGCGGCATCGTCAAGGCCCTCCGTGTGGCACGAGTGTAGGAACTCGGCCAGATGCTTGCGGATGACCGCGGCATTGACCTCACCAAACGCGGTCCCGACCTGCTCGGGCGTGCCGGTACTGACAATCGGTTCCAGAATGTCATCTGACAACGGACTTGGCCTCCTCATGGCGGCTACATTACGTGCTCAAGCGCAATACATCGTCCCCAAATCAGGATCCGCTGCCGGCGCGGCGCCGGAGAAATCGTTCAGGCGCGGCTCACCTTGAAATGGGTGAAGCTCATCTCGATGCGCTCCGGCCCGGAGAAATCAACCACGCGGCGGATTATCTCCTTACTAGTCGTGACCGGCTTCTCACCCTCCAAGACGGCACCGCGCGTCGTGTGGTTACCCTGGATAGGTACCGATGGGCCGGCCCTCGGCGGTGTGGGTCTCCTTGAGGCCGTCCTTCTCGGGTACGACGTACCTGGCGAACCAGTCTTCCATTCGTGCCTTGAGGTCGCTTGCCACGCCGCTACGTGAGGGGTCATCAATGCGGTTGTCGCGCTCGTCCGGGTCATTGGCGAGGTCCCACAGTTCATTCGGCCCGTCGGGGTGTCGCTCGACGTACTTGTACTGCTGCGTGCGGATCATGCGCACCGGCCCGTATTCGTCATAGATGACCACAATGTCCGGGCTGTCCTGGTCACGGCCTTCCCAACTTGGCAGAAAGCTCGTGCCAGGCAGGTTCTGCTCTGCATAGGGGATATCGCCGGCCATGCCGAGATAATCAAGCAGCGTGGGCATGAAATCGTAGGCGCACATCATCGTATCGCTGACGCGGCCCTGTGGCACGCGGCCCGGATGCGAGACGACGAATGGCACAGTGATGGAGTTCTCGTACATGTTGCGCGGACACGTACCGTTGCCCTTGCCCCAGAGGCCATGATGGCCGCACGAGAAGCCATTGTCGGAGCAGAAGACGACAAGCGTGTCCTCGCGCAGGCCCAACTCCTCGATCCGAGTGAGGATGCGGCCCACGTTGCTGTCCATAGCGGTGACTGCCGCAAAGTAGCCCTTGAGCATCTCGCGATTGCCGAGGCACATGTCAGTCAGGCTGATGGCATTGGGATGTTTCTCCTCTTGCGGGCAGGTCTCAAACGGGCAATCGTCATAGGAGTCAACGATGTCCTGCGGATGGCCGGTCCAGGGGCTGTGCGGCGCTGTATAGTGGACGCTGAGGTAGAAGGGATTCGCGTCGGCGTGGTGATCGTTGATGAAATTGAGTGCCTCGTCGGTGATGCGGTCGGTAACGTAGCCCGGCTCGTCTATCAACTGGCCGTCACGGATCATCGGGGCGTTGTTGTACTCTCCGCCGCCCCGCTGGTGCACGTACCAGAAGCTGAAGCTGTGCTGGGGGTGCAGGCTGTCGCCCATGTGCCACTTGCCGGATATGCCGCAGGTATAGCCATGCTGCGCCATTATGTCGGTATATGCGACCTCGCCGCCTATCATATTCCTGGCTTCGGCGCCGACGTTCTCATTGTTGAGCCAGTCGTGGATGCCGTGCTGCGAGTTGATCCGGCCGGTGAGGTACGTGGCACGACTCGGCGAGCACACCGGGCAGGCGACGAAGAACTTGCTGAAACGCACGCCCGTCTCGGCGAGACGGTCAATGTTCGGAGTACGTATCTCGCTGTTTCCATAGCAGCCGGCGGCCCAGGGGCCCTGATCGTCGGTCAATATGAAGACGACGTTGGGGAGGTCGCGTCGGGTATTGTCGGCAGGGATAGGCATGTTTTCCCTCCTGTGTTGCGCAGCTCTCTGATTAGCGGGCGGCGGATGCAGAGATGCAGATGCTATCCGCAAACGAGAATGACGTTGCCGAATGGTGTCGGGTCGCCGGTGCGCACCCCGGCCTTGCAGCGGGCGGCCATGTGCTTGAACGCCACGTGGCTCTCGACATCCTCCAGAGCGCTGCCCGGATAGCTCGATTGCAGCTCGGCGACCCGGTCCGGCACGGCCCTGTGGGCTTCGGCGGCGATGATGATGCGATCCCACGAGAAATCGGTGGAGATGGCGTCCAAGACATCCGGCACCGTCGGGACGCCCGGTTTCACCGTCAGATCGAGGTTGTACTGCAGGTCCGGCATCGGGAAGCCCATGTCCGAGATGACCAGCATGTCGGTGTGCCCCAGATTGCGCACGATGTAGGCCAGCTCGGGGTTGAGTAGCTTGCTGCCGCCCTCCGGCTCGCCCATCTCCTGAGCACCGGCGGCGAAGAACGCAGCAACGCCGGCCTCCGTGAGCCTGTCGCGCAGGCTCGGTGCCGGACGCTTCATCAGTATTGCGCCCGACGGCAAGGCGCTGACGGCCTCCCATCCGGATTCGCCCAGCTCCGCAATCTGCTCAATGGTGTGCGCCTCCGTGTACTGCCACTGCTCCATGTATGCTCACACTCCTAACGCTGTGCCTGCGGCGGCTAATCGTGAATCCACTCCGGCTTGACGAACTGCTGCAGGTGCTGCAGGCTGATGACCAGCCCTTCATTCTCGCGCTGGCTCTTGTACACCGGATCGTGCCGGCCCTCAATGTCCAGGTTGCCGGCATAGCCGACCTCGACTAAAGCCGAGACGACTTCGTTCCACTTCACAACGCCCATCCCCGGCGTGCGATGGCGAACCGCACCTGGCTCCATGATGCCGTCCTTCCTCACGCTCGTCCAGTTGACTTCCGCGTCCTTGGCATGGACGTGGAATATCCTGTCGCCATAGTCATAGATGATCTGCATGTAGTCCATGAGCAGGCAGACGAGATGCGAGGGGTCATACTCCAGGCCGAGAGCCGGCGAAGGCACTGCCTCGAACATCATGTCCCAGGCACGGGGGCAATAGGCGATGTTGGACCCTCGGAAAGGGTGGTAATGGAACGTCGGGCAGTTCTCAAACCCGATCTTCAGACCGCGGTCCTCTGCCTGCTTGGCGGTATCGGTCCAGAGCTGCCTGAACAGAGGGATGTTGTCGGGAATGTCGAGTTCGGGATTGCGGCCCGCGAAGGTGCACAGGACGCCGACCCCCATCTTCTCGGCCACATCAAAGAGCATCTTGAAATACTCGTGATTCTGCTTGGCCGCCGCCTCGTCCGGGTCCAAATGGTTCGGGTAATAGCCGATTGCAGAGACCTCGATATCGGCCTCGGCATACTGCTCTCTGGCGCGGAGGATTTCGTCATCGCTGGTCACTGTGGGGTCGAGCGAGTAGCCGGGCCAGATGAGCAACTGGATGCTGCCGAAGCCAGCGGCTTTGGCGAAAGCGATCTCTTCCTCGGAGTACTGGGTCAGATAACCGATGCGCATGCGACTTCCTCCCTGGCTGTTGAAGTAGATATTAGCTGATGCCGGACGCCACTTCGCGCAGAAACCGTACCGCGCCGCCGTAGCCCTGCGGATGGCTGAACAGGAATGAGCCGGAAACCAGCACGTCGGCGCCTGCGCCGATTATGGCCTCGGCGGTGTCGGCATTGAGACCACCGTCGAACTCGACAAGGGTGTCATGTCCTCCGGCATCAATCATGCGGCGCAACTCGGCGACACGTTCGGCGGACTCCGGGATGTACTTCTGGCCCGCGTAACCCGGGAACACGCCCATAATCATGACGATATCGCAATGGTTCAGCAGGGAATCGAGCACTGCTATCGGGGTGTCCGGATTGAGGACCAGCCCGGACTTGCAGCCAAGCTGGCGTATGTGCTGGAGCAACGCCCCCGGATCGTCGGTGACCTCGTAGTGCACCGAGATGCCGTCTGCGCCGGCATCAGCAAAAGACTCCAGGTGCTTCTCAGGATTGTCAAACATCAGATGGCAGTCGAAGAAACAGCCGGTCAGATCGCGCAGGGCACGGGCGACCATGTGACCATAGGTAACCTGCTCGGTGAAGTGGCCGTCCATGCAATCGAAATGCAGCCACTCGCAGCCGGCTGCCTCAAGCGCCTGGACGTCGTCTGCCAGATGGGCGAAATCGGCACAGAGAAGTGACGGTGCTACGATAACCTTGCGGGGCATGTGCATCCCTTCAATCGTCGTCCGCCTCGCGCTCCGGCTCCGTCGGCGGCTCGATGAACCTGGCCGCCATGCGATGCAGACTGGCGGCAACACGTTCGCCGATATAGTCGTGTGAGGCGTCGGTGAGGGAAACGGCTATGATGCGTTCTCTGTGGGAGGCCACGAAGATGGCCGATCCTCCCAGTACGAATAGTGCTGAGGCCTTGCTGGTGTCTAACATGAGCGAGCGGACGCGCAGACAGGCGGCCTGGGGATCCCTTTGCCAGATGCCGCCGCCCCAAGTTCGGCCCGCATCGCACAGGGCCACTCCGGCCACCTCGGGGGCCCGACAGGCCTTGTCCAACGCCTCGTGCAGATTGAGCGCGCCGCGCAGGTCGGGCAACCGTGAGATCCGCCACCGTCGCTCGTCGGCCTCCGTGCCACCCCACCAAGTTGCCGCTACGGGGGCCATGAGGAACACGACGGCCGACTGGAGCAGCAGACCCGGCAGATAGCCGCTCAATGCGTATAGGAACGCCGTGGATGCGTTGAACGCCCCACCCGAAGCCGAGGCATAGGCAAGGCCGGTGAAGAGGGCCATGACGGCCTGCGTCGCCAGCATTGCCAGGAGGACCAATGCAGCGCGCGCTAGCTGTGCACCCGCGGCCAGAAGCGCAATCACGACATAGCCGACGCCCAATGCGACGTACAGCGCGGGCGGGATGGTCTGGCGCGTGAAGCCGCTGCCGGCATTGAGCATGACCGCCAAGAGGATCACGCAGAGAGCGGTCAGAAGCACAGCCGGCAAGGCGGCTCTACGGGCGGGGCTGTACATCATGCCTCGCCTCGCAGAGCATCGCACAGCTTCGTCACGGCGATGTTCGCCGCGCCCATCTTTGCGGTGGTTTCAGCGGGGACAGCAAGCAGCGTTGTGGCGTTACAGCAGCCTATGACCAGGCCGCCGGTGCCGCCATCTATCAGCAGACGGCTCACGTCCCCCAAGTGCATTGCTGCTGCCAGAGCGCCAGCGGCTTGATGGATGCGCTCAGTCGCCGCCGCCACGGGCGGGGCGTCCGCGGGCGATGCGGTCGTCAGCACAGTTCCCAAACGGCCCGTGAAGGCCGCTATGTGCTGTCCGGCTCTGCCTGTCAGCAGTCGGCTCTGCTCCTGGTCAATGGGCAGCACGCAAGGGTCAATGGCTGGCGGCCGGCATTCATTGCCAAGTCTGAGGTCGGCCGCGGCGTCGCGCACGCGTCGGGCCAGCAGGCTCAACTGACCGAGCTTCTGGCCGGCAGCGCCCCGTATGATGACCTGGCTTGCGCAATCACGGGAGGCAGCGGCGATGAGTGTGCCGCCACCGGCCATTAACACCAGGCTCTCCGGCTCGGCGGCGTGAATGGCGTCGGTCGCCGCAATCAGGGCCGCGAACAGATCATCAAGGCTGTCCAACGGCGCCGCATCTGCAGGGGCCGCCGCGGGCAAGCCGATGAGCGCATAGATGCGGCCTGCCGCCGACAGCGCTGTCGCCACGCTCTCAGTCTCGACGAAGTCCGCCACGGCAGTGCGCAGCGCCACGTCCTGAGATGCGGTGAGGCCTGCCGCTGCGGCGCCTTCCGCCACGTCGGTTTGAGGCGTGGTGGATGTCTCTGGTTCGGCCTCCGCGGCCTGCTCGGAGGGCACAGGTTCATCCTCGGTTAGCGGCGCCGCGACCGGCGGCAGTGCATCAGTCGAGTCGCCCGGCTCGGTCTCAACCGACGTCTGCTCCGCCAGGTCCATCTTCATCTGCGGCGAGTCAGGTCGCGCATCCGGGAGTTGAAAGACTGCCTCACTTGTCTCAGTCTCGACGGCTTGCACGGCTTCAGGAATGCCCGTATCTGCCGTTTCGCTGACAGGCAGTTGCTCCGGTTGATGCGGTAGCGCCTCGGCCTCCGGTTCCTGCGCAGGCTGGTCAGCCTCTTCCGCCAGCGGCTCGCCCAGCAGCCTATCGGCGGCCCCGGTCTCCTCCACGGGTGCATCAGGGCTCTCCATCAGCGCACTGAGGAGCTGCTCCTGACGCTGTTTGGTGTCTGTGTCTGCGGGTGGCGTGGGAATGCGGAACGCGCTGGCATGGTCAACAGGTACGGGAGTGCGGCGTGGTGACACTGGGCCCGGACGGCCGATTTCCAGCGCGGAGCGGATCAGCCACAGGTACAGGGCGATCAGGATGATCTGCAGGAGTGCAGCCAGCCACAGGCTGCTGTAGAACTGAACCCACAACTGGTCGAAGTCCACGGTGGCCCCGGTCAGCGTGGCTACCTCGGCCGTACCCATCGCCATCAGCGCTCGTCCGCCCATCGCCACAACCACAGCTAGGAGCGTTCGGCCGGGCGGCACAACACGCTCGGTGGGCACCAGCATCACGATGAAGTACAGCAACAGCTCGCCGATGATGAGAATCCCGGTGAGACACGCTGCGGGCTGCGTATTGACGAGTTCGAGATTGTACAACGCCACGCTGCCGGTAATGCCGATCACCAACACGGCAACCAGCCACAGGAACGCCCACAAAGGCGTTACACGATTTGAGTATGTGCCGGGTTCACCTGGCACAGATAGTCACCTCCGGTCTGTCATCGCGCGACGGCAAGCCGGCGTGACAGGATACAGGGGCGGATTTTGGCCTCACGGCAGCAGCGGCAGGTGTGACGCAACGGCTCGTCCGATGAACGTCGCACAACTGCTTTCCGCTCCAGGTTCGTATCTATCTTCACCAGGAGCTTGCACGGTTCCTTCTTGTTGTTTGCCGCTGCGGTGCGAAACGTGCTACAATTGCCGCGACGGCTCCCTATCCCAGGATTCCAGCGTTGCGCGGGTGGTTGCGTGCATAGGCATAACAGGCTCAACGACCTGACGAACCGGCAGTGGCTGCAGGAGACGAAGAGCTTCTGGCACGCACAGGGAGACGGCAAATCGCTCTGGACGCCGGAGGTGCGACAGGAGCTGTGTGAGTGGCTGCGCGAGACGTACGGTGACGAACAGGCCGAGCGGCTCCTGCAGCAGCTTGCGCCGGGCAGCATGTACAGTGTCGCTCCCCCGCGCGAGAAGCTGAAGCTGCTGCACCCGGCGACCTTTTCCGAACGCGACATCGAGCGCCTGATACGGCTGTTCACCAAGGAGGGGCAGAGCGTTCTGGACCCTTTCGTCGGCACCGGTTCTACGCTGCTGGCCTGTCACAGCACCGGGCGTCGCGGCATCGGCATCGAGTTGGTGGACGAATGGATGCAGATCACTCGTCAGCGGCTGGCTGACGCCGGTGCTGCCGAGGAGCAGACGGTACTTGCCGGTGATGCCAGGGAGAAGCTTGACGAAATCGGTGCTGAGAGCGTGGGCTTCGTGGTGACCAGCCCGCCCTACTGGAGCATTCTCGGCAGAGACGCGGGGATGAAGGCACAGGCCGAACGTGTGGCAAGGAAGCTGCCGACCAAATACAGTGAGGAAGCAGGAGACCTGGGCAATCTGCAGGATTACGACACATTCCTGGCAAGCCTGGGGGAGGTATTCGCAAAGTGCGAAACGGTGCTCAGGCCCACCGGGTACCTGGCGTGCATTGTCTCGGATTTCCGTCACGGCCCCAAGTTCCACATGTACCACGCCGACATCGCGCGCGTCATCGAGGAGCAGGGCTTGCCGTTGAAGGGCATCACCGTACTGCTGCAGGACAGCAAGAACCTCTATCCCTTCGCCATTCCCTATGCCTTCGTGTCCAATATCCACCACCAGTACATCCTGGTTCACCAGAAGCCGAAGGCGAAGTGAGTGAGCATTACAGGCCGTAGCGTGCAGTTGGTCCGACCAACAGACGAGGTGGTATCATGCTGAGTGTAGAGCAGAGGGCCAGGCTGCTGGAGGTAGCTCGCCAGTCCATCAATGCCTTGGTGGCCGGGGATGAACCGCCTGATATCCACGCTGACGACCCGGCCTTGCGGAGAGTCCAGGGGGCGTTCGTGACCCTCAAGGAACACGGCGAACTGCGCGGCTGCATCGGCCACATTGAGGGCGTTTTGCCGTTGATTGAGACCGTAGCTCAGATGGCGGAGGCGGCTGCACTGCAGGATCCGAGGTTCCCACCGGTCCAGGCGCGCGAGATTGGCGATTTGGAGATCGAGATATCGGTCATGTCGCCGCTGATCGAGGTTGGCGATGTGGGGGAGATCGAGATCGGCCGCGACGGCCTGGTCATCAGCAAGGGATACCATCGCGGGCTGCTGCTGCCGCAGGTGCCCGTGGAGTGGGGCTGGGACCGCGATGAGTTCCTGTGCCACACCTGCACGAAAGCCGGCCTGCCTGAAGACGCCTGGCGGGGCGATGTTCTCATCGAGCGGTTTGAGGCCGAGGTGTTCGGCGAGGCGGACGCATTGGAATGAGCGTCAGCGCGGCAGCAGCACAACTGCGTACATCAATACCGCGATCACCCAGTGCAGCAGCCAGCAGCCGACACATGACTTGCTGCGGTACGCCATGACCCCAAGCGCTATGCCGGCGACGATGGCGGCGTAGCTCTCCATCTCCGGCTTGTTGAAGTGCATCATGGCGAAGGGCACCATCTGGACGAAGATGGCGAATGTGCCCAGGCTAGGGGCCAGGCCGAACAGCATAAAGCCACGGAAGAAGAACTCCCAGGCGAAGAAATAGACGAGCCAGCCGGCCGCAAAGAGCAGGAACGCCCCGACGCTCTGCGCCGCCCACTGGTGGTACGAGTAGTAGCCCTGGAAGCTCTGGAAGCGGGCGGAGATGAGGACCGCAGGCAGTACCACCAGCATGAAGCCGAGGAAGTACTTCCCCCAGAGGCGCGCATCGCCCCACTGCAGCCCGAACTCCGACAGCCGCCTCTTGAAGGCGAACTTGATTACAAGCGACGGCACACAGAAGAGCAGGACGAAGTTGATGCCGACCCAGGCGAAGAAGCGCTGCTCGTGGGGAAGCGTAGGGATGTGAGCGCGGTAGTAGATGAGGGCGAGAAGTGCCATGCTCAATGTGAGAATCGCGGGCTCGCGCAGAGTGATAGGTGGGCGAAGTTGGGGTGGCGGCGTCGGTTGTGCGGCTGCTGGTTCGTGCTCGTTGGTCACTGTGATTCCCACACCCTGAGTCCGGACATGTCGAACGAGAAGTCGAGCACGTGCCCACCCATTTCTTCGAGAGCGCGGTGCACCTGAGCCTCGCTGTCGGGGGCGGCCAGGAAGAGCAGACAGCCCCCGCCTCCGGCTCCACAGACCTTGGCTCCGACAGCACCGGCCGCCATCGCCTGCTCCTTCATCTGCCGCATCTTGTCGGTGACTACGCCGGGCGCCAACTTCTCGCGTGCCTGCCATTCTTCCAGCAACAGGTCGCCGAACCATTTCATATCGCCGGCAAGGAAGGCACGGTAGATGTCCCTGGCCACCCGCTTGACGGTCCTGAGCGCTTCGCAGACTACGGGGTCGCCGGCTTCATAGGCGCTTATCATGCGATCGTTGGTGTCGCCTGACAGTCGCGACTGCCCCGTGTAGCAGAGGATGAGGTGCTTCTCGAGCTCAAAGCGCAAGTCGTCGGGAATGGCGACCGGCTCCACCGCGACTTTGCCCTCGCCATGGAACTCCATGTAGTTGAAACCGCCCAGCGTGGCGGCGAATTGGTCCTGCTTGCCCCCGACGATGCCCAGCTCGTGCTCCAGGTCGCAGGCCATGTCGGCGATTTCGAAGCGGCTGAGCTTGGTGCGCTCATTGCCCTGGAAAGCGCGCAGGTAGTCCAGAAGTCCGAGCAGCGCCACTCCCACCGATGCGGAGGAACCGGTGCCGGATCCGGGCGGCGCATCGCAGCGGACCGATATCTGCACTCCGCCCCCCAGCTTCATCTGCCGCACTGCGGCCTTCAGCAAGTCGAGATTGCCGTCGTATTCAAGGTCCCTGATATCCGCGGCCTCGACGAAATTGCCCAGGTCCTGCGACACGATTCGCACACCCGGACTGTCGGTCGGCACCAGAGTGCAGTACGCATAGCGGTTGATGGCGGCGTTGATGACCGCCCCGCCTTCCTCGGATGCGAAGGCGGCCAGGTCCGTGGTCCCCCCTGCGAAATCAATGCGAGTTGGCGTCCGGCTGCGAATCACCATCTTCTGGACCCCCTCACGGGCAACAGCAATATCCGCTTGACGCAGTGGCAATTCCCCGCGTCGCGGGCAGTATCCTTCTTAGGCGCGCCGCGACAGCGCGGCGGTCAGTGCGTGAACCGGACGAGCAAAATGTCGCCGTCCTGTACGGCGTAGTCGGCTCCCTGCAGCGACCAAGCGCCACAGTTGCGGCATTCGGCGACCGAGCCGTGTTCGGCCAGGGCATCACAGGGGATGACCTCAGCGCGAACGAAGTTCTCGCCCATATCGGTGTGTATCTTACCGGCCGCTTCCTGGGCATTTGTACCGGATCTGACCGTCCAGGCACGGGCCTCCTTGTCGGCCGCCGTGAAGAAGGTGATGACCTCCAGGGCGTCATAGGCGGCCTTGATTAGCTTCTCGCGGGCCGATGCTTCCAGGCCGAAATCCTGTAGGAACTCCTGCTGTTCGTTGGGCGACAACTGCGCTATTTCGTCCTCCAGCTCGGCACAGAAAATGAGGTAGGGCAGCCCGAGGCTGTCGGCGTGAGCGATGGCCGGAGCGATAGCCTCACCGGCGATGTCGTCCTCGCCGACGTTGAACACGACCAGCATCGGCCGAGACGTCAGTAGGCCGAAGCCGCGCAGGAGCTTCTCCGCCTCAGGCTCAAGCTGCAACTGGAGCATAAGGCCGCCCTGGGCCAGATGGTCATAGCACTTTTGCAGGACATCCATTTCATACTGGCTGCGATCACGCTTGGCGACCGATCCGCTTTGCAGCCGTTCGAGCCGCCCGCCGACAACGTCCAAGTCAGTCAGGCACAGCTCCAGCAGCAGGACCTCCAGATCCGCCTTGGGGTCCAGCTCGCCGCCGGTGTGGTCCACGGTGCCGAACGCCTGGACAATCAGCGCGAAGGCGTCCGCGTCGCCGGCCACGCCGGTTAGATGGGTCTGACGGCTGGTGACGTCCTCGCCCCTGTGCAGCGCAGTCAGGTCAACCACCGTGAGCTCGGGGGGCGTGGCTTTGCGCGAGCCGTACACCCTGGCGACAGTCTCCAGACGCGGCTCGGGCACCTGAACGACGGCGATGTCATCACCGGGATGCGCCTGCTGGGTTTTGCCTGTCACTGCGCGGAAGCAGGTGCTCTTGCCACTGCCCGGAAGCCCGAGGAATCCGATCTTCATGGCAAATCCCTCCCCTCAGTGCCGGCAGGCCGCTAGTCACCTTCACGCGCACATTCCTGGGCAACTCAGCCGGCATCGCCTTCAGCATTATACGCTGTTGCGACATCAGTGCGCAAAGTAGCGACCAGGTCGCGTTGAGCAATCGGGCCGGAACGGAGAATGGTGAAGGGCGCGACGGTCAGGTCCAGGACCGTTGAGGCGTGCCGCAAGGGACACGGTCCGGCGTCCAGAGCGACAGCCACCGCCTCGAGGAGAAGCGGGTCCACTTCGTCGATTCCGACCGCGGACGGCGTTCCCGAGCGGTTGGCGCTGGTGGCAATGATCGGCTCACCGTGCGAGCGTATGAGGGCCAGCGTCACAGGATGGTCGGGCATGCGCACGCCGATGGTATCGCCTCCGCCCGCAATCTCAGCAGGCACAGCTTCGCTCCTGTGCACGATAATGGTCAGAGGGCCGGGCCAGTAGCATCGAGCCAGCACCTCTGCCTCCTGCGGCAGGTCCGTACCAATGCGCCGCAACTGCTCC
>CAZJVY010000030.1:0-22911 GCA_964549395.1 uncultured Armatimonadia bacterium | reverse complement strand
TCGATATTCCATGTCAGGTCCGGCCGGGCCTTCCGCATGATGTCCGCAACCTCCACCTGGTCGCAGCCGATCTCGAATGCCGCCACCTCCAGGCGCGTCATATCCGGCAGCCTGGAGGCGATCCGGCGGTAGGCATCCAGGCCGTCGCTGCTGGCACTGACCAGTGCCAGGCGCGGCTCGTAGCGGACTATCTCGGGCTGCAGTGTCTCGTAGTCGGCCGGTCGAACGTAGGGAGGGTTGCTCACGAGGTAGCGAACCAGTTCGGCCCCGTCGCGGCTCAGCCAGTCCAGATAGGCCCCCGCCACAGCCTGCACACGGCCGGCAAGACCCAATGCCGCCACGTTCTCATGAAAGAGCTGCAACGCCGCCACAGAGACATCACTGCCGACGGCATTCAAGGCCGGAAAGCTGTGGGCTGCTGAGAGGCACAGAACGCCGCAACCGCAGCCGACGTCCACCAGCAACCCGTTGACAGGGCTTCTCCTCTGCATACGCTCCATCAGCATTTCAGCCAGCAGCTCGGTTTCTTGGCGTGGCGACAGCGCGCGGTCATCGGTGCGGAATCTCAAACCCATGAACTGGGCGTTGCGCAGGACGTAGTTCAGTGGCATGCGGCGGCAACGTAAGGCCACGATGTGGTTCACGATACGGGCGTTCGCGGTACTCATGAGTCGCTTGCCGCTGCCAGTGACGGCGCCGGGGTTGATGTCCATCACGTGCCCAATGAGAACTCGCGCCTCGAAAGCGGGGGTGTCGATGCCGGCTGCTGCGAGGGCCCGCGATGCCGCTGACAGCACGGTTCCGGTCATGACCGTCGCCTGAGAGCTGGGTGGGTTCATTGCGGGTGGCCTCCGCCTATTCGCTGGTAGAGGAGGCGGCGTCGGCAAGGCGTTCCTGGTAGTAGGCGTCGGCGAGGGCCTGCACAAGCTCGTCAATTTCGCCTGATAGAAGCGCCGGCAGGTTGTGCAGCGTCAGCCCGATGCGGTGGTCGGTGAGGCGGTCCTGCGGGAAGTTGTAGGTGCGGATCTTCTCACTGCGGTCGCCCGTCTTGATCTGGGACTTGCGCGATTCGGCAATCTGTTTCTGCTGTTTCTGCAGTTCTGCTTCGTAGAGCTTGGAGCGCAATACCTGCATGGCCTTCTCGCGGTTCTGGCGCTGGGAGCGCTCGTTGCTGCAGGCGACCGAGATGCCGGTAGGTTTATGGGTGATGCGCACCGCGGTGTCGTTCTTCTGCATGTGCTGCCCGCCCGGGCCGCCGGCACGAAAGGTGACGATCTCCAGGTCGGAGGGCTCTATTTCAAAGTCTATCTCCTCGGCCTCCGGAAGCACGGCGATGGTGGCCGCCGAGGTGTGGATGCGTCCCTGCGACTCGGTTTCGGGAACGCGTTGGACACGATGCACGCCGCTTTCGTGCTGCAGCGCACCGTAGGCACCGTTGCCTTCGACAGCGAACACGATCTCCTTGTACCCGCCCATCTCTGACTCGGTCATGTCCATGATGTTGACCTGCCAGCCGCGCAGTTCGGCGTAGCGGCTGTACATGGTGAACAGGTCACCGGCGAACAGTGCCGCCTCCTCGCCGCCGGTGCCGGCGCGGATTTCCACAACGGCGTTCTTCCTGCCGGCGGGGTCTTTGGGCACCAACATGCGGGTGAGTTCTCCCTCCACCTCAGTCAGCGTAGCCTGCGCCTCGTCGCGCTCGGCCTGTAGGAACTCGCGCATGTCGTCGCCGTCTGCCTCAGGCAGGAGGGCGTCAGCCTCGTCGCGCTGCATCTCGGCGTCCAGGTAGCGGCCATACGCTTCCAGGACCGGCTGCAGTTCGGCGTGGCGCATGGAAAGCTCGCGGAAGCGGTTCTGGTTGCCGATCACAGCCGGATCGCTGAGGTCCTTCTCCACCTCCTCAAGCTCTCGGCGCAGGTTGTCCAGTGCGTCCCTGAACTGCATAGTCGCTCAGACCGTCTCGTGTTTCATCTCTACGGGCGTGCTGTCGTCTTTGAGCTTGCCGTCCATGTCGGTGTACCTGGGCTCAACGCAGTCGGGCGGCAAGTCAACCTCGTCGGCCAGCGCAGCCAGTGCGTACACCGCCGTCTGGATTTGCTGCTCGTCCGGCGTGCGGGTAGTCAGCCTTTGCAGAACCTTGCCGGGCGCTGACAATATGCGTCCGAACCAGGAATCCTGATGGCGTCCGCCGACGCGCAGTATCTCGTATGCTACTGCCGCGGCCGGCAGGACCATGGCCAGACGTATCGGCAACCGCAGCCACAGATCGGGCCAGCCAAGCGGGATGTTGAGCAGCAGCTTCACCACCACGAACAGCAGCAGGAAGCTGGTGCCGCAGCGCGGGTGCAGCGGGCTGAACTTGCTGCAGTTCTCGGCGCGCACCGGCTCGCCGGCCTCAAAGCAGTTGATCGTCGCATGCTCGGCGCCGTGGTATTCGAATACACGGCGGATGTCCGGCAGCACCGATATGGCCACAATATAGCCCAGGATGGCGACGATGCGAGCGAGGGCCTCGACGAAGTTCTTCCCAACCGGGCTCATCCGATCCACATGCAGCCAATCCGGCACCCAAGCCGGCAGCAGCACAAACAGGCCGATGCCCAACGCCAGTGCCGGTATGATGCTCAGCCATACCAGCCAGCCGCCGGCATTCTGCTTCTTGACCTGCGCGTCGCCGCCTGCGGTCTCGGCCTCCTCCTCCGCCAGGACGTTGAAGGAGTAAATCAGTGAGCGCATCCCCAGCGACAGGGCCTCCACCAGAGCGACGTTGCCACGGATGAGCGGCCACTTAGCCCACTTGTGCCTGCGCGAGAAGTCGCCGACCGGCTGGCGCGTGACAACCACAGTGCCATCGTGACGCCTTACCGCAGCAGCCCAGGCGTCGGTCCCGCGCATCATCACGCCCTCGATTATCGCCTGCCCGCCGTAGAAATGGTCTTTTTCGCTCATGCCCAGTCCATCTTCAGGCGCCAATTACCCAGGCCGGCGGCGGCCTGGGTCAGTGCGCAGCCTGGCTGTGTTGTCGCAGCTACCGCTTCTTGTTCTTGGCTTTCTCGTCCTCCGAGTACTCGGCATAGCGGTCCTGCAGGCCGTAGCGCTTGATGAAGCGCTCGACGCGGCCCTCCGTGTCCACGATCTTCTGCTGGCCGGTAAAGAACGGATGGCACTTGCTGCACACGTCAACCCGCATCTCCGGCTTGGTGGAGCGCGTCTTGAAGCTCTCGCCACATGCGCAGGTGACCGTACACTCTAGGTACTCGGGGTGAATACCAGTCTTCATTGCTGATGCTCCTATGCGAAAACCTGTCGAAACTCCCTATCATTTCACAGGCCGCCTGACGAATCGCGGGTCCCGTAGAGGACATAGTATAGCATGTTCTGAGGTCATATCGCAAGGATTGGACGCCGGCCTGTAAGCGCAACGTGATAATGTCCTATTGCTGCAACACGCTTACAGTCAATCTTGACCGGCAGTGGCGCGGGCTGCTATAATACACTCTCTGTGGGGCCGTAGCTCAGCTGGGAGAGCGCTTGAATGGCATTCAAGAGGTCAGGGGTTCGATCCCCCTCGGCTCCACCACGGAATGCAGGTCTGTAAGCGCAGGCGGCGGTGATTGCCTGCGCTTTTCTGCATCTGGCATGATAGCGGCGCAAACAGCAGTGCTGCAGGAGGAATTGATGGCTCAGCAGCGAATACTGGTAGTGGCGGGTCTGGCTCTCTTGCTGGGTGCTGCGGGGCACGGCGTCTTCGGTGCCGGCACAGAGGCGGGCGGTAGCAACGGTTCCGATGGTCAGCGGCCAACGGATTCGATGTCGCCGTTGGGGCATGCGGCCGTCGTTGTGAGCATGTACCAAGGCTACGTCAGCTCCGTCGGGATTACGCTGCCGGCAGGCGAAAGCGAGGACGAAGCGAGACAGGCCCTCCAGGGCATCGCCAAGTACACGGGATGGCAGTTTGACAATCCCGTGGTGAAGCAGGATGGCTATACGTCGGCACAGGCCAACGCGCTGGGCATGGTAACGCTGAGCCTGGACGGCTTGCAGCCGGTGGCGCCTTTGGTGATGGCGCTTGCCGACCATCAGCGCATTGCGGTGGTCTTTATCGGGGTAGGCAGAGCCGGCGACGGCGGCGGGCGGTTTGAGAATCGCCACACTGTGGCCGATTGGCTGCAGAGCGGGGGAGTCCGCAGCTACCAGATAACCATCAAGGACCGCAGCTTCAGGAACGTGGCGGAGCTGACGGCTCCTGAGCCGCCCCAGCCGCCGGCAAGGGGCAGCGGCAGCGGGCAGTTGTGGCTATGGGCGCTGCTGGTAATCGGCTCGGCGGCCGTCGGAACGTTCTGCTACCTGCTCGCGCGGTATCTGATGAAACGTCGGGGCTAGTACTGCCCCGCACAGGTCCGCGAGAGAATTCTGTCGGCGTGGGCAGGCAAGGATGCGGCCACTACGATCTCGCCATCAGTCCGATCGCTGTAATGCTAAGGAGGAAGGGTCTTGCAGGTAGAAAGCTGGCAGGATGTCATCAAGTGGGGAGCCGAGGTGAAGGCGTCCGACATTTTCTGGAAGACCGGCGTTCCTCCGTGCTCCAAGATACGAGGTCTGGTGCAGCGCATAGAGGGCTGGCCGGAGTTGACGTCGGGAGACACCGAATGGCTTGCCAAGAGCCTGATGTCGGAAGCCGAGTGGGAGCGTTTCCTGGAGTACCCGGAAAAGGACATCGGCTTAACGGTCGGTGACACTTGCCGGCTTCGCATCAACATTTTCAGGCAACGCAGCGACTGCACGGTCGTGATGCGCATCATCCCTCTGGACATTCTGACGGTTGAGGAATTGGAGTTGCCGATCGTGCTCAATGACGTCGCGAAGCGGCCACAGGGGCTGGTGCTGGTGACCGGCCCCACCGGCTGCGGCAAGTCAACGACGCTGGCGGCGATGCTGGACTACATCAACCGCAGCCGGCAGGCGCACATCGTGACGGTCGAGGACCCGATCGAGTATGTGCACCGGGATAAGAAGTGCATAGTTAACCAGCGTCAGGTCGGCATTGACACCCGCGAATTCCAAGATGCCTTGAAGTACGCGATGCGGCAGGCACCGGACGTGATCCTGATAGGTGAGATGCGCGACGTAACCACGATGTCGGTAGCGATGCAGGCCGCCGAGACGGGCCACCTCGTCTTCTCCACCGTTCACACGACCAGTGCAGCGGAAACGCTGGAGCGTATCGTGAACATGTACCCGCCGCACGAGAAGAACCAGATATGCATGCGACTGAGTCGCAGCCTTGAGGCGGTCATCTCGCAGGCCCTGGTGCCGCGCGCCGATGAGAAGGGGGGACGCATCGCGGCCGTGGAGATAATGATTGCGACCCCGACGGTCGCCAAGTTCATCGAGGAGGGTAAGCCCGGGGAGATGCAAGACGCGATCAAGGAAGGCGGTCACTGGGGCATGCAGACCATGAACCAGGCGCTGCTGAGTCTGTATCAGGAGGGCAAGATTACGACGGATCACTGCATGTTCTACGCGGGGAACCGTACTGAGATGCGGCAGATGCTGCGGCGGACGGACGGCTTGGCGGCCGATGATGCGAAGGCCGAAGCGAAGAAGCAGGCCGCAGAGGAAGCCAAGCGTAAGGTACTCAGGCGGCAACGCGAGCAGCAACAGCAATCGGGAGGTGCGGGCGGCTCGCCACCCCAGGGCGGCACTCGGCCGCCGGAGCAGTAGGAGCGTTCACTCAAGGCCCGACAGGTGGATCCTGACGGCAAGACATCGTTGAGGAGAGGGTCGGTGAGTACTGATGGCAGCGACGGAGGAGAAGAAGGCATGGCGACGTACGGTCAGCGCGCCGGACTATCTGAAGAAGCGTGGCGGCGATCCACTTGATGGCGCGGCGATGGATGCGCTGCTCGAAGGGTGTGTGAAGATAGACGCTTCAGACCTGCACATGAGCTTCGATCACGCCCCCATCTACAGGCGCCACGGCGAACTCATCGAGATGGTCGGCTACAAGAACTTCACGCATGAGGACCTGCTCACAGCTACGGGCTTCTTCCTCGGCGAAGACACGCCTGAGAACCCCTACTGGTCCCGGTTCCACGCGAGGGGCGGAGCAGACCAGGCCTATGCCTTGAAGGACCTGGCACGCTTCCGCGTCAGCGTCTTCCAGCAGAGAAACCACCCGGCCATAGCGCTGCGTACCATTCCCTATACGATGTTGACGTTCGAGCAGTTGGGTCTCGAACAACCCCTGATGCTGCGGTTGCTCACCCGCCCTCGCGGCATCATCCTGGTCACGGGCCCGACGGGGAGCGGGAAGAGCACGACGCTGGCCTCAATGATCAACTGGATTAACGAAAACCGGGCAGTGCACGTGGTGACCATCGAGGAGCCGATCGAGTACTACCACTGGTCCAAGAAGTCGCTGATCAACCAGCGTGAGGTAGGGGTGGACGTTGACAGCTTCGCCGAGGCGGTCATCAGGAACATGCGTTCCGACCCCGACATCATCATGGTGGGTGAGATGCGCGACCTGGAGACGATGCGCGCGGCCCTGCAGGCGGCTGAGACGGGCCACCTGGTATTCGGCACGCTGCACACCGTCAGCGCGCCCAAGACCGTTGACCGTCTGGTCTCCGCCTTCCCGTCCACCGAGCAGGAGGAGATCCGGGCGATGCTCTCGACCTCCCTGGCGGCGTGCATTTCGCAGGAGCTGATCCCGCGCATTGACAAGGACGGCCGCGTGGCAGCCTACGAGATAATGATCGGCGAGGCAGGCGGCTCCCCGGCCATCGGCAACCTCATCCGCGAACGCAAGACCTCACAGATGCGCACCACGATCCAGTCAAGCCGGAGCCTGGGCATGGGGCTGCTCGAGCAGTCTCTGGCCAAGCTGTGCAACGAGGGCAAGATTGACTTCATGGAGGCGTTCAACCGGTCAAACGAGAAGACCGATTTCCTCAACTTCGTTGACGATGAGCGGGTACCCGAGGGCTTCAGCTATAGTGTGGCCGCGGCTGACGAATAGCACCTGAGCCAAAGGCCGGCACGCTTTGCCCAACAGACATGACCTGCTGAGCGAGAACTGTAGGAGCCGCCCGATGAGAGACCAGAAGCGGAAAGCACCCAAGCGTTCCCGGGAGGTTGTGGACGTCTTTGCTTTCGTGCAGATGTGGAGCCGCACGGTGCTGCAGATAGCCATAATCGCGTTTGTTATCGCGCTTGGCTACATTCTCTACGGGATCTTCAGTGGCGCCCTGTCTCAGATGCCGCGGGAGCAGATGCAGCGGATCGCCGGCAACCTGGAGTTGATGGGGCAGGTCATGACGGTGGCCGGCTTCTTGGGTGCCGTGGCGCTCGTGTTGCTGACACTGGAGGACGTGACATTTGCGGTAGTGCTTGGCATTCTGGGGGCCGGGCTGACCTTCGGCATGCCGATCCTCGTGGCCAGCAATCTACAGGCAAACGCCAGCACGCCGGCGAGCGCGATCAACACGTGGTCCGGCAACGCCGGTATGGGGATGCTCTTCGTCGTCGGCGTGCGGATTTTGTGGGAGATCATCAGTCAGATCAGGAATGCGGGTAGCCGGGGACTGACTGCAGAGGAGAAGGCAGCGGCCGCCGCAGTTGTGGATAAGAAGAAGAAATGGAAGAAGCCGGGACTGTGGGACCACTGTTGGGACATGCCCTACTGCCACGAGGCCGTCCGGGACATATGCCCGGCCTACAAGGCCCGCAAGTCGTGCTGGCGTTTCGGCTACGGCTGCAACTGCGACCCGTCGCTCATCGAGACTCTCATCCGCACCGGCGGCAGCAGCCTCGGCAAGGGCGTGTCGAAGGAGACGGCGGCTCAACGGGTGCGGGATGCCTACGTGCGGTCGGACCTGGCGGCCGATGCGGTGGTCGGTACCGGACAGCGCACCATCCCCTGCAGCAAGTGCTCGATATTCGTGGAGCATCAGCGGCAGAAGTTCCGGGTGCTCAATCCGGTTGCCGTCGTCGGCACCATTGTCGGTCTGGCATTCCTCTACAAGCCTCTGCTGGCTGTCTACACACAGGTCATCAACTTCATGGCCGCGCTTGCAGCACGGCTGACATACGGCGATAGGATAGATCCCGGGGAGTGGATTCAGTATCTCAACACGCCTACGGTGCAGATATTCTTCTTCGTTTTCGTCGGGCTGATCGCTTTGGCGTATGTCCTGAAGGCTGTGGAGTGGGCGATCCTGAAGCGGATGATCCTGTGATCCAGCAAGCCCGGCACCATCCGGTCATTGGGAACAATCGGACCTCGGGAACCGGCTATCAGGTATGGGGCTATACCTTCACGACATGCAGTGGGGTAAGCTTGGCTACAAGGCGGCCGAGGCCGCACTCGATGGCCTTGAAGACGCCCTGGCGGCCACGGTACTTCTGCGGGAGATCATGAGTGTCAGTGAGGATCTCCGTGCCATCTGTCACGTGGGCGCTAGCCTCGTTGGTAGTGGCGGGGGCCGCTGACATCTGGAAGTAGCGCTGGTCTCCGAGGTCAATCACGCGCAGGACGTTGCGGAAGTGCGGCAACGCATAGCCGGCGCCGTGGGGGATTACGTTGGCGTTGCGGAGTGCATCCAGGGCATTGAGTTCGACGGCGCGATCGTAGAACTTCATCTGCCGGATGACGATGTCGGAGAGGTTGGGAAGTCCCTGGAAGAGATACCCGGGCAGGTCGCCGCGGACCATGATGGGCAAGTATTCGACCGGTTCGAGGGAGTTATGGCAGCCGAGGTAGATTGTGTTCAGATCGGCCAGGCCCTGATGCATGACATTGGCGATCAGTCTGAAGTCGCCGAAGAGTTCGCGAGCCGCCGCCATGCGGCGCTGGGCGGCGAACTGCGCAGCGCGCCGGGCGAACGAGAAGTACTCGACCGCGTCATCATCCAGTAGCGCCCGCAAGGGCCCCCACGGGGTGTCGAACACGCGGCAGCGTTGGCGGACGGCTTCGGAAGCGTCCCAGTACAGGCCCATGCCGAGCGGGTTGGGGCCCTGCATCTCGGGCGCCGACGAATGAATGACAAAAGCATAGGACGGCAAGTCCACGTCGGGGTCGGCTGGCTCCAGGGCGCAGAGATCAACGAAATGGTTGCTCTTGTGCAGGTCCAACTCGACAGGGATGTGCTGAATCTTCAACCCGCCGTGATGAAGCTCATGCAGTCGGGACACCAGATCGTCCAGGGCCGGCAGCTTCTCGACACCGGCAACCAACATGCCGCAGACGTTGGGCTTGACGTCAAGGATAACCAGTGGTCGGTCGCCGGAGCCCCATTGCAGCTTGCCGCCGTACCCGAAGCCGGCGCTCCAGCGAGCCGAGTTGCGAGTGATCGTCATGTCCGGCGTGCCGATGAAAAGGGCATCGGCATCATAGCCCAGCTGGGCAAGTACATGGTTGGTCTTGGCCAAGCCGTAGGCCATGTTGGCCGCGCACAATTCTGCGGCCGCGTCGTGGAGGCCCAACGAGAATATGCGTCGGCGGGCTTCTTGCAGCAATTGGTCACGGGTAGCAGTTTGCATGGGCACGCAACTTGAGCAAAGTTTGATGACGCCTGCAGGGCCTGTTGGGTATTATAGCAGACAGAGGCGCATCTTATCGAGCGTGTTTTGAAGATGGCCAAGTCGAGACTGCCGCTAATGCCGTTGAATGCAGTTCTGTTTCCGGGCATGCCGATGCCTTTGAGCGTGTGGGAGCCGAGGTACCTGGAGCTCGCACAGCACTGCATTGAACATGACAGCGAGTTCGGCGTTGCGCTGATACGGGAGGGTGCCGAGGTCGGTGGGCCGGTGGCTGAGACGCACAGTATCGGCACCACGGCCGCCATAGCGCACGTGCTGGACGCGGGCGACCACATGATGGTTCTGGCTGTGGGCCAGCGGCGCTTTCAGATCCTGCGCACCATTGACGATGGCCCGTACCCCGAGGCGGAGGTGAAGCTGCTGGCCGCAGAAGGCAGCGCAGGCGTGTCACCCGAGCTGATGGATGATGTGCGCTCCATGTTCGCCGACGAGATCGAGCTGATACTGCAGTTGCTGGGCTTTGAGGGTATGGAGCTCGAGATTCCGGCGGAAGCAGAGAAGCTCTCATACATGATCGCCGCGCATCTGAGGGTGCCTCTGCAGGCCAAGCAGGAACTGCTCGAAACCGAGCGCAGCAGTCAGCGTCTGGCCCGTGAGTTGGAGGTGGTGCAGAAGGAGTTGCAGGAATATCGTCTGCTTCTCGCTGCACGGGAGCAGTTCACCGGGGAGAGCGGCGCAGACGACGCGGGCGGTGTTTTCTCGGTTAACTGAGTTGTCCAATCCGGCGCCGTCCTGTATAATGAGGACTATCAGGCGGCAGGTTGGGGGGATAGCGCCTAACCTGCGCTCTAAGCAGCAGCATACGTAGTCGCAGTTTGACCACGCACTGACACTATGGAGGTAGGACCAGTTGGATGTGAGTGGGCATCCGTCTCTGGAGGAATTCAAACGACGTCTGGACGAGATCATTGTCGCCTATCAGCGTCCGGAGGAACGGCGCATAGGCTATGGCAATTTGCGGCATGAGTACTCGGAGTATTCCAAGGACGGCAAGACCACCGTCAATATCGCCGTGATCTATGAAACCCCCGGCGGCTCGACCACTCAGGTCAACATCACCTACGACAATGACGAGGGCAGCTTCAGCCATCTGGACCGGGACTTGCAGACGCACATCACTACACACGATCCGGACCGGGTCATCGGGGCGATCGAGGAAGCGATCACGGAGATTCCGCGCAAGCGCACTCATCAGCTCATGGGTCAGATAGAGAACTGGATGCAGATGGGTAAAGGGCGCTATGAGATATTCGGGGAACTGAACAAGCTGCTGCAGACCGAGTTCCTAGGCGGCCGCATCACGACCTACGAGCTCAAGGAAGGCATCCAGCACGTGGTGCACGAGTACAGCAAGGCGGCCAGCTAACAGGCGAACGGGCGGAACGACAACGCCCTGAAAAGAACCGGACAGTTCGTGCGACGGGTGAATGGCTTAGAGCCACCACCCGTCTTTTGATAGCTCATTGCGGTTCTCTGCGACCCACAGGAGAGGTGATGTGACGTCGCGGAGGACAAACCTGAGCTGATCCGGTTCGGGAATCTTGCGGTCAGCGGCGTCCACGCGAGAGTATATCCAGCGGACGGACATGAGATAGGGGAGCGCTGCCAACTCTGCATCAGTGGGCGGATGGACGCCGGCATAGGAATGCAAGAATGTTCTCATGCGCGGCCAGTCGAGCTTTGGGGTTTCGGTCAATGTCCAGATGTCGGCCCGCTCATCTGTGACGCGGCGGATGCCACACAGGTAGAGCAGCCCATCGGCGATGTCCACCATGCGAGGCTGGCGATCAACCCAGTCGAAGTCGAATATGCCAGTCACCCGGGCTCCGCCGAACTTGAGGTTGGCCGGGTGCCAGTCGCCGTGGATAATGGTCTGGGGTAGGGCCCAGTAGACTGCATCAGGCACATGGTCCTCAACGGAGCGCGCTTGTGCCATCAGATACTCAAGCACCTGAAGCGCCTCGTCGGCTGACATGGCTCGCAGGCTCCCAACATCGCCAGCCCCGGTTCGCTCTAGTAGTCGCTCCAACATCGTCACGGCTACCTGCGGGCCCCAGAAACGGCCGAAGGGCTTCTTGCCGGGGGGCCTTAGGTCAACTCCCGCGGCGTGGAACCTGGCAAGCACAGCACCGGCGTCGGCAATCTGAGCCGGGTC
This sequence comes from uncultured Armatimonadia bacterium, assembly GCA_964549395.1. Classification (GTDB taxonomy): domain Bacteria; phylum Armatimonadota; class Zipacnadia; order Zipacnadales; family UBA11051; genus UBA11051. The sequence continues at coordinate 11,150 of CAZJVY010000030.1, read as the reverse complement.
GGGATTGACAACACAAGCACCCTCGATGAACCCGTACAGCTCATAGATGCAGCCGTCGTGTTCGACCCACCGGCTGCCAGACTTGGTGAGCATAGTCTTGGGTACGGGCAAGCCCCTGCGATAGAGAGCCGTGAGGACGTGATGGTCATAGGCGAGTTGCTGCGGGTCGGAATATCGGGGATTGCGGCGCCTGAGGAAGTACTGGCCTGCAGGCGTGGTGACAATCAGGCCGGCATTCGCCGTTCCTCCGCAGGGGCGAGTGAAAAGAACAGGCCCCACCCGGAAGTGGGGCATTACCGCCGCGACCTCGTCATCGCGCAGGTTGATGTCAGTCTTGCTCATCAGGCTCCTCGGCAGCACGCACGAGAAGTACGGGGCAGTCGGCATATCGGAGCACCCGGTCGGCCACGCTGCCATACACCCAGCGACCCAGGCCCGAACGGCCGTGAGTTGACATGATTATCAGATCGGCATCGAGCTTGGTGCTGAAGAGGAGTATCTCTTCGGTCACGTTGCCACGGCGCAGTTCGACCTCGGCCTCGACGCCGTCTGCTTTCAGCGCCTGCTGTACGCCTGACAGGTATTCCTCGGTGTGGGCGACCTCGGCATCCCAGTCAATCTTGAGCGCCAATGGATCGGCACCCAGGTCGTCGAGGACCGGTACGACGCCCAGTATGCACAAGCGCGCGCCGAATGCCTTGCTGATGGCGACAGCATGCGGTATGGCACGCTCGGCGAACTCGGAAGTGTCCAGCGTGAGCAGTACCCGTTCGTACATGTGGTTCGCCTCCTCTGGCCCGCGCCCTTCGGCAGATGAGGGCCTTGCGGCATTGGTCTTGCTGTATTGTACCTGGCTTGGGCCGGTGTTTCAACGAGAAAATGTTCCTCTGTCATCATGTGTTCGCATCCGGCAGGCGCATACGGCGCTTACATGGGCCAACTGCGGGGTTGTTTTCGGGGTGGAGTTGTGCTACTATTGACGCCGGCCCGGAGCATGTCCTCGGACGCTGTGGGCCGTTTGAGCAAAGTTCCCAGGAGGTGACTCAGATGGCAGTACCGGTAGTTGACGCCGATCTCTGCACTGGTTGCTCGCTGTGTGCTGATGTAGCACCCGGCACATTCCAGTTGGACGACGACGGGATTTCCCGGGTGATAGACCCGCAGGGCGATGACCAGGACACCATTGAGGAAGCCATTGACAGCTGCCCGGTGGAAGCGATTTCCTGGAGCGAGTAAGCGGCGAGGTACACACCAGCTTGGCAGGAACGGCTCCCTCGCAAGGGAGCCGTTTCCCTTGTGCAGATACTTAGTCTTCAACCACTTGCTCTGTGAAGCAGCTCTGAGCGCGCAGTTGCGTCTCCGGCTGCTTGTCGGCCGCAGGCCGGCCGGCGAATCATGGCCTCCCCTGTAACCGCTCCCATGCCAGCAGGATGCCTGCGACGCTTTTGGCATCTGCGATAGCGCCCTGGGTGCAAAGCGCCACGGCCTTCCGCAGCGGCACGGTCGCCAGGTGTACATTCTCGTCCGGATCGGGGGCCCAGCTAACGTCCGCTTGTGGGTGCGGCTGCCGGCCTTGATGCTGCAATTGTCTTGCCATGAAGATATGAATGGTTTCATCGCTATAGCCTGGTGAGACCAGAACCGTGGTCAGCTTGTCCAGTTGGCCGGGGAAGTAGCCGACCTCCTCCACCAACTCTCGCTGGGCGCAGCGCTCAGGGCTTTCCCCGGGCGTCAGTGTGCCTGCCGGTATCTCCAGGGTTACCTTGGCGACGGGATGCCGCCACTGCCGGACCATCAATAGTTGACCGTCAGCGGTGACAGGCACGATCGCGACAGCGCCCGGGTGCTGCACAATCTCGCGCGTGGCCTTGCCTCCGTCCGGCAGCCTGACCGTGTCAATACGCAGTCTGAGCAGATTGCCGGAGAATGCCGGTTCGCTGTGCAGAGTCAGCTCCTCGAATCCGTCCGTGTCCGATGCCATGCAGCCGTCCTTTCCGCTGGCCTCATAGGGCACATGCTCGGATCAGCCTGTATGCTCAGCCTTCCGTGCGGATCGGCGCAACTCCTGCCGGCCCGTCTGTTGGAGGAGATTGCACCCGCCCCGTGGAAGGCACGTATCGGCGAGAGCTAGTTGCCGGATTGCTTGGCTGAAGGAAGTGACGACACATGAGTTCGGATGCAGCTTGCGGCAGCCGGATCGAGTGCATGGACTGCAATTGCCGCATAGGGACCTTCGAGCACATGGAGGAGCCGCATTTCACGGACGTGGACGGCCTGCTGGCGGAGATGGAATTCATTGGCATCTCGCAGGCGCTGGTCATGCACAGTTGGGCGTCGCACTGGTCGCCGCGACTGGGTAACGCAAAGCTGGACGAGTTGATAGGAGACAGGGATAACCTGTATCCCTGCTATGTCGCGCTGCCCAGCGCGACGGGAGAGCTGGCTCCGCCAGCCGAATTCGCGGCAGAAGTGCGGGCCAGAAGGGGAGCAGTGCGGCTCTTCCCTGCGGAGCACCAGTGGGACTTCACGCCCTGGTGTGCGGGTGAGCTTCTGGATGCGTTGGCGGCCCGCAGCGTGCCGGCCCTGATTGACATGGGGCAGACGAACTGGAATCAGATTGCGGCGGTCCTGGAGCAGTACAGGGAACTTCCGCTGATTATTCTCGGGACTTCGTACCGGATTAACCGACATATCTACCCGCTGTTCAAGAAGTACGAAAACCTCTACCTCGAAGTTAACACACATGTGATGACCTGGAGCCTCGAGGACATCAGCGAACGCTTCGGTGCCGAACGGCTGATCTTCGGCACTGGCTTGCCGGAAACGGAGGCAGGGGGAGCGCTGGCGCAAGTTCGCTACAACAAACTGAGCGATGCCGACAAGGCGAGGATTGCAGGCGGTAATCTGCGCAGTCTGCTGGGCATGGAGGAGCCGTGAGAACGCACCGATCGTGGCTGCGGGCGGCCCTGCGGCTTCGGAGAACGGACAGGAGAAGGTCAATGGGTGAGAGCACTTTCGTCGAGAAGCTGAAGTCGGGCATTCGTGTGGACGACGAGCTTGTCATAGACTGCCACGCGCACATGGGGCCGTGGTACAACTTCCACATTCCGGGGGACGGCACGCCGGAGTCGATGGTCGAGAACATGGACCTGGTGGGCATTGGCATGGCGGTTGCGGCACCGCACATCGCCATCGGCCCCGACATCAAGGAGGGAAATCGCCAGGTCGCGGAAGCCGCTGAGCGGTACCCGGACCGCCTCGTCGCCTACATTACCATTAATCCGCGGTATCCTTTGCCGGAAATCGAGGCGGAGATATCGCTGTACCACGACCTGTTCGGCGGGATCAAGGGATTCAAGTTCCACTCATCGTGCCACGGGGTTGACTGCTCGCATCTCGGCTACGGGCCGGTGTATGAGTACGCCAACGAGCACGGTGTGCCGATACTGTCGCACGTGTGGGACGGGCCGGACAAGGACGGGAAGAGCTTCCTGGCCAGACAGGCCGCGGCATATCCCAACATCGCGTTCCTGCACGCCCATTCTGGCAACAGCTGGGATGTCATCAGGAAGCTGACCGCAGAGGCGAAGGGCCATCCGAACATATACCTGGACATGGCCGGTTCGGGTCGGCCATACGGGGGATTGGAGTACATGGTAAAGGAGGTCGGTGCCGACCGGGTGCTGCTGGGTACCGACATGCCGTTCATTGACGTGCGCTGCCAGTTCGGGAGGCTGCTGGCGGCTCGCATCTCGGACGACGACAAGCGCATGATCATGGGGCTTAACGCCAAGCGGCTCTTCAATCTGTGAACTTGAAGGCTGGCGCGACCGCGCCAGGGGGAGATATGGCCATGAAGTCACTGCGCTTTGCGGGCAACAGCAGAGTCGAGCTTGTTGAGGTGCCGCAACCCGAGCCGGCGGACGGCGAGATGCTTATCCGGGTGCGGGCATCAGGGCTGTGTGGGAGCGAGATGGGCGCATTCCGTTCCGAGAAGGGCCTGGCAGGCAACAGCGGCCACGAGTTTGCCGGTGAGGTGGTGGCCCCAAACGGCCAACCGGGCTTCGCCGAGGGAGACCGTGTGGGGGTCCACATCATCATCGGCTGCGGGGAGTGCCGGTACTGCCACGCCGACCTAGCGATATTCTGCGAGCGTCAGAGCTTCTGCACGGGCGCTCACGCGGAGTACATGGCCGCGCCCGCCCGCCACTGCGTCAAGCTGCCGGATGATGTTGACTGGCCCACCGGCGTGCTTATCGCGGGCGATGCCATGGGTGTGGCCTATCATCTGGCCGACCGGGTGGGAATCCGCGGGCATGACGCCGTGGCCGTCATCGGGTGCGGGCCGATTGGTCTGGGCAACGTGCTGCTGCTCGATTTCTACGGTGCCCGGCCCCTGGCGGCGGACATATCCGCAGACAGGCTGCGTCTGGCCTGGCAGCTCGGCGCGACGGTGAGCGTCAATCCGCAGGAGGTGGATGCGGTGAAGGTGTTGCGCGACCTCACCGGGGGTGAGGGGCCTGACGTGTGCTACGAATGCACAGGCAGGCCCGAAGGCGTGTCACTGGCCTTCGAGGCATGTAAGAAGGGCGGCAAGATCGGAATAGTCGGCGAGCAGCCCGAGGCCTGCTTCAACCCCTCACGGGACCTCATACACAAGGAGCTGACTGTCTACGGCGCGTGGTACTGGCGTATGTGCGAATTCTACGAAATGGTGAAGTTGGTTCGCGAAGGGCTGAAGGTCAAGCGTATCATCACGCACGAGTTGCCACTCGAAGAGGCCCAGCAGGCCTATGATTTGATGACCGCCGCCAAATGCGGCAAGATCGTTTTCAGACAGTGGTGAAATCGCTGCTGCGGCGGAAACAAAGCAGATGCGTCGGTGAGCGGCTGTTCCACCATGTTCGTCCGCCGTCGGTCAGGTCCGAAAGCGTTCCTCGAAGTCGTCATCGGCGATGCAGCGTTGGACCAGGCCGTAGTACACGCGATGGTAGTCCCCGCCTGCGTATGCCGAACTGCTGATCTCCGGGGCCAGCGTTGCGGCGGTGATGTCGTTGGTGCAGATAGTGCGGCACTCCCAGCACACCCCACACTCCCCTATGATCGGCGACTTGACGGTCGCTGAGGGGACGGCGGTGATGCCGCACTCGGCGAACTTATCATGGTCACGACCGGAACGAGTGCCGCAGAAATCGGCCACCTCGCGCATGTCCGGATAGGGGACACAGACAGTGAAATCGCCCGCGGCCTCGAGGCAGCCATAGGTGTAGCGGGAGGGCCGCACCAGCACGGTGCAGATCGGCCGTGACCAGACGATGCCCAGGGTCGCCCAGCCGATGGTCATCGCGTTGGGCCTGCCATCTTCATCAACCGATACCAGGAGCGCTCCCCCGGAGCTGAGGGCTTCATGCAATTGCGCGAAGTAGCGCGTGTAGTCAACCTCCACCTTCGCCATTACGATACCTCCTGTTCGGATACGGCCACGGACGCCGGCCGCAGCCATCACGTGTGAGGCGTGTCGGCAGTGCGGTCGGCTGCGGCCTGTGGGACACAGGGATGCTACTTGGCCTTCACGATCTCCGTACTGCCGTCGGAGCGGACCACAAGAACTGTCTTGAGCTGGCTGGTCGTCGAACGGATGTGGTCGGTCTCGAACGGGTCCATTTCATACCTGGTCTCGACCTCGTACGGGACCGCTGTAACGACCGTTACCGGCTTGATGGCGATTGGTTGTGTGCCGGTGGCGACGACTTCATCCTGTGCCAGAACCGGCGCACGCAGCCAGTCGCTGCACAGCCCGCCCGCAATGAACACAGACACGATTAGTGCAACATACAGCAGATACCTGGTCTTCATGTTGCAGACCTCCTGATACAGTCAGTGCGGTATGCTCTTAGACATTCTCACCGCCCGGTGCGTTCCCTGGCCCACAGCCCCAGCCTGTCCGGCGCCCCCTAGCTGCAGCGCCGGCAAGCCGGGGAGAAGGAATCGGCTTACGGAACCGGAAACTTATTATAGCACACAGCCTGTGTTGGAAGGGAATGCGGGAATGCGGAAGTTAGCAGCGTTGATAGTGCTCCTGGCGGGGACGGGCATTGCGAGCGGCGCTCTGCCCGGGCTGACCTTCCATGCACCGTATGACGGCACGGTGGGAGCATCACCGGGGCCGGTTTCGAAGAGCATCCACGGCCAGGTGTCGTACGTCGGAGCACCAAGCGGCCAGGCGGTGCTCCTGGCAAACGGCAGCTACCTGTCGTACCCCACTGCCGGCTGCTTCTCAAAGTCGGTTGGGACGCTGTCGCTGTGGATTCGGCCGCAGTGGCACGGCAACGATGGGAGGCGCTACGGGATATTTTCGGATACGGCCCCCACTCACGAACCGGCGTACAACTCCTTCTACATGTTCAAGACACCATCATCCACCCTCCAGTTCAGCCTGGGAGGCACTCCCGCGCACAGCCTCAATACGACCATCGCCGACTGGACGGTGGGAGAGTGGCACCATGTTGCGGCAACCTGGGACTGCACGCGAGGCATGGCGCTTTATGTTGACGGCGCTCTGGCGGGGGAGAAGCGTAACACGTATGAGCCCCAGCAATGGCCGGCGTTCAATGTCGGGGCTGACTACGACGGATCGGTGACTGCCGAGGCCGCGTTCTCGGATGTGATGATATTCGACCGCATGTTGCGGGCCGACCAGGTGGCGGCGATTGCCCAGCGGATGCCGCTGGAGGTGGCCGGTGTCATTGAGATGACGGCTCCGAAGAGCATCAAGGCGGGCGATGAATTCGCCCTGCAGTTGCGGGTGCTGGCTGACGAGCCGCTGACGCGACCGCACGCGATACTGATCAACCTGGGGGAGGTGCCGCTTCTGTCGGTGATGCCGCATCCCCCCGCCCAGACCTGGCGACCGGGACAGCCGGTCGAACTGGACCCGATCACCGTCAGGACGCCTGACTATGTCCCGCTGGCCCCAGGGCAGTATCCGCTCACAGCGTTTCTGGCGGGCACCGCTACAAGGGCAGCCACCGTGCCCGTGGAGGCGCCCATGCGGTTGCGGGCCTCGGCTGTGTCGCTGGGCGCACCCGCTTGCGAGCTGATGAATGGGACGGTCTATGACCGCAATGTCCCATGGCTTCCTGCTGGACCGGCGGGCGGGTTCCTGTATGAGGGGAAGTTGTATGGGTCTGATGATGAGGGCCGGGTGATGGCGGCTGCCCTATACGAGAAAGGGAAGATCCGGGACGCGCTGCGCTGCAGAGTTGTCGAGGAGCTAGAGATTGTCGGCACTCCTGCAACCAGCTACATACTCAGGAACAGCTTTGATGCCACCAGCGGCGCACCGCGCCCGCACATTCTGGTTGTGGGGATGGATGGAGACATCAGTTCCAGCGTCGGTCTGGAAGTGTTGGCGGCCGGCAACCAGCAACTCGAGGACAGGTTCCTGGTCTGGGCCGCACTCAACCCCAATCAGAGTCGGGGCCCGAGGCCCCCGGAGTCGTTCCTTTTCTATCCCCAGACCGAGGCATGCGAGGTGCGCTTCACATCGTTGACGGGATCCCCCGGCCGCCCTCCGGTGCCCCTGCGGAAGCTCGGTGTCTACGAGTTGCTCGACTACCCGCAACAGAACGTCAACCAGCTTCCCGAGCGGCCGCTGCGCAGAAGCCTGGCGCTGCTACCGACCCATAGTGAGCTTATCTACAGCGGCTTCGGCACCAGCGGGAAGGATCTCCTGCAGCGCCAGCGCTCGCTGCGGCAATTGATGGAGTACATGCACTTCGTCGGCTTCGACCGCCTGACGCTGTACGTGGCGGGGAGCAACATGCAGAGCTTCTATGACCGGAGCATCTTGCCGAATGCATGGCGGTGGGACCTGCTCGAGGACGTTCTACCGTTCGGCACGGTGGCAGGGGTGGAGATCGTGCCGCTGCTGCCGCCGCTGTCCAACTTCGACGGTCTCTTCACCTTCACCGATCCGGACAGCTTCCAGATGGACATCAATGGCCAGGTGATCCGCGATGCAGCCGGGCGCCGGTGTCCCGACCCGTTGCGGCGCGAGGTGCAGAAGCAGCTCCTGGTGTTCCTCGATGAATTCTGCGCCAAGACCGATGGCTACAACTGCGTGCCTGCCATGGGCGTGACGGTGGACGGCGCGACAGGGACCTGCTTCGCCTCGATCGGCCCAGAACAGACTGCAGACAAGGTCGGGTACTCAGCATTTGACCTAAAGGAGTTTCAGACCACTACAGGAATGGTAGTGGGCCTGCGCGCCGACACGCCGACAGCGGCATACTACTGGCTGAGGAACAGTCCCGAGGCATGGAGCCAGTGGCTTGACTTCCGCTGTGCAGAGACCCACGACCTGTGGACGAAATGCCGGGATCTCGTGGTATCACGCAACCCGCGCCGCTACCTGCTGGTGGACGCGAACCTGCCTGTACCGGCAGCCCACGCCTCTCTTTCCCAGCTCGATCTGATGCGACATCACGGCTACGATCCGCGGCTCTTCGCTGAGGAGCATGGGTTGCGCGTATCGGCGCGTATCGGCCCCGAGGCCATTCAGGAGCGAGCTAGCTGCGCCACTGCCGACGGTGTAGAGCTGCAGATCGAGTGCACCGAGCTTGGGCCGGGACGCGGGCTGCTACTCCCGCTGCTGCAGGCCGTCATCTCCCAGAACCCCTACTGCCTGACGCTGCGCAGCAGCTTGGATGCCAAGGCCGGCCATGAGTGCGCGTTGCGGGGGTTTGCGCGGGCGTTCAGGGCGCTTCCCGCCGTTGCGGGGCAGGCCTTCGACGGGGAGATCTATCCCGCACGGGAGGACATCTGGGTAAAGATGTTCAGCGACTGCCTGGCCGTCGTCAACCTATCCGACAAGGCTCAGGAGATCCGGTTGACTTTCGGCGACTCTCTACCTCTGAACACACAGGTGGTTGATGTGACCACGGGGCAGCGGATGGAGCTATTGCGTCGAGGTCGCAGCAAGGCACGCCTGACGGTGGATACCGACGCCTACGAACTGCGGACATTGCGGGTGATACAGCCCATTGCCCGCACCGGCGGCGATCCGATGCGGCCGGGAGGTCAGTAGCGTGGGATGCCGTTGCGGGATATGTCGCGCGGCAACACGACGACAGCGGAGCGCATTCGCCGTACAGTGAGTTGGACGAACGCAAGGGGGCCGCAACCGGATTGCCGGATCGCGGCCCCCTTGACACTTGAGTATAGCGTCGGATCACTTTCCCTTGACGGTGAGGGTGACCGTGGATATGGGATCAGCGGTGTCTTCAGCATCCTTGGCCAGCAGCTCGGCCTTGATGTCGTAGGTATCGGCCTTGCCGAACAGGCCCTCTTCCATTTCGTAGGGGTCTGTCTGCCACGTGCCGTCGGCCGCGATTGTCACAATCTGCTGGGTGAGATCGTGGGAGAGGTCGAAGAACCGCTGCTTGTTGAACCGGACGTTAACGCGTACCCGGCATTCAGCCGGGCCAGTGCCGGCCACGACCATTTCCTTACCGACGACATCGCCGTCGTGTGGCTGTGTGACCGCCAACTGGGCGGCGGCGGTTGCATTGATGTGCGCGTCGGTCTCCGAGTAGTCGGTTATCCAATCGCCCTGTGGTGGTCTGTAAAGCACCTTGAGTTTGGCGGTTACCTCGTCCCCGGGCTGGATTTCGTACCTGCCGAGGTAGACGTTGGTATCCCCGACGCGGTCCATGAGAAGGCCGAGCTTCCAGGTGCCGATATCGAACTTCATCTTGCCGCCGGGTCGTGCGACCCTGACGGTCACCTCGAGGGTCTGCCCGACCGCCAGCGGCACATCGGCATTGTGGGTGATTGAGAGGATTTCCTTGCCGGTCGGCGCCTGCACCGTGAAGCTCCACTGGTTGCGGTTCGCGTTGCCGGCCTTGTCGGTGATGGTGACATCCGCTGAGTGTGGGCCGTCGGTGAGGTCCACCGCCGTGTACCTGACGCGGTCATCCTGGATATCACACTGTGCGGTCACGTCCTGTCCGTCGAAGACCATGGTCGTGGCGGCCCTGTTAATCCCGGAGCCGGCGTCAGTGAAACGCGTTTCCAGGGCCGGGCTGCTTTCGTTGATCGTGCTATTGGGTTTGGGACTGGTAGCGGTGAACCTGGGTGGGGTATTGTCTGCCGTAGTGGCACCGCCGGTCACCTCGCGCACGATCCGGACGACGAAATTATTGGCAGTGTCAATGATGAGCAGCACGCGATCATTGGGACGGAGGGCCTGGAGAGCCATGGCTCGCCCGTTCTGATCGAGTATGCCGGCATTGTCCGCCACCAGCAGGCTGGCGCCGCTGGGGAGCAACAGGTACCTGCCCGTGACGCCGGCGATCTCCACGCGCATGTGCTGCAATTGGGGCTGCTGGCCGCCCCCCTGGCCGCTGCCGGCGACGGTGATGAGCACGCGGACGGCCTGATCGTTGAGGACCGTCAGGTCAACCTGATCGCCTGCGTTGATGTCGGCTGCCTGAGCCGGCGACGGCGTCTGCCCGGCTGCCCCCTTCAGTATCTGACACTGCGGGGCCAGCGGCACCAGTTGCGTGGCGTTTGTCGCAGTGTTTCGCACCAGCAGCGAGTAGGCCGCTCCAGGATAGACCTGCAGGACCACGGCCTGCATCTGTAGCGTGCCCGGTGGCTGAACAGTGCCGCCCTGGCCGCCAATGGGGGTGATCCCGAGATAGACGATGCTGTTGACCTCATCGTAATTGATCGAGCCCCCGAAGCTCTTCACGATGAAGGCCAGGGGGACGTACATCGTGCTGCCAGCCAACGTAGGAGATACCTCGACAGCCATAGGCGTGCCGTTGACCGTCCCCAGGACGCTCCCCATCCACAAGTTAATCGTATCGTTGCCACGTGTTATGACCAGCTTTTGCTGTTCGTTGGGCAGGTACTGGGCCTGGGCACCTATTGCGTCAAGGAGTACTTGGCTCGGGAACAGCATGGCCCCCTCAATGATGACGAGTTTCTCGCCATCGGCCAGCACCTGACCGTTGAGCATGACAGTAGGTGCCGCCAGCACAGCCGTGCTAACCGCACTCGCTACTGCGAAGAGCAAAGCCGTCGTGCACGTCGTTCGCCTCACGCAACTCATCATTTCATCACCACTCTACCAGGTCGTATTG
>CAZJVY010000029.1:0-44548 GCA_964549395.1 uncultured Armatimonadia bacterium | reverse complement strand
GAGCAGCACCAGGCAGGTGGATGCCGCTTGGCCGAGGACACCCCAGAGCAGACTGCCGGTCGCGACCACACCAATGCCCAAAGCGACCAGTGACAGAGGCGCCTTGATGGTCATCGAGTGCGATATGAGATTCATGCGCTCTGCTTGCTGAAAGCGCCCGTAGCACACATCGCTGATCGTCTCAAAGGCTTGTACCAGCCCCACGGCAAGCACGACCAGCACGCGGTCGTCGCCGTAGCCGATCACTGCCACCGCAGAGATAGTCAGCAGCGCCAAGGTCGTTGTGATGAGACGTAGGCCCAAGTAGTCACCGAAGGCGTAGAGTCGGCGGGCATCTGTAGCCTGCACTGCCCGCAAGTCGAGATTGCCGAATGCAATGACTGGAGTGCAGACGGCCACTGCCAGAGCGAAGGTGCCAACCTGCTCTGTGGAGGTGAGCTTGGCCAGCAATACCATTATCCCCCACTGGCACGCACCACGCACGGCATTGCCCAACAGGGTCCACGAGAAGTTGGCGCGCAGTGACAGCCCTTGGCGGGGTTGTGGAGACACCAAGACAGTGCCGTCACCGCCAGTGGCATCAATGGCATCCACCGGCGCGATGACGCCAATGCCGCCATCATCGTCGTTAGTCGTTTCCACTGGAGCCATTTACGCCTGCTCCGAGGTATCGTAGTCCGCGAACAGCCCACGCCGGTATACCAGGCCGAGTACTAGCAGCCCCGCGATGAGTACGAAGGTCAACGCGGCGCTCTTGACCGTGGACGGTCCTGACTTCCGCTCGGGAGCAACCGCCTCGTCCAGCACCACGAATCTCTCGCTGCTCTCCTGCTGCTCCTGGATTGCCGCGAGCTCCGATCGCCTGGTCAGTGCAGTCAGCGTTTCTGTTTGGGTCTGCCTGCGCCGCTCCAGGCTCACGTATTCTCTGGCCACTGGCGGCAGATCCCGCAGTGCAGCCTCGGCCTCCGCCACCTGCTGTCCGATCTTGTCCCTGCGCGCGCGCGCCCCCGCCAGTTGCACCTCGAGACGCGTCGCATCCTGCAGTAGCGCGTCATGCACCGGGTTGGGCTGGCGCGTAATCTGCTGCAGGACATCCTGCGTCACTTCATCCAATTGCCGCTCCACGTCACTAATGGCCGATCGAGTTGCTACGACGTCCGGGTGTTTTGCCGACTTGCCCTCAGCAGTCTGGGTGGCGAGGTCCGCACGCAGGCTCGCAAGCTGCTCTTCCAGGGACACTATGATTGGGTTGCGTTGCGTTGTCTCCTGTGAGATACGAGTGGCACTCTCACCGGTCAAACGGCCTCGGGCGCTGTCCAATGAGTTCGTGATTTCCTGAACCTGTGCAACGGTCTCCGCATACTGCATCCCCTTCACCTTGGCCGCCTCAACCAGTTGACTGGCCTTGCTGTCCGGCGCTATGAGCAGGTACTCGGTCTGTAGCTGCTCCAACTGGTCCTCCGTGTCATTCAGACCCGTCTGCACCTCGGCCATACGCTTGTCAATGAAGCGTTTGGTGTCCCCGGCGGCCCTGACGCTTGCCGTCGTGATGTACTCGTCAAGCGCTGACACGTACTCGTTGGCCATGTCGGCACACGTCTGCTTGGCTTCATCAGTGCTGAACCCGCCACTGCTACCCAGCCAACGCTGGATCCGGCTTGTCCCAGGGCATGTCACCTCAATAGCCAGTCCGGCTCCGCCGGCCAGACCACTCTTGCCGATAACGCTGATTGTGGTCGCCTGCTCCAACCACCGCAACGCACCTGCTTGGGTTAGTCCCAGGCGATCCGCAAGTTGGTGCTCGTCCATCACCTTGCCACGAACGCGCTGGCTCTTCAATACCTGCTCCATTCGTGCGAGCGCCGAACTGCCGCCCAGCATGCTCGGAACGCCGCTGCCCTCAGCTGCGCCGCCGGCAGCCAGCATGGTCAGACCCGCAACCGCACTGGGCGTTTCACTAGGCAATATGGTCGTTCTTGCCGTGTACCTTGGGGGAACGAGGACGGCGCACAAAACTCCAGCAAATGCGGCACCTGCGGCAGCAATCAGTGCTATGCGCTGCCACCTCAATGAGTCCAGAAACGCCATGCACCGTCCTATTGGCATTGTCTCTTCACACACCCCAGAGAATTGTCGCCCATGGGGCAGCAGGGCATGGCATCAATCCGTCCGCGCCAATGGCGGCAAGGCATGAACCAACCCACTGCGCCGAGGGCTTGTGGCCGTCCGGCCGCGTTGCGCTCATATCTTGAGCGCGGCCATCTAGGGGTGTTTCGCCGTGGACGTTGCGTGGACCTTCTCGCGGCGGCCTCGCTATCCTGCCAGTGACGCTCGGAAGAACTCCGCCGTCCTGCGCAGGCCTTCCTCCGGGCCGACTTCCGGCTCGTAGCCGAACGCATCCCTCGCTGCCGAAATGTCCGCCAGCGAGTGCTTTACGTCACCAACTCGAGGCTCTTCATAGATCGGCTCGATACCGGTACCCAGCAGTTCATTCAGCTTGGCGAGAAGCTGGTTCAACGACAGGCGCTCACCGCAGGCGATGTTGAAGGCGTGGCCGGCGCCGCCGTCTGCAAGCGCGGCCTTAATGTTCGCCTGTACAACATTCTCCACGTATGTGAAATCCCTGCTCTGCTCACCGTCCCCGTACACTACCGGGCGCTCTCCCGCCAGGATGCGCGTGCAGAAGATGGGGATGACAGCGGCGTATTGTGACGTGGGATCCTGACGCGGGCCGAAGACATTGAAGTAACGCAAACTGAGCGTCTCGAGGCCGTACGAAGCATAGAATGCGCCGGCGTATGCCTCCTGTGTGAGCTTGGTTGCTGCGTACGGTGAGATCGGCATCGGGCGCATCGTCTCCACCTTGGGCAGATCGGGGTTGCTGCCGTAAACGGATGAGGAGGATGCCTGTACGACGCGCTTGACCCCGGCGTCCCGAGCGGCTATCAGCACATTGAGCGTCCCTGTGCAGTTGGCGTTATGGCTGCGCATAGGGTCATTTACTGAGCGCGGGACCGAAGGTATCGCTGCCTGGTGCAGCACGTAGTCCACACCATCGAATACCGGCCGCATGGCTTCCAGATCACTGATGTCTGCCTCGTAGAGGCTGATCTGGTCTCGAATCTCGCTGATATTCTCACGTTTGCCGGTGGAGAAGTCGTCAAGGACGCGCACTTCGTCCCCGCGCGCCAGCAATTGCCTTACGATGTGGCTACCGATGAATCCGGCACCACCGGTGACAAGAAAGCACGCCATTGCTCGACCTCCGAAGTTTGCAGCTTGGGGGTAGAGACTCAGGGCAGCGCGACAATGCCTGCGCCCTCGACCGGGGAGTATATGCGCGCATTGAGACCCGCCTCATCGTAGCGCGCAACGACTTCGTCACACCGGTCATCTTGGACGAATACCATGGTACAGCCCCCCAGGCCCGCTCCCGCTATCTGCGCCCCGAATACACCAGGCATCCGGTTCGCCATGTCAACAATCAAGTCTATCTCGGGCACGCTGCACTCATATCTGCCCGGCTGCCACTCCAGCCCGCACGCCTCACGCACCGCCGGATCGTCTGACTGCAGACCGGCAATCAGGCCGCGCAGATACTCGTCCGTAACCTGGTACGTCCAAGGCGAGGGTGTGAGGGCATCGTGATGGCTCACAACTCGGTCACCGTCATGTGACACGCGACACATGCGGCCAAGGCTCGCGACGTCGCCCTTGCTCAAGTGTCCTGAACATAGTTGCGACCGCTTAACCTCGGCCATGCCGTAGAGCAGAACATTGCGCGTGCGTAGCGACTGCTCCTGTGGAAGCTCGGTGGCAAACAGCGCCGACAGCCGCTCGCGGTCCAGCTCTGACACTTTATCGTACTGCTCGCGGACCTCGCCGTAAGTTACCTCTCGGGGTATCTGCATGAGCATCTGGTAGAGCTCCTCAAGTGTGACCCCGAGGTTCTCCGTGTTGATGTCGCGGAGGTGCTCGATGCGGTCGGCGAGGTGGGGGAAGGCCAGCTTGAAGAACACTTCCCCGACGACATAGGCAAGGACGCGGCTGTTGTATTCCGCACGTGCGCCCTTCATCTTCCGGGCCTTTATCCCCGAGTCGACGATGACAATGCGACAGCCTGTGGGAAAAGGCACAAAGCCATTGACGCGGAATGGTAGGAAACTCATGTTTGCGACTTCGCCACGGCGACCGAGCTTGATGGCAGCATGATCCCCGCTGCCCCCGCGCGTGCCGACGAACCATTCCCCCTCCCCACACAGGTCCACAAGCAGGTAGGAGCGCACCGGCAGGTCGTTGACCGACACACAGGCTTCGGCCGCCGCCACGACTATCGCAGACGACGAACTCAGCCCGCTCCCAATCGGCACGTTGCTGTGCACCGTCATGCGCATTCCGCGCAGTTGCAGGTCCCTGAATCGCTCCTGAAGCCGCAAGGTAGCGGCCCTGATATAGTTCTCCCAGTCCCCGTCATTCACCAGCGCCAACGTCTTCGGGCTGTTGACGCACGTGAACCAATCGCGCAGTTCAAGGTTACGGACCATCTCGCTGATCGAGAACTGGTTCTCGGCAAATCGGTCCGGCATCGAGTTGGACAGCTCGACTATGTCGTCCTCACGAGGTGAGACCACGGCCAGACACTCGTCGCTTATGGCGATGACGTTGACATCTCCGCCACGGTGATCAACATGGCGGCCCATGAGGTTGATCCGCCCCGGGGAACGAACCAGGAACACGTCATCTCCTGAACCGTAGTTCCGTTTGTAGTGCCGGAGCGAAGTCAGATATTCCTTGCGTTTGTCCTCGCGCAGACTGGCGTCCTGTCCGTACGTCTCGCGCAGAAAGCGCTCAACGCCGGGGTGCCGACTTGCGAACAGCTCTTCCCATCGTTCGACCGCGAGCATCTGCGGTCCGGGCTCATTGACTGTCACTGTTGCATCGTTTCCTTCCGCATCATAGTAGTCCCGTATTTTCTGCAGTTCATTTTCTGTGTTGAAGCCCATACAGGCCTTTGGATCCTCAAGCTTTACGGTCGTTAGACGGTAGCGACCCCTGCCATGTTCGTCGTGCGCTGATGCCAGGTACTTAACAGCATCAGTCAGATACTCCTCGCCCTGTGCATTCGCGGGCTTGAGATTCGCCAGCGCCTCGTATAGGGCCGGAGCCTTGAATACATAGACCGAGACATTCACCTCGTCGGTGACGTCCTCGACCTCGTGTGCGCGTATAGTCTCCTCGTGACCGTGACGCCGGATCGTGACCTGTACCTTGGGCAGCAACCCGTCAATCGCCTGCGCAAGCTCGTCAACGTGTATCTCGTCGCGCCCCGTGACGAGCTCTACTAGCTCGGGGCACGCCTTCAGGAGCTTGTTCTCCTTAGGGAAGTGGGCCTGCATTCGCTGAAGAACGTCTCCAGCGGGCAACAGCTTCGGCCCTGCGCCGGTCATCTCTTGCAGTTCGGCCAACAACTGCGAAAGTGCTATCTCGGCGGTCTCAACTATCGCCACAGGCCGCCCTTGCCTGTCCTTCACCACGCGCCCCGAGCCCGGATTCTCAGACTTCTCGCCCGTTAGGAACGCCAAATCGGCGCATCTGCTTTGCATCGCGCCGATCAGGTCAGCTACCACGGAGCCCTGCAATACCTTGTCCCCGGCCACCACGAGGACTAATCCCTCATACCCCTCCTGCTGCAATATCTGTGCCCCACACCGAGCCGCATGTCCCGTGCCCTTCGGTTCGTGTTGATAGGCGAGCTGCACGTTTTCATGGTTAGCGCCAACGGCCTCGCGGACTTGCTCTGCCAGGTGCCCTACGACCAGAATGTGCCTTCCTATCCCGACATCTTCGTAGACCTGCAGAGCACGACAGATCGCCGGCACCCCACCGATTTCGCAGCAGACCTTGTTGACACTCTCACACTGCATGCGACTCCCGCGACCCGCCGCCAGCACCAATGACACCACTGCGGGCTCCACTATGCGCACATCTCCTCAAGGCGACTGGAAAAAGAAACTATCGCGGGGATGAGCGGCACTTGCTCGCGATTCATAGCTGTGGACAGTCACATTCGAACGAAACGTGCTCAAACTCTTCACATATGGGCAAAGGTTATGAATGCGCAATGTCACGACATCACCTGTGCCCTTCAGCGCAGTTCGGCCGTAGTCCTGTGACCTCTGTTAACCCAGACGCATGCCGCCGCACATCCGTAGAGTATAGTACCAAAACATCGCATGGCACGTCAACCTCTTTCCAGGGCAGCGAACCAGGCCGCTGCATGCTCCGCCGCGCACGAGGTCGGCCATCCGTGCCGGCTATTTGCAGCTTCTGTCCGATCGTGAAGGAGGTGGCGGACCACAGAACGAATATCCTTGGCGCAACCGTGTCCGTATCCCGGTGTGTTCCAGGGGAAACAACGAATAGAGGTGCCCCATGCATGCGCTAGTCACTGGAGGTGCCGGCTTCATCGGCTCGCACTTGGTCAGGGAGTTACTTCGGCGGTCATGCGCTGTGACTGTGATAGACAACCTGTCCACAGGGTCCGTCCACAACATAGAGGAGCTACTCAACCGGCCGGATTTCGACTTCATCGAGGGCGACATCTGCCAACGGGACCTGCTCACACCTTTCATGAAGAAAGCTGACTTCTGTTATCACTTGGCCGCGGCAGTTGGCGTCAAGCGCATAGTCGAGGAGCCCTTGCCTTCGTTGGAAGCATTGGTCCATGGCACATCGGCAGTGCTGGATCTGGCAAACCGATATCGGGTGCCGCTCTTTCTCGCCTCCACTTCCGAAGTGTACGGCAAGCACACGGCCCACTCGCTGACCGAGGATTCGGCCAGCATCATCGGGCCGGTCCACAAGTGGCGCTGGCTGTACGCCTGTGCGAAGATGCTGGATGAGTTCTGGGCGCTTGCCTACCACCATGAGAACGGATTGCCTGTCGTTGTGGCCCGCCTGTTCAACGTAAGTGGGCCGCGCCAGACCGGGCGCTGGGGCATGGTCGTACCGACATTCGTTCAGCAAGCCATGAACAACGAGCAGGTAACGGTGTATGGTGACGGCACGCAGAAGCGGTGTTTCATGCACGTGGCCGACTGCGTACAGGCCATAATGTGCTTGACGGACAAGAAAGATGCAATAGGACGCATCGTTAACATCGGCAACGCGCACGAGTTCTCCATAGAGCAGTTGGCCGAACGTGTCCTGCAGCTTGTGCCCGACACCACTGCGCAAATCGTGCACATAAGCTACGAGGACGCCTACGGCCAGGGCTTCGAGGATATGCTCCAGCGCAAACCCGACACGACCCTTCTCACCGAACTGACCGGCTTCCAACCTAAGTTGTGTCTGAATGACATCATCAGCGATATCTACGAGTACCTGAAGGCGGAAGGCTGATGAACGTGGCTTGCCGCCGCGTTGCTGAGAATCAGAGGCAATGAGAGCTCCTCGCAAGCCGGACACCAGAACGGCTGAAGCATCGAGTGCGGATGACACGACAGCGGCCAAGCCCAACCATCCGAGCGGCGAAGTTCCTGCTGGCGCGTGGATCTGGCACGGGCCCATCATTGCGCTTGTCGTCTGGATAACTTTCCTCAACACTTTGCCCAACGGATTTCACCTCGACGACTACTACCGCGTCGTCGGCAATCCCGGAATCCAGAAGCTGTGGCCGCTCGGCAGGCATTTCGTTGATCCCGGCACCAGCGCCACTGCACCGCACCTGGTCCAGTTCCGGCCCCTGCTCCCCCTGACGCTATCTATCAACTATGCGATAGGGGGAGACAATCTCGGCGGCTACCATCTTGGCAATCTCATCTTCCACATAGCCTCTTCCCTGCTGGTCTATTGGCTCTGTCTGGAATTGCTGACGCACTGGTCGGCATGGTGTCATGGGGAGAGGCAGCGACGGCAGGTTGCGCTGGGTGTGGCACTGATCTTCGGGGTCCACCCGGTCTCCGGCATCCCGGTCAACTACATCTGCGCTCGCGACTTGCTCATCATGCAGTGCTTCCTCCTGGCCTGCTTGCTCGGCTACATTCGGCTAAGACGTCTGGGTGGCACCGTCCTGAGATGGGCACTGGTATTGCTGGCATTGGCGCTGGCGCTGTTGGGCAAGACGAACGCGGCAGCAGCACCTGTTGTGGTGTTGCTGTTTGAGTTCCTCGTTGCCCGCGTACCCATCTTCAGTATTAAGCCCTGGCTGCGGATTGCCGCCTTTGCAGCCGTTGTAGTCGGGTTCTTTGCCTATACCAAGTATGTCCTCGACTTCTCCGATTTCACGAACGTCGTGTCGAGCGAGCACGGACCATGGTGGGTGTATTCTCTAACTCAACTGCGAACTCATTTTTCCGAATACATGCGCAACTTTTTCTGGCCGTTCCTGATCCGGCAGGAGCCGTATGTTGAGCCGGCTAGGAGCTTCTTGGAACCAGGGGTGCTGCTTGGCACGGCATTATTGGTCGCCACACTGGCAACCGCTTGGTCGGTACGCAGGAATGCGGGTCTGATCTCGTTCTGCATTCTCTCTTACTGGGCGCTGCTGATCCCCGAGGCCTCTGTCTTGCCTCTGTATGACCTGGCCTCGTACTACCGGCCCTATTACGCGAGTCCGTTCTTCTACCTGATCATCGGATTGCTGGCATGCAGATACGTGCGACCGAGGGTAAGGCTGCCTGCATTCTGGGTCCTATTCGCGTACTTCTGCGCCGCTTCCATCTATCTGAATACGACTTGGCGAACCGACTACACGTTGTGGTCCTACAGCGTGAAGTACGGGGGCAAAGCGGTGGCCCACCTCAATCTGGGCATGAGTACATCCGACCTCCATGCTCGCAAGCGACACCTTGAGGATGCGTTGCGGCTTGCTCCGAACTATGTCGTCGCCCACATAGACCTGGGCCTTGCACTGATAAAGCTTGGACACCGTAACGAGGGCCTGGCGCACCTGGAGAAGGCGGTCTCACTGGACCCTAGCCAGGCACAATCGCACTACTGGCTGTCAAAGGCCTACAGCATCCTGGGCAGGAAGCAGGACGCGGCCCGTGAGAGTGCGGAGGCCGTTCGCCTGCACCCACGGCACTTCAACTACCGGCTCAAAGCCGCCGAGGACGCTCAATCACTCGGGGACTACCGTGGCTCCCTGCAGTACATCCGCCCCGTGCTACAGGACAACCCCCATTACGGCAACGCGCTGTTCCTGGAAGGCTCTGCAAAGCAGATGACGGGGGACCGGGACGGGGCCATCGCCAGCTACCGGGCTTTCCTGGACCGCAATCCGGACAACTGCCAGGCGCAGTTCAGTCTCGGTTTCGCGCTCATGGAGACGGGCCGGTATCAAGAGGCCATTGAGCACTTCGAGAGAGCGCTGTCGCTGAAGCCCAGTTATGATGAGGCGCGCGCCCATCTGCAGACCTGCCGCGAGAAAACAAGCAAATAGCCAACTGCAGGGCTCAGTGCGACAGTGCCTCAAGCACCTGATTCCATGCCTGCTCTGAGAGTTGCCATGTCGCCAACGCTGCTGCCGCCCATACTGAGGAGGTGAGACCGGTAATGCGCAACGCCCATGTCTTCTTCGACGATTTCACCGACGGCATCTGGACCAAGTACCCGGGAAATCCCGTTCTGGTCAGGGACCAACCGTGGGCTGAGAGCGACTACATCTGCGAGCCGAATATGCTCTATGAGGACGGCATCTTCAAAGTCTGGTTCTCACAGATGGCCCCCGAAGGCCAGGGGACGGCCCTGGGGTATGCAACATCTGAAGATGGGTGCCAGTGGCGCAAGCACGTAGGCAATCCGGTTCTGGTCATGGCAGATGGCGAGGTACACCGTCCCTCGGTAATGAAGCACGACGGAGTCTACTACGCATTCGGCGTGCAGAACGAAATGACAAGCCCGACCGGCACGATGCACCGCTGGACATCTCAAGACGGGATTGAGTGGGGGAATCAGCGAAAGGTGATGACGGCGGACCAGGACTGGGAGAACGGCGGCCTGTCGAACATGGCGGTGGTGGTGGACGAAGACGGCACCTGGCAGATGCTCTACACCGCGTGGGACGAGGCAATCGGCGGTCACTTCGGCTACGCCCACTCGCAGGATGGGGTCAACTGGACCAAGTACATTGGGAATCCCGTCATCCCTGGGATATACGGCGGAGACCCTGAATTGGTGAAGATCGGCGAACGCTACTACACGTGGCACAGTGAGGCCATGGATTCACTGCGCATCCGCTGCCGGTGGAGTGAAGACATGATCCACTGGCATACCATCTACAATGATCCGCAGATCAACTATACGCAGCCGTGGGAACGCGGCGTTCCGCAGGAGCAAGGAGGTACTACTCGGGCATACTATGGTCATCTGACAGACGCGACGTTGTGCGAGGCCCAGGGCAAGGTATTCCTGATGTATCAGGGGGCGCAGACGCCGCTGGGGATCGCCACTTTCGATGGCACGTTCGCCGATCTGGCCAAGCGCCTGATGAATCCACCGCTTTCGCGGTGGGAGGAATCCGTTTACGGTATGGTTGAGGGTCATCAGTTGAAGATCAGCGACAATGGTAGTGATCGTGCTCCACTGGTGGCAGAAGTGCCTGGGGTGAGGGACGAGTACGTACTACAGTCGCGGATTCAGTGCTACGAAGGCCCCATGCACCGCGTCTCGGTGATCGTGCGGTACGCCGACAGGCACACCTTTGCGCGGTTCTGGGCTCTTGACGATGAGCACACCTTCTACCAGGAGTGCCTTCACGGGCTTCTGAGCAGGCCGGCATTCATAGGTCCTAACCACATCTGTGACCGGCGGTGGCACGATTGGCGGGTGGAAGTCGCCGGGGAGACCAATCGCCTGTACATAGATGGGCATAAGATAGGCGAAGCACGTACCAGTGCCGCCCTGGTAGAGGCCCTGGCGGCTGCCCCCGTGCACATCGGCTTTTCGTCTCTGGACACCTGGGTGAGCATTGACTACGTGCAGGTGCGCCAGAGATGAGTATGCCCGTCGGCAGGTCCCCTCATCACCGTAGCAGCAGTTGACTTGCCACCCCTCGTGTCGTAGTATCAGGCGAATTCCATGCAGACGTGGCATGGAGTACACATGACAGGCAAGCAGTCCTGAGGAGGAACCAACATGTCTAAGGCGCCAAGGATGGAAGTCCACGCCAGGATCATGCTGCCCGAAGGCGTTGCAGTCGGTAACGTGGACAGGTCGCTGTGGCGGGCCACACCGGACGAATTCCGAGTTGCCGTGCCGCATGCAAAATCGGTGTCAGCGTTCACTTCGGTGCTCCATGACCCCGCCGATGGCATCATCTATTGCGGGCTGACGGACCGCGACAACGAGTTGCTGTGGGCCTATAATCCTGGCAGTGGCAGGTTCACCCAGCGTCATTTCAAGCAGGTTGCGGACAAATATGACGTGAAGATCCACCGCTCACTTGTCCTGGACCCGGACGACGGCATGCTGTACACAGCCAGCGCTTGCCTGCACGATCAGCCGGAGTACCTCAACGCAGGCGGCGGCAAGCTATTCCGTCACTTCCCGGCGGCGGACCAGACCGAGGTGCTGGCCGTCCCGGTGCCGCACGAGTACATCCAGACGATCTGCATGGACACCAAGCGGAAGATCATCTACGGTCACTGCTACCCGACCCCGCACATGTTCGCATACCACATCGTGGAGAACAGGACGGTACCCCTGGGCCTCGGAGCGCTGCCACACCGCGCCGGCTGCGACAGGGACGGGAACCTGTGGGGGACGATCGGCCACCGGGGACACCTGTTCAGGTATAACCCTGAGGACGGCATGGCCGTCTCTGACCAGATCCCCATGCCTGAATTCAATCGGCAGCGCCTGTCAATGAACATCTTCTACCAGGCTCCTGATGAAAACACCTGCTACATCGGCACCGGCGCCGGCGCTCTCCTGGCATTTGATCCGCAGAACGTTGCCTTCCGCTACATCGGCAAGCCCTTGCTCGACGTACGCATTGAGGGCCTGCAGGTTGGCAGCGACGGCATCCTCTACGGCTGTGGCGGCTACTACGATTCAGAGATATTCGCCTACGACCGCGAGGCCGACCGCCTCATCAACCTCGGGCCAATCGCCGACCCTCAACTCGACATCCGCTGCATCATCCCACACGACATGACCATGACGGACGATGACGTCATTTACACCGGCGAAACTGACATGACTGGAAGGTCCACGGCGGCGCTGTGGGAGTGCAAGGTCACCTGGTAGCAGGTGCAGTACCCACGTCCTCACCTCGCAATACCACCCGGTTGCAGTACAAGCAGGTTACACCGACCTTCAGCGCCAACCTTGATTATTGCGTGAAGCTGACGGGTTCAGACGCGACAGTGCGCGAAGGGAGATGACGGCTGAGATGAATGAGCCAATCGGCGCAGCTTTGCTTGGCACATGCCACGCACACGGTACCTCCAAATTGAAGGTCCTATGTGATTCGCCCGACTTCGAGGTGGTAGGCGTCTGTGAGCCGGATGCGGAGCTTCTGCAAGCCGCGAAGCAGAACGCAGCATTCTCCGGTGTGCGTTGGCTTGAGATGGATGAACTGCTCGCTGATGAACAGATACGCATGGTGGCTGTTGAGGGGCGCGTGCGGGACAACCTCGGCTTTGCGCGTGCGGCCATAGAGGCGGGCAAGCACGTTCATCTCGACAAGCCCGCCGGCACTTCGCTACCCGAATTCGACGCCTTGCTCGGGCTTGCCGAGGCACGTGATCTTGTGGTGCAGATGGGCTACCAGTTCCGCTACAACGCCGGCTTCGAGTTGTGCCTGCAGGCCGTCAGGGAGGGTTGGCTGGGAGACATCTTCTACGTCCACGGCGAAATCAACTCGGACATCCCGCCTGACATCCGCGTCGGCCTGACCGAATACCGGGGCGGCATGATGTTTGAGTTGGCCTGTCACCTGATTGACATCCTCGTGGCTATCCTGGGCGAATCGCATACCGTGACACCATTCCTGCGCCATGACGGCTCGGCCGACGATGACCTGGAGGACAACTGCACCGCGGTATTCCAGTACGAGAGGGCGATTGCGGTCATACACACCGCCGCCCTGGAAGTGCACGCGGGCGCGCGCAGGTGCTGGGAGGTCTGCGGCACCAACGGCACTGTCATCGTCCAGCCCCTGGAGCCGCCTGCCGTGCGAATATGTCTCAACTCGCCCTGCGGCGGCTTCGATGCGGGTTGGCAGACGGTGGCTGTCGCCAACATACCGCGCTACGTTCGCGATATGGCAGAGCTTGCCGAGTGCATCCGCGGCGAGTGCCAGCCCTCGTACGCACCAGCGCACGACCTGGCCACTCAGCGCGCTGTTCTGGCCGCATGTGGAGCGCAAAGCGAACAGGCCTGACGGACGCACGGACCGGCAGGTATCCGCCCGGTGTCAGCCGAAACAGACACAACAGCCTACGAGAAGGAGGCGATCAGCCGATGAGCGCGGACAAGCTGATGTACATTGGCGGCAGTTGGGTTGAGGGCAGCTCCGGCCGGCGGTTCGAGTCCGAAAATCCAGCGACGGGTGATGTGCTTGGCACCGTCCCGCAAGGCAACGCCGACGACGTTGCAGCTGCCGTGGCTGCAGCCAAGGCCGCTTTCCCCGCATGGCGCGACACCGCACCGGATGAGCGGGGCAGGTGGCTGCTGAGAATCGCGGCCGCGATCCGGGACAACGCCGAGGACCTCGCGCTGCTGCTTGCCAGGGAGAGCGGCCACTACCTTGGCAAAGCCCGGGGGCTGGTCGAGTTCACGGCTCAGAACGTCGAGTTTCACGCCGGTCTGGCCGACAAGGCGCGCGGCTCGAGCATTCCCACCGGGCCCGGTCGCCTGGCTCTCACGCGGCTCGAACCGGTCGGCGTCACCGGCCACATCGTGCCATGGAACTACCCGCTGTTTCTGATTACGCGCAGTGTGGCACCGGCTCTGGCACTGGGGAATACGGTCGTCGTCAAGCCGGCTACGCCCACTTCGCTTATCGCCGTGGCGCTTGCCGAGGTCATTGACGGCGTCGGCTTGCCCGCCGGGGTGTTCAACGTCGTAACCGGCTCGGGATCGGTTGCGGGCGCGGCCCTCGCGGCGCACCCCGATGTGCGCAGCATCACCTTCACCGGTTCGGTCGAGACGGGGCAATTGGTGATGCAGGCGGCCGTTGCCAACATGACGAAGCTCACCCTCGAACTGGGCGGCAAGACCCCGGTCATCATCTTCCCCGATGTTGGTGTGGACAGGGCCTGCGAGGTCGCCATGCAGGGCGTGCTATCCAGATGCGGGCAGGTCTGCATCGCCGGCACCCGCCTCTTCCTGCACGAGGACATCTACGATGAGACAGTCGCGGAACTGGCCAGGCGCTTCGCTCAGGTCAAGCTGGGCGACACCCTCGATCCGGCGACGCAGATGGGACCTTTGGTGTCGCGCGACCAACTTCAGCGGGTGGAAAAGTATGTGCAGATTGGGAAGCAGGAAGGTGCGGAGCTGGTGGTCGGCGGGGCCAGGCCGGATGATCCGGCCCTGCAGAAGGGCTACTTCTATCTCCCGACGCTCTTCGCCAATGTCACCAATGACATGCGCATTGCTCAGGAGGAGATATTTGGGCCGGTGCTGTCCGTCATCAGGTGGAGCAACGAGGACGAGGTCGTTGCCCAAGCCAATGATAGCCCGTTTGGCCTCGCTGCTGCGGTTTGGTGCAATGACACGACAAGAGCGATTCGCACGGCCACGCGGCTGGAAGCAGGTGGCGTATTCGTCAACGAGTGGATCGGCGAGGATTTCAAGGCTCCTCACGGCGGGTACAAGCTCAGTGGCATTGGTCGTGAGAACGGCTTTGAGTGCATCTCTCAATACACCGAGGTCAAGCACATAGCCATCAGCTTGCTTGACGAGAAGCCGGAGAACTGGTGCGACGCACCATTGTAGCCACAGGGCAGCGCTAGCGTCGTCAGCCGGTCGTGCCTTGACGCGGGAAGTACCAACACGCAATGACACTTAGGAGGCGAAGTGACCTTGCCCCCAGCACGAGAGCCGCAGATGCGCATTGAGATGCCCGCAGTCCAGACCCGCTACACAGCGGAGGAGGAGGCGGCAGTACTGCGGGCCATCAGGGAATGCAAGACCTTCAGCCAGGGCGATGAGCTGCAGGCCTTCGAACGGGAGTTTGCAGACTACGTCGGCTGCCCCCAAGCCCTCGGGCTTTCAAGTTGCACAGCCGCGCTGGAGTTGGCTGCCGTAGTGTCAGCCATCGGGCCCGGCGATGAGGTCATCGTCCCGGCACACACGTTCGTCTCCTCGGCCGTGCCCTTCGCGCGTACAGGCGCCAGGCTCATGTTCGCGGACATAGACCCCGACACCCGTGTCATCAGCGCGGAAACGATCGCCGCCAAACTGACAGACCGCACGAAGGTCGTAGTGGTTGTGCACCTCTACGGGCTTGTCGCCGACATGGACCCGATCATGGAGCTCGCACGCGAGCGCGACTTGGTGGTCGTGGAGGATTGCGCCCAGTCTCCCGGTGCAATCTACAAGGGCCGCCGCTGTGGGTCGTTCGGCGACTTCGGCTGCTTCAGCTTCCACACCCACAAGAACATGAGCACGCTGGGGGAAGGCGGGATGCTGACCGTCCAATCGGCTGACGCCGCCGAGACGGTCAGGAAGCTGCGCTGGATGGGCAACTGGCCCTTCGAGTGCGAAAGAGAGCGGTACTGGGTGCCTGCCATGGGCAGCCTGGTCCAGGGCATGGAGGGGGTATGGCCCTTCAACTACTGCCTTGGTGAGATTCAGGCGGCCGTGGGGCGCGTGCTACTGAAGAGGCTGGACGCCATCAACGAACGGCGCCGCGTTCAGGCGGAACGCTTTCAGGGCGCGCTTTCTGACGTGCCGGAGCTTTCCTTCCAGAAGGTGGCCGACCGCCAGATGCACGTCTATCACCTGATGAGTGCCCGCTTTGATGGGAGCGGCTTCGGCAAGCACCGCGACGACCTCGTTGAGTTGCTGCACGACGAATACGGCATCAAGTGCATCGTGCAGTACTGGCCGCTGTATCATGCCCCGCTGTTCCAAGCATTCGGCTACGGCGATACCGGTTGCCCCAACGCCGATGACTTCTTTGACAACATGATCTCCTTCCCGTGGTGGTCGGACATGCCGGACGACGTGCTCGATTACATGTCCACCTCCACTGCCGCGGCAGTCGCCGCGCTGAAAGCGAAGTGATGTCCGATGGCGCGGATTACCATCATCGCCGAGATCGGTGAGAACCACCACGGGGCCTGGGATATCGCCGCAAGTATGCTGGAGGCGGCGGCGCGTAACGGGGCGGATATCGTCAAGTTCCAGTCCTACCTGCCGGAGGAGTTGGCCAAAGACGACCCGGAGTACGAATGGTTCAGGCGGGTGTCACTGCCGGATGCGCAGCATTTCGAGTTCAAGCAGATGGCCGAAGACCTGGGCGTGGAATTCATGAGCGCCCCGTTTACCCCCAGCCGGGCGAGGTTCCTCTGCGAAGAGCTCGGCTGCCGCTCAGTGAAAGTCGCCAGTCCGGTCGTGACAAACGCCGAGACGCTCGATGTCATTAACTCCTGTGCGGCCACAGTCAAGCATGTTTACATTTCGACGGGGATGGCGACCATTGACGAGATTCGCACCGCGCTTCAGCATCTGGATCGGGTTGAGCAAGTGACGATCCTGCACTGCGTTACGCAGTATCCCGTGCCTGCACGGCTTGCCAACCTGCGCTGCATCCCTACCCTTGCCGAGGCCTTCCCGTCTCACGTAATCGGCTATTCGGATCATGTGGTCGGCAATGTCGCCTGTCTGGGGGCGGTGGCGCTGGGAGCCACGGTACTGGAGAAGCATTTCACCTTCAGTAGGCACTTGCCCGGGACCGACCATGCCGCATCCATGCTGCCGGAGGAGCTTGCCTTGCTGCGCCGGCAGGCGGACGAGCTGCTGGAGCTGCTGGGCGACGGCGTCAAACGCCCGGCCCCCGAGGAGCTCCAAATCAGGGACATCGCACGCAGCCGCTTCCATGATCCCGTCTGATAGCTCACATGACACCCCTCCCGCAAGCCGAGGACCAGTATGGCGAACGTCAGCATGTCAAGCCGCGAACGGATGCTTGCGGCAATCACCCGCCGGGGGCCCGACCATGTGCCTTTGTCGCCGTACATGGCACAAGGCGCGTGGTACAGGGAGCCTCTGGTCTGGCAGGACCAGTTCGAGCGCGCCGAACGGCTGCTTGAGCTTGGACTTGACCCGGTAATCGAGATATGGCTGCCGGACGTCCACCCGGACCCGCAGGTTGAGGTCCGAACCTGGCGCGAGGCCGCAAACGGCGAAGTCCTGCTCACTAAAGAGTATCACACTCCCGCCGGCGTCCTGCGGCAGACGGTACGCGAAGGCGACGACTGGTGCAATGCACTGCACGGCCCCTGGATTCCCACGACCTGGGGCATCGAGAAGCGCACTGAGTTTGGCATGCACCTTTTCGATGACTGGAACATCGCGCGGCGTGTCGAGCCCTGGGTGAAGGGCCCGGAAGACCTTGACAAGCTGCGATACTTGATTCGTGTGCCCGGCAACCATGTCCTTGATGAGTGGTGGATGGACACCCAACGGGCGCTGGAATTCGCCCGCAAGAGGAACCTTCTCACGCAGGCGCGACGCACCATTGTGGGTGACGCTTTTCAATGGTTTTGCGACATCCCGTGGTTCATGCTTCAACTCCACGACGCACCGGACTTCGTGGAGGAATTTCTGGCCGTTTTCCAGCAGTGGTCGCTCAAGCTCATCGAGCTGGCGCTTGATGCGGATGTTGATGTCATCCAGTACCGTGGGTGGTATGAGGCGCCCGATTTCTGGGGCGTGGCGTTTTACCAGCGATACCTCGTGCCGCTCATTGAGAAACAGACCAAGGCAGTGCACGCCGGCGGCAAGCTGCAAACATACCTCCTGACGCAGGGCCTGGGTGCCTACGCACAGGTAGTGGACGGCATGCAGATGGACTGCCTGCAGGGGGTAGATCCGCGCACGCTGGGCGCTGGTCTGGATGACCTCTTCGATACGCTTGGCCACTCCAAGTCGTTCTGGGGCGGCGTGAATGCCGAGGTCACTCTCATGTCAGATGACGCGGAGTTGATCCGTGGCGAAGTTGAGCAAGCAGTGCAGGTCCTGGGCGCAAACGGCGGCTTTGTGCTGTCTGCGCTTCTGTTCCCGGCCGTTCCGGTGTCCGCTATCATGCGGATGATTGAGGCATGGAAGGGCGTGTGCGGGCTGTAGAATTGAGGCCGGCACCGCCTGCGCGCGAGCCGTACTGCGAGGAGACAGGCAATGACACCACGCACAATACCGGAGACCACGCTGAGCGTTTCGCCCATCTGTCTCGGCACGATGACGTTCGGGACGCCGGTTGCCGAGGCCGAGGCGATTGCGCTGACCAGATGGGCTTTGGATAGCGGCATCAACTTCATTGACACGGCCAACATGTACGAGGGCTATGCGCGTTCCCTCGGCTCGCCGGGGGGTGTTGCTGAAGAAATCCTGGGAAAGGCTCTGCAGGGCCGACGCGATCAGGCGGTGCTTGCCACGAAGGTGGGCATGAAAGTCGGCAATGCGCCTGAAGATGAAGGGACTAATGCGGCGGCTATCCGCGTCCAACTCGACAGAAGCCTGCAGAGACTGCGTACGGACTACGTTGACATCTACTACCTGCATACGTTCGACTCGCAGGCCGACCTCCCAGAGATGCTGGGGGCGCTGCAGCAGGCCATGACGCAGGGGAAGATACGTTACTACGGCGTCAGCAACTACTCCGCTGAAGAGCTCGCGGCGCTGCTTCGTGTCGCGGACGCGGAGGGCTTCCCACGGCCGGTCATTCACCAGCCCCCCTTGAGTCTGCTGAAGCGGGACGCCATTGACGACCTGCTGCCCCTCTGCGAGAGCGAAGGAATAGCGGCAGCGCCCTATCAGGTCCTGCAGGGCGGTCTGCTAACCGGCAAGTACAAGCGTGGTGAGCCGGTGCCCGTGGGGTCGCGGAAAGCCGAGAAGGACGGCTGGGTGTGGGACCTGACCGATGAGCTGTTTGACGAGATAGAAGCATTCGCCGAAAAGGCTCGGAGCGGCGGCCTCAGCCTCACGCAATACGCCATCCGCTGGGTGCTCGACCGGCCCGCCGTCGTCTCAGCTCTGGTTGGCGCAAAGAGCACGGAGCAGTTGCAGGAGGCCATTTTGGCCGCCGCCTGAAAAGAAACGCCACTACGTACCTCTGCAGACAGGCAGCGCAAGCGTTCGCGGGGAAATGCGGCGGGGCACCCCTGAAGACTGGAAGGTGGAAGGTATGCTGCTCGAAGGTAAGACTGCACTGATTACGGGTGCATCGCGAGGTCTTGGCGAGGCAACAGCCATGGCTTTCGCGAACGAAGGCTGCTCGGCGGCGATCAACTACGTTGACGAGCCCGGGCGCGACAATGCTACGGAGGCGGCGACCGTAGCAGAAGCAGTGAAAGCGATGGGCGCTGACGCAATCACCGTCTCCGCTGATGTTACTGACCAGAACCAGGTGGACGCGATGGTTGCACAGGTCATTGAACACTTCGGCCATCTGGACATTCTCGTCAACAACGCCGGCATATTCCGCGACAAGACCCTGAAGAACCTGGATAGGGCCGACTGGGATGCGGTGATTGCGGTCAACCTTACTGGAGCCTACAACTGCATGCACGCCGTCATCAACCACATGCGCGAGCGGGAGAGCGGCCGCATCATCAGCATCTCCTCGGTTGTGGGCCAGTCGGGGAACATCGGTCAGGCCAACTACGCGGCCTCAAAGGCCGGCATCATTGGTCTGACCAAATCTGTGGCCAGGGAGGTAGCGCGCCGCAATATCACTGTCAACGCCATCGCTCCAGGCTACATGGACGCGGGAATGGCCAAGGCACTCGATGCCGAGGTGATTGAGGCGGTGATCTCCCAGATTCCCATGGGCAGGCTTGGTGGGGCAGACGACGTGGCTGCGGCCGCAGTATTCCTGGCATCGGACCAGGCGAGCTACATCACCGGCCAGGTCTTGGCCGTCAATGGCGGGCTGTACATGTAGGACGCGGAATCAGCGTCTGAATCGCGGGCAGCGAGGTGTGTGTGCATCATGGGATCAAAGATAATGGCTCTGGAAGAGGCCGTAGAACGGGTTCCGGACGATGCGATCATGGCAGTGGGTGGGTTTGTGGGTGCCGGCAGCCCTGAAGCGCTGAACCGTGGCCTCGAAGACCGCTTTGTCGCCACCGGCAAACCAACCGGGTTGACCGTGTTCTACGCGGCAGGGCAGGGCGATGGAGGGGCGCGAGGCATCAACCATCTTGCACATGAGGGTCTGGTGCGCCGCGTAATCGGCGGCCATTGGGGACTTGTCCCGGCCATGAGTAAGCTGGCGGTCGCGAACAAGATCGCCGCCTACAACTGGCCGCAGGGCGTAATCGCGCACCTGTACCGGGACATCGCCGCCGGCCGACCCGGTGCCATAACGCATATCGGCCTCCACACCTTCGTGGACCCCCGGCGGGGCGGCGGCAAGCTCAATGATAGCACCACCGAGGACCTTGTCCAGCTTGTCGAACTGGACGGCCGCGAGTGGCTCTGGTACAAGGCGCTACCCATAAACGTAGGCTTCATCCGTGGCACCACCGCAGACACAAATGGCAATATCACCATGGAACGTGAAGCGATGCACGGAGAAATGCTGGCCATAGCCCAGGCCGCCAAGAATCACGGTGGGGTGGTCATCGCGCAGGTCGAGCGGGTGGCCGCTGCAGGCTCCCTGCACCCTCACTGCGTGAAGGTCCCCGGCATTCTCGTGGACGCCATAGTTGTCGCCAGTCCGGAGGAGCATCACCAGACGTTCGCCGAGGAATACAACCCATCATACACCGGCGAACTGAAGATAGACCTCGGCAGCATCCCTCCGATGCCGATGAGCGAGCGCAAGATCATCTCCAGACGCGCAACAATGGAGCTGAGGCCCGGCGATGTCGTCAACCTCGGCATTGGCATGCCCGAGGGAGTGGCCAACGTAGCCAATGAGGAAGGCATATCGCACTTGATGGTGCAGACAGTAGAGGCGGGAGCGATCGGTGGCGTCCCCGCAGGTGGACTCTCCTTCGGCGCCTCCAGCAACCCGGATGCAATCATAGCCCAGCCCGACCAGTTCGACTTCTACGACGGCGGCGGCCTCGACATCGCATTCCTCGGCAGCGCGCAGATTGACAGCCACGGCAACGTGAATGTGAGTAAGTTCGGCGACCGTCTCACAGGATGTGGCGGTTTCATCAACATCACCCAAACCGCCAAGCGCGTGGTGTTCTGCGGCACAATGACGGCCGGCGGGCTAGATGTGGCAGTGGACGGTGGCAAGCTCAATATCGTCCAGGAGGGCAAGCACAAGAAGTTCGTGCCTGAGGTCGAGCATGTCACTTTCAGTGGGGAGTACGCGGCCGAAAAGGGAACGGAAGTGTTGTACGTTACCGAACGTGCCGTATTCAGACTACAGAACGGCCGCATGACCATCATCGAAATAGCGCCCGGCGTGGACCTGCAGACACAGGTGCTCGACCAGGCCGATTTCGAGATCAATGTATCCAGCGATCTGAAGCCAATGCCCAAGGAGGTCTTTCTTCCGGGGCGGATGGGGCTAAGACAGAGGATGGGTGAGCTAGAGTGATAGAAGCTGTCATAGCAGCGACGGCGCGCACTGCGATAGGCACATTCGGTGGTGCGCTGAAGGACATCCCACCTCCGCAACTGGGGTCGCACGCCATCACGGCGGCTTTGCAGCGTGCCGGTGTCGAGGCCGGCGAGGTGGACTATGCGATAATGGGCAATGTGCTCTCCGCCGGGCTGGGGCAGAATCCGGCTCGGCAGGCGGCAATCGCAGCGGGGATTCCCGCAACCACGCCGGCCATGTTGGTGAACATGACCTGCGGCAGCAGCCTGCTTGCGGTCAATACGGCCGCGCAGTTGATTCGGGCCGGTCGCTGCCAGACCATTGCAGCAGGCGGCTTTGAGAACATGAGTGCCGCGCCCTTCATGGACACCAGATCGCGCTGGGGCAGCCGCCTCGGCCACTACGAATTGCAGGACTGCCTGCTCACCGACGGTCTCCAGGACGCTTACGGCGGTGAGCACATGGGCGCCCTGATGGACAGGTTCGCTCAGGAGTTGAGCATCAGCCGCGAGGCCCAGGATGAATATGCTGTTGAAAGTCAGCGTCGCTGCGAGGTCTCGCTGAATGAAGGGCGGTTCAGGGCCGAGATTGCGCCACTTGAGATACCGCAGCGCAAGGGTGACCCCGTGGTCTTCGACACGGATGAGCATCCCCGGCCGGGCACTACGGTGGAGGTACTCGCCAAGCTCAGGCCCGCATTCCTCCCTGACGGCACCATCACCCCAGGTAACGCGTCAGGGATTAACGACGGCGCGGCCGCCGTCGTGGTGGTGTCGGGTGACAAGGCAGGAGAACTGGACCTCGTCAATGCGGCGCGGGTTGTGGCCTGGGCGGAAGCTGCGGCCGAGCCGGCACATTTCGGAATCGCACCGGCTGAGGCCATCAGAATGGCACTTGCCGACGCGGGCATGACCCTCGACGACGTGGACCTGATCGAGGCTAACGAGGCATTCGCCGCCCAGACGCTGGCTCTTACCCATGAGGTCGGCTGGGACCTCGAGAAAGTCAACGTCAACGGCGGGGCCATAGCACTCGGGCACCCAATCGGGGCCAGCGGCGCGCGTATCATGACCACTCTGTTATGCGAGATGCAGCGGCGCGATGTGACCGTGGGAATGGCCACGCTCTGCTGCGGCGGGGGCATGGGCGTCTGCACAATCATCGAGCGCATATAGCAGCAGACTTACGCAAGGTACCAGTTAATGCCTCGGAGGGGATTCGCAAATGGCAGTCGAGCGGGTATTTGTGGCCGGTGCCGGTACCATGGGACGGGGCATCGCCCAGGTCTTTGCGCAGGGCGGGTGCCAGGTCCTGCTGTATGACGCGGTGGCTGAGGTCGCGGATGCCGCCGTACCCGCCATTGAGAAAGGTCTGGAAAAGGTCGTCGCCAGGGGCAAGATGACTGCCAACGACGTGGCCGCCCTTGTGGCCCGCATTCGGATCGCAGACGACCTCGCAGGCGCTGCAGACTGTCAGTTCGTCATTGAGGCGGTTGTTGAGGATGCAGCGGCCAAGCAAGAGCTATTCGGTCAGTTGAACGCCATCTGCCCACGCGATACGGTCTTCGCCACGAACACCTCCAGCCTGTCGGTGAGAGAGCTTGGAGAAGCCGGCGGACGCCCGCAGCGCTTCCTCGGCCTGCATTTCTTCAACCCGGCGCCCGCGATGAAGCTCGTGGAGCTGGTCGCCACCCCTCAAACCGACCCGAATGTCGCTGACATGGTAAGGGATCTGGCCGTAGCTGTGGGCAAGCAACCGGTGCTGGTCCAGGACAGTCCGGGCTTTGTCGTCAATCGCCTGCTGATCCCCATGATCAACGAGGCAATACTGCTGCTCGACCAGGGGGTCGCTTCAGCGGAGGACATTGACACTGCGATGAAGCTGGGATGCGGCTTCCCGATGGGGCCGCTGGAGCTTTCCGACCTGATCGGCAACGACATCACACTGGTGACGATGCAGAGCCTGGAAAAGCGTCTGGGCAGTGACAAGTACGCGCCGGCCCGACTGCTGCAGCAGATGGTGGCCGATAGCCGCCTTGGCCGCAAGACCAACGTCGGCTTCACGTGCGGGGAATAGCGGGGTCTACTGCGTCGCCCGCAGCCGTGCCCGAGCCAGGCCTTCCGGTGTTCCCACCCAGAGATATGGGCCGGATATCGCCAGTGCCTGCACGACCTCGCTGGGCAGACCCTCTGCACGGCCGTATGACTGCCAGTTCCGGCCGTCGTAGCGGCACAGGCCGTCCAGTGTGCCCACATAGAGGCAATCGCCGTGCGTGATGCAGTTGATGCGATCCCCTGGCAGCACATCTGCGGCACGAAAGTACTCCCACGTCCCCCTGTCGTACTTGCACAGGCCCCCGCTGAAGGTGCCGACCCACAGACAGCCTCGCCACACGTCCAGGCATGTCACCCAGGTGTCGGTCAGGCCGCTGCCGAGGGTATGTGTCCGCCAAGCGCCCGCCCGGGCATCGTAGTGGCACAGGCCTCCCTTGGCTGTTCCCAGCCAGATGTCATTACCGATGACCGCCGCGGAGGTGACGACCTGCCCCTCGAGTGCAGGCTTGGGGGCCAGGTTGTGCCACTTGCTGCCGTCGAATCTGCTTGCCGCACCCCAGGTGCCGACCCAGACGTCGCCGCCGGCCGCCTGTACAGAACTCGTCCAATCCTTCAGTAGGCCATCACGGGAGGTAGCCTGGCGCCACGTCCCGGCACGGTATGTGAACAGGTCTCCGGCTGAGGTCCTGGCCCAGACACGGTTGTGACCGTAGGCGATATGGTTTATCCATTCGCTACCCAGCCCGTGGACGGTCCCAAAGGCACGCCATGCGTTGTCCCTCAGCACGCCGACGCCTTGCTCGAAGGTGCCGACCAATATTTCCCCCTCACTGGCGGCGAGGGCCGTGATGTTGTGTCCGGGCGGTTCGGCCCTGGCAAGCTGTCGGCTCCAGTTGCCGCGTTCGCATAGCCAGGTTCCCTCCTGCTCCGTCCCCAGCCAGATAGCGCCGGAGATCTGGCAGACGTCCAGCGCCGTGACGTACGCAGGGGCTCCCGCGATTGGCTCGATTGCATCTGCGCGAAGAGCCGCCACCCCGCCGCCGTATGTACCGACAATAATCCGGTCTCCGTCGGCAAACAACGCCGTCACATGGTTGTCGGGCAAGCCGTCGGCGGTGGTGAATTGCCGCCAGCGTCCTGCCCGCATTCGGAACAGCCCACCGACCGTCCCCACGCACAGGTCGCCGTTCGTTGGCAGCAGCGCGTTGATCTGGGCAGCGAGGGGGTCCTCGCTGTGGATGACCGGCTCCCAGCGCTGCGCATCTAGTCTGAATAGTCCGTTTCCCGTGCCAGCCCAAGCAACCCCCTCGAAGTGCGTTAGCGAGCGCGCCTCTGCGGCGAGTTCAGGGCCTGCGGGAACCCAGCGAAAGCCGACGGCCAGGGGCTGTAGCACATGCACCTGTCGGCCCACGGCCACATACACCTCACCGGATGCGGACGCCAGGGCACTCGCACGGCCGACCTGTGGGGAGAAGTCGGGCACCGGCGTCAGTTTCCCCCGGCGGTCCAGGAATGCCTTGATGCCCTCGGCAGTGGCGATGATGACGGTCTGCGGGTCGGGGCCGGGAGCGATGCCGACTACATGGTTAGCGGGCAGCCCGTCCATGGCTGTGTATTTCGCTCCGGCAGGCACCTTCGGGTCCCACCGTAGGCAGCCCCCCTCGGTGCCGACCCACACGGATTGCTCGCCGACCGATATGCAGGTGACCTTCCGCGTGCTCGTGTACACGGTGTCGAAAACGAGCTCATCCTGACCCGCTAGTACAACAACGGAGCTGCTGACCGCTACGCAGGCCAGCAGCTCCAGAACTAGCACCATGTGATGCTTCATGTTGCCTCTCCGCACGGGTCGCGGTGGCTGCAACGCCTACTGCAGTTCTACTTCCACTTCGATTTCAAGGCGGTTATGCGCCGCGTCCGTAACGTACACCGGAATGAACAGCGACGGGGCGGTGGCCTGTGCGGCCGGGATGCTCGCCTCAGTGCGGTATTCGTCCGCCCTGTCATCATAGTCAAGTCCCACGAGCCGGCCGCCCGGCAGAAGCGCATCCACGCGCTTCGTATCATCAGAGGCCTTCACCCACAGTGAGACGCGCCAGTCTCCACCCGCGCGCCTGGCGAAGGCTTTCCCCATGCCCGTCGGGGCCTGCAGGTCTGCCTCGTAGCCCACGGTCAGCCGCTGTTGGGATCCGTTTGCCCGAGTGATGACTATGACCACCTCGTATCGGCCGTGAACGGCATTCTTGGGCACGATGAACCGGACCGTCCACCGCCCTTCGCCCTTGTCGAAGATCAGGGGCTTGGTCTCACCCCACGGGAAGATCGCCGTGACACGGACCGTATCGGGCGGCGCGGTAACCTTCACCCACGGGTCGCCGCCGGTAGTGTAGCGGCTCTGGTTCATCGCCGCCTTAGTATCCGCCGGAATGGCAAGCAACGATGTGTACGGTGTTACGAACATGTACTGCTTGCTCAGGGCGATTATCTCATTCTTGAGCTCCTCGCTCTCACCACGCAGCACGATCTGGTCCAGCAGGTACTCCACCCGCTTCTTCGCCCACACTCGCGCCACGAAGGAGCTGTCGTCACTTTGTTCGGGGAAAACCGCCGGGTAGTTGAACGTGCGTTCCTTGCCGTTTACCTCGCCCGTGAGCACAATGTTCTGCTCCCCGCTGTTCTGATAGCGACCCGTAATGATGAGCTGGGAGCCCTTGAATACATCGGGCAGGATAGCCGGATAGACCTGCTCGGTCTTGATGTTGCCGAAGTCAATCTTCAGGTTAACCAGCACCGGCTTACTGATCTTGGCGTAGAACGCGGCGACTTTGTCGTAGATCGATTCGTTGGTCCGCACGTGCTCGCCGGCGCCACGATTGTTCGTGGCGATCTTCAGCAGCAGATAGTCGTCAACATCGTCGCCGACCCCAAAGGTGAAGATTCTGGTCTCCGACGTATTCGCCTTGGTGACGTTGTCTATGATCTGAACGGCGTCTGTGACACCCGCCGTGGGCAAGCCGTCCGTCAGGAAGATAATGGTACGCTGTCGGTCGCTCTTGGCCAGCATCTTGAGCGCCCTGAGCAGCGCTCCGTTGATGTCGGTCATCCCGTCGGCCTGCACACCCTCTATGTGCTTGAGCGTCGGCAGTATGTTGCTCTGCTCGGCAGGCAGGAGCTTGTCACTCAGCGTCTTTATCTCGTCCGAGAACGTCACGATGCCGAACCGGTCGTCTTTGCCGAGCTGGCGGATGCAGAACTGCAGCGCTCGCCGGGCCTGGACTATCTTGTCGCCCTGCATGCTGCCCGACTTGTCGAAGACGAACACCACGTCTTTCTTGACGATGTCCTGCTCGGTAGTCTCCTCCTGCGGAGCTACCATCAGCATGAAATAGCCCTGCTCGCCCGCGGGGCGATGGGCCAGAAAGCTTACCCCGAGCTCGGTGGAGTGAACAGCGTAGAGCAGCGAAAGGTCATTGTGGGGAGTGATGTCGGCGGCGACATAGGAGGTCTTCGCCGTATTGCCATCGGGGCGGTCGAACTTCAGGGGGTGACTGGGCGACTCGACATTCACAATCGGCTTCTGGTCTCTGATCTCGATGTCAATGGTGAGTTTGACGATCTTCTGCTGCTGACCGGTCATCGTCAGCGGATACGCATAGGTAATCGTGCCCGAATCGTAAGGCAGCACCTGCTGGTACTGCAGCTCGACCTTCATCGGCTCCTTGGCGCTCACCGGGTAGATGTTGGCGCGGAACAAGTTGCGGCCGACCTGCTCCAGCAACGCCGGGTCGCGCTTCAGCCCCGTCAGCTTGTCATAGGTCTCTCTGGCCTCTTGCTTCTCCCTGATTTCGCCGACCACGCGCTCAGTGCCGAGCCAATACGCGAACTCCGACACGCTCGCAGCCTCGGGCAGAGGGACGAAATACACGGCTTCCAGGTCGGCTCCGGTATTGTTGACGAAGACCTGTTCGATGCTGGTGGTGGCAACCTGATTGTCTATCGCTATCTTGACGTGCTGAGAGACTATCTCCAGAGGAGGCCTGTCCTCGGCCCCGGTCTCAACTCGGGGTACCAGCATCTGCGCCTCTGCGACCACAACGACGCTCACCAGTGCCAGAATCAATGCAAGGCTGAGGATCATACGCATGACAAACACCCCTCACCACAGCAGTAGTGGACACACGCATCATGCAGACCGACGAAGCACAAACTGAAACCTTGCGTGCCGGTAGAAGGTGTAGTATGGCCTCGATTCGCACCTCATTTGACTCCTACATCGCCGAATTGGTTTCCATATTCCACAGTAGGCCCCCGCGCGCCTGCCAGAAACCGATAGTCAAGCGAATCCTTCGTTCCACTAGTCCCAGTCCACTGCGACCTTGACAACGACCTTGTGCATCTCGCCGGCCCCACACATGGGCCCGTGGGCGTCTTCCGGGAAGAAGACCACGAACATGTCGGCCGTCAGTGGGAACCAGGCGTGCGGCTCATCCGCAAACAGCACGAAGTCCTTCTCTTCGTCAAACGCGGCCTCGGGACTTACGCACTCTGAGGTGGGCCTCCAACTGAAGCGCTCCTCGCCTGCCACCACATACTGTACATCAATATACTTGCGGTGCGCTTCCAGCTTGACCTCTTCCTGCGGCCTGCACGGCGCCTGAATCACGTTTATGGTGAGACGAGTACCGTCCAGCTCCTGCGGCCCCGCTGGCAGAGCACCAAGGTCTGTCTCCCTGAGGAAGCACAGCGCCGCCTCAAGGCCCGGGTGCAGTGCGGAGTACCGTCTCGCGTTTATCAGCTTGTCAATGATCATGCTACACTCCTCTTCCGTCCCATCATCTACACCTGCCGACTGGTGCCTAGCATTTTGCCGAAGGGAGGCGATTACCTGCTTGCCGAACGGAAGAACTACAGGAATGGCAAAGCCGTGTGGGGAATGCCTTAACCCGTGAAGCAGGCGCGATGGGCCATGCACCTGCTGCGCGACCATATTCTGGAGCCAGGAATGGCACTACCACATGAACAGCACAGCAGCTAGTTTCTCCTCAAGACACAGAGCCATTGTCCGAACGCTTGCCACGCAGGTCATGGAGTTGGCGTGCAGTGACGAATACGAGGCCAGGCGCAAACGCTGGCGAGATGTCAACGAGCGCCGCCGGCCCGACCGCGCGCCCGTCTGGTGTCGGCCCGCCGGAGTGTGGAGCGAGATACTGCCCCAGGACGCGCTGGAGTGCACTGACTCTTTCTGTCGCGGCGCTGAGTACGCGTTTCGCCAGCACCTCTACAAGGACTGGGTCGGTGATGACCACATCGTCGAGCCCTGGTGGGGCGTGGGGGCCGTCTGGCGCTGCAGCAGTGAGCACACATGGGGCCTGCCGACGCACGTCTCAGTGGGCACCACGGACCTCGGCGGGTTCCGCTACTACCATCCCATTGAGACCCCTGACGACTACCAGAGAATCACGGTGCCCGACTTCGCGTATGACCGGGCCGAGACGCAACGCAGAGCGTCGCGGATGCAGGACCTGTTGGGTGATGCCATGCCTGTGCGCATCACCGGCCAGCCACCGCTGGGGCCGCAGTTGAGCGTGCACCTCGAACAGCTGCGGGGCATGGCTCCGATGATGGAGGACATTGCCTTCCGGCCGCACCTGATCCATCGGGCCATGGCCAAGCTCACCGAAGGCGTGCTGCGGGCCCAACGCGCAGCCGAGGAAGCAGGTGTGCTGACGACCAACCACCACGAGCCGATGTTCTGCAGCGACCCTCTCAACGATCCGCCGGCCGAAGGGCCGGCAAAGCTGCATAATCTGTGGGTGGCCGCCAACAGCCAGGAGTTCGATCAGGTCTCGCCGCCGATGCAGGACGAGTTCCTGCTCAGCTATCAGAAGGTGTTGTTTCAGCAGTTCGGTGCAGTGCAATACGGCTGCTGCGAGAATCTCACCACGAAAACTGACATCGTACTCAGGATCCCGCACCTGCGCATCTTCGTCTGCTCCTTCTGGACGGACTTGGACAGGGTGATCGAGGCATGCTCCAGGCGTCACACCATCATGTGGCGGCAGTCCTCGGCGCAGGTGACGCTTCCGGACACTCTCGACGAGCACCGTCGGCATCTCGAATCAGGTCTCAAGCGGCTTCAGGGCCACCATTATCAGGTGGTGCTGCGGGAACTGGAGACGCTGCGAGGGCGGCCGCAGCGCCTGCGTGAATGGGCGCAACTGGCAATCGAGATGGCGGAGCGCTACGCCTGAGGTCATCGGCGGCGCAGCGCAAGTCATAACCGGCCCAAGCACGGTGCATTACCTGCTCCCTGCACTGGTGCGATTCCTCCACTGCTGCTATAATTGTCGCCCGAGCGTGGCGTCGCCTGTCCCGCCGTGTCTGTGGGACAGGGGAAACCGCCGCAGCGAGCAGAATAGACTGGAAATGGAGATGCATGAAGATGCAGGAGTGCGACTTGCACAGCGATATGGAGCTCGTACTACAGAACCAGGAGCCGGAGACGAGGTCAATCTGGCTGATGCGCGAGGCAGGCGCCAGAATGGGCATGGCGTGTGAGGAACTCCGCGAAATGGTGGCTCCTCAGCAGGTCACGCTGTTCCGGATCCCCTGCAAGATACTGGGCAAGGTAGTCAACTTCTCGGGCTGCCTGGCTCTGCACAACTCGGCCAGAGGGCCTTTCAAGGGCGGAATCCGCCTCGCACCCGACGTAACCATCTGGGAAACGACCGAGCTCGCCCGTCTCATGACCCTCAAGTGCGCCGTTTGCGACGTAGAGTTTGGGGGCGGCAAGACCGGCATCAGAGTTGACATGGCGGCCATGTACAAGCTGTTCGATCGGCAACCGCGCGACCTGGAATTCGAGAAGATCATAACCATAGATGCGGTCGAGTACTACGCCAGTCAGTTCCGCGACGTCTTCAGCTCTCACACCTACATTCCAGCGCCGGATATGGGAAGCGGGCCGGATGAGATGGCATTCATTTACAATGAAACCCAGGACCCCGCTTCGGTCACCGGCAAGGGCGAAGGAGTTCACGGCTGGCTGCCTGGGCGCAAGGAAAGCACCGGCATCGGCTGCTCTTACATCGCTCAGCGCGTTCTCACAGAGATACTCAACATTGATCTCGACGGTGCCACTGTTGCCATTCAGGGCTTCGGCAACGTCGGTCGGCCGCTGGCGCAGGACCTCGTCAGCAACGGGGTCAAGATCGTCGGCGTCACGGACTTCTACGGCGGCGTCTACAACCCCGATGGACTGGACATAGACGGATTGCTGGAGCATTTCACCAGGGAGGCTACCGTGGGTGGCTTTACCGGGGGCGAACCACTGACCAGCGAGCAGCTATTCAGGCTTGACGTAGACTGCCTGGTTCCTGCCGCGGCAGGCGACGTCATAACCGAAGCAGTTGGCCGTGACATGAAGGCAAAGGCCGTGGTGGAGGCCGCAAACATGCCGACCACGATAGGTGGCATGAAGGTACTGCGCGAGCGCGGCATCGTAGTGGGGCCGGATATCCTGGCCAACGCGGGCGGTGTCATCGCGTCAATGCTGGAGTATTCCAGCTCCCTGTCGGCCATCAAACCCACTCAGGAAGAAGTATACCGCATCATCAAGAGGAAGATCGGCGACAACTTCGACCTGGCACGAGAGCGGGCGGCCGGCGAAGGTATCGGCCTGACTGCCGCGGCCATCGAAATTGCCATGGAACGCGTGTACAGCGTGATGAAGGGCCGCAGAATGCTGTAGCGACGACGGCGGGACCGAAGCCCGATAGGACAGACCTGGAAAAAGAAGTGCAGTCGGCCATTGACGATTTCGGCGCAAGTGTGCTACACTCCCCGCAATTCAGTGCCGCGCTGCACTGGGAGGTCCCGTGCTCAAAGCTAGAGATATCGGTTGTCAGCTTACTCGATCGGCGTACCTCTCCAAAGCTATGCTGCGACTGGCTAGCTATGACAGAGAAGGAGGTGCGTCTTATGGCAACTGGTAAGGTCAAATGGTTCAACGATGCCAAGGGTTTCGGGTTCATTGAAGTAGATGGCGGCGACGATGTGTTCGTTCATTACTCCGCCATCGCCGGCGAAGGCTATCGTGCCCTGAATGAAGGCGACGAAGTCACCTTTGACATCGTCCAGGATCCCAAGGGCCCCCGTGCCGAGAACGTCCAGGTCGTCAGCTAGTCACAATACGGCTTGTAGCGAATACAAC
Organism: uncultured Armatimonadia bacterium; assembly: GCA_964549395.1. Taxonomy (GTDB): domain Bacteria; phylum Armatimonadota; class Zipacnadia; order Zipacnadales; family UBA11051; genus UBA11051. Next base: position 12,543 of record CAZJVY010000029.1, on the reverse strand, counting down.
CCCCGCATGTTGCTGCAGCGGGGGTTGTTGTCTTTAAGGGCGAGCAAGCGCTCAAGGGGGATATCCCCGTCAGGATGTAACAGGTGTCTCCGAGGCAAGGTTGGCCGTGACTTCGGCCTGCCCGATGTCCCCGGGCAGAATGACCCAGTCGCCCTCGATGTCGTCCCACGGCGCACCATCCACGCTGAAGCCGCTGATTACCTGACCTGCGGGCACGCGGAAGCGGATCCTAGTGACTGCCGGCGGATTGCGGCGCGGCCCCTCAACGTAAGCGGTTATCTGTTTCTCATCCGCTTCGTACCACAGGCTCATCGGCCCGAAGTGAGTGCAGGCGTTACCGACCCCGATGCGGTTTCCGGGCTTTAGCCAGTCACGGGGAATCGCCTGGCCCAGCAGCAGGCAATCGCCCTGCTCACGGACATACATGTACCTCAACCAGCCGCATGCGTTGGCCTCGTCGGAGCTCTTGTAGTGGTCGCCTTTCCAATCCCCCAGCTCCGGCAGCGCATGTTCCGTGAGCATTCGGGTGTCGGGGAACAGGTTAGCCGCCATTGCGTTGAATGCAGCCCGCAGGGCGTGCTTCACATCATCCCGGCAGAGGTACGGCTCCATTCCAAAGAGCAGGCACGCCTGCATCGAGAATCCGCCCCGGTCGAACCAGTGCTTCTCGTAGTCGCCGATGATGTAGCCGTACCCCCCGGCGTTGTAGAGGTTGTCCTCATAGTCATTCAGAATCCATTCCGCCTCGGGAGACCTGGCAGACAGTATGCCCGAGATCAGCAGGTGGATCGCTCCCTCAAGGGTCTCGCATATCCAGCCGAACGACCGGCCCCGCCGATGCGGATGCGAAGGGAAATGGGGCACGTATGCGCCGTTGCGCAGTTTTACGACAGGTGAACGCCGGGCGGCTACTGTGCAGGATCTCAGGATCGCCTGCCGGTAGTCATCGGCATCTTGCCGCACGCGCTGCGCGTCAGGATGGCCGACCTGCTCTAGCCCCCACGCCGCCGCATCAAGTCCTCGCCAGGAGTAGACGTTCGTGCTCAGCCACTGCCACCAGTCCCCGATGTCTTCGAGCGCACCATGTGGCAACAGGCCGCCGCCGACACCCTCATGGCTCTGCGTCCGACTGCGCTCCCTGATGATCCAGTCCGCCGCGGCGACGATATTGGGCGCGATGCGTCGCAACCACTCATCGTCTCTCGTGAAGCGGTAGTGCTCCACCAGGCACCACAGTGTCCATCCGTGATGCTGGTTGTAGCCGACGGCCTCGTATCCGTGCGCCCCGTACAGGACGCCTTCCTGGGATGAGAAGTCACCGGGAAGCGCAACGCTGCCCTGGTAGTATAGCAGCGCTTCGAGACACTGCTCGGCCTCCTCGTGATACCCGCGCCGGTCGAGGTCCACGACCATCATGCAGCCCTCGTTGGCGAACAGGCCGTAGCCGAACGACCCGCATCTGGCAAAACGCCTGCGGGAATCCGGCTCAAGCTCGCAGTTGATCAGCATGTGTCCCGCCACTGCCCGGTGGAAATCGTTGAGCACCGGTTCAGGGGTAGTCAGCTCCATCCCTTCCCCTAGAACGCGACGCCAGTAGCCTGCCACCGCCTTGCGCTCGGTATCGAAATCGAGCGCCTTGAGTTGCCGCATCTCTTCGCTCGTCAACCATACATACGGGACCTTGAGGATGACGGCATGCCCTACACCTGCTCCCAACTCCACAACATACTCGACCTGGTCATCGCGTGTCACAAGTGCGCCCCGACCGCAGGTATCGAGATACGCGCGGAGTCTGCTTTCCGCCCATACGCACCCGTCATCGTCCGCGCGCACAGCCTCGGGCTCTTCGCTCGCCGAGAAGCGGACCGGCAGATGTGCCTCAATCGTCTGCTGCGTGGTATTGCGGAAGCTGAACTGTGCCATGCACACTCCGAAAGCGTCTCCGGCGGGAGGCGGCCCATCTGCATCCGTCCCCTCCAGCACCGTCGCAAAGGCGGTCTGCTCGATGTGGACACCGCCAACGTCCCAACGTGTCACGCCGATGGGCAGCACGCCACACTGAATGCCGCGCTCAACCGGATCATCAGTCAGGCCGAACGAGACGACGATTCTCTCCTTGTCGGCTGCGAGCCGCTCGGTGTCATCGCCCGGACATCCCAGCAGATAGCGGTTATTGGTGCGGTAGCGGATCGAGCCGTCGGGGTTGAGGGCGAATCTGTGTCTCCCGCCGTCGGCCCCCAGGGGCAGATAAAGCCCGCTCTTCTTGGGTACCATGTTGCCCCAGGCGCGTGACCATGTCTGCTCCGGAAGCTCAGAAACGCGGTCATAGACGCCCGGCTGAGCGTCGCCGGCTGCTTCAGATCGGATCTCCGACAACTGCCGTTCGTCCTCGCCCCCGATTACACACAGGCCACAATGTGGCACCCAGATCGGCCCCCGCGACAGGTCATCCAGCAGCACGGTCACAGTGTCCGCCGCGCGGATCGTCAGCAGCGTCTTGTCAAACGTATTCGGGTCGGTATTCCTGGTGTGCCAGAGCCTGATATTGCACCTGTCGGCGGCGATCCGCTTCACCGACGTGATGCGGCCGTTGAACGTCTCGAATGACGGTTCGCGGTCCGGCGGCGTTTCCCATAATACTGTCAATGTCAGCTCTTCCCACGTAGAGTCGGTAAGAGCCGCGATATGTTCGACATTGGGCATTCCGGTCTCGCCGATAATCCGCACCTTGAGTGTCGTACGGAACCTGGCGTCGAAATCCGCCAGATCGGGGAATTCCCGGTCGGACGCAGGCCGGAACGTGAATATTGCTCGATTGCCGGCGACGGAAATCTCTGTGTCAGCCGTCTGCCATTCTCCGGTAAACCAGTTGCCGAGTTCCCACCAACCGGTGGCGCCGCCGCCCACGGTGCCGTCCTTGGGTAGCCTTTGCTGAGGCCATTTGGTCCGCCAGTACTGGAGTTGAAGATGTTCCGGCGGCCGACCGGCGAACGCGACCTCCACATGGTGCAGTTCGCGGGGGTCCTCCCACACCAGGCCGACATCGCCATCCGGGGCCTGGGCGAAAAACGCCGCATCAAACTGCTTGCCATTCTCCGGCTCACTGCTGTAATCCATTACAGAACCTCCGGTCGCCGAAACGGCCCAAGCGCTGCTCCATGTTCTGTCGGTGCTGCCACAAATCCTCCGCTGCCGGCGAAGGGACGCACGCACTCGATGACAGTTCGACAACCAAAGGAACAGCATTGCGCCGTGGGGAATGGCCACTGTGAACAGAGCACGGAGGGAGATGGTGTGCGATGAAGCTTGCGGTCATGGAAGTGTTATCTGACGATGACATCAGGGAGATACACGAGGCAAGCATCCACATCCTGGAATATTGCGGTGTGAAGATTCACAGTCGGCGGATGCTCTCCTTCCTGGCGGAGAAGGGCCTGCAGGTAAACGCAGACGAGCGAACCGTGCGTTTCACTCGCGCCGGCATCGAGGAGGCGCTGAGTCACATACCGGCCCGTTTCGATGTCTTCGACCGCGACGCGCAACCGGCATTCACTATCGGCGATGGGGACTCAAAGATTGCGGCAGGCCACAACGCCGTGTTCTGGGTCGATTCTGACACCGGCGAGACGCGGCCCTCTACAGTCGCTGATGTCGAAGCCTTCGCTCGCATCTGCGAGCATCTGCGCGCCATTGACATGATCGGCATTCCTGCGATGCCGCAGGATGTGCCCGAGCCGGGGAAGAGCTTGCTGTACGGGGTGAAGGCGGTCGTCGAGAACAGCCGCAAGCCGGTTTTCTTCTCGACCGACAGAGCCGGCGTCAACCGTGCCTGCATCGAGTTGCTGCGAGCGGCCTTCTCCGGCGATTTGGCCTCCCAGGTGTACGGGATCAGCCAGCTTTCTCCCACCAGTCCGCTCTTCTGGGAGGAGGGTGTTCTGGAGGCCATCATGGACACGGTCGGTACGGGCGTCCCCCTGGCTATATTGCCTGAGCCGAACGCCGGCGTCTCTGCCCCCTACACCCTGGCCGGCTTGCTGACGGTTAATAACGCCGAATGTCTCTCCGGGCTGGCCATGATCCAGATGCTGCAGCCGGGGACGAAGGTCATGTACGCCAATTCCTGGACTGCCACCGACATGCGGACGGGAGCCGCACTGGTCGGCTCAACGGAGATGTCCATCTGCCGGATAGCCGGTGCGCAGCTTGCACGCTTCTATCGGGTGCCGTCGCATACGACCGCTCCGAACTCGGACAACCACGCCCACGACGAGCAGAACGCCTGGGAAAAGGCGTTCTCGACGTTCTGCTCCGTCGCATCTGGCAATGACCTGCTGGTAAACTGCGGGATGTTCGCAACTGGCATGACCTGCAGTCACGAACAGCTTGTCATGGATGAAGAGATCTCGGCGATGTCGAAGCGGATCGCGGCAGGCATGCGCGTTGATGATGAGACCATCGCGAGGGACCTGATCGAGGAGATCGGGCCGCAAGGAGAGGCGTATCTGACCGCCGACCATACGTTGCGATGGCTGCGCACTGATGAGTACTTGCTGCCCAGAGTATCGGTGCGCGGGCCATACGCGGCATGGCAGGCTGCCGGCGGGAAGGATACCTATGAGCTTGCCCAGGAACAGGCACGCGAACACATGAGCAAGCCGGTTCCGCCGCTGGATGCCGGCAGACAGGCGAAGCTGGAGGAGATTGTCCGCGACTTGCGGGTGTGAAGGGAGAACGCTGATGCACGAAACGGTGGTTCTGGTCGGTGCAGGCAGTGCTATGTTCACGAGGGGACTGGTTGCCGATCTCATCCGCATGGGCTGGGAGACCGATTTGCGGCTCGTGGACATTGATCCCGATGCGCTGGCAGTGGCCGAAGGCCTGACTGCCAAGATGGTTGAAGCGCAGCATGCGCCGATACGCCTGTGCGCTTCGACCGACCTGCGAGACATGCTTTCCGGCAGCACGGCGATCATCACCACTATCGCTGTCGGCGGCCGTAGCGCCTGGGAGCGCGATGTCTTCATACCCCGCAAGTACGGCATCTATCAGCCGGTCGGTGACACCATCATGCCGGGCGGGACCTCGCGCAGTATGCGCATGATCCCCGCTATGGTCAGGATCGCTGAAGACGTCGTGGACCTGGCGCCGGAGGCCCTCTTCTTCAACTACTCGAACCCCATGGCGGCAGTCTGTCGTGCCGTGAGAAAGGCCACGCGCGCTAACATGGTGGGGCTATGTCACGGTGTTCAGGGGGTGGCCCGCTATCTGGCAAACGTCTTGGGCGTGGGCCCCACAGACGTCACGTACAGTGCGGTCGGCATGAATCACTTGACCTGGTTCACTGAAGTTCGAGTACAAGACCGGGACGCGATGCCGCAACTCCATGAGATCGCCGTGCAGAAGCTGGGAACTGGCGTAACGGGCGCCGCTGACGCACCTGACAACCCCTTCAGTTGGCACCTGTTTGACCTCTTTGGAGCGTTCCCAGCGGTCCTCGACCGTCACGTATCGGAGTTCTTCCCGCAGTTCTTTGCCGACGGCCGCTACTACGGGAGGACCCTCGGGATTGACGCCTTCAGCTTTGAGGACACCATCAAGCGCGGCAGCGACATCGCCGAACAGATGCGGCAGGACGCCTTTTCGGACCGGCCACTGCCAGGCGACTACTTCGACCGGATAGGCGGGGAGCACGAGCAGGTGACCGAGATCATCCAGAGCATACGCCACGACGCCGGTAACGTGTACTCGGCCAACCTGCCCAACACCGGACAGGTGCCGAATCTGCCGCCGGACGCCATCCTGGAGTGCCCGGCCATGGCGGGCCGCGGCGGGCTGCGACCGCTTCCCCTCCCGCCGCTGCCATCGGGGCTTGCCGGCACACTGACACGCCCTCTGGCCTGGGTGGCAACCGTTGTTGAGGCGGCGCTGGAGGGAAGTCGCGACAAGTTCATACAGGCGCTGGTGCTTGATGGGGCGGTGGACTCGCTGGCTGCGGCTACCAACTTGGCTGACGAGCTACTCGCGGCCCATGCCGAATACCTGCCACAGTTCGCGTCTGCTGCGGACAGCTAGTCAGCCCACACTGCCGCCGTCATCACATGGTGGGCAGCGGCTCCATACCGAAGAAGTCGCGGTATGCGTTGACCGCCGCGTAGTAGTTCTCCACCTTCACATCCTCATGCACCGAGTGGCTGGCATGGAGGATATGCCCGCCGGGGGTGGCCTGACCGAATTGCAGGCACTCGATGACTTCGGCACGCACTTGCTCCGGTGTGCCCAGGCAAAGCGTATGCCGTGCATCGAGATTGCCGATGATGCATACACGGCGGTCAATACCCTCCTCGATCAATCGCGGCCATGTCATGCCGGCGGCCTTGTCCACTTCCTTATAGCCGTCTATGGCCGAGTTGAGGAAGAAGTCGTCCCTGATGGCCCAGTGATTCCCGTCGGCCGTATAGACAGCCAGACCTCCCAGATCGTGAATGAGGGCCACGTGCTCCCGGATGACCGGCAATATGAAACGGTGGTAGTGGTCCGGCGAGATGAACGGCCCCTTGTCACAACTTACATCGCCTCCCATGGCGACAACCTCACAGCCCTCGGCCATCATCTGTTCCGTGCGCGTGAAGCCACTGGCTTTCTGCATATCGAGCCAGCGCACGACCCACTCCGGCTCGACGGCCAGCCACATCAGCATGAAGGGCGGATAGAAGGCGACACCGGTCCCTGCACCGATTTCGGCCATATAGACCCAGTCCAGGTCCTCAGCATCCGCCAGTTGGCGCAGTCGCCGCAATACCGCAAAGCTCTCATCGGCAGGCTCGGGGACGCTGCCATCCCATTCCTCGATCCGTCGCTTCAACTCGTCCTCCGACTGCCTTAGCGAATCCGCCACCGGCGAGGCCGGCTTGACCAGCTTGGTCTGCTCGTCATAGCGGTAGTCCACGCCGTCGAGTCGCCAGGTCTTCTCGCCGGTCTTGAGTGGGCGCGGGAGCTCGCGGGTGTAGTTGCCGCCCACATGGATCATGTCCACGCCGAAGAAGCGGTTGACCCGGAAGGCCGCCTGAGCTTCCGCCTCGACAACTTCCTCCCACGAGATGCCCTCGGCAAGGGCATCCCAGTGCATCGCCGCATCGGTGGCGAAGTTGCGGCCGCAGATGTCCCAGTAGATCGGGTGGTACTTGCAGAAGATCTCAAACAGAGGCGTCCGATCCGGCACCTCATGTGCAAAAGCCTTGTATACTCGTTCACTGGCTCCCGGCATTACCGCTTTCCCTCTCAGTCCATTCTCGATGGGGCAGTGCCTATCCCGTGGCCGCAGGCTGATTTCTCTGCCGGCACGTGCGCTGCCTGCTTTGGCTTGGCAATGGCCTGCGTTGTGGATTCATTGGCATGCTCTTGAGGGGGAAAGCAGGCCATGCGGGGATGGTTAGGGAACCATAGCGGTTATGGGGGGCGTGGAGAATTATTGCCGGGCACAGGCAAGTGAAGCTGCAACTGCAAGGTTCGGGTCCGAAGCCGGTGCGTTCTACGGATGCTTCAGCATGGAGGGGTGATGGGCAATGCGACCTTTGGCCAGACGACTGAGCGATGTGGAGAAAGAGCGGTCCGTGTGCGGCTTCCGGCAGCGTCTGCTGAAGAAGGACGATGGCGCACCTGCCAGCGTCACGTACTTGGCGGTGTATGAAGAGGGGCGGCACTACCACAACGAAACGACCGAATACTATTACGTCCTTGAAGGTACGGGCGTGCTGCATCTGGACGACGAGACCATCGCCCTGGAGCCGAACATGGTTGTGTGGATACCTCCGGGCGTCAAGCATTCGGCCGAGGGTGACGTGAAGGTCCTGGTAATCTGCGTCCCCGCTTTCGACGCCGAGGATCAGTACGTGATCGAGTGATTCTGCCTCGCGGGATTGCTCATGCTCGAATCAAGTTTGTACACCGGAGAGGGGCACCAATGCCGAGGATAAAGTACGAGGAGCTACGTCCGCACGAACTGGAGGCGGTCATCAGGGAAGCTCCGCTCGTGTACTTCCCGGTTGGCTCCATGGAATACCACGGCCTACACCTGCCGTTCGGCTTCGACACAATGCACGCATACGAACTGTGTCTGCACGCGGCCCAGCAGACCGGCGGCGTAGTCCTGCCGCCGACATACTGGGGCACTGAAGGACACGTGGATTGGCCGGGGTCGGTGCTGGTGAGCAACGGCACCTTTGCGGGGATCGTCAGCGACGTCCTGGCACGGCTCGACCGGCTGGGCTTCCGGCTCATCGTCATCTGCACCGGCCATTACCCGGACGTTCAGGGCGCGCTCATCGCCGCAGTCATCAACGCCTACACGGCTACCCACCGCGAGCCGACGATCATTCTGCTCGATCCGTTCAACACCCATCCCACAGACCCTCGCGGTGAGCACGCCGGCATTGTCGAGACCTCAGCCATGCTCCACCTGCGGCCTGACCTGGTGGATATGGACAAACTTGAGCAGCCCGGCGCTCTGGATGGCATCAGCAAGGATTGTGTGGACGCTACCGTCGAGTACGGCCAGAGACGCTTCAGCGAGGTCCTGAACGAGATCGTGAAAACGGTCAATGGGCACATGCAGGCCATCACCACCTTCACACCATCCATTCACGGAGGCGTTACCGATGCTGAGACCCAGTGAGGGCAAGCCGCTCATATTCCCGTATCCGCGCAAGATGAACGTCGGCAAAGGCTCCATCAACCCGACGACGTTCGTGGTTTCACCGGCGGGAAACCAGGCGAAGAAGGCGGCAAGGGTGCTGAAAGCCGGCCTCAAGGAGCTTGGATTGCCTGTCGGCGGAGACGGCTATGAGGTAATACTGCACGAGGACGAGGAAGCCGATGCGCGTCTGGGGGCCGAAGGCTACGAACTGTCTGTTGGGCGACGCGGCGCGCGCCTAACTGCCGGGGGGTACGCGGGCCTGTACTATGCCGTACAGAGCTTCCTGCAACTGGCGCAACTGAAGCCCGGCGGCAAGGTAACGCTGCCGATGGTCGAGATCTCGGACCGGCCGTTGAAGCCCCTGCGCGGTGTTCACACGTACCTGCCGGCGCGCGAGAACCTGCCCTTCTTCAAGCGGTTCATCGAGTGGATGGGGCGGCACAAGCTCAATGCCATGTTCCTGGAAATCGGCGGCGGCATGCAGTACAAGCAGCATCCCGAGATCAACAGAGCCTGGGAGCAGTTCTGCAGAGAGGCCATGGAGCACCCGGGCGGACCGGATGCCCTGCAGGACTCCCAGTGGTTCTTCAAGGACTCCACGCATGTCGAACTGGCCGGCGGCAGCTACCTGTCCCAGGACGAAGTCAGGAAGATCGCCGGGTGGTGTGCCGATAACTGCGTCGAGATCATGCCGGAGGTGCAGTCGCTCTCCCATTCCTACTACCTCGTACTTGCCCACCCTGAGCTTGCAGAGGTTGCGCAGGACCCGTGGCCGGACAATTACTGTCCCTCAAACCCGAAGAGCTACGAGCTGTTCTTCGATGTACTGCAGGAAGTTATTGAGGTTTTGCATCCGCGCATCATCTCCATCGGCCACGACGAAGCGTACCTCTTCAATTTCTGCAACAGGTGCAAGGGGCGAGACGCCGCGGAGATATACGCGACTGACATCACCAAGGCGCGCGATTTCCTGGCGGAGCGGGGCGTGCGCACGGCAATATGGGGTGACAAGCTGCTGGAGATACATCACCCCAATGGCGTGGTCTATGGCGGTGTGGAGCGCAATATCGTCCGCTATGGGAAACATTTCCATCTGCCGGCCACAAACCGATGCGTAGACCTGATTCCCAGGGACGTATTGGTCCTGGACTGGTACTGGAGTCTCAGCTACGAATCGGCGGCAATGCTGGCTGAGAAGGGCTTCGAGACGATCTACGGCAACTTCCACGGCCCGAGATTCCAGAATTGGGCACGGCACCGCAATAACCCCGCTCTGCTGGGCGGTGAGACCTCCCTGTGGTGTGCGGCGGAAGCGTACGCCATCGGCCGCAACGGTGCATTCCACAACATGCTCTGGGGCGCGAACAACCTGTGGTCGGATTTCGATCCCGATTCCGACCGGCAGCGGCTGATAGATGACATCGCCACGGTGATGCGGCATGACCGGCAGCGGCTGCAGGGGACGCGCTCCGCTGTTCTTGCGCCGGTCAAACAGCGGCAGAAGCCCATTGACATGACGGCGGCAGCCGCGCGCGGCATGTATCCCGGTGACAGCCCCGTGATTGACCTGAGCGTGCTCCCGCGCGGACGACAGACGCTGGGTGGCGTCAAGTTCCGCATCGCCGAAGACGGCGAGCAGCCGGCGGTGTTCCCGCTCGTGGACTGGCACATCCGCGCGTGCCCGCCCATCCCGGTCGGCCAACATGCCGAGGCATTGGCCTTCTTGCACACCACTACCGTTGACCGCGTGCACGCCCCGACATACTACAGCCTGAATATGGGGCCGAATCTGATCGGCAGCTATCTGGTCACTTACGCAGATGGCCGCACCACCGAAGTACCCCTGGAATACGGGGTGAATATTGACTCCTGGAACTCGCATTTCATGGTCGGCAAGAGCGGCGACCAATCCGCGACCATCGGCGCATACGTCTATGCCGCCGACCCGGTGCTGGCCGGACAGACCGGGGACGGCAAGACCTATACTCTCTTCATGCACGAGTGGGTCAACCCGCGTCCGCAGGTGCCCATCAGGGATGTGCGCCTGATGTGGAACGGCGGCTATACCAAGGGCGTCATCGCGCTGATCGCATTGACCGCAGTTACAAAGGCCGAGTGACACTGCACCCGGTCACTGGGGGCAACGGAGGAGAATTCTGTGAGCATCAAGATCGGCATGTGTGGAGTCGGCTCTTTCGCCGAGTGCTTCATTCCCCTGTTCGCCGCACACCCGCTGGTGGACGAGGTCGTGCTCTGCGATCTGGACGAGAGGAAGCTGCAGGAGAAGTCCGAGCGATTTGGCATTCCTGCCACTTGTCCGTCGCTGGATGAGCTCTGCCAGACGGACGTGGACGCAATCGCCATAATCACGCAGAACTGGATGCACGGTCCGCAGGCCGTACAAGCGCTGCGCGCAGGCAAACACGTGTACTCGGCGGTGCCGTCGGCGATTAGCATGGATGAAATCACGGAACTGGTCCGCGCGGTCGAACAGACCGGCCTCATCTACATGATAGGGGAGACCAGCTACTACTACCCCTGCGCCATCTACTGCCGCCGGCGGTTCCGCAATGGCGATTTCGGCAAGATCGTGTACGGTGAGGGAGAGTACTACCACGACTGGGATCACGGCCTCTATGCGGTGGCGCAATGGCGCGGCGGGGAGAACTGGCTGCAGACCGCGGGCGGCCCGCCGATGTACTATCCGACGCACTCGGTCAGCATGATAGTCTCCGCCACCGGCGCCCATGCAACCCACGTCTCGTGTTTCGGCTTCGTTGATGAGCACGAAGACGGCATCTACAAGCCCGAAATCAACATGTGGCACAATCGCTTCAGCAATGAAAGCGCACTGTTCAGCATGTCAGACGGCAGCGTCATGCGCATCAACGAGTTCCGGCGCATCGGACATCCCGGCACTGTGGGCCTCAGCCTCTACGGGACGGAGGGCAGCTACGAGGAGCAGGCCAACGCCAAGGTGTGGGTCACCAAGAACCGCGAGGAGATGGTTGACCTGGGCGAGCTGCTGGCGCCGGTGGGAGTGCCCGCAAAGCCCGAGGGTGCCATGGCCGCGGTAACTTCAGCCGATGGCACTCACCACGGGGTATCGCAGGTCCATGATGTCAGCCGGCTGCCGAAGGAGTTCATCGGGCTGCCCAACGGTCATCTCGGCTCTCACCAGTTCCTCGTGGATGACTTCGTGACGGCCTGCGTGAGCGGGCAGCAACCCCCCAACAACGTCTGGCAGGCGGCGCGCTACCTCATTCCAGGGCTGATCGCCCATGATTCTGCCGAGGCCGGTGGCGAATTGCTTCCTGTGCCCGATCTGGGCGGCGGCCCAATGCCATAGCGCTCCTCATTGCGGAGTCGGCCTCAGTTCGCCGGTCTCAACCATCGCTTGCAGCGGGTTGTCCTCGATAGCCAACGGCAGCTTGACCATGCCGCGTCGCCGCACCGACTCCCAACAGGCAAAGATCTGTTCGGTGGCGCGCAGGGCGTTGCGGGCGTTCATCTGGCTCTCGCGGCCGGCGCGCAGGCATTCCACGATGTCCGCGATGCAGCGATACACGAACGGCCAGCCGTGACAGCTCTCCCCATCCGTGTCTATGTCCTCCCAATCCTTCCCAAACCGCAGCACACGCAGGACCGGCATGTTGGCGCGGCCGATCTCGATGATCCCCTCCGCCCCGATCACCCGGTGGTGACAGCCCACCAGGCGATTGGCATCCCCGCCTGCCGCCAAGCCCATGACCCCGTTCTCGTACTCCCAGACCGCGATGGAATGGTTCTCGTTGTGGGCGCCGAAGACCAGGTTCTCCTCACTATAGTCCAGGCCGCACAGGACCCAGCGG
>CAZJVY010000028.1:2673-44801 GCA_964549395.1 uncultured Armatimonadia bacterium | reverse complement strand
GACATCGCTGCAGGAGTTGCTTAATATTAGGCATTACACTGCTTCCGGCACCCCCGCCGGAAGATATTGTATCCTGTCGCCACTCTGGGGCATCCAGCCCCACAGAGAGCGCTGCGGGTCTGGTCAGCGGACGATGGTGGGAGAGCCGTGGGCCGATGAATCGGGGGCGCACCGCAGCGCTACAACGACGGCGAGAATGAGCAGGGAGGCAAGTGCATATGGATGATACCAAGATATTCCTTCCGGAAAGCGAGATGCCCCAGGCGTGGTACAACATCAATCCGGATCTGCCCGCGCCGCTGATGCCGCCGCTGCATCCGGGCACCGGCCAGCCTATCGGCCCGGAGGACCTCGCACCGCTGTTCCCCATGGAGCTGATCAAGCAAGAAGTCTCCATGGAGCCGTGGATTGATATTCCCGATGACGTGATGAAGGTGTACAAGCTGTGGCGACCGACGCCGTTGCATCGCGCCCGTGCGCTGGAGGAAGAACTCGGCACCCCGGCAAGGATCTACTACAAGAACGAAAGCGTTAGTCCCGCCGGCAGCCACAAGCCCAACACGGCAATCGCGCAGGCCTACTACAACAAGCAGGAAGGCGTCACGCGAATTGCCACCGAAACCGGCGCCGGTCAGTGGGGCAGCGCCCTATCCCTCGCCTGCTGCCTCTTTGGCATCGAGTGCATGGTTTACATGGTCAAGATCAGCTACCAGCAGAAACCGTACCGCCGACTGATGATGCAGACCTGGGGCGCTCAGTGCATTGCCTCCCCCAGCGATAGGACAAACGCCGGCCGCGCGATCCTGGCCGAAGACCCCGACTCGCCCGGCAGCCTGGGCATCGCCATTTCGGAAGCCGTCGAGGACGCCGCCACTCACGATGACACCAAGTACTCGCTCGGAAGCGTCCTCAACCATGTCCTCCTCCACCAGACCGTCAACGGCCTGGAGCTTAAGAAGCAATTGGCGATAGCCGGAGAGAAGCCCGACGTGATGGTCGGTTGCGTCGGCGGCGGGTCGAACTTCGCCGGCTTCTGCTTCCCGTTCGTCAAGGACAAGCTTGACGGGCAGGAGATTCAAATCATCGCCACCGAACCGACGGCGTGCCCGACGCTGACCAGGGCCCCCTATCGGTACGACTTCGGCGACACTGCGCAGTTGACGCCGCTGGTCAAGATGCACACTCTCGGGCACAAGTTCGTGCCCCCGCCAATCCATGCCGGCGGCCTGCGCTACCACGGCGATGCCCCGTTGATGTCGCTGCTGGTTGACCAGAAGGTCATAGAGCCGCGTGCGTTCCACCAGAACGAGACGTTCGAGGCGGCTGTGACATTCGCCCGCACTGAGGGCCATTTGCCCGCACCCGAGACCGCCCATGCCATCAAGGGCGCTATTGATGAGGCCCTGAAGTGCAAGCAGACCAATGAGGAGAAGTGCATCGTCATCGCCTACAGCGGGCACGGCCACTTCGACCTGTCATCTTACGACGCATACCTGACCGGGCGGCTTGAGGACTACGAACTGCCGCAGGAGAAGATAGATGAGGCCATGAAGAGCGTGCCGGATGTAACCTGGCCTGCCTAGTCGCGCGGCCGCTCGGAGAGCTCGACGTGATTGCATGAAGCGGACCCCCGGACAGTCTTGCCGGGGGTCCCTTGTTTGCCCCTGTTGCAAAGCCCGCAACGCTGTGCTACACTGGCCGAAACCGAATAGGCTCACACGGTAGCGTCTGATATGCGCGCAGCGTTTCATCAGCGCTCCGGAAGGCGGTGCGAATCCGCCGCTGCCCCGCAACTGTGACCGGGTACGAAAGCCCGCGATGATCACCGGGAGTCGCTCCGCCGACGAACGGGAAGATCGGGTGAATAGGACGATCCGGAAGCCAGGAGACGGCCCTGTGAGCACGATGTGCCCTCGAGGGCGGGCAAATACACTGCACATTTCAGGCCGCCGCAGGGCGGCCGTTTTCGTTTCTGACAGATGGAGTCACGTCCATGATGGTGACGTACCGCCGCTATCTGACAGGCAAGCAGGCCAACTGGAGCAGACGACTGCGCGCCGCGCTGATGGCACTGGTGGCTGTGGCGCTCACCCTCGGCGGCTGTCAGCCCGAAGCAGCAGCGCCACCGCAGCAGAACCTGCCGCCACGACCTAACGGGGCCATCCCCGGAGCAGGAAGCTGGCCCCGCACCTTTCCCAACGCCCACGGTCCCGATGTGGAGCTCAGCAAGCCCGCCATGCGCATCGTGGCCCTCCAGCCCAACATCGCCGAGATGCTGTGCGAAATCGGTGGCCTCAGCCACATAGCAGCGGTTGACAAGTACACCGACTACCCGCCCGAGATGGCACGGATACCCAAGGTCGGCGATATCCTGACGCCCGATTACGAAAGGATCGTGAGCCTGAGGCCGGAGCTTGTCATCACCTCCCGGGGAACGCCTGCCGATGTCCTGCAGAAGCTGCGCGACTTGGGCCTGCAGGTCTTGGGGGTGGACCCACAGGGCCTCGACGACGTCTTCTCCTGCATGAAGATGTTTGGGCGCATCATCGGCAATGAGCAGGTGGCAGCCGACATAACGGCTCAATTGCAGAGGCGGCGCATCGCGATAGCCGAGCGGGCGCGAGCCGCTGCCGGAGTGCATGGACGCCCCAAAACGGTCTTCGTCCTGTCACTCGACCCGATTTTCGTGGCCGGAAAGAGCTCCTTCATCGCCGACTTGATTGAGGAGGCCGGCGGCGAGCCGGCGATAAGCGTCAGAGCTGCTGCCGGGGAGCAGCCCTGGCCGCAGATATCCAGGGAGACGCTGCTATCCGCAGCCCCGGAAGTCCTGATCTTCCCATCCGGCCATGGCCACGAGACCGGCGCGCCCAACGGAGAGAAGCTGCCGACACAATTGCGCAAGGACGCGGCATGGGCGCAGGTGCCGGCCGTCAAGCAAGGGCGCGTTTATGTCGTTGATGATGATCTGATAACCATTCCCGGCCCGCGCCTGGTGCAGGCACTGGAACAGGTGGCCGAGCTACTGCACCCGACATCCGCTACACAAGCCACGCCCCGACAGGAAACGAAGCCGGATGAACGGTGAAGCGGTTCTGGAAGCCCGCGGCCTAAGCAGCGGATACGAGCAGCGCGAGGTTCTGCACGGCGTGGATTTGCGCGTCGCCGCCGGCGATATGATCGCGCTGCTGGGGCCCAACGGCTCGGGCAAGAGCACGCTCGTGCGCGCGCTGGCCGGTGTGCTGCCGGTGCGCAGCGGGCAGGTGCTCCTGTACGGCCGGCCGTTGCGCGCCTACAGGCGACGCGAAATCGCCCGTCATATCGCGGTCGTGCCGCAGATGAGCAGCATCATGTTCTCCTTCACCGCGCTGGAGTTCGTGATGATGGGCCGCACTCCCCACCTTGGCCGCCTGCAGGCTGAGACCGCCAGAGATCGCGAGATCGCCACTCAGGCCATGCGCGACATGGACGCTGAGTACTTGCGCGACCGGCCGGTCACCGAGCTCTCCGGCGGCGAGCTGCAACGCTTGGTCATCGCCCGCAGCCTCGCTCAGCAGACACCCATATTGCTCCTCGATGAGCCGACCGCATTCCTCGACATCAACCACCAGCTTGAGATCCTCCGCCTGCTGCGCAGGCTCAATGCCGAGCAGCGCAAGACCATTCTCTGCGTGTCGCATGACCTCAACCTGACGGCGGCGTTCTTCGATCGCATCGCCTTGATGAAGGACGGGCGAATAGTCGCCCAGGGCACGCCGGAAGCAATCGTGACTGCCCGCCGCATCGAAGAAATCTACGGGGCGAGGGTCCTGGTGGACCAGGCGCCCACGGGACGGCCGCGCGTGACAGTCACCGATGGGCCGGCGGCGGGTGATGCGTCATGAGGACCCGCGCCGTTGTGGTAATCGTCGTGCTGCTGGCCGCCGGATTTCTCGCAGTCGTGCTATCCGTCACGCAGGGCACCTCGGGAATGTCGACCCACAAGGCGCTGCGCGTGATATGGTCTGTCGCAAGCGGCTGGCAGGCGCCGGACATAGCAGCCGAGGACATCACCATCGTCCGCGACATCCGCCTGCCACGCCTGCTTCTGGGGATGCTCGTTGGGGCGTGTCTGGCGGTCGCAGGCGTCGTCATGCAGGCGTTCTTCCAGAATCCGATGGCGGCCCCCTCCATCGTCGGCGTGTCCGCCGGCGGCGCGCTCGGAGCAACCGCGGCCATCATGTTCGGCCTCGACTTCTGGCTCTGGCGCATCAGTTCCGTCACATCCTCCGCCTTCGTAGGCGCCGTCACGGTCACAGCACTCGTATATATCCTCTCGCGGCGCGGAGGCAGGACGCCGGTCGGAGTGCTGTTGCTCACAGGCATCGCCGTCGGCTCGATGGCCTCCGCGGCCTCCTCATTCATCCTGATAACGTTCGGCCAGGGGCAGATGGATAGGGTGGTCTACTGGATGCTGGGGAGCCTGGCGGCCGCCGACTGGGCCAAGGTGCAGATGATCTGGCCGTTCGCACTGGTAGGCTGCGTGCTCGTCTACCTGTACGGGCGCGACCTGAATGTCTTGCTCCTGGGGGACGAGCAGGCCCATTATCTGGGCCTCAACGTGGAACATGTGAAGCTGGGGCTGCTGGCCCTCTCCTCACTGCTGGCTGCCGCCGCTGTGGCCGTCGCCGGCATCGTCGGCTTCGTCGGCCTCATCATCCCGCACATCACGCGGTTGCTGGTCGGACCCGATCACCGCTGGCTGCTGCCGGCTGCAGGGCTGGCCGGAGGGGTACTGCTCGCGTTGGCTGATGTGGCGGTGCGGCTGGCCGGAGAAATCCCCATCGGCATCGTCACCTCGATGCTCGGCGCCCCCTTCTTCCTCTATCTGCTGCACAAGCGCCGCGAGTACGAGATGTAGCGGCCGCTAATCCGGCCTCTCCAGGACGATTACCGTGTCGGCTGCACTGTCGTATTCATCCGAACAGGTGAACAGCACCACCTGCCGCTCTCCCGAAATCTCCCTCAGCAACTCAAGCGCCCTGGCCTTCCGCCGTTCGTCGAAGTTCACCAGCGGATCGTCAAGCAGAATCGGCGGCCCGTCCGTCTCCCATAGCAGCTTGCTGAATGCCAGCCGGCAGGCCAGATACAACTGCTCCTTGGTGGCAAGGCTCAGTTCCGTCTCCGGGTTGACCGTGTCCGACTTCTCACGCGAATAGACCACAGGGTCAAGCTCGTCGTCACCGATCCGGACCTCGTCATAGCGCCCCTCCGTGAGATGAGCCAGGTACTCATTGATGGTTGGCCCCAGCACCTCAACGGCGGTGCGCACAGTCTGCCGGCGGGCCTCCTCCAGCACCTCCTCCGTGAGCGTCAATACGTCCTGATATTCACCAAGGCGGTCCACACGCTGCTGGGCCGCCGCAACCTGCTCGTCAATCCGCACCTCGTCCTCCACGTCGTAGCCGGCCTGCTCGAGTACCGCGCGGGCGTGGCGCAGCTTCTCATCGAGGTAAGCCACTTGCGTCTCAAGCTCCGCTATACTGTCCTCGAGTGCCCGAATGTCGGCCGCTTCCATCGCCGCGGCCAGCATCGCTGGGGTCTCCAGCAGTTCCCGCAGACCCATGCGGTCGAGGTTCAGGGTGTTCAGCGTCGTCTGCAAGTCTGCGATGCTGGCATCTCCCAACATCCCCGCCAGCTTACTCGCATCCTGTGTGTTCTGTTCGGCCAGTTTCCTGCGCCGTTCTGCTGTCTCAAGATAGCTCTCCATAGAGGCGGCGCCGTTCTTCTGCAGGGCCGCTTCTATCGCCTGCTGCGCTTGGGTCTGCGTTGCCTGCAGTCCCTCAACCTGCTCGGCCAGCAGGGCCCGTTGTGCCTCAATTGCATTGATCTCGGCCTCGATGGTACGGCGGCCCGCGACCCCGGCGCGCAGCAGCGCCGCCACACTCACCGCGCCCGCAATGACCGCCAGTGCAAACAGCACCCAGGCCATAGCGACGCCGGAAAGCCCCTGCCACACCGCAAGGGCGGCCACGATGGTCGAGGCGACTAGTCCGATCCCTGCTACCGGCCGCTTGCTCGCGACGGCTCCTGTCTGCCGGCCTCGCTCGGCAAGCGCTCCCCGCTTCTCATCGAGCTCGGCCAGTTGCTTCTGCCGCTCCGCAAGCTGGGTCCGAGTGCCTTCCAGCCTGTTGGCGAGCGCTTTCAGACCCTCCACAGTCCCAGGATCCGCCGCTGGCAGTTCGGCCAGCTTCGCCTCACGTTGAGAAATGGCCTCAGACAGCTTCTCCGCTTGCTGGATTCGCGTCTGCAGTTCGCTGCATTTTGTCTCAAGCTGCTCCAGGTCTTCCTGCTTCTGCTGGCGCTCGCGGACGCGCTCCAGCAGCGCCTTCTGCTTCTTCACAGTCTCCCTTTTCTCATCAAGCTCCTCGGCATGGGCCGCGATCGTGTTGCGCGCGCCCACGGTCCTCTCAACCTGCTCGGCAATCGTCGTCTTGAGCTTCAGCTTCTCGTTGAGGTCTTCCTGGGCCGCCAGCCAGGGCCCCTTTTCGCCCCCCTTGCGCCCCTTCCTGAACGTGCTGTTTATCTCCTTATCGAGCTTCTTCAGGGCCGTCGAGACATCGGCATCATCCTCGCCGCCGGTCATCGTCTGCTGCAGCATGTCTCTCAACTCTACATCGGCCCGCAGCTTCACCAGGTCCTGCTGCTTGATGCAGGCGGTCGCACTGTAAACTGATTCCGAGCGCAGTCCGGCCCTCTCGGCCAGTGCATCCTTGACCGCATCCCGGCCCGAGACCAGGCCATTCATGGGAGATTTCAGCAGCGAATCGCGGCCCTCGAAATCCCGCACCAACTCGCACTCATCGCCGCCGATGTCAAGCCCCAGCATCACGCTGCACTTGCGCCCGGCGCGCCACGAATGCAGCAAGTCGTAGCGTGCCGCCGAGCTGCTCGGATCGCCGAACAGGCCGGTCAACACGGCCTGCTGGAAGCTGGATTTCCCCGCCTCGTTCGGCCCACGAACGACGGTAAGACCGGCTGACAGCTCGTATGAACCGTCAGACAGGCCCTTGAATGCGGTTACACTCAGATGGGTGATCCTCACTGCAGATCACCCCCCTGCAACAGGTGAACGCCCAGGTTAAGGGCCTCGGCACCGATGCGGGCCCCGCGTTCATCCCCGCTGGCGCGAGCGGCCTCAATCCGCTCCTGCATCATGCGCATGAACTTGCCGGTCACAAGTCGTTCCGGGTAGTCTCCCTCGTCCAGTTCGACGGCTCCGTATGCGCTTGCATCATCCAGGCTCAAACGGTAGAAGCGGTCGGACAGCTCCTCCGCAACCTCGTCCGTTTCCAGCCGCACTCCCAGTGGCAGCACCCCTGCAATCTCCGCCCGCAGCACGACGTTGGCGCCCGCATGTTCCAGCAGCTTGTCCGCCAGGGCGCCCTCCGAATCCAGCTCCGCAGCCATTATCTGCAACTGCTTCAGTTCCAGAGAGCTGACGCGCACAAGTTCCGTCGCCACACCTGCCTCGGTCAATTCCACAACAATCGCCCCGCCGGCCGCCTCGCCCAGGCCGATGACCTCGGGAGGGCCGGGATAGCGGGCCACGACACTGCCCGTCTTCTCCAGCGTGAAGTTGTGGAAGTGCCCGAGCGCCACATAGTCCATCCCGCAAGCGGCAATCTCCTCGCACGTAACCTGCGGGGCGTCTTGGGCATCCCAGTGCGGGGCCGTCACGCCCACGTGCACCATCGCGATGTTGTGCTTCGCTTCCGGCAGGGGCGACAGTGCGGCCAACGGGTTGATGTCAAGCTGCTTGAAGTTGCACATGAACGGAACGGCATGGATGGCCGCATCCGGATTGTCCAGGCGGACGGTCTCGCCTGCGGGTTCGGTGAAGAGATGGAAGCGCTCGCCCAGTCGCGTGAATTCCGCCGCGTGGTAGATGCTGCCATCACCCAAGCAGTCGTGGTTGCCGGGAATGAGCAGCACGTGGGCTTGTGGGGCCGCAGCCAGGAAATCTGCCAACGCCTTTGTCGCGGCATGAAGCGTGCGGTCGCCGACACGATTCGAGTCGAACAGGTCGCCGGCGATCAGCACCACGTCGCAGGCCCGCTCGCCGGCCACGCTCAGCGCTCGCTCGAACGCCGCCTGAATCCGGCGGCGCAGGTCATCGGCACGGTCGCCGAACCCCACAGCTTTCACACCGAGGTGTACGTCGGCCAGGTGCAGTAGCTTCACGAATCATCCCACCGTCAGACGATGGCTGCGCCATCGTAGGCTCTTTGCGTTACAGCAGACATTATATGCCAGCTTGGGGCGCACGCCAAGATCCCTCGTCATGCCACCCGCAGGGAAGAATCGCGCCGGGGCTGCTGGCCAGCGGTTTCGAGGACATATTGCAGGCCGCTTTGGAGCGTCTGCGTTACGAGGGTGCATACGCTGAGGGCATGGTACTCGCTTGAGCAGCCACGCGCAACGCCAGCTGGTTTCCCTCGGTGATTCCGCGGAGGGCAGGCATCCTTGCCTGCCCGCGCGGACTTGCGGAAGTTAGCATTAGCCGCGCGTGGCGCCGGCTTCCAGCATCCGCAGGGCCTCTCTCGACTTCCCTTCATCGTACAGAGCGCGTACTTGCTCCAGCAGTGGACCTGCCCGGCTGTCGGCTGCTCTCTGTGCATCGACGATCAACCGTGCAAATGCCAACTCGATGGCGATGTCCTGATAGTAGCGCAGGGCCTCCTGGCTGGACCTCAACTGCGTAATGTACGGGAATTGCGCCGCCGTCGCGTTCCTATAGAAATCCATCGGCCCTGTCGCAAGCTGCAAGCCCCTGCGACCGGCGAAGCTGCGGAGCGCTGCGAGCACTGCCTCGCCATCCGCGATACGCGATGCCATCGCCTGCGGCCAGAAAGCCGCCAGTTCCGTGTAGCTGTACGCTACCAGGACCGGCTCTGCCGCATCGCCCGCTAGGGCGCCCGATAGCCCATAGGTTGTCGGGCCGCTGATCTCCCGACTGCCGAGACCCGAGCTGCCATACGTCACCGTGCGATGGTCGAAGAAACCGTCAGCGTCCCCATCGGCATACTCCACGACCATGTCGGTGCGGCCGTCGTAGTCGTAATCAACCTCCAGCGTGCCTACCTCCGCTCCGTAGAGGTGCAGCCGCCCATCTCCGGGCCAGTAGTACAGCCTCATCTTCCCGGAGAAGTCGGCGTCAAGTTCGTAGCGCTTGTTGATCCTCCCGCACGGCGGGCCGCCCTCCTGCGGGAAGCCTCTGTAGGACGAATTGATGAGACCTTCCCACCGCTCGCGGTCGGGCGCTCTGGCCGCCACGTTGCGGTCGTTCTCATCCCAGATGAGCAGTGCCCGCTGCCAGTCCATCTCCCGCGCGGTCTGCCGCGTCTTGGCCCAGCTCAGGAATTGGCCGGTCTCCTCGCCGGTCCTGGTGATGAAGGTCTCCGCCGCCTCGGCCGCCAGAGGCACCTGTCCCAAACAGGTGATGCCCACATCGTAGTCATAGAGCTGGCCTTCGGTGGTATCATTGTCGGCATTGATGCTGTAGCGGACCGAGCGGATTGTGGTGTCACTGCCGGAGATGCGAACCGTCTCTTCGGCCAGCCCGTCGCCGTCGCAATCGTAGAAGCAGAACGGATTCTCCCAGGTGCCGATCCAGCGGCGGTCGCGGCTGCGGCGGAATATGACGAAATAGCTATCACCGCCGAAGTCGCATTTCCACTCGCATGTCCGCTGCTGATAGCTGTAGTGATCCAGACAGTACAGGCGCAGAGGGCCGACATCCAGGTCCCGCGCCAGCAGCATGACCGGCTCCCGCCCCCACGTGCTCCAGTGGACATACGTCTGCACCATCGTGTCGGCGAGGCCGTCGCCGTCGCTGTCGGAATAGTCAATTGAGCGGTCCAGCAAGCCGTCGGCATCCAGGTCCACTGCCAGACAGTCGTTGACCATATCCGGCTCCGTGTCTTGCGGTTTCAGGTTGCCGTCATCGTCAATAGCCACCACGACGGCGCCCTTGTCGCGGTATACCAGGGCCGAGGTCCCCCCTGGCAAGTCCCGATGGATCGGCTGCTTGTCGGGTGCCGATTTCAGTTGGCCGAGAAGGCCGGCATCCTGCAGCGCAAGATGGGCGGGCTCAACTCCCAGCAGAACAACCTCGCTTATGTCCCTCTCGGCGCGGTTGTGCTGCCAGGCTAGGCCCAGGGGGCCGACCGGCCGCCTTTCGCCGAGGTAGAAGGCCCCGACCTCGACTACGTAGTAGCTGCCGGATGGCGGCGAACTGGCTGTGAAATCCAGCCGCAGGTACCTCGCCTCCACGGGAGCGAATTGGTGCATGCGCCACCCCGAGACGGGCGCTGCCGACGTGTCGGCCACCTGCTGCCAGTGTTCGCCATCGGCCGAGACGCTCACGATGTAGCAGGAGGTGCGCAGTGAGCTGTCCAGCAGAATGACCTCCACGGTATCAACGGCGGCGGGGCGAGCGAAGGTGATGGTGGTCGGGACCTCCAAATCAGCCCAGGCGTAGCCGTGGTGGTAGCCATAATCGCTGACCTCGCCGTCAACGGCGCAGTTGGGCTGACCTACGCTGCCGGAGGCGTTCCGTGGCCCCTTGATGGTCGCTCCGTTGGCTGCCGCCGCATGATTCTCTGGCGGGCCGCAAGCACCCAGGGTGGCGCTCACGACCATCACCGACAGCAGTGTGACTGCCGTGCTCAGTCCCCGCATGAGGTCTGGCATGTGGCGGCTCACCCTATCAGACGCTCTCCGGAACTGGATGGCCCGCAGGATGCGGCGGCTGCTCCTATCGCGTGACGCGGATGTTGAATGTCAGAGTTGTGACAGGCTTGTCGTCTCGGAAGATGGCTGCCTGATAATGGCCCGGGGGTAGCGCATTGTCACGGATGCCGTGCCGTAAGTACGTTATGATCTTGCGCGTGCCCTCGGCCACTATCCGCGTATCGTGCAATGCCTGACCGTTGCAGTACCACTGCACCCGAACCTGCGTGTTGGCCGGGCCGTTCACCCATTCCATGTAGATGCCGACCTTGTCGGTGCCGACTGGGAAGTCGGTGCGCAGTAGTGGCAGATTGTCCGCGTCGGCCCCCTCGCAGATGGCTGCCCGCCTGATCACGCGGTCGGCAAGCGTCGCAGGCAGACTGCCCGTCGTCGCGGGTGTCTCAGGCGTCGCAGGCTGGCCGCCGCCACCCGTGCCACCGGTAGCTGCCGCAGCCGTAGTCAACTCCAACACCGGCCGCTTGGCGCTCTCCTCGCACTCCCTCGACATGAACCCGTACCATGAGTTCGGCATGTTGGGGTTGGGTGGGTCCGCCACCTTCAGCACCAGACCATAGTTGGGCGTGCCTGCCAGCCACTGATTGACCAGCCCGGTGATGTCAATCCCTATCCGGGTGTTCGACGTCTCTGGCGGCTGGAATGCGATCACGGGGTCGGGATCGAATGTCGGCTGGTTGACCCAACTGATCTCCCCGGACTTCGCGGTCGGCTCATCCTGACCGTAGTGACTGGTGCCGGTGCCCTCCTGCCACGGTGCCGTCACGCGAAAGACACCGAGTCTGTGGTACGGCTGCCCTCCGGCATAGTACTGATACAGCCTCAGTACCGCCTTCTCCACGCGCTGCACCTCAGGCAACTCGAAGCGCATGTACACGCGCTTCTCGCCACCCTGCGGATGGTAGCCGGCAGTGATCGTTACCGCACTCCCCGAGTTGGCCTTGTTCCAGTTGCGGTAGCTGTACGCGTAAACGTCGGCGTCGGCGACCGGCGTCAACTCCTGATGTGGCAGGCCGGTCTGTGGGCCGCCTATAAGCACATCCACAAACGGATATGTCGCGCCGCCCTGCCCCAATAGGGGAGCCATCGGCGCATCAGGTGAGAATATGTACTCGAACGATTGACCCGGCGCGACCGGAATGTCCTGCGCGTGGGCGAGCGCGGCGGTTGTGAACTGCTCGGCCATGACCCGCAGCAGCCCGAACTTGCCGGTCCGGCAGCCGGTCACTGTCACACGATAGGGCGCAAGGGGCATCATCACCAGCATGCCCTCGCTGCCGTCGGGCTCGGGGAAAAGGTCAATCTCGGTGCCTGGTATCTCATTCACCAGCGTCTCAGCGTCAGCCCATCCGGCCCTTCGCCCCAGGCCGTCGGTCAGCAGCATTCTCACCGGCGACTTCGTGGCCACCACTGCAGTGCGCAGGGCGTTAGGGTTCTGCTTCTCAAGGGCTGCCCCTACGCCCTCGAGGTACTCGATCCTGTCTTTCTTGGTGGCCTTGCTGCGTAGCCCGGCCAGTTGCTCCTGCGTCAGCAGCCCCTGGATCCGCCTGTGGCGCTCTGTAAACTCAACTTTGCCCTCATACTTCTCCGGGTACTTGCTGCCGCCGGTGAGCGGGTACATGCCCGAGTAGAATACCGACGGCATGGCGTGCACATTGGTCAACTGACCTGTCATGAACTGGCCGATCGGCTTCGACTCCGGCCTCTGGTTGGGCCACGGGTCGAGTATGATGCCGTCTGTCCGCCAACCGCCGCCCTTCGGCCAGATGACGACAACCTGGTGCATGGTCGGCAGAACCCTCAGCGGGCCGTAATCCCAGTGCTTCATTGCCTCCTGCTCTGCGGGTGTGCCGTTCAGCCGCATGTCGTCCAGCATGTCGAGCACGCGGCCCTGGCACCCCCCGCAGGTGAAACGCTCCAGGTCGCTCGCATTGGCCTCCATGGCGTCGAACGCAGGCCAGAATACCGGCGCATACTTCCCCCAGTCGAAGAACGCCTGCATGATATTGTTCGACGCCCCCGGTGGGAATATCCCGAACAGGCTCTGATCCTCGAAGTACCCGTGCTCGAGCTTCTCGTAACGCTCCGTTATGGGTTTGAGGCCCTCCAGAACCTCGTAACCGGGTTGCACTTGTTGCATGAAGTGCCCCTCGGCTGAAGCGCCGTGGTCGCAGTATACTCTCACGCTAATAGTCCAAGCCACCACGTGATCGGTGTTGTTGGGCTGTACGGTCCATGTCGGCCGCTTCAGGGACGGATCATCGAAGCCTACGGTACCCCCCAGCGCCCTCCACTCGTACTTGAGCTCGTGCCCCTGGCTGTCCTGGGCCTGCACGATACATTCCACCTTCTGACCGGGCCACGCCGGATTGGACGAACTCGTGGGGCCGAAGGTGATCTTAATCTCATGCGGCTTTGTCGTCGAGCCGGCCCCCAGCGTGCCCTCTTCAGCCACGTGGTGATGCAGCGAGCAGGCAGACCACCACGCCCGCGGTCCGCCCCAACGATGGTCAAGAACCGCCCGAATCCGGTACTGCTTGCCGGCGTGCTCGAGCGGAATCCTGCCCTCGAAATCGGCGGTGACAGTGGCGGGAGCATTCTTGACCCAGTCCGGGACGCCACCGTAGGCGTACCACACGGTCGCGTTGCGCAAGTGGAAAGCGCTGATCCTCACCGTGGTGATGTTGGTGCCGCTGACCTCTTCCGGCGTCAGAGTCCCATCGCCCTTGGTGTAGGCTGACTTCGCCCCCTCGGGCAGCGGGCAGCAGTACATGCCGTCCGGCAGCACCGGATAGACAGCACCGGGCCCCTTCTGAATATCGGCAACGATGGCAACATAGTCCTGCTCCACGATCTGCCCCTGCGGATTGAGACCCGAGCCCTGGACCTTCCCCTTCACGAGAAAGCCGTTCTCGTCCCGGACGATCTCCATGTTCAGAATCTGCACCTGCTGCGCCGCTGCCGGCGTACACAAACAAGCAACCACGGAAAGTAGCAGTGCCCTGCCGAGAAGCCGGACCGCAGCGGAGTTGTGGCGCGTCAATGCCAAGCCTGGCGAAGTGGTGCGCATGATGGTCTCCTCTCCGGGATTCCCTATGTCCGAATGGGCACACCTGTCGTTAACCCACCGGTCAGGCGCTCTACGCCACTCTTCGCTGCCCGAACCGCACGGACCTGCGTATCCGGCTGCGCATCAGGGCGCTCGTAGCGCTTGAGGCGGCGAGTGCTTGTGCCATCCCAACACTTCGCGCTTTCCTGTAGACATGCGGGCGTTACAGGCTATACTATACCCGTGAATACTGCCGGGCTGCGGACGACCCAACGCACAGACCAACGGGAGTGGACATGGCGGAGCCGACATACAGGCCGCTTTCACAAGACCAGATAGCCGCGATACATGCCGCGTCGCTCAGAGTGCTGACCGAACTCGGCATTGACTGCTCCCACCAGGGAGCCCTGGCGCATTTCGATAGGGCCGGCGCGAGGATCGAGGGCCGGCGCGTTTACATCGGAGAGCAGGCCGTGGAAGCCGCGCTCGCCAAAGCTCCCAAACAGGTGACGCTTTGCGGGCGGGATGAAAAGCACGA
Source organism: uncultured Armatimonadia bacterium (assembly GCA_964549395.1). Taxonomy (GTDB): domain Bacteria; phylum Armatimonadota; class Zipacnadia; order Zipacnadales; family UBA11051; genus UBA11051. The sequence continues at coordinate 30,429 of CAZJVY010000028.1, read as the reverse complement.
TCTGCGCCTGGACGGCACGCGAGTGCACATGGGCACCGGAGGCGCGGCACTCAATGTGCTGGACCCGCACACCGATCAGGTGCGCAGCGGCACCCTCGCAGACATCGCCCGGCTGGCGCTCCTGGTCGAGAACCTCGATTACGTTGATTTCTTCGTGCGACCAACCGAGCCGCAGGACGTGCCTGCTGGAATCGCCGACGTGAACAAGTACTATGCCTCCGTATGCAACACCACCAAGCACGTTATGGCCGGGGCGAACACCGTCGCGGGCATGCAGCACGTGCTGGAGCTGGGTTCGATGATCGCCGGCAGCAAGCAGCGCCTTCAGGAGCGGCCCTTCATATCCTTCATCTGCTGCTGGATGGTATCTCCTCTGCTGATTGACCCCCATAGCACGGACCTGCTGCTGCACGCCATCGCCCACGACATGCCCGCCGTCATGTCAACAGCGCCCATGGCCGGAGCGACATCGCCGGTGACGCTGGCCGGCACTCTCGTGCAGATGAATGCCGAGCTGCTGTCGGGAATTGTCCTGGCGCAGACGGCCAGAGCCGGCGCGAGGGCCATCTATGGAGCCGTGCCCTCCATGTGCAACCTCCGTGATGGCTCCTACCTGGGCGGTGGACCGGAGTTCGGCCTGCTCAATGCCGCCGCAGCTCAAATCGCCCATTCCTACGGCGTCCCCATGTACAACTCGGCAGGCCTCACCGAGAGCAAGTGCAGCGACATACAGGCCGGCTACGAGAAGGCATTCTCCGTCCTGCAGAGCGCGCTGGCAGGGGCGGACTACATCCACCATTCAGCCGGTATGCTCGAATCGATGTCAACTACCTCCTACGAGCAGTACGTAATAGACAACGAGATACTCGGTATGGCGCGCCGCTGTCTGAGCGGCATAGACACCAGCCCCGAGGCGCTTGCGCTGGACAGCATCAAGCGCGTTGGTCCCGGCGGCAACTACCTGGCCGACGACCTGACGCTGCAGCGCATGCGCAGCGAAATGTATGCTCCGGTATTGAGCAATCGCACCAGCCGCCTGCAGTGGGAGGCCGAGGGAAGGCCCGATATTGCCGCTGTGGCGCGAGCCAGGGCGTTGCACATCATCGCCCGTAGCAAGCCGCCGGGCTTGCCCGAAGACCTGGATGCACGGATCAGAGCGACGTTCGACATCAGGTGGTGACCAGTGCCGACCTCCAAGGCCGCCCAGTTCGTGCAATCGCTGTCCTATGACGCGCTCGACGAGCGCGTCAAGCAGCGCCTGCCGTTCTGTGTACTGGACGGCCTGGGCGCGGCCATCGCCGGCACTCGGACGCCCGCGAGCAGGATAGCCGCCGGTTTCGTCAAGCAACAGTTCAGGTCCGGCGCGGCCACGTTGCTGCAGGACGGGACCGGCATCTCGCTGACCGGTGCGGCGCTGGCCAATGTGGTGGCCGCCAACGCACTGGATGCCGATGACGGCTACCGGCCCGCCAAGGGCCACCCGGGCGCCTTCCTCATCATGCCCGCACTCAACTGCAGCCAGGTGCTGGACACGCCCGGTGCCGAATTCCTATGCGCCGTTGCCGCAGGCTACGAGGTGGCGATGCGTGCGGCCAGTTTCACGCACGACTACTACCACCACTACCACGCGTCGGGCTCCTGGGGCGCTATGGGCACCGCAGCACTCGCCGCCAAGCTGCACCACATGGACGCCGAGCGGATAGACTCGGCTCTCGGGCTGGCCGAGTATCACGCTGCCCTCTCACCCATCGAGCGCTGTCTCGGCACGCCGGCCATGACCAAGGACGGCATCGCCTGGGGAGCACATGCCGGCATGTGTGCCGCCTTGCTGGCCCGGGACGGCTTTACCGGCAACCCTTCGCTGTTCTGCGACGAGGATTGCGCTGCCCTGTGCGCGGACCTCGGCCACAGATGGCGTCTCATGGAGCTTTACTCCAAGCCCTATACCTGCTGCCGCTGGGCGCAGCCGGGAGTAGATGGCGTGCTGAAAGTGATGGCCGAACATGGCCTGCAGGCAAGCGACGTACAGAGGATGCAACTGCGCTGCTTCGCGGAGGCCGCATCACTGTCCCAGGAGCTGCCCACCAACACCGAAGAGGCGCAGTACAACATCATCTGGCCTCTGGCGGCCGCCGCCGTATGCGGAACGGTCGGCCCGGAGCAGATACTGCCGCCGGCGTTCGATGACCCACAGATACGGCGCATCGCGCGGTCCATTGCGGTCCGCGTTGACGAGGCCATACAGGCACGTTTTCCGGCCGAGTGTTTGGGAGAGGTCGTCATCTGCACGCGCGACGGCCGCGAGTACTCATCAGGTGTCATGCCGGCCCGTGGGGATGCCGACAATCCACTCACCGAGACTCAACTGCAGGAGAAGTTCACGCGGCTGGTCGACCCCGTGCTGGGCTACGACACGGCCCGCGAGCTTGTTGATCTGCTCGCAGCCATTGCAGCGCCGGACGGCCCGCAGCGCCTGTGGGAGACGCTGGGACCGGTACTGAGCACAAAGCGAGGAGACAGCTAGGATGTCAGGCTTGCCGGGCGGGCAGTACAGGCCGTTTTCCGACCACGACGTGCACAGGATCATTCAGGGGGCGTTCCGGATACTCTCCGAAGCCGGAATCCAGGTCAACACAGCCACGGGCCGCGCAGCACTGGGTGACGCCGGCGCCGCAGTGGATGCAACGTCGGTGCGCATACCGGAGCAAGTGGCCCGCCGCCTGCTGGATGAAGCGCCCTCCGAGGTGACACTCTACAGCCGCGACGGCTCCCGCGATTGCACGCTGACCGGCCGCCAGGTCCACATGGGCACCGGCGGTACCGCGCTGTACGTCATTGACCCGGAAACCGACAAGCACCGCCTCTCGACCAACAAGGACGTGGCCTGGTGCGCCCGCCTCTGTGATGCGCTCGAACATCTGGACATCTTCACCATCAACGTCTTCCCCAACGAGATCAAGAGCCAGGACCAGATTGATGCCAACCGCTTCTTCTGGGCGCTGTGCAACACCGGCAAGCACGTGATGGGCGGCATATACTCGCTCGCCGGTTTGCGCGAGGCGATCGCGATGGCACAGACGATAGCCGGTGGGCCTGAGCGTCTGCGGGAGCGCCCCTTCGTATCCTTCATCACAGTGATGATATCCCCTCTGAAAGTGGACGACATCTATGGCGAGATGACGTGCCTCTGCGCGCAGGAGAGACTGCCCGTGGTCGTGCCGACCGAGCCGTTGTGCGGCACGACCTCACCCGTGACGCTGGCGGCCAATGTCCTGATGCACGTGGCCGAGACCATCGCCGGTGTGGCGATGGTGCAGGCGGTCAACCCCGGCGCGCCCGTAATCTGTGGCAGCGTCGGCTCCCTCTGCGACATGCGCAGGATGCACCATCTTTCCGGACCGATTGAAAGAGCCATGATCAACGCAGGCGTGGCGCAGGTATCACAGGCGCTCGAGCTGCCGCTCTATTCGACCGCAGGCACCTCGGACGCCAAAGTCGTGGACGCCCAGGCGGCGTATGAAGCGGCTCTGAGCAATATGCTGGTGATGATGTCGGGAGCGCACTACATCCATGACGCCGCCGGTCTCATGGACTTCGATCTGACCGTGGCCTATGAGAAAATGGTCATTGACGATGAGATTATCGGGATGGTCGGCCGTGTCATGAATGGGATCGAGGTGAGTGATGATACGCTGGCCCTGGACTTGATTTGCGCGCAGGGCCCCGGAAAAAACTACGTGGCCACCGATCACACGGTGCGTTACATGCGCCGCGAGTTCTTCGAGCCGGCCGTCGCCGACCGCAGTCTGCGAGAGCATTGGGAGGCGGAGGGAAGCTCGGACGCCACCCAGCGCGCGCGCCGGATCGCACTCGATATCATCCGCAGTCACAGGCCCAACGGCCTCGACGACCGCCTCGCCGCCGCGCTCCGCAAGCAATATCCCCACATCCGCAGCTTCGAAAACCCCTAGTACTTACTTGAGCAGCTACGCGCAACAATGATTCCGCGGAGGGCAGGCATTTCTGCCTGCCCACGCTGGCGGGGCCCTTTGGCGGACCTGCGCAAGTTAGCACTAGGCTGCAGGTAGGATTCTCCTGCCGGCCCGCGAATCTGTAGACAGGCTCTGAAGCCACAGCGGCCGGCAGGCGGACTATGTTGCTCCCATGTGGCCTTTACTATTCAGGAGGATGAAGATGAAATACGAAATCAGGGGTACGGTTATGCAATCGGTGGAAATCCAGTTGGAGGCCGGCGAAACCATCTACACCGAATCCGGCGGCATGGCGTGGATGAGCGACGGCATCGGCATGGACACCAACATGAAGGGCGGACTGCTCGGCGGCCTGAAGCGGATGGTGAGCGGCGAATCTCTATTCCTCACCGACTACACCTGCAACGCAGCCCAGGGCTTCATCGTCTTTGCGCCCGAAGTGCCCGGAAAGATCATCCCGCTGGAGTTGGCCGAAGCTCAGAGCGTCATCCTGCAGCGTGACGCGTTCATGTGCGCCCAGAGCACCGTGACTCTCGAAATCCACATGCACAAACGCCTTGGCGCAGCGCTCTTCGGCGGCGAGGGGCTGTTTCTGCAGAAGGTGACGGGCCCCGGCTCCGCCTTCTGCGAGATTGACGGCGAGGTCGTCGAGTACAACCTGCAGGCCGGCCAGGTCCTCAAAGTGGACCCCGGACACGTCGCCATGTTCGATCCCACGGTCAACTTCGACATCAGCACCGTGCCGGGCATCAAGAACATGTTCCTCGGCGGCGAAGGCATATTCCTCGCCACTCTGAGCGGCCCGGGCCGCGTGTGGCTGCAGAGCATGCCTCTCCCCAACCTCGCACAGCGCATCATACCATTCCTCCCCAAATCCAAGGACTAGCTCGACCCACACTGAAACCGCCCGTAAAGGAGAACCGTCTTGAAAGTCGGGATATGCAGCATCATCTGGAAGGACCGCATGGACATCTTCGACGTGGTGAAGACTGCCGCGCGGGTCGGCGCTGAGGGCATAGAAATTTGGGGACAGCCGCCACACATACCCGACCCCGAGAACCTCGATCACGTCTCCCGAATCCGCGAGGCAATGCAGGCCGAGGGCATCGCCGCCCCCCAGTACGGGTCATACACCTGCGCCGGCAAAGAACAGTTCGCCACCGACATCGGACATACCCTAGCCATAACCGCACGCCTCGGCGCGCCGGCATTCCGCATGTGGGCCGGCCCGGGGGACTCGCAGCTCCTAACCGCCGACCAGTGGGCGGCGACCGTCGCCGATCTGCAGCAAGCCTGCGCGATGGCCGCCGATGCCGGGTTGCTGGTCACTCTCGAGCGGCATGGAGGCACTGCCACCAACACTATCTGGGGCAGCCGACGTGTCATTGAAGAGGTCGACAGCCCGGCTCTGTACGTCAACTACCAGGTATATGATCCCTCTCCGGACACCATCGCCGAGGAGATACGCATCCTCGGACCGCACATACTCAACTGCCATGCCACCAACGCAAAGCACGCCGGGGGCGCCCGCGTGATGACCAGGCTGGCGGATGGCGACACCGACTGGGCCGCCCTCATCAGGCACCTGCAGGCGGCAGGTAACGACGGCTTCGTGGAAATCGAGTTCGTCCGCCGTGGGACGGAGGAGATATCATTCGAGGAGACCGAAAGCGAGCTAGCTGCCGACGTGGCGTTCCTGAAGCAGTGCATGGGGACATAGCGAGCCGGCACGTTGTCACTTCTAATCGCACAACGCACGAACGAGCCTGCCCCGTGACGATGGGCAGGCTCTTTTCCGATTCTCTACGGTCGGAAGCGGGCCTAAAGCCTCGCGATGATCGCGTCGGCCATCTCGCTGGTGCCCACGGCCGTCGGGTCATCAGCCGTGGGCTTCAGGTCATAGGTAACGTCCTTGCCCTCGGCGATGACGGCGGCGACGGCGCTCTCCAGCCGGTCGGCGGCCTCGCTCTCCTCGATGTGCCGCAGCATCATCACGGCAGACAGTATCGTCGCTGTCGGATTGACCTTGTTCTCACCGGCATACTTGGGTGCGCTGCCGTGCGTCGGCTCGAAGACCGCGCAGTCGCTGCCGATATTGGCCCCGGGCGCAACTCCCAGCCCGCCAACAAGGCCGGAACACAGATCGCTCAGGATGTCGCCATACAGATTGGGAAGCACCAAAATGTCATACAGCTCCGGCTTCTGCACGAGCTGCATGCACATGTTGTCCACGATGCGGTCTTCGAACTCGATGCCGCTGTCTGCATATTCCTCCGCGACTTGCCGAGCGCAATCCAGAAACAGCCCGTCGCTGTACTTCATGATGTTGGCCTTGTGCACCGCGGTCACTTTGCTGCGACCGTTGGCAATTGCGTAGTCAAACGCAAAGCGGACGATGCGTTTTGACGCCATCTCCGAGATCGGTTTGATTGACAGCCCCGAATCGGCCCGGATCGCCAAGCCGGACAGTTCGGAGATAGCCTCAATGGCGCGGGCGCAATCATCGGTGCCGCGCTCGAATTCGATGCCCGCGTACAGGTCTTCGGTGTTCTCCCGCACAATAACCAGGTCGGCCTGCGGATAATGTGACTTAACCCCTGAGTAATACTTAGCAGGCCGCAGACAGGCGTACAGGTCGAGCGTCTTGCGCAGCGCCACGTTAACGCTGCGGAAACCCGTACCCACCGGCGTGGTGACCGGCCCCTTGATCGCCACCTTGTTCCTGCTGACCGCTTCCAGAACGTGGTCTGGCAGCGGGGTGCCGTACTGCTCCGTCACGTCAACGCCGGCGTTATGCACTTCCCACTCTATGTCAACGCCGGTCGCCTCGACGCAGCGGCGCATCGCCTCCGTGACTTCCGGCCCGGTACCATCGCCGGGTATCAGAGTAATCGTGTGCCTCAAACCAGAACCTCCTGTGCGAGCCGCTACTCACCTGGGCAACTGCCCGCAACGACGATTTCGCGGAGGACAGGCATCCTTGCCTGTCCTCGGTGATGGAATTCTCTTGGGATTAGCAGAAGCCAGTGCTACGCGCCGGTCAGCGCCTTCTCGATACGCGATACGCCTTCTCTGAGCTGCTCCATGCTGCAGGCGAAGCTCAGGCGTATGTAGCCCTCGGCCCCGAAGGCCGTGCCGTGAACGGTGCTGACCCAGGCCTCGGTTAGCAGGTAATCTGCCAAGTCCTCCGACGAGTCTATCTCCCGCCCTCCCAGCTTCCTGCCAAGATAGGCCGATATGTCGGGAAATGCGTAGAATGCGCCGGCGGGCATCATGCATTCCACGCCGTCAATTGCCTGCAGGGCCGGTATGATGTAGTCTCGGCGCTCCTGAAACGCCTGCCGCATCTGCGCCACGGACTCCTGCGGGCCGGTGAGCGCCTCCACGGCGGCCCACTGCGCAATCGAGTTGGGGTTGGATGTCTGCTGGCTCTGCAGGTTCCCGATCGGCTTGGTGAGGGCCGCCGGTGCCAGCGACCAGCCGATCCGCCAGCCCGTCATCGAGTAGCTCTTGGCAACCCCGTCAATGACGATGGTGCGCTCCTTCATGCCCGGTAGGCTCGCAGGGCTCATGTAGGTGCGGCCATCGAAGAGAATCTCCTTGTATATCTCGTCTGATATGAGGACCAGGTCCCTGTCCATTACCACGTCCGCCAGATCGCGGATGGACTGCTCGGATAGCACGCCGCCGGTTGGATTGTTGGGGCTGTTGATGCAGATGGCCACCGTCTTCTCCGTTACCGCGTTAGCGATCTCGTCCATATCGGGCTGGAAGTCATTGGCGGCGGATACCATTACCTCAACCGGCACCCCGTCATAGATCTTGATCAGGTCTACATAGCTGACCCAGTAGGGCGCCAGCACGATAAGCTCGTCGCCCGGATTCAGCAGCGTGCCGAATACGTTGGAGAGCGCGTGCTTGGCACCGTTGCTCACGCACACCTCGCTCATCTCGTACTGTACTCCGATGCTGCGGCCGGTGGCCTCCACAATAGCGGATTTCAACTCATCAATGCCCGAGGCGTTGGTGTACTTGGTCTTCTGCTCGGCCATCGCGCGCTGCGCCGCCTCAACGATGTTCTGCGGCGTCGGGAAGTCCGGCTCGCCTACCGCAAAGGAAATCACGTCCTTGCCCTCCGCCCGCATGGCCTTGGCTCTTCTGGCACCCTCCATCGTCGGCGACGGCGCGATGGTGGCGACCCTCCGTGAGACCTTCATTGAGCAGTCCAGCTCCTCCGCGGAATGAAGTGCGTTCCCAAATGATTGATGGACGACAGACAGCCCTGAAACAATCACGCCCGAGCCGGCTGGGGCAAGGCGTATCCCAGCTTCCGCAATTCAGCCGCTGCCTCCTGGTACTGCGGATCGTATCTCAGTGCCTTGGCAAGCGCCTCGGCTGCCGGCCGGATGCGACCCATTCTCGCGTAGGCAGCACCCAAATGGTAGTAATTCTCCGCCGAGTTCCCCTCGCCACCCAATCGAACCGCTCGCTCCAGGTAGAACATCGCCCGCTCGTACTCGCGGCTCTGGTAGTAAGCCCAACCCAGGCTGTCTATGAAGGCCGGCTGCAGCGGCTGGATTTGCACCGCCTCGACGCTCATAGCCAGGGCCTGGTCGAGTTCGACATCCCCGGCAGCATACGCGTACCCGATGTTGTTGAGGTAAACCGCATATTCCATCGCGCTAATCGCGCCCAATTGCCTCTGTGCCCGCACGCCCGCAGCCACATTGCTCAACAGGCGCGTCCCTGCCTCCCGCTGCCCCGACAGCAGCAGGCAGTGCCCGAGGTTGGCATCCGTCAGCAGATCGCGCTCCTCGAGACGGCTCAGGTGCCTGGCTGCTTTCTCGTAGGAGCCTGCGGACATGTACAGCAGCCCGGCATACCGTGTCACCACGCGGTTCTCCGGAGCGACCTGCACCGCCCTGTCCACCATGCCCGCCACCTTGGCCCGGTCCATGGGCCGTGCAGCTGCAGCGCCGGCCGCGCTCTGGATGTGCCTCATGGCGACGAAGTCCGTGCGAATCGGCTTGACTACCGCGCCCAGCCCCAGCGGTCGCCATACCAGAAGCACGACGACGATAACTGCCGCGATGATGCGCCATAATCGCCCGACATGCTGGGGGTCCCGAACCTTCTCTGCCCCCGGACCGGGCACCTGCGGAATGTATCGCCTATTCTGAGGCAGTCTCATCGTGCGTGCTCGTGAACGCCGCCAGATCGTAGTGCTCGATGCCAATGTACAGCACATTCTCAGCGATGGCAGGCGACGAGTATATGCCGTACAGCGTCTCGTGCTTCCAGATGACCTCACCGCTGTCAATCCCTATCGCGTACAGCGCGCCGTCAATCGAGCCGACAAAGACGATATGACCGGCGACAGCGGCGGAGGCCAGAATCTCGTCGGTCGTCTGCGTCTGCCAGACGACCTCGCCGGTGTCGTGATCCAGCGCATATATCCTACCATCGTGGCACCCGATGATGAACAGCGCTTCGGTTGCCACGGCGGACGAACGTGTGTAACCTCCCACAGGCCGCTTCCAGACGATCTCGCCGCTCCCAACGTCTATCGCATAGACGTTCGCGTCATCGGAGCCACAGCACACCATCTTGCCCTGCACGGTCGGCGTGGATGCCACGGGCCCGCCGGTGCTGCAAATCCAGCACTCTCGGCCGTCGGAGGCGTCGAATGCATAGATGTCGCTGTCCCATGAACCGACGATGACGGTCTCATCGGCGACCGCCGGACAGCCGGTGATCTCCCCGCGCGTTGTGACCTGCCAGATGATCTTCCCGGTATCGGTCGCCACAGCCGTAAGCCCGCCCCTATGATCGCCGACGTAGAGGCGGCCCCCGGCGGCCACTGGCGATGAGCGGACGCTATGGCCAAGCCGCGCTCGCCACGCTATGCTACCCTCGGCCGCATCAACCGCATATACAATCCCATCATGGGAGCCGACGTAAACCAGATTCCCTGAAACGGCAGGCGTCCCCTCAATCCGGTCTCCGGTCTGGAGCCTCCATTGCTGGGTACCCCGCGCCCCGTCAATCGCATAGAGACTCCCGTCACGCGAGCCGATGTACACCAAGCCGCCACTCACCACGGGCGAACTCAACACCGGCCCGCCGGTCTTGAAACGCCAAAGCTGCTTCAGCGGTGGCTGCAACTCATACTGAGAGACCCCCGTATGCTCCTTGTTGCCCTGGAAACACGGCCACACCTCAACGGCCGCGGCCAGCTTGTCCGCCTCCGCCTCCAATGCCTCGATAGCTGCGGAGATTAACCTTTTCCCTTCCGCGTCGTCGCCCACGACGGCCGCAGCCGATCCAAGCTGCTCGCGCCCGGCGTCGAGATGGTGGGTATACCGGTCGGCCAGGCCGCTCGCATACAGCGCCTTCGCGCTGTCCGGGGACCGTTCCGCCTGCCGACGCAATTTGGCCAGCGCGTCCTCATCGTGCGCGGCTATCATCGCCAGTGCGAAAGCCCCCGACCATGAGATGCCCTCACGACTCCCCATGCGACGCAAGAGGATTTCGTGCGCTGCCGGCTCGTGCAGCGCCACCAGCGTCTCTGCGATGGCGTCACGTAGCCGATCATCGGCGGTCGCGATAGCCTCCATCAGCCGGGGTATCGCCCGGTGGCTCTTGATCGCGCCCAGCGCCCTCACCACCATCGCCTGCTCTGCACTATCCCCGCTGCCCAGCAGGTTCATCAACGGCCGTTCGAGGTCGGAGAGTGCCTTAGTGGCCTTCGCGCTCAGTTCTGCATCTGCCGAGTCCAGCAGCCCAATCAACTCCGGCAAGTACTCCACGCTCGGCGCGGCGGCGATGGCGTCGGCCGCAATCGCTTTGGCCCGGCCGTCGCCGGCGTGCAATAGCGACTTCACAAGCGACACGCCATTGTCCCCTAGCTCATCAAGACGCCCGAACCAGTACTCCACCTCCTCGCCCGTCTGCGCCACGCTGCGCAGAATCAGTTCAAGCTCCTCAGGTGACAGGCTGAGCGACTCCCGCCGGTCGTTGATGATCTTCAGCTCTTCAATGTGAATCAGCAATCCGAACTTCTGGTAGTTGTTCAGCTCCCGCGCAATCAGGTCCTGGACGTCTTTGTCCTCTATCTCGGTATCGGACATCCACTCCTCGATCTCGGCGGCCAGGTACTCGTGAACGAGCTCATATTGCTTGCGTCTCTCCTCCCCCACGCCGCGCAAGAGCCGAAAATCCACGAGCTTCGCCATCGTCCGCTCGACTTCATCCAGATCGTAGCCGAGCTGTTCGGCGATCCGCTCAATCGGGCTGATCGCCAGCACCTCGGATGAAGACACCATGTGCTTGAGGATTGCGCGGGCGACACGGCGATCGTGATGGCTGAACTGCGACAGCGCGTAGTCGAGATAGTCGCTGAGTATCTTCTCGGCACGGCCCAGATGCTCGTAGCTGTGCAGCGCGATGGTGTGCTGGCCGGCGGGCTTGGCTTCATAGAGACGGTCACACACAATCTGCAACTGCGCAGGCTCTATCCCCTCCCTACTCAGGTCCTCCAGCAGAACGTCCACAAGCTCGTTCTCGAACTGTATGTCGAAGTTCAGCGCCGGCTTCACGATCGCGCTCTTGGCCTGCTCGCGACTGAGTTTCTTCAGCCGATACATCGTGTGCAAAATGTCGGGTATCTGGGGCCTCAGGTCATGCAACTCGCCGACGAAATCCTCCCGTATCCCGATGGCCCAGTGCAGGTAATCCAGGTCGGCGTCGAGGCACTCGCTCCACTCGGCCAGAAACTGTGCCTTCACCCGGTCCCCCAGGCGTACGAAGTACTCCTCGAACTGGTCCAGGACGACCAGGATGCGACGGTTAGCGAGGTCGTGGACGCTCTCCAGGAACGCCAGCAGTGAGCCGTCCTGTTGCAGCGGACCGACCTCGTACCCGATCTCCTCGACCGCGGCAGTGGTGGCCTCCTTGACGCTCTTGGTGGGGTCGTCCAGACAGCGGCTGTACACGGGCAGCCACGCCATCCCCGGCTGTTCCGCGTCACCGGCATCCTCACCCTTGCGAGACAGACTCGCCATCGCGCCCGCCCGCAACAGCGATGTCTTACCGATCCCGGACCGACCGAACAGCACAACAAGCCGGTTGCTCTCGATCATCTCCACCAGGATGCCGGTCTCCTCCTCGCGACCGAAGAAAAAGTCCGCATCCTCCTCGTCAAAATGATCCAGGAAGCGATACGGGCCGCCTCGCAGCAGTGTCAGGTCGCGGCGGCGCCTCTCGGTCCGGCGGCGCCGCGTCAAGCGCTCGTGCAGCCTGGCCATGAACTCGTTGAAGCTCCCTGCATCTCGGCAGATCAGATGCCGCGAGGAGGCCCGTGCGCTCAACAGCGACACTACCTCAGGCTGGTATCGGTGGTATCGCACGCTGGCCGGGCTCTCCACCTTCAGTTCGTCATAGTGGCGCTGGTCGCTCACGGGAACGAGCGAGTTCACCCAGAATATGCGCCGGCCGTCGCGACTGATGTGGTCCAGAATCGGCCGGTCGCGGTCATCGTAGGCCACGATGACGCTGAAAACTCGGAACGTTGCCGCAATAACCGCATTGATGTCTGCGTATGCAGCGCCTATCTCATCGGCTGTCAGCGGCAGGAACTTGCCATGCACGTCGCCGGCACACTTCACGACGCTCATGCGGCTCGATTCCTCTACACCCACTCTGATGGTCTCGGCGTCGTCCACTCCCGCCACGAAATGGTGGTAGTCTCTCTCGGGGTTGAGGTGGTGAACCTGCAGGGCATCTTCCAGTAGGCGGTCCGGCTCAGCCATGAAAATCGTGGAGAAGTAGCCGTCCTTGATCATGCTGGCGAGGCGGATGTGGCCTTCGGCAGGCCTGCAGTCGTTGAGCTGTTCGGCGAACATCCGGCAGCGGCCGACGTGATCGGGCATCTCCTCCGCCATCAGCCCCAGCGCCTTCTCCGCGCGAAGCTCCTGCGGCGCTTTCGCAACCCGCTCACCGGCCCATTGCAGCGCCATCTCGTCAGCTATCCGCCTGATCGATAGCTCGCGTGGAGGAATGATCACGCCGCTGCCGATGAACAACGCGTGCTGTCGCAGTTGGTGGCGATGCGTCTTGATGTGGTCCGCGATCGTGATCAGCATCAGAGAATGTCATCTCACGAACTATTATTGCCGCCGGTGCTCTGCTGTCGCCGGCCCTCAACTGGAACACCTACAGCGCAACGGGCGCGCTTTATACAAATAGCCACTCCCACAGGCGGCTGCTTCGCTCTGTTTGGGAGTGGCGGATTCTACGCCTATGGTGGGCCCGGCCGGATTCGAACCAGCGACCGATCGGTTATGAGCCGACTGCTCTACCGCTGAGCTACGGGCCCGCATGTCCCATTGCCACGCTTTGCCCTATTATACCTGACCCGATAGCCAACTGCAACCCCCGCACAAAGGGACACAAAAGCGCACAGCAAGCGCCCTCGACGGCAGGTCGGAGACATAAGGCCGTGCTATTCCAGGTAGTCCCGAAGCTCTTTGTTGCGGGAGGGGTGGCGGAGCTTTTGCAGTGCCTTGGCCTCGATCTGCCTGATCCGCTCCCGCGTCACCTCGAAGATGTGTCCGACTTCCTCGAGAGTGCGCGAATAGCCGTCCTCCAGGCCGAACCGCAGCTTCAGCACCTCGCGCTCGCGTTCGTTGAGGCCGTCCAGTACCTTCTCGAGCTGCTCGCGCAGCACAACATTCGACGCCACCTCAACCGGTGTGTCGGCATCCTCATCCGGCACGAAATCCCCCAGATGACTGTTCTCCTCCTCGCCCACCGGAGCTTCCAGCGAGCGCGGCTCGGGTGCGATCCGCTTGATCTCCGCCACCCGCGACAGCGGCATGTCCATCTCCGCGGCAACCTCCTCCAACGTCGGCTCCCGCCCTAGCTGCTGCAGCAACTGCCGGGACGTCTTGGCCAGTTGATTGATCGTCTCCACCATGTGAACCGGGATGCGAACGATGCGCCCCTGGTCGGCTATGGCACGCGTAATCGCCTGGCGAATCCACCACGTCGCGTAGGTGCTGAACTTGTAGCCCTTGCGATAGTCGAACTTCTCGACCGCACGCATCAGCCCCATGTTGCCTTCCTGCACCAAATCCAGAAAGCTCATGCTCGAGCGACCCGTGTAGCGCCGGGCGATGCTCACCACCAGCCGCAGGTTCGCCTCCGTCAGCGCAGCCGTCGCCTCCTCATCCTTCAGCCGCACTGCCGCCGGATCCACGCTCGCCGGGTCCAGACGGTGCGAGAAGTACACCCTCAGCGACCCGCGCGGAGCCGCATGTTTCTGTTCCGGTTCGGGGCTGCGGGCGATAATCTGCGGCGGCGAGCAGCTCGCGGCGGTCTCAAAGCTGGCCTCCCAGTCCTCCAGCAGCCGCGTCCCGTTGACAGCCTTGATGCCCCGGTTGACGCCCTTGAGCCGAAGCGTGTAATGCCCTTGCGTCGCGAACGGCTGGTCCGGAATGAAGTACACGGCGCGTTCCGCGTCATCGTATTCAACAATCCCCCGCACCGACTTGCCGTCTGCCGTGCGGAGCTGCACCGTGGACCTGCTGACCGACGAAGGCACCAGACGCCGGTCAACCTGGACCCTCACGGTAGCCGCCGGCTCCACATCGCAGTCACCGCCGGCAGGGCTGCTGCCCACAACCTGGGGGGAACGCTTGCGATGGCAGGTGCTGAATCTGAACGACACGCCACGGTCGAATTGCCGTCCCGTCTCGCCGCACAGGCCGGCGGCTCCCCCCTTGAACTTGACCCTGTAAACGGTGCGGTGGCGCAGCGGCTCCCGCGGCACGATCTCCAGGTGCCACAGACCCGACGTGACGTTGAAGTCAACCTCCACCCGACGGCCCTTTGTGTCTTCGAGCGAGAACGACCTCTCATTCACGCTCTGCGGCGCAACAACGTCGTTGAACCTCACCCTGATGATGGCGGCGGCTTCCACGTCATCCTCACCGTCGCCGGGATCCGTCTCAACGATCTGCATGCGCCGGTCGGCCGCCGCGGTCCGGAAGTCCCAGGTGACGTCCCTCTCCAGATACTGCCCGCACACATCGTGAACTCCACCCGCACCACCGCGGACAGCTATCGTGTACGCGCAGTCTGCCTCCAGCCGCTGATGCGGCGTGAACACCAGGCAGTTCCTCACTCGGTCGAAAAGTATCTCCCCCTCGCCTTTCTGGATGCGCCGAGCCAGCGTGACCTCCTCATCGGCCGACAGCAGCGATACGCGCCCAATGTCCTGCAAGTACATCCGAACCGAATCGTCAATAGGCACATCGTCGAAGTCAGCGATGTCGTCACCATCTCCGTCTCCACTCTCGTCAGCCAATTCGCGCTCCTCATCATCAACAACGCGAATGCCGGCCTTCGCGATCAGCCAGTAAATCTCTTCGATATCCTCAGTGTCCAGGTCCTCAGCGTCCCCCAGGGCTTCCTGAATGTCGCTGTACGACAACATGCCCTGCTCACGTCCGAGCGCTATCAGGGACTGGACTTCCTCCATCTGTTGAGGATCGAGGTCCTTCCCCTCTACCAAAAAGAGTCAACTCCCTTCATCGTCCTTGGCCTCTTCCTCACCACCGGCTTGGGAACCGGCGCTCTTATCATTATTGCTTATGCCCCATTTGGGCTGGTATGTTCGATAGCCTTTGCCTTGTGAGCCCGACATCTCGGCGGCGCGCCGCTTGAATTCCTGATACTCCGCGCTGTCGGGCGACAGCTCGCCCCGGTTGATTGCCTCGACTATCGCCGTCAGCCCCTGCTCCTGGCTGCTCGACGTGCGATGCTTCTTTAGCTTCTGTATCTTGCTATCCAGTACCTTCTGCTCCCCCTCGCAATCTACCTCCTGCATCCACAGCTCCACCCCTCGCCCGCGGACCTCGCCCTCTTCCGGCAGCCGGTCAACCACCGTCTGCGGACCGTAGGTCTCATCCGATTGCAGGTGCTCGGCCAACCGCGCGAATATGAACCGGTCTCTTTCGTCCACGAGGTCCTCCGGATCGAGCCGCGCGACCAGCGCCTTCGCATACTCCTCATCGGCCAGCGCCGCCGCAAGCATTTCCGCCTCGGTCTTCAAGCAGCCGACCGCCAAGCCGTCAGCCATCCTCCCCACGGTCTCGGTGATGAACTGCCGGTCCCGCTCCGCCGCATGGCGGCTGCCCGCCGGGCGTTCCCGGCCGCCACCGCC
Organism: uncultured Armatimonadia bacterium; assembly: GCA_964549395.1. Taxonomy (GTDB): domain Bacteria; phylum Armatimonadota; class Zipacnadia; order Zipacnadales; family UBA11051; genus UBA11051. The sequence goes on along the minus strand of CAZJVY010000028.1, from coordinate 14,211 downwards.
GCCGCCCATCAGCCTGCGCAGTTGTTCCGCAAGCACGCGCTGCATCGCCTCGGTCCGTGCCGGATTGCCCTCTCCCCACCAGTCCGCCGCTGCAGCCAAGAACTCACTCCGACGCGCCCCGTCACCGACCTTCGCAAGCACTTGCACCGCATCCCGTGCCGCCGCCGCACGGTCGCCGCCGGACTGCTCCTGGTGACGCAGGAAGATCATGCGCAATTGATACTCCACCAGGCTGAGCCTCTTACCGATGGCATCCATGAACCCCTCGGCCCCCAGGCTCCGCACTGCCTCATCCGGGTCCATGCCCGCAGGCAGGACGGCCACCTTCACGTCAGCCACTGCATTCTCGAACACCTCAATGTGACGCAGCGCCGCCTCCATCCCCGCAGCATCCGCGTCATAGACAAACACGATTTCGTCGGCGTATCTGCCCAGCAGTCGCAGATGGTCCGGTGTCGTAGCCGTCCCGAGGCAGGCGACCACATTGCCGATGCCGGCCTGCGCCACGGATATCACATCCGTGTACCCCTCAACCACGATGACCTGATTGGCGTCCGATATCGCCTGCCGAGCCAAATTGAGGCCGTACACGGTGCGGCTCTTCTTGAAAAGCGCGGTCTCGGGCGAGTTGATGTACTTGGCGCTCTCCTCGGGATCCAGCGTGCGACCGCCGAACCCCACAATCTGCCCGTTGACCTCGTATATGGGGAACATCACTCGGTTGCGGAAGGCGTCGTAATGGCCGCCGGTGGGGCGCGATTTCACCAGCCCGCAGTGTTCCGCTATCCGACCGGTGATGCCCTTGCCTCCCAGATGTCGGAGCAGTCCGTCCCAGCCGGCGGGCGCAAAGCCCAACCCGAATCGCGCCACCGATTCCTCGCTGATGCCGCGCTGAGCCAGATACTCCCTGGCGCCGGCCCCCTCGTCGCTGCCCAGAACCTGCTGGAAGAACTCGGCCGCGTAATGGTTCGCTTCCTTGATGATGTCGCGCTGACGACTTGTCTTCTTGGCTTGCGGGCTGCTCTGCCAACGCAGCCCGACCATCTCCGCGAGACGCTCCGCAGCCTCCGGAAAGCTCAGCCCCTCGATCTGCATCAGGAACTGGAACGCATCGCCGCCCGCCCCACAGCCGAAGCACTTGTAGAACCCGGCCGGGTCCACGTAGAATGACGGCTCCGTCTCCTCATGAAACGGACACCGCGCGCGCATCCGCCGACCGGATCGCTGAAGGGTCACGTAGCGCGATACCAAGCCGACCATGTCAACCCGGCGCTTGATTTCTTCCTTGATGTCGTCTTTGTCCATGCCTGGTTCCCGGGCTGCAGCAGCAACATGACACAACTACTACTTCGACGGTCTTCGGGCCAATCCTTCCTGGGGACGGGACGGCGAGCCGGGGGGAAACACACGACGGCTCCCCGCAATTCAGGAGCCGCCGAAGACGACGAAACAGTGTTGCCGAACAGCTATTCCCAGATGTGGATGCGCGTCACGACCATGTCGTGCAGCGTGAATCTGATGTTGTTATTCTCGTCGTAGCTCAGGAGAATATCCCGCCCGAAGCTGCGGCTGACCTGGTTGAAGCTGACGCTTACCGGCCCGCCGCCGACACTCGCCGCGCCGGGGCCGCTCCAACTGAACAGCAGTTGCTCGTCGGGGTACCCGTACCGGTAGATGACCTGCTTGAAGCTGTCGCCGAGCTTCACATACCGATGTGGCCTCCACAACGCCGTCCGCGCGTAATTGCATCTCTCCGCAGCTACCGCAATCACCCGCACGAAACCGTCCCGGTCCAGCACAAAACCCATCACGACCGGGCCCTTCTTGTATATCCACTCCACCTCGTGCGAGCGCAATGTCACCCATATCGGCAACGCCCACATCGGGAACGGCTGGGTCGTCAGACCGCCCGCGGCTGCAGCACCACCGGCCTCAGGCCCACCGGCAGCAGGCGCTCCACCCGGGAAGGCACCGGGACCCTCCGGCTGCGCCGCGATGTCTGCACCCGGCGGCCCGGCCATGGGACCGGGCATGCCGCCCCCCAGCAACCCGCCCAGCTCACCTAGCAGGCCGCCCGCCGGCGCCCCGTACATGGCGGGACCGGCCCCCGCGCCCGCCACCGGGGCTTGGGCCGCCGCCAGCTCCTCTCCCGCACCTACGGCAATACCGTCGGGCTGCCCATAGATGTCCAGTAGGTTGATCGCGTGATCGCCAAGACGTATCCCCGCAAGCTGTACCTCACGGGCATATCCGGGTGCGCAAGCCAGGACCACAATGCCCATTACTGCAAATAGCATCGCAACGTTCCTGCAACTATGCTGCATAGTGGCAATGCTCCTCTCTGCGCATCTAACGCCTTTCAACCAGCAAGACCATGGGATGAGCGCACACACCATACATTCCCGACAGCCGCTTGGCCGCCAGCTGGTGTCACAGAAAGTATATCAAATCAGCCGCCCTGATGCAATATATTGCCCGACACTCGCCTCGTTCGGGCGTCCTGACCTGCGCGCACCCCGGGTAGCACCACCTGCTCATTATCCGCCGACGTGGTACTCGGTAAGCTCGGATTTCACAGCCAGTTCCCCGTCGAAGTAGTCCTCGGTCCGTACCAGGCCGATCTTGGGTGCGAACCACCCCACGCCCCTGTAAGATACCGTATCCCACATCCCCGACTCCTCGACTCTTAAACAGCCGCTAAGCGTGCCCGCCGGCGTCTCAACAGTCTCATCAACAGCCATTATCTGAATCTGCCAGCTCTCGTCGAACGACGGATGCCACATGTTTCCTGTCTCTATCGGCTGCCGAATGCGATAGTAGGGATCATCGTCTGCCGTCGCTCTGAAGAGCAGCCCGTCACTGTCATGGCGGAAGTAGGCCGTCTCCGTGTCAAGTCCTGTCTGCACCGTCACGGCCTCGTACCACGCAGTCTCATTGATGACCCTGATGCCGCTGATTGACACGGTCAGAATGCTCACGCCCGGGCCCTCCTGCGCTGTCCTCACGCGTGCCGGCCCATACAACATGCCCATCATCAGCCGCCGGTGAGCCCGCATCACCGCCACCTTCGCTGCCTCTGTCACGGTATAGTCCGTGACCTCATAGCGCCACCAATTGCCCTGAGCCAGCGGGAAGTACTCCAGAGCCGGCCGCACCGGAGGAGCATCGCTTCCGCCACAGCCGACACCAATGACCGCCAGAACGCTCGCCAGAGCTAGGACTGGTGATAGGACTCTCATGGGCTCCACCTTTGCCGCCATCTCAATGCCTATGGCTTGTGCCGGGCCGATACCATTCTATCCGTTCGGCTCGATTATCACTCTGCGTGCCCCGCCTCTCCCCGCTTCCGCCGCCTCGAACGCATCCGCGAAATCATCCAGCGCGAAACGCGGGCCGACCAGCGGCTCCAGAGCGATCCTTCCCGTCTCGATCAGGCGAATCGTCTCCGGCCAGCAGTTCGGACTCCCCCGCACTCCGAACAGCGCGATCTCGCCGCCGATGATCGGTGCCAGAGAGTGCTCGTAGGGCTCTGCAGCCGAGTAGCCGACGACGGCCACCACGCCGCCGCGTGCGACGGCGTGCAGCGCGATGTCAAGCCCTGACGCAGAGCCGGCCGCCTCAATCACCACGCGTGGCCGCTCAGGCCCTTCGGCAGTGATAAGCTCAACGACGGCTGCGGCCCAGTGGGAATCGACAATGCCGTCTGCCCCTAGAGCCTGTCCCAGCTCAAGCCGCTCCTCGCGATGCCCCACCAGTACGACCCACACAGCACCGGCGGCCTTGCAGGCCTGCACGCACAGCAGGCCGATTGTGCCGTCTCCGATGACGCCAACCCCGTCACCGGGAGCGACGCCGGCCCTTGCCACCGCATAGACGGCCACGGAGGCCGGTTCCACCAGGCACGCCTGTTCGTGCGGCAGACTGTGCTTGTGCAGCGAAAAGGCCGGAGCCACGTGCAACTCCCGCATCGCGCCGTCTCGCCTGATTACGCCGGTTTCGGTCCCGAACGGGCATAGATGGTAGCGGCCCGACTTGCACCACTCGCACGACATGCAGCCGATGCCGGTTTCACCCACCACCCGGTCGCCGACTGCAAACCCACCCACACCCGATCCCGCCTCGACGACCTCGCCGGACCATTCATGTCCCAGGACGACGGGATAGGCTGCAATTCCGGAGCGGTACTCAGGATGGTGGCCGCCGAAAACCTCCAGGTCGGTGCGACATATTCCCACGGCACGTACGCGGACCGCCACCTCACCGGCAGCCACTTCGGGGCGCGCTTCATCGGCAATTCCCACGTCTCGCGGGCCGTACGTGCGCAGCAGTCTCAATGCGTCGCCTTCACCCCCGGATGAGCCGGGCCGACGCAGACCGCCACATCGCCTGTATAGATGTCGCCATCCCTGGCCAGTACCGTCGCCTTCACCTGTGCCCCTTCCACATTCTTCACCATCAGCACGCCAATCAGCTTTGCGCTCGGTTGCTCGCCGCCAACGACGCGGTACAGCAGCAGGCGATCGCCGGTGGTAACGGGCACATCCGAGGCGGACTGAATGCTTAACTCCTTGGCGGAGACGGCCACGACCTGCCCGGTGTATGCCGGCACCGTATCGGCGAGTTCTGCGACCGCGCGGCAGGCATCGGCCAATGCCTCGCTGACGATGATGTCGGTGGGACGCGGGCCGCCGGCGCTGCGCCGCGATGACCCGACTGCCTCCAATGCCATCATTGATTGCCCGCCGATCCGGTCAACGAAATCCAGAATCAGTCTGACCGTCACCGTGCCCTCCAGCGCGTTGACGGCGACGCCCTCAATCCGCCCGGCGACGACCACATCGGCGCCCAGCCGGTGTGCCAGCGCCTGCTGATAACCCACCGCGAACGGCGGCTCGACCTGCATCTCTTCACAGGCGCGACGCACGGCACTGAGTTCGAGGCACTGCCACCGGTCAGTGGTCTGCAGTGCGCGATGAAGTGCCGCGGCCACCCGTCGCCCTAGCATGTGCCCAACGTATTCACTGCGGTCGTGACATTCCAGAACAGCCACTCGCGGCCGGATGACTTCGCCGCCGTCACCCGCCAGACACATTCCACAGTAGGCCGCGCACACCGACACCACTACAACTCTGCAAAGTCCGCAGACCCTTGTCATCTCTCATCAATCCGATATGCGGCTTCAGACACCCTCACTTGCCGCGTGCTCATCGCGTCGGGAGAATCCGTCGCTTGTGGTGAGTGCTTCGCCGCCGGCGGACGCCCGCCCTGCTTCGAGGTGCAGCCGGCGCCCTCGCGAAACGCAGTTCGCTCTCGGATGCCGATCCCAGGTGCGCTCCGAAGTGATACGAACGCCTGTAACGGACGCCACGCTTGGGCCTGAGGGCTTGGGCTCACCACAAACCGTGCAGAATAGGCCACAGGTCGCGGCGCATCAACGCTGCAGGGAGATGTAGTAGGTATCGTCTCGGAACTCGACCTGATAGCCGTAGTTGCCGGCCAGGATGCGGACTACGGCCCCGGCGGGCGTATCAACGCAGGAGTAGGTGACGCGTTCGCCGCCGACATCCGAGGTGACCACGAGGTTGATCCGCCCCTCGCGCGCGATCTGCAGCAATGCCTCGCGCAGAGGCGTCTCGTTGAGAACCAGGGAAACCGGGCCGCCCAATGGGTCCTGCGGCGGCTGAGCTGCCACCTCGAACCCCGGCAGTATGACCTCCATCTGTGACTGCAGACCGGAGACGGGAGTCTCCACACTGACCCGTAGCCGCTGCGTACCGGGCCGCTCGGCGACAAGCTTGCATTCGATCTGCTGCGGCTCACCGGCCCCCAGCGGCCCGCGGTAGATGCTGCCGCCATCTGAATGGAGCAGCCTCACCCCGTGCCGTGTCTCGACACGAACGTTCGCCTCCGGCAGCGTCTTATCGGATGTCAGCACCACGGCGCAGGTTACCGGCTGGTTCACCATACGCCGCTGTGGCGGAATGAACCGCACGAACAGCTTACCCGTCTCAGGCAGCGGCACTGATGCCCCGTGCTCCCGTGCGCCAGCCGACTTGGCCGAAGTCCCTGCGAAGTAGCCGGGCTGCGGCCCGTGCTCCTCGTCGGCACTCCGCGCACCTGCCGTACCCATCGTGGTAACCATCGCCGGAGCGGGTGGTCGCGCCGGCGGGTGAGCGATATCGGTGCGTACCGCGCCCGTCTCCTCCATTTCCACGCCGCCATCCCTGGCGAAGGAAAGTGTCGTTTTCTCCGCAGGCGGATGGCCGGCACCCCCTCCGGCCTCGTGTCTCTCCGGAGCCGGAGGCCGATGCGGCACCGCCGGGTGGTCGGCGAATGATCCGAATGACCCCGGTCTAGGTGATGGTTCGGTCCCGGCAGCCGGCCTCACAGCGCCGCTCGGCTGCACCACGTCCGCTGTGCGCTCCGAGCTTGTGACCGCAGCTTCGGTGTCACCGGCCTCGGCGGCTGGCTGAGGTGTGGCTGGCACGGGGGCCTCGCTTCGCATCGTTTCTTCCGGCGCGAACGCTTCGCGCGCCGGCTGCAACCCAGGCCCGACTGCGCCTTGCCGCTGGTAGCTGTTGTATGTGAATATCCCGAGGAACACCAACGCGAAGCACGCGGCCGCTGCCATAGCCGGCGCCAGACGGGCCAGGCGGCGCACGGTGTCAGTCGGCCCCGCGATCCTGTCCAATTCGGCGCTCATACAGTCAAGCAGGTGGGCGGGGGGCATCACCGTGTCCAGGGCGCGGACGGCGCCAACCGTCGCTGCGAACTCCTCGTACTCGGAGTTGCAGCGCGGGCAAGAGGCCAGGTGCTGGCGCGCCTCTTCAGCAGCAGGCGAGCTCAGCCTACCCTCATACAGGTCGCTGAACTGTTCACGGCACTGCTCACATTGCATTTCGATCCCCGGTCGGACTGCCTGTTGGGTCTGACTGCATTGCTACAGGAAAAGTTCCAGGTCCGGCGCGATTATGTCCTTCAGCGCCAGGCGCGCCCGGTTCAGTCGGCTCTTCACGGTGCCCAGCGGTATGTCAAGCATCTGGGCGATCTGCTCGTAGGTAAACCCATTGATGTCATACAGCACCAACACCATGCGGTAATCGAGGGAGAGCTGGGAGATGGCGCGGTGAACGAGGAGTCGGTGTTCGGCCTGCTCGGCGTCGGCGGTCGGATCGGCGCTATCATCCGGCAGCGGCCTCTGCCGCACGTCGTCATCGTCGCTGTGGACTATGTCGAGGCTGACCGTATCGTCCCTGCGGCTGCGCAGCACGTCGAGGCATACATTGCACACTATGCGGTAAAGCCACGTGGAAAACGCCGAGCTGCCCCTGAACCGATCCAGAGAGCGGTATGCCCGCACAAATGCGCTCTGCGTGGCATCCTCAGCCGATGCCTCGTCCCCCAGCATCCGGTAGGCCGTATTGTACACGAGCACATAGTTCTGCTTGACAAGCAGATCAAAGCTGGGACGGTCGCCGCGTTTCGCACGGGCAACGAGCTGGGAATCCGAGTTTGACACTTATACCCTCGAACGCGGAGCTGAGAACCCTCAAAGCTCCTTGTTGAGTACCCTGTCGTCATCTATGCTGACCTGCAGACGCCCGCCTCTGGGTGCGTAGAAGTCGGCCTTGACCTCATCGCCGGGGCGATGCACCCGGCTGTAGAAGGTCTTCTCCGTGTCGCCGTCATCCGGCACTACCTTCACCACGACCCTCTGCAGCGGCTGTCCGCGCGGAACGATCAGCTCAACGGTGCGGAAGACAAGCGTTTGGCCCGAATCCGACTTCGCGCGCCCGTACTCGGGTCCCCCGCTCAGTACTAGATCCACGGCATGACTCCGGCCCACTACCTTCCCCGCTGCAGGGCTCTGGGCGAGAACGTAATCGCGCGGAGTGCTGTCTGCCTTACGGACGATACCGCCCAACTGCAGATTCGCCCCGGTGATGCGCTGCTGAGCGGTCTCAAAGCTGTGTCCGACCAGCTCGGGGACCTTCACATTCTTGGGCCCGAGGCTCACCACCGCCTCGACCCTGCGACCTTGCCTGGTGACCTTGCCGGCAGCCGGCCTGGTCTCCGCTATGCTGCCCTCGGCAGTCTCCGTGCTGTGCATCTCGTGCACGACCACCAGCTCCAGCCCGTTCTCAGTCATCATCTGCTTGGCCTGCTCCAGCGGCAGCTCAACTACGTTCGGTACCGTCACCTCCCGTGGCCCGCGCCCCAGCGACACGAGTATCACCAGCGACACAACGCCCACGAAAATGGCCACGGAGAAGAGCATGGCCGCAAGGCCTCTGATGGTCGTCCATACCATCAGACCCAGCCAGGCCAGAGGGTTCAATCTGTTCGTCCTCACCGCTACGTTTCGGCTATACATGGGCAGTCAGCGATCATCACCGTGCATTGCTATCAAGCGCCTCACGCAATGCCGCGTCAACCTGCTCCATCGGCACCCCTGCAAGAATCTCCGCACTGCCGATCCCGGTCATCAACGGCAGACGCAGCGCGCCATCCGCAATCTTCTTGTCGCGCCGCAGGGCCTCCCTTGCCATCTCAATGTCAACCGCCACAGTCTCAGCCTGCAGACCGGCGGCGGCTATCAACCTCTCAAGCCGGTCCAGCGCTTCCCGGTCGCACTTGCCCAGCCGCACCGACAACCGACCCTCTGCAACCATGCCGATGGCGACCGCCTCTCCGTGATGCAGCCCCCAATCCTCCGCAGCGACCTCCAACGCGTGCCCGACCGTGTGACCAAGGTTCAGCAGACTCCGCCGCCCCGTATCAAGCGGGTCCTGCGTCACGATATCCACCTTGATTTGACAGTTGCGGACGAGAAGATGTTTTAGGGCTTCCGGCTCACGAGCGTATGCCCGCTGCAAGTTCTCCTCAACGTATGCGAACAGATCGCCGTCCGCAATGACGGCATGCTTGATGATCTCGGCCATGCCCGACCGGAGCTGCCTGTCGGGCAGCGTCTTCAGCGCATCCGTATCCATGAACACCGCCGCCGGCTGATGAAAGGCCCCCACCAAGTTCTTCCCCTCCGGCAAATCCACGGCCACCTTGCCCCCCACACTGGCGTCCACCTGCGCCAGCAGCGTCGTGGGCAGTTGCACGAAGGCGATCCCACGAAGATAGATGGAGGCCACGAAGCCGGCCAAATCACCGACCACGCCGCCGCCGAGAGCGAAGACCACCGAGCCGCGGTCGAAGGCGCGTTGTGCCAGATGCCGGCACAGCTCCCCCGCCGTCTGCAGGTTCTTCGCCTGCTCGCCATCAATCACGGGAAGCAGCTCTGCTTCCCAGCCCCCCGCGCGCAGACCCTCCAGCACGGGTTCAGCGTACTCTCCAACGAGGTTCTCCGGCGCAATGACGCAGCCTCGCTGGCCGGGACGCGGCGGGAACAGGCGGCCCAATTCACCGTACAGAGACGCCCCGACCGCTATGTCGTAGCTGTCGGCCCCGAGCGGCACGTGCACATTGCTCAATCCCGCCAATGGCCTCCCGCCTTTCGGCAAGCTATGCTCCGGATACTAACAAACGGCACCGGTGAGCAGTGCCGTTTGTGCGTGCGGACTCGGATGTCGCATCTCCTTACTGCGGCGGCACGTCCCGAATGATCCTCGGCGTAACAAAAATCAACAACTCCGAATTCGATATGCGGTGCTTCTTCGCACGGAACAGGTTCCCGATAATCGGGAGCTTGCTCAACAACGGCGTGTTCTGATAGGTGGTGCTGTCGTCCTTGCGCATCAAACCACCCATCACGATGGTATCGCCGTCGGCTACTGTGACCGTTGTCATGACCTCCTGCGAGACGATGATCGGCATCGTCTCACCGTTCGGCCCCACAACCTCGCCCACCTGGTCCTCCAGGATCGGGTACAGCTCGATCGTGACCGTGTCATCCGCGTTGATGCGCGGTAACACCATCATGCTGTTCTCTACCTCCATGTCCTCCCACTCAACCGTAGTGGCGATGCGCTGGCCGAACTGGTTGTACTCGGTCGTCGAGGTATAGAACGGAATCGTGGTATAAAAGCTAATCTCCGCCATCATGTTGTTAGGGCATGTGACGTGCGGCGCGTTGATGACCGTCGCTCGCCCCTCGTTCTGCAACGCGGCCAGGGTTGCCTGGAATTGACCCCGGGTGTACCGTATCACGTTGTTAACTGCCTCGCCCGGGGCAAAGCCCAGGTTCCAGAACTCCAGCGCGCCGTTGGCGACGCTCCAGTCAATGCCGAATGCATCTTGCGCCGTCGTGGCCACATCCACGAACTTCGTCGCAATCTCCACTTGCCTCGCCGGCACGTCGAGCATCTCGACCAGTCCGACGAACTGATCAATCTCCGCCTGCGTGCCCTGAACTATCAATGCGTTCTCCGGCATGAAGGCGGTCGGCGGCTCCATCTCACCGGGCAACAGGTTGCCGAGGCCACCGCTTCCACCGCCGAACCCGCCCGTCTGTCTCCCGCCCGTCTGTCTCCCGCCGGTTTGTCTCCCGCCCGTCTGTCTCCCGCCGCCGAGGCCCGCGTCCTGGCCCAAGCCCGTTCGGGACGTGCCACCGCCGAATATATCGGGGCCTGCGTACGTCTCAGCATTACGCCGCATCAGACGCGGGCGATCCGCCAGCCGCTGGGCCGGGAGGTTGCCGCCCGCAATCTCCGAACCGAAAGCCGTACCTCCGAAAGCCCACGCCAACTCCTGGGCGTTCTTGTACTTCAGCGGAATCATCTTCGTCACAAGGCGCGGCTCGCCGGCTGCGCCCTGCGTCACGATAGTGGATACCTCGGGAGTCACCAGAGGTGGAGATGCGGCCGAACCTCCCATCGCCGGTCCCACTGCACTCCCCGAAACGGCCCCCCCGGTCTCCGGCGATACCGTCCTCACCTCGCCACGTGACGCGCCTGTATCCCGCCCCGTCGGCCCGTGCGCCGGTACCATGCCGCCGGCACTAGGCGGTGGGTTGGCCGTCACCACGTACACATTGCCCTCACGATACCAGTAATACCCGTGTGTTATGGTGATAAGGCGCAGCGCCGTCTCCACGGTGACATCACGTAGCGAGACCGCCTCCACGCGCCCGGTGACGTTCTCACCGATGACGATATTGACCTCCGCTGCCTTCGCCAGCATCCGCAGCACCTGGTCTATGGCTCCATCCTTGACATCAATGTTGATGAGCCGCTGTCCGCTGGGTGTTTCGGCTTCTGACTGGGCAATCGCGCTGCCACACAGGATCGCTGTCACCACCACGCTCATGGTGATGACTACCATCGTGCTAGGCTGCCAGAGTTTGAGGCCTCGCATGGCTACCCTCCTGGGGCCACTTCCAACGGCAGGCTGTGACTATCGGCCCGCTTCCATTGCTGTGTCCGAATGCTGCATCTATGCCGTCGCATCTCAATATGTAGTTGTGGCATCCACACGCATTAATGCCACGCGGATCTTGAACTCAATTCCTACTGCTACGGCTGCTACCACTGCTGCGACTGCTACCGCTACTGCGACTGCTACCGCTACTGCGACTGCTGCCGCTAC
>CAZJVY010000028.1:0-2573 GCA_964549395.1 uncultured Armatimonadia bacterium | reverse complement strand
CTGCGACTGCTACCGCTACTGCGACTGCTACCGCTACTGCGACTGCTGCCGCTACTGCGACTGCTGCCGCTACTACCACGGCTGCTGCCCATACCTCCGCTCCCACCACCCATGGCACTTACCTCATCACCATAGATAGCGTCCCCTCCGAAGAGCATGGCAATCAGGGCGGGGTTGGCATACTTGACCTTGATGAGGCGAGGCGGTGGTCGCTTCTCCTCGTCCTTCTTCTCCTGATCTGCACCGGCTGCAGCGGCGCCGGCCGTCGTGCCGCCGCCCTCGGCAGCGGGAGCTGACGGCCTGGTCGTGAACACCGGAGCCCCATACTGCGGCATCGGCCGAGCTGACCGCGCTCCACCGCGTTCCGGCTTCTCCCGAATCGAGTAAACGTTATTGTCCTTCACAAACTGCAAGTTCACCTGGTCCAGGACGATGTTGAGAGCCTCCTCCACAGTCACATCCACCAGCGCTGCGGTGATCTTCTTGTTCTCAGACCCCGGAGGCAGTGTGTAGGCGAACGCAGGATCGAAGCGCTTGAATGCCTCCAGTACCGTCGTCAGTTCGGTGCCCTTGAACTGCACCGAAAACTTGGCGTCGCCCTGCGCCCAGGCCGCACCGGCAATCAACAACGTGCACACAACCACCAAACACGTCGCGCCGAAGCATTTCCTGAGTTTCGTGCTCATGAGATCGGCCTCCTATTGACCGTACTTCCTCCCTCTGTGGCAAAACCGTATCGCCCGTCTGCCGGCGCACCCCCGACAAATGTCAGAGTCCGGGTCGCGGCTGACCTCCTCGCGGCTGACCTCCTCGTGGCTGACGTCCCCCGCGCGGACCTGCCGGTGCTGTCGCCGGCTTCTTCGGCTCGGGCGCTTTCTCCGCCAGGTATATCTCAGTTCTCGCTCCGCTCTTCCGATCCTCTATTACTATCAAACCTTGCCGAATCTCCACGACCTTCCAGTTCTCAACGACGTCGCCCGGACGCACCACTCCGCTGGCCATGTCCTTGCCCTCGCCGTATTCGTATACGGCCAGCGCCTGCCCGTCCTGAGTCCACATGATGCTCGTCACCCGCAGCGGCTTCTCCGGCCCGATGACCGACGGCGGAGGCGGCGGCGCCGCCCGCGCCGGCACCTCGGGCTCCGGGAAGCCCAGCCGTTGCGTTATCGGCACCGCGGCCCAGTTGGTCCCATACCTGGTTACTCTCAGGTCGTCTAGCGTCACTTCCTCGCCACCGGCCGCCACGCCGCCGGCGGCAAACGGATTCGTATTGCTCGGCTCAATCGGCGGCAGCACAGGCTTCTCTTCGCCGCCGCCTGCAGGTGCGCCTCCAGGCTCTCCGGGCATTCCGCCGGGCGCGGCCTCCGCCCCGGGCGGAGGCGGACCGGGCGGCGGGGGGCCCGCACCCGCTTCACCATCCGGCTGTGCCATCGAGGCCGTAGCCCCACCGCGCATGGTCGGCACAACGATTAGCAGGAATATCACTCCCGCCAGCGCCATCAGGCACACTGCGCTTACCATCATGATCTTCGCCTTGCGCGGACCTCTCACTCAAGCCTCCTGCCGGCCTTGCTCTTTGCTGTTACACCGAACACCAATTGCAGCGAATGCGGGCAACCACTGACAATCGCGGCTGCGGCTTGCGCTCTCCGCCCCGCAATGAAAACAGCCGTTACTCATCTGCCCCCCCGCCGGCCTCCTCACCGCCCCCTTCTGTCCCCGGAGGTGTTGGCGGCCCCGGCTCCGGCGGCGCGGCTCCCTCCGGCCCCGGCGCGGGACCCGGCCCCGCAGCGGGCGCCGCCGGTGCCGCCGCCGGCGTCTCAACCAACAGGTACAGGCTGATCGGCACACTCGCCTTCAGGTTGTCACCCTCGCCGGTCAGTTGCAGACCTGATATCGTAGCAACTCGCGAGTAAGTGCCCAGTGAAGAATAGAACCGCTCGATCTGCTGCAGCGTGCCGCCGATGGTTAGGTTCATCGGCCCCGGCAAGGCGATGAACCCGCTGGACGGAATCGTCGGCGGCGATACCTCCGGCGTCGGGAACGTGATGCCGCTTTCTAGTGTAATGCCAGTGGACTCAAGCCACTCCCTGGTTACACGCGGCAGGTCCTCCCGGTACTCGAACCACAAAGCGACCATCGCCCCGATCGGCTGATATGTCGAAATCGGAAAGCTCCTCGTGTCCTGCAATTGCTGCAGCCGTGCCTGTGCTTCCTCCCACTTCGCCTGCACCTCGGCCAGCCTTGCCTCGGCCTGCGGGCGCTCCGCAGCGACCGCCTCCTCGGCGGCCAGCTCCTCCTGAAGCTTCGCCAGCTCCTCCTTCTGCGGCTTGATCAGCTTCCACTCAAACAGCACGACGATGGCCGCGACGAGCACCAGCGTCACAATCCAGATCGCGAATGTCGGAACTTTCCCCAGAACCTTGCGCATGCCTTGTATGACTCCCTACGTGCTTCGCATCGGGCCCCACTACAGCCCCGCCGCAACACGCACTATGCGGGGGGTGGCTCCGGTGGCATTGCACCCTCCGGACCCGGCATTTCCGGCGGCATCATCTGGTCGGGCCCCATGC
>CAZJVY010000027.1:15737-45094 GCA_964549395.1 uncultured Armatimonadia bacterium | reverse complement strand
GCATATTGCTGTGGGGGCTGGCGGCGGGCATGTCGGCTCTGACGGTCGCGATGTTCTTCGGCGTCCTGCTGCTCATGGCTCTGGCATACGGTCGCATCCGTGCCGAGACGGGACTGCCTCTGCAGTGGGGCTACCCAGTCAGTCAGGCGAGCATCATGCTGACATCCTGCTTTGGGACCGATCTCTTCAAGCGTCATGGCGGGCTTCGGAACCTGACCGTGTACTACACCAGTTGGTTCCTCACGCGAGGGTATCTCCCCAACCTGTCAGCCTACCACTTCGAGGGCCTGCGGATAGCCGATGAGGCAGGCATCAGGAAACGGGAAATGGTTATCACGCTGCTCCTCGCCGTTATTCTGGGAATGATCGTGTCATACTGGATGCAGCTTGACACTTGCTACAGCTTCGGGGCGAATTTCCTTGAGGGAGGTACGCACGGAGGCGGCATGAGGGTGGCCGCCGCCCGTTACGGCTTCAATGTGCTAAAGGATGCCGCAGGGAACGGCATAAAGCCGGACAGAGGGGAAACCATCGCGATAGTCTGGGGCATCATCGTTACATTCGGGCTTACCATCGTACGCGCGAACGTGCCCCGTTTCCCGCTGCATCACTTGGGGTTCGTAATCGGCACTACTCGCGGGTACCGGGCCTGGGGAGGCCTGTTCCTGGCGGCCGCGACCAAGTCGCTCGCCATTCGTCTCGGCGGGGTCAAGCTCTATCGGCGGCTGGTTCCCGGAGCCATCGGGGTTGTGCTAGGGCACTTCGTGGTGTCCGGCGGGATATGGAGCACTGCAGCCGTCTTCGGCGGCGAGGCTTTCCGTTCATACCAGGTGTGGTTCGGCTAGCCCGCACTGCATCACGGCGTTAGTTGCGCGTAGAACCGTCAGAAGCCGGGCCGGATTCCCCGTTGCGGGAGCGACGATAGTGAGTTACGATGGGGAATGAAGATGCAGCTTGCAGAGCTCCACGCCGATGGAACAGACCGTCGGTGCGGCCAAGGAGAAGCGAGCCGTGGAGTTCTGCGTTGTCAATGACGGAATGCACAGCTCGGAAAGGAGAAGAACGATGGTAACACTTCGGCTGCTAGGAACCGGCACGCCGACGCCGACGCAGTCGCGGTTCGGCACATCATACGTCTTGCAGATCGGCGAGGAATACGTGATGATAGACTGCGGACCGGCAACGACATACAAGCTGGTGAAGGCGGGGCTGTTCCCCACCCAGATTGATTACCTGTTTTTTACACACCATCACTGCGACCACAACGCCGACTACCCCTGCTTCCTGCTATGCCGATGGGATCAGAGCGCAGGCAAGGAGAACCAGCTCAGCATCTGGGGACCTCAGCCCACCGAGCTAATCACGGAGCGGCTCATCGGGCCGGAGGGGGCCTTCGTGTTCGACTGGCAGGCACGGGTCGGCCACCCCACAAGTCAGAGCGTACACAGGAACCGTGGCGGATCGCTCCCACGGCCCGAACCGGCGATGAAGGTTACCGACATAGAGCACGGCGATGTCATCAAGCAGACCAACTGGAAAGTGACCGCAGCCCTTGCCAACCACGTCCAGCCGTGGCTGAACTCATTGGCCTACCGCTTTGAGACGGAGGATGGGACGATTGTCTTTGCGGGCGATACCGAGCCGTGTGACACGGTCCAGCAGCTTGCCGAGGATACGGACGTTCTCGTAGTCAACTGCTGGGATCATCAGGAGACGATGGCGGAGAACGGTGAGGCCCCGGCGCAGACAGGAACTATAGACGCGGCCAACATGGCGCGCGATGCGGGTGCGGAGCTATTGATCTTAACCCATACGGGCCCGGCCATCTGCAAGCCTGGCTCGCGCGAGAAGGCCATCGCCGACATCGCCGCCATCTACGACGGCGAGATTGTCTTCGGTGAGGAACTAATGGGCGTTGACCTCTGGTAGGTTCTGCTGGGTCCGTGCTCATGCTGGGAAGATGCAATTGATTCACACTTCGAGGTGAGGAGCAATGACACTTGGTGAGCTGTATCAGGCCGCGATACGGGTCGGCATGGAAACCGACCCGCGAGGTAGGGACGCCCTGGAGAAGCAGATGCAGCAACTCACGCAGGAATACGAGGCGCTTTCCGAGCGCGAGAAGCGCCTGTTCGACACGGAACGGCTGACCAATCCGTTCGGCGACACGCGGCTCGTTCTAGGGGACCCCGACACCGAACTGAAACGCGTTGTGCTGGGGATAAGCATATCGGGCTCCGAACTGCTCCTGGCCGCGGAACTCGGGCGCCGTGGCAAGCCCGTGGATGCGGTCATCGGCCATCACACATCAAACATTGCGGGGGGCCTGGGGTCGCGCTACGATACCGCAATCCCGCAGGTGACTATGGCCGCCGGCGTCGGAGTGCCCGAGTCACGAGCCTGGAAGCTCGTTCAGGATGTAGTCGGCCGGGACGAGCCATCGTGGGACTTGACGGGCCTGCAAATTGCCGAGGCGCTGGAAATGCCGCTGATGTGCATTCACTCGCCCGCCGATGTCTGCCTGCACCAGCTCATGGCCGGCCAGCTTGCCACGGAGAAACCGGAGACTGTGGGGGACGTACTGAGCCTGGTCAACGACTGGCCGGAGTGCCAGTGGCTGATTGAGAAGGCCCGCCATGCGCCTCACATTGACGCCGGAGATGCCAGAGCGCCGGTCGGGAAGGTCTACATGTGCCTTTATGGTGGCTGGAACCCGACGCCTGCGCTGTTCGAGGAGCTGTGCAAGGCAGGTGTGAGCACTTTCGTGGTCGTGGCAAGCACCGCCGAGTTCCGCGAACTGGCCGGGAAGTACGGTGCAAGCATTGTAGTCATTCCGCATTACCCGGCCGACAATGCGGGAATCAACATCATGTTGGATCGGATCATGCCGGACGGCGACGAGTTCGAAATTGTGGAATGCAGCAACTACGTGCGCTGCCAGCGGACGACACATTGAGATTGGTGGCTCGCGGGTCTGGAAGTTGCAGGGCTTGACCGTCTGCAACAGGGCAACTGTGCCCCTCGGAGCCCTTCTGAGCGCGAATCTTGAGCCGCTATTGACCGTTGCTTCACCGTACCTTGATGTAGGGCGGCTATACTCGGTCCGAGACGAGAGGAAAGGCGGGTAGATGCAGATACCTTTCGCAGCTCAGTCCAAGCACACGGACGCACCACCTTACGCAGCAGGGGCCACACACCATGGTATCCGCAGCAAAGCCCAGAGAGCACATAGTCTACAGCCATTCCGCCGGCGGCAACGGCTTCAGGTATTTCTACATTGCCTACACGCCCGGTGAGAAGACCCTCTATCTCAGGTACCGGCGGGAGCCAGGGGAGCCGCAGGAGATCGGGCTGGGCTGTCTTGACATGGCAATCTTCCTGTCCAGACAGCGGGCCCAGCCAAATGAAGAGTGGCCGTTCGAGGTCACTGACCGCGCTGTCCGGACGCTCAACCTCCAACTTCAGCAGTGGCGCGTCCGCGCCGAGCGATAGCCTGGCTGCGCCGAGGGCGGGAGGCAGGCCTTTTCTGCATGGCAGCTTCCGCGAGGCGCGTGTACTCTCTAATGTGCTGCTGCCGCAATGAATGACGCTATATCGCACAAGGGATAGGCCGACATGACGCGCCGCTTCGACCGCATAGTGTACAGTCACCCCGCCGGCAGAGACGGGTTTGACTTCCTGTACATCGCTTACACGCCGGGACAGAGGGGCCTGGACCTGAGGTTCAGGCGCACTTCGCGAGAGCCACAGACGGTCCACATGTCCGCGGATGATCTCCTCGCTTTTCTTGCCACGAAGCGGCACGAGCAGAGCGATGACTGGCCACTTGCAGTGACTGACCCCGCCTCGCGGATTCTCAAGGACCAGGTCCGCCGCTGGCGCATGCGCATGGAAGATGCCAGAAGGTAAAAGACGCCCCGGCATGCGATGGCCGCCGTGTCACTGTCCCCCTGCAGGTGCGCATGCTGTTGGTGTACGGGTTATGCCCAGTGCCAGCAGAGGTAGGAATTGCTCGACGAAACGGGGGCAGTAGTTGAACACCACCCAACCTGAAGCCCCCTCCTCGCGCGCGATCTCGATCTGTCGCATCAACTGGTACGGATCGGCGAACCTGCAACTATCGGCATTGACGCCTATGCCCGCGTAGATTGGCACCTTGCTGGCGACCCATCCGTTCTGGCGGCGCACGTAGCTGCGGAACTTGTCCGCATCATCGGTGTAGTCCATCGGACATACGAAGTCCACCCAGCCGGCATCCACCCACGCTTTCCAGTCCTGTCCGAACGTGTCGCGGTGAGATTCCCAGTTGATGAAAACCGCCGCCGAGACTTGCACATCGGGCCTGGTGCTTCGTACCGCCTTGGCCAGCTCGGCTACCAGAGTATTGATCTGGCGACGGCGGAACTCCAGGTACTGCGGCTTCAGACGTCCGCTGTACGCATCCGCCGGCCACCTCGCGACCTTCGCCCCCAGGTATCGCTCAAACGCGGCACGGCAGAGGTCGCAGAAGCAGGTGTCCTTGTAAGGATAGCGCAGGTAGTCGAACTGCAGGCCGGTTACGTCGTAGTTGGCCACTATCTCGCGGGCCACATCCATCTGCAGGCGCCGGTTGTCCGGATGCGTCGGGCACAGCCATGTACCGACTTTGCTCTGGTGTGTGACGACAAGGCGGTGCTGCGCCTTGAGACGCTTGGTGGTCTCCGGGGATGACCATAGTGTTGCCAGGTTGAGCATCCGGGGGTGAATGGCCAGACCGGACTTGTGACAAGCGGCAGTCGCCTCGGCCAGCCAGTCGCCGTGCTCGCCGACTGAGGAGTGCACAGGGAGATGGCGGCTCTTGTAGAATGCCACGCCCCCGCTGCAGACGTAGGGAAAAACGGCGTTGAGATTGGCCTGCTTCAGCGTCGCCGCAGCTTGCTCCCATGACGGCCTGGCATAGTTGTGACTCCAGACGCCACGCATCTCGCCCTCGACCGGCGCAAAGCTCTCCCAGAGAGCGCGGCCGGCAAGTCTGTCGGCTTCCTGTGCGCCGGCCAGAGCCTGCCCGAACTTGCCATCAGCTTTCAGGTCGGCAGCCTGTGACAACAGGGACATGGCGTCCGCGATGTCAGCGAGGGCCGGTGTGACGTCCTGTCCTCGCGCGGCCTTGCTCTGCGCCGCCTCGGCCAATTCCGCCAGGTTCCCGTAGGGACCGTAGGGCCCGAGGTGCTGCGGGGAGGATGGGATGGACTGCTCCCAGACGGTTGGAGCGAAGCTGCCGATCAGAGCGCGCAGCAGTTGCGCGGTTTCGGGATAGTGATCGGCGGTCAACGCGCAGGTGATGAATGCACCGTGCGGCCCGGTGATTACCGCCGGCGCCACCCGCGCACCATTGTTCTCCCAGTAGCCGATGATGCGGGCGGGTGCAAGCGGGCGGCACTCCATCACATACGCCGCCGGCTGCCGGACGCGCTTGGGCATCCCCAGCATTGACGTGTCCGTAAGCACGATGTCTGCCCCCGCGATGCCGAGGTCCGTAGCTGCACGCGGTCCACGCGGGTCAACACCCAGCGCGTAGAGCAAATCGTTGCGTCCGAGGAGACACGCGATGATCTTGCCGCCGTCATAAATGAACTGGAGCAAATGGCCGAGTTCGACCTCATCAACCGCGCGGTTGTAGGGGAGTATCAGCACCTCTGCGTCCGGTACTCCTGCGCTCTCGATCTCGGAGTCGGAGGTCAGCAGATAGGGTATCCGGGCGGCTTCGAGGGCCTTGGTCACGCCCTGAAGGTGCTTCTCAGCCAGTGGCGCCATACTCCCGCCCTCTGGTCCGAGTTGGTCGCCCTTCACAACGGCCACCACGGGACGCGATACGGAGGTCGCGGACGGCGCACCGCCGCCGCACAAGCAAGCAGCCACCACCGTCAATATGCAGATAAGAGCTGCTGCCGCGACGGGGAGTTCGCCACACATGGCGTTAGCGGCTACAGTCAACCACCGGCGCACGTAGCCACCACCGGTCATTTCCTGGTAACCAGCTCGATGCCGAACTTGAAGTTGAGGTCCACCTCGAATAGACGCCCCCACGGGAGGGTGATGCGCGTCTCCTCCAGCTCGGCCAGAGCCAGACTGGTGGCGTTCTCCCGTGGGCCGATACGCACCGATTCCTTGCCTAGATAGTGTGTGGCCCACAGGTCGGCAACGGCGCGCAGCAGCAGGTCGCTGACCATGCTCTGGACGCGCGGCCTGCTATCGGCCAGGTCGAATATGGAGGCGCGCAGCATGTTCACCACATGTTCGGTGACTTGCGGACGCACGCGGGTCTGGTACAGCCAGTCATCCGCCAGATGGTAGAAGAGCACGCCGATGTGGGCCTTCTCCGAATCAATGAGCGTATCCAGCAGTTGCAGGTAGCGCATGGGGGACAGGTCCACCAGAAGATTGGCCAGGTCGAAGGCGCCCTTGTCCTGCAGGGCGATGAGGCGCACACTGCCGTGGGCCAGCGCTGAACCGACCGAGTTGGCGGCCGTGTTCCAAGCCGAAAACGTCAGGAACTGGCGCAGTGGCAACTCCTGGGCGAGCATGGCTTGCACGAAGCAGTCCTCCGCGCCGTTGGGGAAGGCCACGTCGCATACCGCTACCCGGCGGTCGCCTACGCTGGCCGTCACCGCCGCGAAGAACTCCTCGGCTTGCTGCTTGCGGGCAGCGGCCGCGTCGTCGCTGTCGTAGTCACTCCGCTTCTCCGGTGCCGGCGGATTGACGGCCAGTACGAAATCCGCGTCGGCGGCGTTGTCGGCAAGCTCAACGCCGACGGTCCGCATCTGCCCGGCAAGTGTCGCGCTGAAGGGCCGGTCCTCGAATGTGGCTACATTCTGGGCATCTTGTGGGTTGGCGTACATCACGTATGCAGTGGGGATCTTCTCCATGTGCTGATGGACGAAGCGGGCGAACAGCGTCTGGCCGAGCTCGTCCGCGCCGGGGTGAATGAGCACACGCTGGCTGAGGCCGTGTCTCTCAATGAGTCGGCGCAGCTTGTCCTGCTCCTGCAGGTGTGGGCCGTACTGGGCGGCGTCCTCCTGCGCCAGGACCATGAAGTCAATGTTCCCTCTGGAGGCCTCCTCAACAGCGCGCCGGTTCACCTGGTGATTCCGTTCGCGACATGCCTCGTACTTGCCCAGCAATGATATCGGGATCTGTTTCTCCAATTCGCCGAGCCGTTGCCGGTCGCTCTCCTGTCCGAGCGCCTCCAGCCGGCCCTTGGTCTCAGAGTACTCGCGCAGCAGTTGCCAGTGGATCGCGGCCTCATCGGAGCTGGCGGTAATGGACAGCCGCATGATGGTGCTGTGAGCGTAAGTCGCCGCTTCGGGGATGACCTCACGCAGCCTCGCCAGCACACCAAGACGGTCTAGTGCCAACTGAGTTCGAGCGTCCGGGGTCCGAGAGGCTACCAGTCCACCATAGGTGAGCATGTCGAGCGAAAGTATCGCGCAGTCAATGCTGCCGCCCGCCGCCTCGCGCAGCAACCAATCGGCGATATCGTCCGCGTTGCCGGGCGTCATATAATGGCCGAGCAACTCCGTGGGAGGCACAAGCAGTTCGAAGTCCACCATGCGCGCCAGCATCTGGACATGCCCCACGTTGCAGGGCCGATCATCCAGCGGCACATATATGATCCGGTGCACGCGATGTCTGATAGTCACAGTGGTCCTCCCTGATTCGCTTGCTCCCGGCGGCGGACATCAGTCCAACTCATTTAGGACATAACGGAACTGTCTCGTGACCTGCGCGATGCTTGCCGGGTCTTTTCCTGTGACGATCGCACCAATAAGAATGCCACGAATGCCGACTTTATGCAAGCTAGCGACCTCGTCCGGCAATATGGCCCTTTGAGTGGGCACGATGACAGGCCACGGTCGCAGCGCATCTGCCAGATAGGAATATGTCTTGAGGTCGGCTACGCACAGCGGCTTGCCATAGGCTTCGTGCGGCAGCACCGAAGCCTCGATCATCTTGACCTGCGGAAGCAGTCCCAGACCTTCGGGCGTACCGTGCGGCGGCAGATCCTGATAGCCAACGGCGGCCATGATGTGTATGGCCGTGCTGGTATCGAGCATCCACGCCGGCATGTCGGACAGATATGCATCAACGAAGTCAACGCCCGCAGCGGCCATGGCCTGCATGTCCGCCGGCGAGCACATCCGTTCGGCCGTTCCCGGCACGATGCCGACGGGAACGCCCAGGGAGATGATCTGTGTGATGGCGTTGGCCTCGTCTTCCCACGAGCCGAAGCCTTCACCGGCAGCCGCGTGATGCAGATTGATGTGGACCTTCAGCCCCTCCGCACCTCCGTCGAGGGCGGCCCGGCCCAGTTCGGGGTCGTTGCGGGGCAGGCTCACCAGCAAAGTGGGCCGATCCCGGCTGGCGATGATGTCCACAAGACGCTGCGTCGCATGGCTCTGCGCAGACATGGGGATCTCTCCAGTCGTTGCATCTCCAGAGCAGGCGGACGGCGCCGCCTGCAAGGTCATTCAGCCGGTGGGGGCAGCACCAGGCCCAGGCCCTCACCCGCCGTCAAGGCGTACTCCCAGAAATCCTGATGGCCCGCAATGATGACGGCTCGTCGTGTCCAGACCAGCCCTGACTCGGCACCGAAGTGGTCCAACAATCCGCCACGGTCCAGTGTTTCCACGCGTAGGGCGGCGGTAATCGCCCGGCATCTGGCGGCGAGGGAGGATGACAGTCGCTTCTTGGCGCCTTGCGTTGTCGCTATGAGCCGGTTCTCCTCCGGCAACACTGCGATGCAGTCGAACTCGCCCCGGTGCTGTGAGAGATACGGGCGCAACCCTCTGAGCAGCTCAGCGGCCAGGCCGGCGGCCTTCTGGTGCTGGCAGAGCATCGCGAGCCACAGAGCGGCGGCCGGGGAGTTGACGAACATGCACAGACTCTCACGTCCCGACTTGATGGTACCGAGGACTGCAAGCTTCTCAAGCTGCTTGATATGGTAGTGGGTCGGCTGGTAAGACAGCGCAACACCCCGGCAGACCGTGCTAATGCTCGGCTGGCGGCCATAGCTGGCCCGCATGTACTGGAGTATTTTCAGGGCCGAAGTGTAACGCAATGCCACCCTCGAGAACTCTGAGTAAGATAAGTGGCTACTTGCCCTCCTGCGCGGCAGAATCGGCTTCTTCGGGCCAATAGCTACCACGCGGGAAAACGATGCGCAGGTGTGTAAGGCCGCGCAGAGCGATGTAAGCGTCACCCGGCAGTGGGCTGTAAGGCTTCAGGCTGGATGGGATGCGCCACAAGCCCTTGCGCCCCCTTTGCGTCTCCTTGCTGTTGCTGTGCTGCGCCTCGGGGTCGAGACAGACGCGCGGCATGTTCTCCCACTCACCGTCATTATACCGCACCTGCACCATCAGGCGCGAGAGCGTGCGCTTCATCCAGTCGGAATGTCCGCCGGTGATGTCATCCGGCCGGTAGCTGGGCAACAGGTAGCCGGCGAAAAGAGGCGGGATACCTTCCCACGACGGATCCCGGACATCAGCCGGCCCTACCACCATCCACTGCGTGTTCTCGCGAATGTAGGGGACCTCCGCGCTTCCGGCATGTTCACGTGGGACGATCTGCAGGCCGCCGACCTTGCCGATGGGCGAGGTGGAGATGTCAATGACGCCGCAGTGGTTCGCCCGCAAGCGCCCCGGGGCTGCGTAGACGGTGCCCTCGAAGCGGCCGATGCCCACCACCGGCCGCAGCACCTGCCCGATCAGCCGCGCCGGCTCGTCCTCATACTCGATTGTGATTGTGCCGCCGAACTTGTTCTCGAACACGCAATAGAGAGGGCACTTATCAGGTTCGAGGCGGATAATCTGGATGATGTCGCCCTCGGCCGGCACGTAGTCGGCGGGCAGACGCACCAGTTGGCCGGCAGTCTCGATGAAGACCGGCGAATTGACGTATGGCCCGTAGCCGCCGAAGATGCCCGCGCCGCCGGGGGTGTCCGTATGGATCGAGGCGGACGAGTGACCTTCCGCGGCGCCGATGGTGTCCGCACCGGGGATGATGCTGAACACGATGCCCTTGTCGTTTGCGGGGTTGTCGGCTACCCTGATGTGGATTCCGTTAACAGCCGTGGCCGCCACACTACTGTCCTCGGCCCACTTGCTGGCTGTATAGCCGTTGGGATTGACCTTGAGGGCTGGCTCTACTACATGGCCGATGACCCGCCATGTCTTCCCGCCGTCGTTGCTCGCACTGATCTCCCCGCCCGCGGCATTGACAATCCGCAGTCTGATAGTCTCGTGGCGGGGTTGGTTGCACTCGAAGAGAATCTCTTCACTGGGACCGCGTGCCGGCTCATCGCCGAGCAGCGGCAGCGCCGCGACAAACAGCGCCAGGATAGCCCCAGCCCGGCCCAGTCTCATGCGCCGAACTTCTCCTCCGTGCCGGAGTAGTTGGTCAACAGATGCATCAGGTCCCCCCCGGTGAAATGGCCCAGATAGCCCCGAGCGCAAGCGCGCTCCCCGTAGCTGTTCACTTCATCGGGTGTGACACCGCAGCCGAAGAACGCAGCCGGTATCGCATCACCTGAATGGTCGCCCACCGAGATTGGCGTGCAATGGTCGGCACCGATCATGACCACGGTATGGTTGAAGTCCATGTTGTCGAGGACGTAGGCAAGAGCCCGGTCAACCTTCCGGATTGCCCCGATCTTCTGCTCGACGTCGCCGTCGTGGCCGCCGAGATCGGGAGCCTTGATATTGGCGAGAACGAAGTCATGGTTGTCGAACGCCGACACGACGGCCCTGGCGATGGCCATTTCATCGGTGTCGCGCCCGCCGGTGGCGCCTTCACACGCAATTACGTCCATACCAAGATACAACCCCAGCCCGCGCACGAGGTCCACCTCGACAATCATCGCACCATTGAGCTTGTAGCGGTCGGCGAATGGCTGCAATTCGACGGCGGTGCCCACCCCCCGCGGCAGAGTGACATTGGCGGGCAGCAGGCCGTCGGCCTCGCGCTGCTTGTTGACCGGATGGTCCTTTAGCACCTCGTGAGAGTGTGACACGAACTCGTTCACGATGCGCGCAGTGCGCAGTGCCGCTTGGTTGTCTTCGTAGCCGGGGAGGGGCTTGCTGTCGAGGTAGTCCAGGCCCTCATGGTGTGAGTCGACCTCAGTCACATGCTCGTCCAGCCCCTCACCCCGCAGCACCAGGGCGGCGCGGTGTTCGACAGAGTTCCTGAACACGATCTGCACGCCCTCGATCTCGGGTATCTGCTGGTTGATCGCGGCGGTCAGCTCATCGGTGCCCGACTTGATTCTGCCGGCGCGGCGGTCAATGACCTTCCTGCCCTCGACGGTGGCGAAGTTGCAGCGGAACGCCACGTCACCTGTATTGACCTCCAGACCGACGCCCTTGGCCTCGAAGGGACCTCGGCCCCGGTAGTACTTAAACGGATCGTAGCCCAGCAGGGCCATGTGGGAGGTGTCGCTGCCGACCGCTATGCCTGGCGACACGGGATTGAGCATCCCGCAGGCCCCCTCCGCCGCAATACGGTCCAGTGCCGGTGTCTCAGCCGCCTCCAATGTAGTACGACCACCCAACTCAGGCACGGGTCGGCCGCCCATGCCGTCACCGAGGAATATCAGCATCTTGTTCTTCGCAGCCATCTCTCAGACTCCCTCGCTACGTCGGTACCTGCGGATTGTACCCTTTGGGGACTGCGAAGGTCAAGGAAGCCCCGCCGATGGCATTGGCGAGTGTTCGCTGGCGGAATCGGCGTCCTCGGGGTGCGCCGTGTCAGGCCGCAGAGACATCGAAGCTGTAGCCGACGCCGGCGACCGTGCGTATGAACTGGGGGTTGGATGTGTCGGCCTCGATCTTGGAGCGGAGGCGGTTGATGTGCACGTCAAGCGTGCGCGTTCTGATGCTCGCGTCGTAGCCCCAGATGTGGAGCAATAGCCACTCCGAGGAGACCACGTTGCTGTGATTCTGGGCAAGCGACAGCAGCAGCTCGAACTCCTTGGGGGTCAGATGCACCGTTTCCCCATCCACGGTCACTTCTCTGCTGCCGGGGTCAATGTTGACTCGTCCGAAACGGAGAGAAGGCCCTACGTAGCCCCCGAAGCGGCTGGCGTAGGCTGTCCGCATCAGCGCCTTGATGCGACAGGCCAACTCGGCACAGCGGAACGGCTTGGTCAGGTAGTCATCCGCACCCAGTTCGAAGCCGCAGATGCGATCCACCTCGGCAGAACGCGAACTCACGATGATGATAGGAATCTTGCTCTGCTTGCGGACCTGGCGACACACATCGAAGCCATCCATGTCAGGCAGCATCAGGGCCAGCGTCATCAGCGCGGGCCCCTCGTCGAACACAACTTTCAGGGCTGCAGCGCCCGTATCGGCGCACCGCGCCGAATAGTCGCAACGTGTCACAACGTTTCTGAGCAACATTTGGGATGCGGGGTCGTTCTCAACGATAAGTACCGTGTGTGCCACATTCTTCGCCTCGGTTCCCGGACTGTCTGCGTGCGACACGGCCGATTGTGCTTACGGCTAGCGAGCCGTTACCGGGCAGAAGCAGTGGGGCGACACACGCCGTGGTTTCGGACGATCTGGCGGAGCCGTAGGGGGTGCGGCTCTCCGCCGCGGTTCCTTTGCTTCCACCCACCCAGTCATATCTGTTATCGGCGGTCGTTGATTTGGGTTTAATCGAACCGGTAAATCTTGTGTTTCAGCCTCAGGAACTCGCAGGTACGCGTTGACGCGGTCGGGAATAGGAACACAGTTCGAGTTCCCATCCCAGACCTCCAGGCGCAGAGCATATGCGGGCTGAATGAGCTTCATTGGCATGAACAGGCCGATAAGAGTAGCCTACGTGGACCATGCCGGAGACATCGGCGGCGGCGCGCAGGAAGCGCTGCTGGACATTCTCCGCTACGTGGACCGCGATGTCGTTGAGCCGGTGCTCTTCCACGCGCAGCGCGCGGAGTGGCTGCGCGGCGTGGACCTCTCCGGCGTTACGTGTCGGGCCATATTCCCGGCCTCGGCGGCCGTCTTCGAACACACCAGAGACGAGCTGTCCGGCTTCTGGAGCCGCCTCACCGGCACCTGGCAGAGCATCGGGCCGGTGCGCCAACTGCGACGCGCTCTCCTGGAGGAAGACGTTGACATTGTCCACACCAACACCCTCAAGTGCCACGTGCTGGGCGGTATTGCCGCAAAATGGGCGAAGAAAGCACTGGTCTGGGACGTGCGAGATATCCTGCCACCCGGCGGTGCCCGCTCCCTGCTGATCCGAGTAGCCAGAGCGACCAAGCCGCACATTGTGGCGATGTCGGCGGCGGTGGCGGAAAGCCTTGCCGGGGCCCGCTGCGAGACGACTGCGGTGCTGGGTGCGCGGCCGGTGGCGAAATACCGCCCGCTCCCGCCTGACGAGGCACTGCGCAGGGAGCTGACACTGGACGCCGACAGCAAGGTGCTGTCGGTCATCGCCCGCCTGACACCGTGGAAGGGGCACCAGACGCTCCTGAATGCCTTCAGCCAGGTGCTCCTACAGGAGCCGGCGGCGCGCTTGCTGGTCATCGGCGATACGGGCTTCTGGGAGAGCGACTACAAGGATGCCCTCAGGCGGCAGGCCGAAGAGCTGGGCTGTGCAGAGGCAATCAGATGGCTGGGCTTCCGCGAGGATATTCCCGAACTGCTGGCTCTCACTGATGTCGTGGTGCTGCCATCAAGGGACGAGCCGTTCGGGATCGTGCTGGTCGAGGCGATGGCTGCCGAGAAGCCGGTGATCGCCACTCGCACGGCCGGCCCGCTGGAGATCGTCGAAGCGGGCGTAACCGGATTACTGGTCGAGCACGGCAACGAGGGCGAACTGGCGGAGGCGATCGTTGAGTTGCTGCGGGACCCACAGCGCGCGCGGGCGATGGGCGAGGCCGGCCGTAAACGCGCCGTCGAGATGTTTGATATCAGCAGGCTGATAGATCAGCTATACGGGGTGTACGAGGCCATCATGGCGCGATGAACGCGGCCTCTTGCGTAACCGTCGAACTGCGGCTGCTTCTTCTTCCACGAGCAACGTACTACGCCAGTCTCCGCTACATACTCTCCGGCGCGGTGATGCCCAGAATCCCCAGGCAATTGGCCAGAACCTGCCGCGTGGCATCGGCCAGTGCCATCCGCGCCGTTGATGTTGCGATGTCCTCGGCATTTAGGACCTGGCAGTTGGTGTAGAACTGATGGAAGAGCTGCGTAAGCTCGCGCAGATAGGTGGTCAGGCGGTGTGGCGCACGGGCCTCGGCGGCACTTTGCAGCTCGTGCGGATAGTCCGCCAGTTTCCGCATCAGCGCAAGCTCGGACGGGTGCTTCAGCAGCGACAGGTCCGGCTCGGGTGCGAATTTGAAGTCTCGGGCCTCGGCCTGCTTGACGATGCTGCAGATGCGCGCGTGGGCGTACTGCACGTAATAGACGGGGTTCTCCTCGGACTGCTTCACGGCCAGGTCCAGGTCGAAGTCCAGATGCGAGTCATTGCTTCGCATCAGAAAGAAAAACCGTGCCGCGTCTCTCCCGACCTCATCAATCAGGTCGCGGACCGAGTAGATTTGCCCCTTGCGCTTGGCCAGCTTCACCGTCTCTCCGCCGCGGATCATCCGCACGTTCTGATAGACCATGGTCTCGACGCGCTCAAGGTCAAAGCCGCAGGCGGCCAGGACCGCCTGGAGCCTTGGCACGTAGCCCGCGTGGTCGGGGCCGAAGACGTATATCACGCGGTCAAAGCCGCGCGCGAACTTGTTGGCGGCATAGGCGGCATCGGCCGCGATGTAGGTGGGCCGCCCATCACTGCGCACCAGCACCCGGTCCTTCTCGTCACCGAAGTCGCCCGTCCGCAGCCAGACTGCCCCGTCCTGCTCGTAGGCCATGCCCTTTTCCGTCAGGCCGGCGATCTCGCGCTCGATATCGCCGTTGTCGTACAGCGACTTCTCCGTGAACCAGACATCGAATTCGATGCCGAAATCACGGCAGTCGGCCTCAGCCTGCTCGATAATCTCGGCCTCAAAGACAGCGAAGAACCTGTACGCCGTCTCCTCATCAAGAGGCAGGTCGGCGTATTCGTCGCCATGAGCGGCGGCCAGGCGCCGGCCCATCTCAGTGACGTAGTCGCCCTGGTAGCCGTCCTCTGGAACCTGCGTATCCCTGCCCAGGGCCTGCAGATAGCGCGCCTGGATGGATCTGCCGAAGTTGAGCGCCTGGGTATTGTAGGGGCCGTCGTTGACGTAGTACTCGCGCTGTACGTCGCAGCCGGTGGCCTCCAGCAGTGATGCCAGGCAGTCGCCGAAGGGGGCGGCGCGGGCGTTGCCGATGTGAATGGGGCCGACGGGGTTGGCGCTGACGAATTCAACCTGGACCCTCACGCCGGCGCCATCATCGCAACGGCCATAGGCAACTTTCTCCCGCAGAATCTCGGCCACGGTGTCCGTGAGCCAAGCCTCGGAGATGAACATATTGATGAAGCCCGGGCCGGCCACCTCGACCCGCGCCAGAGGCAGTCCTGATTTCTGTAACTCCTGGGCGATCAACTCGGCCAACTGCCTGGGCGCCATTGCGGCCTGCTTCGCCGCGATGAGGGCCACGTTGGTGGAGAAGTCACCCATGTCCGGGTTGGGTGGGTCGGTAAGCTCTATGTCGGCGGCTGCCAGTTCGGGAAAGCCCTGCCCTTGCGCGACACGTGCCAGCGCCTTGCCGAGTTCCGCTACGAGCTGTCTGCGTATCATCGTCAAGCCTCGATGTGGTGTCTGCACGAACAGCGATCAGAAGTCAAGCCAGATGTGCAGGTTGGCATAGATGTAGCCCATGAGTCTGCTGGCCAGAAACAGGCCGATGAGCATCTGCGGCAGGCCCCGGATCCATATCGAACGCAGCCACGGCACGCGCCTGTCCGGATCCTGCTGCCAGCGAGCCAGCAGCGCTTGCCCCGCCCTGCTGCCGGCCTGCAACTGCGCGGGCGTCGGCGGCTTGGTGGTAAAATGATTCTGAACGAAGTAACCCGTATGGTACCTGAAGTTCCAGCCCACCAGCGCGATGAGCACACCGATCAGGGCGTTCAGATGCCACTGCGGGTGCGGTGGCAGCATGGTCGGCGCCAATCCAGCCAGCACCAGCAGCGCCGGCAGGAGACCGAACAGCAGCACCGTGCCACAGCGGGGATGCACGCGTGGCATTTCCACGATGTCATCGTAGCGGAGGTGGCCGAAGCGCTCGATAGCCCCAACAACCTTATGTTCGGCGGCATGGTACCCCGATAGCGCCGACATACGCAGTATGAGTATGAAGTTGACAAACGGCAGGACGTTCAGCGCGGCGCTCCAGTACGTGAGGTCTTTGTCGCTCAACACGCCGGCTACACCCAGCAGCATCGCCGGCAGGGGTACGCCGAAGAGCCGATACACTATCCAGGCCTCAAGGTAGGTCACGATCATCCCCACGGCGCCGATGCTGATGATGTAGGCTCCGCCCAGCATGAGGTGCCAACTGCTCGCCGTGCCGTATGCCCCGTTTGACAAGTGCACGCCCAGCGGCAGAGCCGTCCCTGATATGCGACCGGGGCGCGCCACCATATACCTGGCGCCCAGGGCCTCAAGGCGCGGATGCTCGTCCTGTTCGAAATCGCTTTCTTCGGCGCTTGCGCTGTGCAACATCATTGTGCTATACTCTAACTTCCCGAGGACAGGCTAATACTGCATCGGCGGTTCACGAGCACATCGTCGCAGGAGAAGCGCCCGGTGAGACAGAAGGGATTGAAATAAGCTTGGCAAGAACGTGTAGAGTCTGTGGTAAAGGACCTGAATTCGGGTCCAAGGTCAGCAATTCGCAGCGCCACACAAAGCGGAAATTCATGCCGAATCTGCAGCGCATCAGGGTAAGACAGCCCGGCGGCGGATCGCGACGCGAATGGGTGTGTACTTCGTGTATCCGGGCCGACAAGGTCCAGAAGGCATAGAACTTGCCCCATCAGGACATTCACAACGGCCGGGCGAAGTCCCGGTCGTTTGCGTTGCACACCCCTGGGTTCGTACGTTTTCTGCGGCGAATTATAGCACACGGTGTCAGACAGGCGCAACCTGAGCCGATGGTCGTCGGCTGCGGTTGACGCGCCCGCAGGTCGGCCGGCGGAAGGTCGCAGCATGGGCAGGCGGACTGCTTCCATCAAGACCCTCGGCTGCAAGCTCAACCAGTACGAGAGCGAGCAGATGAGGGTGCAGTTGGAGGGACTCGGCTACCGGATCGTTGACTACGAGGCCGGCGCGGACCTGTGCATCGTCAACAGTTGCACCGTCACCTCGCGGACGGACCGCGAGACCAGGCGTCTGGCGCGGGGCGCAAAACGCCTCAACCCTCAATGCCATGTCGTTGTCGCCGGCTGCTACGTGGACGTAAGCCCCGAAGACCTGCGAGCTATCCCCGAGATAGATCTGCTCATGCGCAATGCCGACAAGCAGCGGCTTGCGGCCGTGATTCCACCTGCAGACGACGCATGCTCCACCTCGTCAGCTGCCCTCGGCGAGCCGATCATCTCCGAGTTCTCCGGCCACACCCGCGCCTTCGTGAAGGTTCAGGAGGGGTGCGATGCCCGCTGTGCGTACTGCATCATCCCCGATGCCCGAGGCCCCTCGCGCAGTGTCGAGCTGGAGCAGGTGCTGGCCCAGTGCAGCGCTCTGGCGGAGAGCGGCTATCCTGAGATCATCCTCATCGGCACTCATCTGGGCCGGTATGGCCGCGACCTGAGAGGCGATATTGATCTGGATGGGTTGATTGCTCTGGTCTGCGACTTGCCGATCCCCCGTGTTCGCCTCAGTTCCATCGAGCCGCGGGAGGTGACGCCGGGCATAGTGCGCATGGTGCAGGATGGCGGGCAGGCTCTCGCTGGCGGCCCGCATCTGGCCGCTTCCGGGAAGCTCTGCCGACACCTACACATCCCCCTGCAGAGCGGCTGCGACAGCGTGCTCCGTCGCATGAATCGGCCCTATGATACGGCGTCGTACAGCGACCTGGTCCGCCGGATCAAACAGAACCAGCCGGACGCGTGCATCGGCGCGGATGTCATCGTCGGCTTCCCGGGCGAAACGGACGAGGAATTCGCGACAACGCAGGAATTCATCGAGAGCCTGCCGCTCTCCTATCTGCACGTGTTCACCTACTCCGACCGCCTTGGCACTCCCGCCGCACGGATGCCCGACCAGGTTGACTACGAACTCCGCAAGGCTCGGAATCATGTGTTGCGCGACATATCCGACCGCAAGAGGCAGCACTTCGCGGAGAGCATGGTGGGCAAGCGTCTGGAGGTCGTGCTGCAGACACGACAGGCGGATGGGGTCGTGAGGGGAATAAGTGACAATTACCTGGAGGTGGACGTAGAAGGGACTGAGGGTCGGACCGGCGAACTGGTGAGCGTCCGGATAGAAGCTGCCAGAGGCTCCAGCCTTCTGGGCCGCCCCGCGCAATAGACGATGCTATCAAGGAGATGACGAGATGGCAAAGCTGGCTGTCAACGGAGGAGACAAGGTTCGCACCAAGCCGTGGCCGTCATGGCCGGTGTGGGACGAACGCGAGATAGAGGCGCTTGAGGACGTTGTGCGCAGCGGACACTGGGGACGCTTGAGCGGCCAACGCTGCGCGCAATTGGAGGACGCTTTCGCCGCGTATCAGGACGCCAAGTACGGTGTTGCCGTCACCAGTGGCACGGCGGCGCTCACCGTGGCGTTGAAGGCCGCCGGTGTAGACATCGGCGACGAGGTGCTCGTCCCCGCATATACTTTCGTCGCCAGCGCCACCTCGGTGCTACAGAACAACGCGGTGCCAGTCTTCGTGGATTGTGACCTGGACACCCGCAACATGGACCCGGACGTGCTCGAGGACGCCATCACCGAGCGCACGACGGCGATCATGCCGGTGCACTTCAGCGGCCGGGCCTGCGACATGGAGCGGATACTCGAAATCGCCAAACGGCACGGCCTGGCTGTGGTCGAGGATGCCTGCCATTGCTGGGGTGCCACCTGGAACGACCGCAAGCTCGGCGCGGTCGGTGACATCGGCGGCGTCAGCTTTCAGGCCAGCAAGCACATGACGGCTGGCGAGGGCGGCATGGTGTTGACCAACGATGAGGAGCTTGCCGCCAGGGCGTTCTCGTATCATCATATCGGGCGCATCGCCGGCCGGCCCTTCTACGAGCACCACTACTGCGGCTGGAATTTCCGCATGACCGAGTTCGACGCCGCCGTGCTGCTGGTGCAGCTCGAGCGTGTCGAAGAGCAGACCCAGACACGCCACGACAACGGCCTCTACCTGGATGAGCAGCTCGGCGCCATCGAGGGCCTGACGCCTTTACGCCTTGACCCGTACATGACTCGCATTCCGCGCCATTGTTTTGCGGTGCACTATAATGAAGAGGTCTTCGGCATGCCGCGCGAACGGTTCATGGAAGCCGTTTCGGCTGAAGGCGTCGGCTGCGGCGGCGGCTACCCGCATCCTCTGTACAAGAACCCGCTCTTTACCGAGAAGCGCTTCGGGCGCATTACCGAGATGATCGAGTTCCCCGATTACGCCGACATGAACCTGCCCAATTCGGAGCGGCTCTGCAAGGAACTGGTCAACCTGAGTCAGACGTATCTGCTTGGCACGCGTGAGGATATGGACGACATCGTACGAGCCTTCGAGAAGGTCAGGGACAACATCGGCGAGCTGCGCTGACGAACGAGCGGCATACCCGGCGCGGGCATGTCTGGAGGGGTGCTTCAGGATGAGAATTGAGCTCGCACTCGTGTTGTTGGTGCTTGCTGCAATCAGCATCTCGGCTGTGGCCGACCAACGGCCGTATCTGCGTGCCCAGGACGGCGTCAAGGCCCTGCGTGATGGATGCACCCCCAAAATGCGGGAGGACGCGCTGACGAGGTGGCGCCATTACCTGGAGATGAGTGATGAGGATACCTGGCGGCTGATACCGGGCTCGTCCGTGTTGCGGGCAAAGCTGGTGAACCGCCGCCAGGGCTGCCCCAACTGCGGCCGCAAGGCTTTCGAAGTCGGCGGATACTACCCCTTCCGGTTCGATTTCTGGAGCATGCCGTGGAAGGTGAAGTGCCCCTCGTGCGGTGAGATCTTCCCCAAGAACGATTTCCAGAAGTTCTACGAGAGCGGGTTGGGCCAGGACGGGCTTTTCTACCCCGAGCGCGCCGACCGGTCGCTGCTGTTCAATACCGAGCATCCTGACCCCAACGACCCTCTGCACCTGTATGGCGTTGATGACGGCAGAGGATACATTGACAGCAGCAAGCTCGATGAGGGGGAGGGCGTGAGGTCACCTGTCGAGTACCACTTCGTGGCCCGTTACTGCTTCCAATGGTGGCGGCAGATGACCAAAGATGTGGCGGCGATGGCGTTCGACTACTTGCGGACAGGCGAGCCGCAGTTGGGCCACAAAGTCGGCATCATACTGGCGCGCATGGCGCATGTCTATCCGGGCCTGGACTACAACACGCAGGGCATTCACTATTCGCGCGACCGGCTGGGAGGCGAGCCCGGTAAGGCGATTCGGGCCTGCTGGGAGCCATACGAGATGCAAGCCAGAGCCCACGCCTATGACGATGCGTGGGCCGTCTTCGGCGACGATGCCGAGCTTGTCGAGTTCCTGACGGCCAAGGTCCAGCAGTGCGGACATGCCGAATGGACCGGCTCGGTAGCCGCGATCCGCAGCCACATCGAGCAGAACCTGGTCGCCGAAGGCGCCCGCGCCATTATGGAAGACCGCGCCAAGGGTTCGCGCTGGTACGGTGGCGACATGGGTGATGTCGAGTACACCGTAGCCTTGTTGGGTGCTACGGTTGATGATGAAGCGACGAAGAGGGAATTGCTTGAGTGGCCCTTTGCCGCTCCTTTTCCTCAGCGTGGCGGACTACATGAGATGTTCACCGGCCCCGTCATCGGCCGCGAAGGCGCCGGCGGCTCATCGGCGATGGGATACTCCTCCACCCACTACGAGATGGGACGGAAGCTGGCCGACCTCTATCTTGCCGTCAGAGGCCCGCAACACCGCGACATGTACGCCGAGTACCCGTGCATAAAGAAGAGCTACGAAACCCAGTTCTTCCTTAATTGCACTAACCGTTATCACCCGCAGATTGGCGATTCCGGCAGCGCAGGCCAGCCGGCGTGTCGTTGTGATGTCAGCACGGCCCTGGAGGCCTTTCGCAAATTCGGCGATGTGAAGTACGCACAAATGGCTTATTCCCTCAATCATCACTCCACCGAGGGCTTTTCCCCTGATGTTGCCGAGAAGATAGAGGCAATCATCAAGCAGCATGGTGAGATCGAGCGCGGCAATACCAATCTCAACGGCTATGGCTTGACCATCCTGCGCAGCGGGCCGGAGGCGCAGCAGCGCGCGGCCTGGCTCTACTACGGCTGTGGTGTCACCAATTCCCACACTCATTACGACGGCCTCAACATTGGCTTGATCGCCTACGAACTCAACCTGATGCCGGACCTCGGCTACCCGGAGCGTACTGGCAACTGGCCCAAGCGGATCGGGTGGACCAGCAACACCGTCAGCCACAACACGGTCGTCGTGGACCAATCGCGTCAGCAGCGAGCCGTGGTCGGCAATATGAACCTTTTCTGTTGTTCGCCTACGGTGCGGCTCATTGACGTGTCCCGGGCGGCCGTCTATCCCCAGACCACTTTCTATGGCCGCAGCTACGCCATGATTGACATCTCGGCGCAGAATAGCTACCTGGTGGACATCTTCCGCGTCAAAGGCGGTAAGGACCACCATCTTAGCTTTCATTCAGCCGAAGGAGATGTCGTCACTGAGGGGCTACAATTGGTTAAGCAGCCGACGGGCACGCTCGCCGGCCCCGACATTGAATTCGCCCAATCGGCTGAAGATGCGGCGAGTGTCCCCGGCAATATCAGCGGCTTTGATTACCTGCGCGACGTCGAGCGCGATACCGCGCCGCCCGACCATTGGAGCGTGGAATGGCAGGTCAAAGACACGTGGAATGTGCTCGGCCAGGGCCGCCATGCACCCACCAATGTGCGGCTCCGTTTCACGATGCTTGGTGCGCACCATGAAGTCATGCTTGCCGACGGCGAGCCACCCCTCCTGGGCAAGCCGAACAATCCGAAGGTGCTGAAGTACCTGCTCGTCCACGACAGCGGCGAGGACGTTGCCAGCGTCTATGCCAGTGTCATCGAGCCGTACCAGAGGCATTCGAAGCTGGAGAGCATCCGTCGTATGCCGATGGAGCCGCCAGCCGATGACATAGACGGTATGGAGGCCGTGGCGATTGAGGTCAAGCACTCCGCCGGTGTCACAGATTACATCCTGTCGGCGCATGACGGCTCAGTCACGCGCCGGGTCGCTGGCATGGAGTTCGCCGGTCAGTGGGGGTTTGTGCGCACTCGCGACGGCAAGACCGAGGCGGCGTATCTGGTCGGGGGCACACTGCTTGCCGGGAATGACTTCAGGCTCGAGTCGGCTGTCGCTCAGTACGAAGGCATCATTGCCGAGATGGACAGGGAGATGGATGACCACAACTGCATCTACACGGATGCGCAACTGCCGGAAGGTCAGATGTTGACCGGTAGCTGGCTGAAAGTCACCAATGACGGCGGCCAGGACGCCTGCTACGAGATCAAGGACATCCGCAGTGAGAACGGCCGCACTGCGATTGACCTGGGTGACATCACCTTTATTCGCTCTGTCAAAGACTCGACAAACTACGAGCTCGGGTACATCTACAACTTCGAAGTTGGTGACCACTTCACGATTCCCACGATGGCGTGCTTCGGCCGAGACGCCGGAACTCAATAGGAGCCATTCCGGGCGCATCCGGCGAGACGAACGGGGCCTGACCGTCCTCTCAGACGATCAGGCCCCATCCGTGTCCCCCCAGCGTCCCCCTGGTGTGCGCTATGCAGCGTTGCTTGTCTGCGTCAACTGTTCTGCCACACGCCGCCCCACCGCACGTACGCCATGGTTCATCCCCACCAGCGCTGTCCGCCACCTCTCGCCGATGATCATCTCTGGAGCAGACGCATCACCTTGTCCCCCCTGCGTTTCTTCTCCACGCCCTGCACGTACCCGATGCCTTGCAGCCAGAGGTACGTCTCGTAGTAGAACTCCTCGCGATCCGCGTCAGTCAGATGGTTCTCATATTCGTACACGGCCAGCCGCTTGCTGCACCGCAGATGATTGTAGATGGACAGAACCTGCTCGGGTGTGGCCACATCGTCGTTCTGGCTCATGGTCACCAGAGCCGGGCCTTTGACTTCCGGCGCGAAATTGAAGAAATCGAAATATGTCATGGTTCGGCGGATCTGCTCTTCGCCGATGGCGCTGGCAGCCTTGGTACGACTGAGGGGTGCCAGTACGGCAGGTGAATCGGCGGGCATGCCATGCTCCAGATAGTGGAACCCGGGCGCCGGCTCGTGGACGGCGACGAAGGCGACCAGGTCCGGGTCCAGAGCAGCCAAAGCCACCGCTGCAGCGCCGCCGAGGCCCTCGCCGATCAGGCCGACGCGCGGCTCATGGACATCCGGCATCGAGAGCAGGTATCTCATGCAATGACGCGCTGTGAGCACTACGTCTCGTAGCGGGCATGCGTTCCTGTCAGGCAATCCTGCCGGCGCCCATCCATAGTCGCGAGATGCGTCCGGCAGCAGAGTCAGGTGCACGCTCACTCGTCCCTCCACGGGCCCGATGCAGTCGTCAGCCGCCCACCAGTCGGTCAGGTGGAGGATTGGCACCGTCAGTCTCGAATCATTGCAGGTGGTGACTTCCCCGCGACAGGTCTGCTGCCGGTGGCCGGAGAACACTGCAAATGGCTCTGTCCTTCCCGAGCCGAGCACACCGGCCAGTGCGGACTGGTATGCCGCGGTGCTCCAGAATGAGTAGAAGTCGTCCTGCCTGGTCAGTTGCGGCAGCCACTGCTTCCATTCCTGGGGGATGCTCCAGGCGGCGGCCGTCAAGACGAGGCTTATCGCTATGGGCATGACGCGGCGGCACATGGTTACGCTGCTCCTTCCCGAACTGGGGCTGGCGGCACGTCATCGCTCCTATCGGGAGCCGTGCGGGTCCCTGTGGTAAGAGGGCCGTAACCGCCGCGTAAATCTGGCGACTAAAGGGGTTTCAACACTGGCGACGAAAATAGAGTGCATGCCGATTGATGACGCCGAGAAGACGTACCGTGCGGCGCCGGGAGGATACCGTCAGGCCGCAATGACTATGTTGCGGCTGTTGGTATACGCGGGGGTGCTCATAGGGCTCGTGGCCTTGTGGCCGTATCTGCCCCCGTCAAGCGAAGGGTTCGTGGAGATCGCAGCGGGCCTCAGCCTGGTGGTCCTTGGCGTGATGCTTGCGAACGCGGTCACCAGCATCCTGCGACAGCGCAACAGCCGCGTGGTGGTCTCAGGTAAGGGGTTGGAGTGTCAGGACTTGCTCAGACGCCGGCGGTTCATCCCGTGGGAAGATATCATCGCCGTAGTATGGACGCGCACCGTGGTGCTGGGGGAGAACACTTGCACACTCAGTCTGCACGTGCATGAAGAAGGTTACATCATGCCTGTTGACATAGCTCACTGCCACGGTCGGGAAGCAGCGGAATGCGTGGCACTGAGAGATGAGATTGCAGAGCGTCGGGGACTTGCACCGGCCAAGCCCGTGCCTCCTGGCTTCTGGGAGCGGGCCAGCACGTTGTTCCTCGGTACCGCGCAGCAGCGAATGTGGAAGTGACGCGGTTCTGACATCGGCCCACATGGCGTTCCAGCAGGTGTTTGTGGCCGTACGTCAAAGGTGTACATAGGAGGATTACCGGGCGGTGAAGATGATGAGAAATCTCGGCGTGGCGTTGCTGGTCGTGTGCCTGGCCGCCGTGGCGGCGCATTGTGATAAGGTCTACTACCGGGCTGCCGACGGGGCCTGGAAGAGCATGGAGGCTGCCGTCAAGGACGGCAAGCTCCATATCCAGATCGGGCTGCAGGCCGCCCCAAACGGCGACGCGGTCATCGTCATAAACAAGCCGGACTGGATGGTACTCGACGACACTGAGGCCCCCAGTCTGTCCGGCCTGAAGGTGAACGGTGTCGCACGACCTTCTTCCACCGATGCGCTGAACCTAGGCTGCCTCACCGGCAACGCCGCGGAAGTAGTCTTCGGCGTCAAGGACGACAAGAACCCGGTGGCCGCCGACACGGCCAGTCTTCGCCTCGTTGACCGGCCGGAAGTGAAGCTGCAGGTTGACACCAGCGGCCTAGGGCCGCCCAACAGCAGCGGCAGGCTTGTTGTCAATGTGTCCGGTCTGGCCGCCGGCAAGTATGATGGCGTGCTCGGCCTCAGTGACCTGGCACCCCTCAGCAACTCCAGGACGTGGCCGGTCAGCTTCACGGTCATGGGCATTACCGTCAGCGCAGACAAGCAGACGGTATCGCTGGCCAATGCCACCCACGGCTTCACTCTGCAGCCCAGCATCGGGAACCAGTTGCTGCTGCCTAACGGGCTGTGGTCGAAGCTGACCACGCACACGGGCAAGGATTATCTCTACCCCCGCGAGTTTGCCGACGTGAAGATTATCAAGGACACGCCCGAGGAGCAGACCGTGCTGGTCACGGCCATTTGCCAGAATCTCGACGGGAAACCGACCGATGATCAAGCCAAGCTGGAGTACGAGCTCACGGTGCGCCCGGACACGCCGGCGTTGCTGGTGACGACGCGTTCGATCAATGTAGCTGCCGGCGACCTGACCATCGGCCCCAACTGGGGATGGCTGGGGTGCCCGTACTACTTCACCCCTGCTGGGAAAGCAAGCTGGAGCAGCGGCGAGGGCAAGGAGCGGTACAGCACTATCGGGAAGGTCGGTTGGCTATGGCTGGCACCCGGCAAGGAGGGCGACCCGGGGCTGCTGTGGGCATCAGCGGACAGGTTTGGTGAGTTCATGGGAGGCAGCATCCTGCTCTATGGTAACGGTCGCGCGGTCAAGCCGGGCGAATTCGTCGAGATGAAGCTCGTGTTTGCGGTAGCCGCTACTCCCGGCGAGGCGGAGGCAATATACAAGGACCTGGTGCAGAAAGGTCTGGTGACACCGCCGGAGGAGGGAGGATAGCTCGATGAAGAGGCTTACCATGTCTCTGCTCGTTGTCACCCTTGCATTGACGGTTGGCTATTGTGATAAGGTCTACTATCGGACGCTAGACGGCTCGTGGACGACAGTGGAGGCGTTGGCAAAGGACGGACGGCTGCAGATCAACATCACGCCAAAGATGGCCCCGCGTGGCGAGGCCACGCTTGTTGTTGACAAACCAGCCTGGATGGTCCTGGATGACACTGCGCCCCCGGAACTCAGTGGTTTGAAGGTTGACGGCACGGCTCGACCGTCCTCCACGGACACGCTCAACCTCGGCTGCCTGGGAACTGATGCGGTTGAGGTGATGGTTGGCGTGAAGGACGACAAGAACCCGATATCCGCAGGGGGCGTGCGATTCGCACTAGCCAACGCCCCGGGAGCGAAGGTGGACGCTGACACGAGCGGCCTGGGCCCACCGAAGAGCACAGGCCGCCTGGTGGCGAAGATATCCGGCCTCAAGCCAGGGGCGTATGAAGGGGTGCTGGAGCTCTCTGACATGGCACCCCTGTCCAACTCGCGGACGTGGCCGGTCACATTCACGGTCATGGGCATATCGGTAAGCGACGACAAGCAGAGCATCTCACTGGCGAACGCTGCCGGCGCCTTTACCTTCGAGCCAGGCCTTAGCAAGCAGATCGCTCTGCCGGTGGGAATGCAGCTCTATCTGACCGGAAGTCTCGGCGGCTGGGTCTATCCGTTGGAGTTCACCGAAGCGCAGATTATCAATGATACGCCCGAAGCGAAGACGGTCCTGGTCAAGTCAACGCGCCTGCAGGATGACAAGAAAGCGCCTGTCCCGGATGGCAGGGCGCGTATTGAGTACGAACTGACGGTTCGCCCCGATACTCCGTGTCTGCTGGTGACCAGTCGGCTGTACAATGTGGGGGAAAAGGACATGGGCGCGAATTTCTTCTGGGGATGGCTGCCCGGTGCCTATTTCGTCACTCCGACCGAAGGCAAGAATGAATGGGAAGGTGTGGCCCAGGACAAGTACATCGAGGTGGGCAATGTCGGATGGGTCTGGCTCGCCCCCCAGAGCCAGGGGAAACCGGGCCTGCTATGGGCATCTGACTGCAAGTTCACGCAGAGTCGGTTCAACAGCATGATAATACATTCACCCTCAGCCACGCTCAAGACCGGCGAATTCGTGGAGGCGAGATTCGCCATCGGCATGGCGGCAAGCCCCGGCGAGGCAGAGGGTACGTACAAGTATCTGCTTCAGAAGGGGCTGGTACCGCAGCCAGCGGCCGAGCAATAGGCAACGAGCAGATGACGACCGGCAAGAACAACGCCTCCAATCCGCCGGTGAGTGTGTGGCGGGCCGTAGCGACCTCGTTGAGAAGGTTCGCTCGCGAGCGCACGCCTGGATGGTCAGGCACGAGTGATACGCAATCACCCTCCAGCAGAGAGATAGGCGACCGTGGCGAGAAAGTCGCACGTTGGCACCTGCAGAAGCAGGGCTATCACATCCTTGCGACCAACTGGTGGGCGCCCAACAGGCGCGGTGAGCTGGACATCGTGACGATGCAGGATGAGACTCTCGTCGGCATCGAGGTGAAGTCGTATCCGGCAGGTGAGCTGAGCCCCGCCGAGGCCCTGGACCGGCAGAAGCGCCGGAAACTTGTGCGGCTGATCAAGACGTACGCGCGGCAGGAGCGCCTGCTTCACTGCAACATGCGCGTGGACCTCCTGGTGGTTGAGTGGGCTGAGGGGGGCCAGGTTGGCAGCATACGGCACATCGAAAGCGCCGTCACGGAAGACGATGCGTGACCGGCGAGCTTCACGGCCTATTGTCCGCACAGGCCGTTTGGTGTAGAATACTGCCGTCCGACGGCAACATCCTCCTGTCACACATCAACGCGTTCCCGATAGGGAGCGTTTTTTGCCCAAATCGCTTCAATGACCTGGAACAGCACGGAAGTTGTGAGGCTTGAGATTATGTCTGCAGGGATGACGATAGCCGAGAAACTGCTGGCAAGGGCGTCCGGAAGAGACACAGTACGGCCAGGTGAGTTCGTGGCCTGCAAGCTCGACCTGGTCATGGCGAATGACATCACGGCGCCCATCGCCATCGAGCAATTCCACAAGATGGGCGGCCACCACGTCTTCAGCCGTGACAAGGTCGTGCTCGTGGCCGATCACTCGACGCCCAACAAGGACATCAAGACCGCGTCAATCGTCAAGATGATGCGCGACTTCGCCGGGGAGCAGGAATTAACGCACTTCCTGGAAGCCGGCTGCGGAGGCATCGAGCACATCATCCTTCCCGACATGGGGCTTGTGCTGCCGGGCGATGTGGTCATTGGCGCCGACAGCCACACCTGCACATACGGCGCGCTGGGGGCGTTCTCCACCGGCGTCGGGTCATCCGACGCCGGCGCGGCAATGGCCCTCGGCGAGACGTGGTTCCGGGTGCCGGCGACGCTCAAGTTCGTCATCGAGGGCAAATTGGGCAGGTGGGCCGGCGGCAAGGACATCATTCTCTACACCATCGGCAAGATCGGTGTTGACGGGGCCCTCTACCGCGCGATGGAGTTCGCCGGCTCGACGATCGCGAACCTGCCGATGGCCGACCGCTTCACCATCTGCAACATGGCCATCGAGGCGGGCGGCAAGAATGGCATCATCGCGCCGGACGCCACAGTTGAGGAGTTCGTCAAGCAGCGGGCGGAGCGCGCGTACGAATTCATAGCCGGCGACGAAGACGCCGAGTACGAGGCTGTTTATGAGTGGAACGCGGCCGACATCGAGCCACAGGTCAGCTTCCCGCATCTGCCGGAGAACTCCAGGGGCATTTCCGATGTGGGAGAGGTCAGGATAGACCAGGCCGTCGTCGGCGCATGTACCAACGGGCGGCTTGAGGACCTGAGAGCCGCCGCTGAGGTGTTCGGCGGGCGCAGCGTCGCTCCGGGAGTACGCTGCATCATCATACCGGGCAGCCAAGAGATTCATCTGCAGGCCACCAGGGAAGGCCTGGTGGAGACATTTCTGGAGGCCGGCTGCATGGTCAGCACGCCGACATGTGGACCATGTCTGGGCGGCCACATGGGCGTTCTGGCCGCAGGCGAGAAGGCCATCGCCACCACCAACCGCAACTTCGTCGGGCGCATGGGGCATCCCGAAAGCGAAGTCTATCTGGCCAATCCGGCCATAGCAGCGGCCTCAGCAGTGGCGGGCAAAATATGCAGTCCGGACGATTTGTAGG
>CAZJVY010000027.1:0-15727 GCA_964549395.1 uncultured Armatimonadia bacterium | reverse complement strand
CGGTGATAACATGAAAGCCAAAGGCAAGGCGCACAAGTACGGCGACCACGTGGACACCGACGCCATCATCCCGGCCCGTTATCTGAACACGACGGACCCCGACGAGTTGGCGGGCCATTGCATGGAGGACATAGACGCGGAGTTCATCTCCAGAGTCCAGCCGAAGGACATCATAGTGGCGGGCAAGAACTTCGGGTGTGGAAGCTCACGCGAACATGCGCCCATTGCCATAAAGGCGGCGCAGGTCAGTTGCGTCATTGCGGCCAGCTTCGCCCGCATCTTCTATCGCAATGCCTTCAATATCGGTCTGCCCATCGTCGAGCAGCCTGAAGCCGCGGCGGCCATCGCCGACGGCGACGAAGTTGAGGTGGACTTCTCCAGCGGCGCGATCAGGGACCTGACGACCGGCGGCGAGTGGGAGTTCGCCGCTCTGACCGGCCCCGTCGCCGAGTTGATCGAGGCCGGTGGCCTGGTCAACCTGACCCGCCGCAAGCTGGGAGCCGGCGAATAGACCATGCTGCCGATTGTTGCCATAGTCGGGCGGACCAATGTCG
This sequence comes from uncultured Armatimonadia bacterium, assembly GCA_964549395.1. Classification (GTDB taxonomy): domain Bacteria; phylum Armatimonadota; class Zipacnadia; order Zipacnadales; family UBA11051; genus UBA11051. The sequence goes on along the minus strand of CAZJVY010000027.1, from coordinate 15,173 downwards.
GCAAGTCGGCGCTCTTCAACCGCCTGGTGGGCGAGCAGACGGCGGTGGTCGAAGACAAGCCGGGCATTACCAGGGATCGCATCTACGCGGAAGCCGAACTCGATGTTCGGCGCGTGATGTTGGTGGATACCGGCGGCCTGGCAGGGGCGGAGGGCGACGAACTCATCACCCAGGTCAAGGAGCAAGCTGTCGCCGCCTTGGGCGAGGCTGATGTACTGATTCTCCTGGTAGATGGTCAGGAAGGCCTGACCAAGCCCGACTACGACGTGGCCGATGTGGTGCGGCGCACCGGCAAGCCCTGCATTCTGGCGGCCAACAAGATGGAGAAGCTTTCGGCCGATTCGAGCGATTTCCTGGCCCTCGGCATGGGACCGCCCATTGACATCTCCGCGATTCATGGGCGTGGATTGATGGAACTGGTTGAGGCGGCCGAGGAATTCCTGCCACCCCCCGAAGAGGTTGAGGAGCTACCCGACGAACTGGCCATTGCCGTAGTCGGCCGGCCCAATGTCGGCAAGAGCGCCCTCGTCAATGCCATTTTGGGGGAGCAGCGCGTCATAGTCAGCGATGTCCCCGGCACCACTCGCGACGCCGTTGATGCGGTCTTCGAGCGCGACGGGCAGACCTACCGCATCGTGGACACCGCCGGCCTGCGGCGACGGTCGCAGCGGCAGGACACCGAGTATTACTCCAGTCTGCGCACCTTCCGGGCGGTAGCGCGCGCACACATCGTGCTGCTGATGATTGACGCCAGTGAGGGTGTCGTAAACCTGGACGCGCGTGTCGCCGGGGAGACAATGGAATCCGGACGGGCCGTGATCATCGTGGCCAACAAGTGGGATCTGGTGGCCAAGTATGCCGAGCCGGATGACGAGTACCCGGAGTTGGACTACAATAAGGTCGAAAAGATCCTGCGCAAGGATTTCGAGCGGATTATCCGCCATGAGCTGCAGTTCCTCTCGTATTCGCCGATACTGTACACGTGCGCTCTCACCGGTGCGGGGGTTGACGAGCTGCTTGAGCGGGCCAGAGAGATCAAAAGCGAATTCGAGAAGCGCATTGAGACGGGGCCGCTGAATCGCGTGTTGCGAGACGCCATCACCGCGCACCATCCGCCCACGAAGAAGGGCAGGCAGCCGCGCCTGTACTATGCCACACAAGTGCGCTCCGCGCCGCCTACCTTTGTCATATTCGTGAATGACCCGGACCTCATCCACTTTTCTTACGAGCGCTACCTGGTCAATCGGCTGCGGGACGCCTTCGGCTTCAATGGTACACCCATCCGCATCATCTTGCGGCCCAGAGGCAGGCGGAAGCGCTCAGAGGAGTGAATGGCGGATGTTGGGTAAGATCGCGGTGATTGCCGGCTGCTTCCTTGTAGGGGGCATCCCCTTCGGCTTGCTCATCGCCCGCGCACATGGCATACCTGACATCCGCAAGTACGGCAGTGGCAACATCGGGGCCTCTAACGTGTTGCGTACGGTGGGGGTCAAGGCTGGCTTGCTGGTGTGGGGGATAGACGTTGTGAAGGGGTTGCTCCCGACCTTGGCCGCCGGCCAGGTCGTGGGGCCGCATAACTGGTGGCATTCCGGAGCAGCCTTCGCTACCATCGCGGGCCACTGCTTCTCGCCATATCTCGGCCTCAAGGGGGGACGGGGTGTGGCCAGCAGCCTGGGTGTACTGCTGGCCCTGGACTGGCGTGTGGGACTGCTGAGCCTGGGCGTCTGGATTGTGCTGACGTTCATCTGGCGCTACATCTCGCTCAGCTCCGTGGTTGCCACGCTGTCGGCAGCCCTGTGGTACCGGCTTTTTCACGGGACGAGCAACATCGAGCTGTTCACCTGTGTTGTTGTGGTGGCACTGCTTGTCACGGCGCGCCACGCGCCCAACATCCGCCGTCTGATGAACGGCACCGAAACCAAGATCGGCCAGAAGGCCAAGGAATTGGAGCAGCACCCGGGCAATGAGCAACGAGCGGAGGACTGAGACAACGACCTGCGCCGTGATAGGTGCGGGAGCATGGGGCACCACCCTCGCGCGGATGCTGGGGCTGCAAGGGCACGATGTGCACTTGTGGGCCCGTCGAGCGGAGGCGGCCCGGCAGATACAGGCAAGCCGCCAGAACGCACGGTACCTGCCGGGCTTTGAGCTTCCCGGCAACGTCACTTGTCACCCGCAGCTCGATGCCGCGTTGGCCGGAGCCGAGGCGGTCATCATCGCCGTGCCCTCCGTAGGGCTGCGCGATGTGGCCAGGCAGATGAGAAGCACGCTGGCTGATGATGCTATGGTGGTCTGCGCCACCAAGGGACTGGAACGAGGCACCGGCAAGCGAATGAGCGAGGTGCTTGCTGAGGAACTGCAACCGTCCAACCCGGCGGTCTTGACGGCCCTCTCCGGCCCCAACCTCAGCAGGGAAATTGCGCGGGGCATGCCGGCAGTGAGTGTTGTCGCCAGCAGCGACCGTGCAGCGGCCGAACGCGCACAACGGCTCCTGAGCAATGACCTCTTTCGAGTCTACACGAATTGTGATATAATCGGAGTTGAACTCGGAGGGGCATTGAAGAACGTCATTGCTGTCGGCGCGGGATTAAGCGACGGGCTCGGCTTTGGTGACAACGCAAAGGCCTCTCTCATTACCAGGGGCCTTGCGGAGATCTGCCGCCTCGGGTACGCGCTGGGAGCAATGCCGGGCACTTTCTGGGGTATAGCAGGGGTCGGCGACCTCATCGCCACATGCCACAGCGACCTCAGCCGCAACCGGAACCTAGGGTGCAGAATCGGGTGCGGCGAGTCGGTTGACAGCGTGATTCACAGCATGCATGACGTGGCTGAAGGATATTACACCACTCATGCGGCTTGGCATGGAGCACGGGAACTCGGTGTAGAGGCGCCGATAACCGAGGCAGTATATGAAATACTGTACGAGAACGGCTCGCCCCAAGAGATCGCGCGGCGACTGATGAGCCGCCAGTGGCGAGCCGAGCACGAACCGTGGCATGGCACGGGAGCGGATGACTGGTAGGAAAAGCTGTTGTGCCGGAAGGGAACGGCAGGTCGGCAAGCGAAATACGGGAAAGCGTGCGGATAACATCTGGGAGGTGCGCCATGGCGGTTACTGCTGGCAAGTCTGACATCGTTGACGCTGTCGCGGAAAAGACGGGACTTACCAAGAAGGATGCACAGAGCGCCTTGGATGCCGTGTTGGATGCCGTCACGGAGGCCCTGCAACGGCGCGAGCGCGTGCAGTTGACGGGCTTCGGGACATTCGAGTCCCGGTATCGCAAGGAGCGCAAGGGCAAGAACCTGCAAACTGGCGCCACCATCATCATACCTGCCAGCAATGTGCCCGCTTTCAAGGCAGGCAAGGCGCTCAAAGACGCGGTGAAATAGACATTTTTGGTCGGGGCGTGGCGCAGTTTGGTTAGCGCGTTGGTCTGGGGGACCAAAGGTCGCCGGTTCGAATCCGGCCGCCCCGACCAGTCTCAGCACTGACGTGCCGGTAGCCACTGGTGCAGTGGTCACGCCTTGTAGTGTCAGACCGGATAGTAGACGAAGGCCGCCCGCGCCGTCACTGGGCGGCTTCGCCATATCTACCGCTTGCCATGCGAACACAGTCCTGCTGCAGAACGGCGCGGCCAGGGAGATGACCCCACATGCAGTCCCGTGAAGTCTTCGAGCAGACGTTTGCGCGCTACAACGCACACCTCAGCCCTGGCATTGCCAGTCTAACCAAGTTCATGGGGCTTGAGACGGCCGAGCATCGAGCGGAAGGATGCTATGTGTACGGCCCCGACGGCGAAGCCTACCTGGATTGCCTCGGCGGGCCGGGCGTATTCACCATCGGCCACCGGCACCCCACAGTGATTGCCGCTGTCAAGGAGCAACTCGACCTCATGGCGCTGAGCAGTCACATCCTGCTTGATCCGGTTTGCGCCGAAGCGGCTGAGCAGGTAGCGTCAGTCTGCCCGGAGGGGATTGAGTACGTCTTCTTCTGCAATAGTGGAGCCGAAGCCATCGAAGGAGCACTGAAAGCCGCCCGCATGCACACCGGCCGGCCCGAGTTCGTCTGTGCTCAGGGTGGCTTCCACGGGAAGACCTTTGGCGCGCTTTCTGCCTCGGGTCGCGATGTCTACAGGACGCCCTTTCAGCCGTTGCTGCCGGGCTTCACGCACGTGGCTTTTGGTGATGCTGAAGCGCTTGCCGCCGCCGTGAACGAGCGGACAGCGGCCGTGCTGCTGGAGCCGGTACAGTGCGAGAACGGCATCATCGTCCCGCCGGAAGGGTATCTGCAGGCGGCCCGCAAGGCCTGTGATGCTGCCGGTGCATTGCTGATACTAGACGAGATCCAGACCGGTCTGGGCCGCACGGGCAAGACCTGGGGCTGCGATTACGAGGCCGTGGTGCCCGATATCATCGCGCTCGGCAAGGCGCTGGGCGGCGGTGTTATGCCGATCGGTGCCTTCGCCGCGACGCCCGCCGTATGGGATATCTTCAGCGAAAACCCGTACATCCACACATCCACATTCGGAGGCAACCCGTTGGCGTGTCGTGCGGCCATCGCGGCCCTGGAAGTGCTTGAGGAGCAAGGCATCAGCGGCCTTTGCGCTGAACGGGGCGCTCAACTGCTGGCAGGAATGCAGCAGGTGGCCGCCGAATTTGAGAATGTCATCGCCGACGTGCGGGGCAGAGGCTTGCTGGTGGGTGTCGAGTTCGTGGACCCCGACATCGCCAACCTGGTAATCGCAGGTCTCATACAGGAGAGAATCCTGACGGCATTCACACTCAATCAGCCGAAAGTGGTGAGGTTGGAGCCGCCGGCGCTGATTAGCCAGGCAGAGGTCGAACGTGTCATAGGTGCGTTCCGTCAGGCGGCGGCGGACACGGTCGAGCTGTTGCAGCTCTAGGAAGGAGTCGCAGAGACGATGCGCAAGTGGGTGCTTCTCCTCGCAGCAGCCACACTCGCCACAGCCCTGGCGGGATGCGGACGCGGGAAGCCCCAGGACGCCCAGGAATCGGGACGCGCTGGCAAGGCCGCACTGCCGCCGCGTACCGTCCACGTGTTCTGCTACCACGGTGTGGAGCCGGACACGAGCAACTCCTTCTTCAATCGCACTGAAGACTTCAAGGTACAGATGCAGGTGTTGGCCGACGAAGGCTTCCAGAGCATCAGCTGCAAGCAGTTGGCCGACTACCTCGTTGGCGCAGAGGACATCCCGGACAAGTCGGTTCTCCTCACATTCGACGATGGCAATGAATGCGTGTACGGAACCGTCTGCCCGATTCTGGAATCTCACGGCTTCAAGGCCACTCTCTTCCTCATCACGAGTTCCGTTGATGCCAAGAACCACATGAGCTGGCAGCAGGTGCAGGAGCTGCACACCAAGGGCTACGAGATCGGCTCCCACACCGTCACCCACGCAAATCTGGTGAAGCGCGGCAGCGGACAGAGCGCGGAGGAACACAAGGCGACGGTCCTCGAAGAGCTGACGGCCTCCAAGCAGGCCATAGAGCGCGTGCTCGGCGACGGCACGGTGACCGCACTGGCCTACCCTTACGGTACCTACGACGGAGTTGTGATGGCGGCAGCTCGCGAAGCGGGGTATCGGCTGGCCTTCTCGATAGACAGGGGCGCCGCTGACCAGGAGTCCAACCCGTGGCGGTTGCCCAGGCAGATGGTGGTACGGGACAACTCGCTGAAGACTTTCAAGCGATGGCTGGCGCAAGAGCCGCTGCACCTGGCCGGCATCTCGCCACCGGTAGGGGAAGTGGTCGCCCAGACCAATGTAGAAATCCACGCACGGCTGATGGATAACGACGTGAGCCCATCCGGCCTGTCGGTGGAAGCCGGCAAGGGCACGGACATGAGTGTGGTTGAGGGCACGAATGAGATAGTAATATCCACCACACTGAGAAAAGGCGCCAACAACGTCAGGCTCCAGCACCAGGGCACACCCTCGCGCGAGACGTCGTGGGTAGTCGTGTGTCGTCCCTGAGGCCGCTACTTCAACACGGATGTCTCCAACATCATGCGCAGTGAGCCTCTAAGACTGATCAGCCAGGAGTCGCCCAAGGCCCTGCGGCGGCGGCGTCAGGCTCAGCAGCGCTCCGGCTGCTGTTGCTGTCTGATGGTCGTCGTTTCGCTGGTAGTCGTCGCCATCGCCTTCCGTGGCTCGGCCGGGCAACTGCTCGGACGTGTCGGCAAGGGCAGGCACTACACTCAGCCGAAGGTACTTTTTCCGCTCGCGTTGTCCTCCGACCAGAAGTCATATCCCCGCTACGCGCTGATTCCGTTGAGGGCGACTGTGGTGGATTACCAGGGACAGCCTGTGGTCGCTGACGAAGCCCCACTGATTACGGTTCTACACAACGGCGAGATAGTGACCACCGTCGGCAGTGTGAAAAAGCTGCGACTCAGATATGACCGCGGCAGGCAGCAGTACTACGCCTACTGGCCGGTGCCGTGGAATGCCGATCCGGGCTACTATACGGCCGAGGCACGCATCGAGATCAAGGACCCTGAGAACTGGCCCTGGCGGACCGAGCAAGAGGCAAGAAAGGCCAAGGACCAGGATGAGTTCAAGATGGAGGGCCCCACATGGTGCGTTGCGCAGGTACGCTTCGAGATCGCTGCGGCCGCGCAGCCGGAGTTCCAGCCGGGAACCTGCATTGCTACATGGGAGCCGGACTTCCGCGCCGAGGGCATCCCCAAGCCGGGGGGCGGCAGTGGCGACTGGAGGACCATGCTCGACTGGTGTGACTACATCGGCGCCGACACGTTCTGGTTCCGCGGCGCGGTTACCGAGGCCTACACCGGTAAGCTGAGCATGGAACAGCCGTTCGATGTGGCCAACCTGGAGGCGATCCCGAAGCTGGCGGCCGAGGCCCACCGTCGCGGACTGAAATTCGGCGTCTGGGCTGTCGCATATTCCACATACCCGAGAGCGAACAAGAACAAGCCACCGTACGACTATGCCATTGACATCAGCCGTAGCAGCGGGGCGACGTCAGCGCACAACTTCATCTCTCTGCTGGACGAACGGCGCATTGATCATCTGGCGGCGTTTGTCAGCCAAATGGAGCAGTTGGAGGACGTGGACTTCATCGGCTTCGACTACTTCCGCAGCGACCGCGGCGGATATGAGATGGTTGACAGGTTCGCCAATGAGATGCCGGTATCACTCCCCGACAAGTGGGCCGGCATGAGCCAGAGACAGCGGATGTTGTATGTCGCCAACAAGATCGAGGCCGGCGGATGGCAGCGGAACCCCGACTTCTATGATTGCTGGAACTGGTGGCGGGCGCACCTCGGCGCCCACATCCTGCGCAGGGTCAGGGACAAGTCGCAAGCCACGAAACCGATGTGGGTATTCGTCCTGAGTTGGCGGCACGGCGTGCAGCACGGCCAGGACCCGCTGATGCTGACAGACGCCGGGGTCACGGTGCTCGCGCCCATGCTCTACCAGGTGCCGGACCGGCTGCACTTCGACACTATGACCAAGGAGTGGAACCAGTACTTGCGCCCTGACCAGGTCAACCTGGTCGTCGGGGATCAGGTGGATTTCTACTGGCACCAGAAGACGCTTGTACCGGCCGCGCCGGAGGAGCTCTATGATCGCATCGTCACGGCGCATGCGGACTACCAGCCGGGCGATGGCGTGACGCAAGGCGCATTCTGGCATGACGTCAGCCGTGCAGCGCTGTGGGGCAACATGGGGCCCTATCCGGGCCGAGAGTGGGCCCTTGCCGGCGCCGCAGCATTTACGACTGTGCGTAGCGACTGGGGCGTCTATCCGCTGCAGGTGAGACTGAACAGCCTCGAACGCACCAGCGGCTCGCGGTTCACGGCCAGTCTCGCCATCGAGAACTTGTCGCACAAGGAGATAACCGGCATCGAAGTGAGGCTCATGGATACGCCGCATATTCAGAGCACCGACAAGGCACAGCGCCGTATCAAGGGACTGGGTCCCAAGGAGACGATTCTGGTGCCGTTCGAGGGGCGCATCACCGGCCCGTCGAGTGCGCGGGGCAACCGGTTCATGGTCGCGCTGCGCGTCACCTGGCCGCCAGGCGAATACGGCAAGCAGTTCCGTGCCGACCTGCCCTGCCAGCAGACAGTGATGAAGTACCTGCAACTGGGCTCGGGTGCGCCGAAGAAAGCCAACTAGGCGTGGCCTGCACGAATCGATGGCCCTTGACCACGATGGCGACTGACGTGGAAGGCAGCATCAAGTCCATGACGCAACAGCGCCAATATACGCGCCCCGGCGCCGGAGAATTTGGCGAAGTCGCCGACTACTACGACCATCTGATGCGCACTGTGCCGTATGCGCGATGGGTGGACTACGTGGAGGGGCTGCTGCGACGCTGGGACAAGCAGCCGGTCACGGTATTGGACCTGGCGTGCGGAACGGGCAAGGTCGGCTCAGAAATGGCCAGACGCGGGTACGTGGCACGCGGCGCCGACCTCTCCGAGCCGATGGTGCGGCATTGCTCAGAACAAGACCCGCCGTTGCCGGCGCTTGTGTGCGACGCGGCGCAGATGGCATTGGCTGACGAGAGCTTCGACTTGGTAGTAAGCCTGTATGACAGCCTCAACTACGTTCTGGACCCGGAGAAGCTGATGGCGTGTCTGCTGGAAGCGCAGCGAGTGGCACGCTCCGGCGGGCTCTTCATCTTCGATCTGAACACCGAACACGCCCTGTCCGCCGGTTTATTCACCCAGGACAACATGCGCACGAGCGAGCCTTTGCAGTACAGCTGGGAGGCGCACTGGGACACCGCGACGCGCATCTGTACCGTTGACATGATCTACTATTGGGAAGGCGAGGGTGGGCCGAAGCATTTCCGCGAGACTCACTACCAGCGGGCCTACAGCGATGACGAGGTGCTGTGTATGCTGCGGATGGCCGGATTTGACCGATTTGAGTCGTATTCTGCGTACAGTTTCCGGCCGGTCACATTCCGCAGCGATCGTGCCTACTACGTGGCACTAAAGGAGTGAGGCAAGGTGAGGTCGGCAACATGTGTTGGGCTTATCATCGCCCTGGCATGCGCGTGCCTGGGGCTGTGTAGCTGTGGGAATCCGAGTGCGAAGGAAGTGGCTCAAGGGTTCGCAAAGGCAATGGTCATGGGCGACCTGCAGGGAGCGGCTGAACACTGGGACTACATCACCTACGCACGCAAGGAGAACTCCGACTGGGACAACATTGCCAGCAGCCAGAGGAACCTGATCATCAAGAAGCTTGCCGAGGACCGCGCCAAGGAGCTGCAGTATTGGCGAGGGTATTTCCCTCGCGGCACCAAGGTCACCGACGTGAACGAGCGGGACGACAAGGCGATCGCGCAGTTGGCGGGCGGCCGCGCAGAGCAGATCAACCTCATCAAGATTGATGACAAGTGGTACGTAGAGAAGATCGAGTAACTCGTCCGCACTGAGGGGCACACGGCCGGTAGCATCTGCCGTGCGGCGGCTTCCTGTTACCAGGCCGTCCAGCCCCCGTCCACCGCCAGGACCTGTCCAGTGACGTACTGCGACGCGTCCGAAGCCAGGAAGAGCGCCGGCCCCTTGATGTCCTCCGGTCCCGCCATCCGACCCATCGGGCAATGCTCCTCGTATCCCTTTACGAACAACGGGGCCTGGTCGGCGAAAAGTCCGCCCGGCGCTATGCAATTGACACGCACCTTTGGTGCAAGCAACGTCGCCATGGACCTGGTCAGATTGATCATTCCGCCCTTCACGAAGGCATACTCCGCCGGCGAGGTTACGTCAGTTCCCCCATAGATGGGGAAGGTCGGCCCGACGAGACCGTAGATTGAACTGATGTTGATGATGGAGCCGCTGCCCGCCTCGTGCATGTACTTGCCCAGGTGCTTGCACATCATCATGACACCGGCGGCATTGACCTGCATGTAGTCGGGCCAGTGGTCGGTCTCGGCCTCAAGCAGGTTATTGACCGGGAATCGGCCGACTGCGTTGTTGATGAAGATATCGAGCCGACCGAAGGTGTCATGGATATGATCGCGCAGAGCCAGTATGGACTGCTCAACGCCTTGGTCGAGTTGGGCTCCACTGGCGCTGTGGCCCGCACTCTCCAACTCCGCTGCATACTGCTTGCAGCGTTCGAGGTTGCGCGAGGCCACGATCACATGCGCGCCCGCTTCCGCTATCGCCTGCGACATCCACCGGCCGTAGAGACCGTATCCGCCAGTCACCAGCGCGATCTTGCCACTGATATCATATAGCTGCTGCACGGTCCTGACATCGTCGCCATCTGTCACCTGTATCACCTCGCCCTCCGGTTCGCCTTCACCTCCGGGCGCACCTGCCATGAAGGGTTCGAGGTGGAGGCAGCGAACTGATGAACATGGTGATGTAGGTAGGGAAGAAACGCCACGAATGGAGGAGGCAAGTCCATGGCACTCCGCTTATCAACTATGATGCTGTGTTCCCTGGCACTGGCCAGTTTGGTTCTTGGGCAGGATCTGGTTACTAACGGCAGCTTCGAGGACCCGGTTGAGGGTCCTGCGACGACAATTGCCAATTGGGGACGCTGGCAGTCATCCGCCCAAACGGCGTACCGCGTCACAGAACCCACGACAGACGGCAAATGGGCGTTGTTCATCAGGATGGAGTTCGGCAAAGGCATCCAGGTCGTCCAACACAGGATGAAGGAGTACCAGCCTGGACAGCTCTATGAGATCGTCTTCGAGGCGCGCAGTGCCGAACCATACGATTCGTTGGTGGTGGATATCCTCGACCAGGACCCGAGTATGGCAGGCAAGCCGCCCATCCTGTCTCAGGCCTATACGAACCTGGACTGGACCCGCTACAGCGTGCGCTTCAAGGCCCCCAAGGACGCCGGTCATCCGCTCCTGATCCGATTCTACCCGCGAGGACCGAAGGAGGACAGCGCCGTATACTTGGACGACGTGCACGTATTTCCCGTGTCAGATGCCGCAGTGACATTCACCGCCACCTATGAGCGGGTGGAACTGGACACCTTCAATGCCATCAACACGCTCAATTTCGACCTGGACACGCAGCTTGATGCAGCCAAGTGGCGACTGGACGATTTCGGCTCCTACAAGACTGTCTCGCAGGACAAGCTAACACCGCTTCGCGAGCAGGCCGGGGCATTGAAGGCCAGGCTGGAAGCGCAGACCAAGCAACTGGAGGCTTTCCGCCAGGACAACCTGTTCCCTGGCATAGTACTCTCGTCACTGCCCGACGCCGAGATCGCGGAGAAGACGCAGCAGTTGGACAATCTCGTCACCGACCTCGGCGGAGCGATTGACACCGCGCGTGGCGAACTGGGGCCGCAAATCGCCTCGCTGCGCCGGCAGGTGGACGCCCTGGCGCCCGGATGGGAATTCCCCGTCGAGAGAACCGCCGTGTACAATCCCCGGATGCTCAATGACCGCTTCCACCGGATCATCTCCTATCACGGCTACATGTCTGCCAGCGAGTACCTATGGCGCGCGATGTGGGAGTTGAAACCGACCGCGATCCATGGCTACCAACACCGCGAGAACAGGAGAGAGAACCGCGCCGAGTTCCTGCGACTCAACAGGCCGCGGACGATGCCGTACATCGAAAGCGTCAAGTACACCGGCTTCCCCATGGACTTGACGGAGACCAAAGCGAGTATCGACTCCGTCCTGGAGGAGCTGGGCGACGATCCCGCCTTCGCCGGCATTGAGATGGACGAGCCAGGGATCAATGACAAGCATGTCACGACGCCGGAAGGCTATGCGGAGTTCCGCAAGTGGCTCGCGGGCCGCTATCCTAACGCCGTAGGCGGGTTCCCCATTGCCGATGCGCTGACGTGGGAATTGCCTGAGAAGATTGAGACAGATTTCGACGGCGTCATGTGGATGGAACTGCAGCAATTCAAGACGTACTGGTTCGCGCATCAACTGAAGCAGATTCAGGACTACCTATACTCGAAGAACCAGAATTGCGTGTTCACCGCGGTGATCCAGCAGTACCTGCCAATGCAGCCGCAGTACTGCTCCTATGTGACGACACCGGCTGCTCTGGACTGGATCTCAATGGACCCGTACAACAGCGCCAACGTCGGCGAGGCGCTGCTGATGGACCTACTGCGTTCCAACTCCAGAGGGCCGAACTTGCTGGTCGTCGGCACCTGCTACGATCGCACCTCCGGGCGCTTTGCCAAGGACATGGCCATCAGCTTCGCTCACTGCGGCGGCGTGTGGGACTGGTGCTGGGTGTATATGGCGAAGCACCGCGCGCCTGCCGGCGTCACCACGGGTGCCTGGCCGGTCAAGTATCGTGGCTACTGGAAAGAGGGGATGTACGAGTCCGCGCAGGACATCATGGGCAAGATGGCAGTCATCGAGCCGTACCTGGTGCATACCGACACGGGGGCAAATGTGGGCCTGGTCTATAGCGAGCGCAGCGGCATCTACTTCAGTCGGCCTGGAATTCCCAACAACTACTATGCTGCCAACCTCGGCATCTATCAGGGGTTGCAGCAACTGCAAGTGCCGGTCGAGGCGCTGCTTGCAGAGAGCATGACGCCCGAGAAGCTGGCCAAGTTCAAGGTTCTCGTGCTGGCAGACGCCGAGTGTCTCGCAGCGGCGGAGGTTGACCTGTTGACGGCGTGGGTCCGGCAGGGAGGCAGCCTCATCGCGGCCGGCGGCGTCGGCGTCCGCGATCAGTGGGGCAGAGAGCACGAGGGCTACGGCGACCTCTCCGGGGTGTTCGGCGTTACCCGAGGGGAACGCAAGGAGGGTGCCAAGGCCTGGAAGCTCGACGATGGGGCAGAGACAAGAATGAATGAGAAGTGGCCGTATGATGTCGTTACGCCGGCGGCCGATACGGCGCAGGCTGTGGGCACCTTCGACAATGGTGACCTCGCCGTTGTCTGCAACGACTTCGGCAAGGGCGCAGCATACCTGCTGACAGCGCACAACCTGGGTATGAGCTTCGATGGGAGCAGCTATGTCAAGGGCATGTACAAGCGCTACTGGCCCGGCTTCAAAGACAACCTCCGCAAGTTGGTGCTCGATGCGGTCCGCCATGCCGAGGGCCGTCTACCGGTGCGGGCGGAGAATGCCCCTGAGAATGTTGAGGTCGGTCTGCGCAAGCAGGGAGACCGGCTGGTAGTCCATTTGCTCAACTATGACGACGACGGGCCGGTTAGCGGTATGAAGCTGATAGCAGACGGCCGCGGCGAACAGAAAGCCTTCTACCCAGTTGACGGAGAGGCAATCAACACCACCAAGCGAGGTCGGGATCTAGAGATTCCAGTCCGCGACTTCGAGCACCACTGCTGCATCGTCATCGAGCCGCGCTAGCAGCTATTGTGCCCCCAATGCGCAGGATGAACGGAGGCTGCGAGAATGCTCCATCGCATGCTATGTGTACTGGTGTGTTGCCTGGTGCTGGTCAGTCTGGCATCTGCCGACGATCTGATCGTTAACGGTGGCTTCGAGGAGCCGGCTGACGGTCCCCCGACAAGCATGGTGGGCTGGAGCCGCTGGCAGTCAACGCCACAGACGGCATACCGCGTCACCGACAAGGTTGCCGGCGGCAAGTGGGCCCTGTGCGTGAAAGAAGACATTGCCGGGGGGGCGCAGGTCGTCCAACAGAAGCTTGCCGACTACCAGCCCAACCAGCTCTACGAAGTCATTCTGCACGTTCTCAGCGCTGAGCCGGAGGACGGTATCAGGGCGGACGTCATAGACAGGCATCCCAAGCTGCCCTACGCATCGACTCTGGTTGCGCAGGTCTGCTCAGGCACGGAATGGAAGCAGTACGCGCTTCGCTTCACGGCTCCCAAGGAGGCGGGCCATCCCCTCTATCTGCGGTTCTATTCGACCGGCCCCCGCACCGACACGACCATGTACCTTGATGATGTATCTGTGGTGCCTGTCTCCGAGATCGCGATGAAGTTTGCCGAGACATACACCCAGGTCGAGAACGACACGTTCAATGCTATCGTGCAGGTCGAGTACGACCTGAGCACCGAGCTTGACGTCGCGCGGTGGCTTGTTGCAGACCTGGCCGAACACAAGGCTGCCGATGTCGGCAAGCTGAGGACACTTGGCGAGCGTGGCCGGCAGCTTGCCGACAAGCTGAGAGCAGGTCTGGACCAGCTCAAGCGACTGCGCGAGGGGCGTTTGCAGAAGGGTGTGACGTTGTCGGCACTTCCCGATGCCGAGATCGCGCAGAAGCTGCAGGATCTGACGGCACTGCCGGACGACCTGAACCAGGCGATCCAGAAGGCACGAGCGGAACTGGAGCCGCAGATTACGACATACTCCACAGATGCTGCAGCGCAGGCCGGCGACTGGCAGCCGCCCGCGCAGCGCACCGCCCAGTACAGCCCGGCGACGCTCAAGGACCGCTTCCACCGCATTATCTCCTATCACGGCTTCATGCCGGCCACTCCTTACTTGCTGAGAGCCATGTGGGAATTGAGGCCAACTGCTATCCAGGGATACCTCAACCGTGACACCAAGAAGGACAATCGGGCGGAGTTCCTTCGCCTCAACAAACCCCGCACCATACCCTACATCGAGCAGATAGGCTGTCCGAACTGGCTCTGGGACCTGACGGAGACAAAGGCGGGGATTGACGCCGCTCTTGCAGAGATCGGTGACGACCCCGCCTTCAGTGGCTTCGAGATAGACGAACCGGGCATCACGGACAAGAGCGTGTGCACTCCCGAAGGCTATGCCCAGTTCCGCTTTTGGCTGGCCTCCCGCTACGACAAAGAGGTGGGAGGGTTCCCCATTGCGGAAGCGCTCGCGTGGGAACTGCCTGAGAAGATAGCGACTGATTTCGACCGTGTGATGTGGACGGAGCTTCAGCAGTTCAAGACATACTGGTTCGCGCACCAGTTGAAAGAGATCCAGGACTACATATACTCGAAGAAGCCGGACGCCGTGCTGCTGGTAGTCATCTGCCAACTGCTGCCGTCTGCGCCGCAGTGGTCGTCGTACGTAACAACCTCCGCCGCGCTGGACTGGATCGGCATGGATCCCTACAACAGCGCCAATGTCGGTGAGGCGCTGCTGATGGACCTGCTCCGCTCAAACTCGAAGGGCCCCAACCTGTTGGTGGTGGGCACCTGCTACGACAGCACTGCGGGCAGGTTCGCCAAGGACATGGCCATCAGCTTCGCTCACTGTGGCGGTGTATG
>CAZJVY010000026.1:6943-45173 GCA_964549395.1 uncultured Armatimonadia bacterium | reverse complement strand
GACAAAGCGCACCTCGTAGGTGTCAACCACCTCTTGCCCGGCCTTGCGTGTCCGCGCCCGCTCCAGCACTAGCCTGCGGTATTCGGGGTGTATCACCTTCAGGACGCTCTGTCCCACCAACTCCTGCGGCTCGTATCCCACGACCTCGGCGAATCGGCGGTTCACAAACTGGAACTTGCCCTCACGGTACACAAACACACCCACCAGAGCGTTCTCAATCAAGTCGCGGTAACGCTGCTCCGAAGCGGCCATGAGCTGCCCGTTGCGTGCGGCCATCCAGCCGCTAAGCGCCAGCAGGAAAGCTGTAGCGGCAATGATGACGAAGGACGAAGCGTAGGTGCTTCTTCGCACGCCGGCCGAGGTGTCGGCAAGGGCTCTGGTCAGCCCCGCCGTCATGGCGTCTATCTGCACCTGGATGTCTTCGCTGGCGTGTCCAAGCTCTTCCTCGCATCCCGTCATACCGGCCAGCAGTTCCCTGACGTCGGCGACGATGCGATGCCGCGCCGACGCCGTCAGTTCGCGCACATTGCGGTCTGCGGCCCGCTGGGCCTCCGTGTGTCGCCACACCATGGTGGCACTCATCACGCAGAGCGACAGCACGGTCAGCCCGGCGAAGGCAACGACATATCCTGTCACGGGTGCTGCCTGTTGACACGGCTTGCGCGACATTCTGCCACCCCCATTTCGGCAGTCTCAACGGACCCCTTGCAGCGCGGTCGTCCATATAGGTAGGACGCGTTCTCACGCGGCTATGCGAAGTCGGCTGGTGAATTCCAGGAACACCTCCCCGACGTCCGGTTCGAACTCGGTGCCGATGCCGGCTTCGACCATCGAGGTGGCTTCCAGAGGGCTGTAGGCCGGGCGATATGGACGATCGCTGATGAGGGCGTCATAGACATCACAGACTCGCAGTATCCGGCTCTCGGGCAGTATCTCCTGACCCGTCAGGCCCATGGGATAGCCACTGCCGTCCCAGGACTCGTGGTGCTGCTTGATGACCCAGGCTGCTCTATTGGCAACTAGCAGACCCTCCACGAGCTCTCCGCCGACAGTGGGGTGTGCGGCGATGACCGACCTTTCATCTTCGGTGAGAGCGCCCGGCTTGTTGAGCACCGAGTTCATGATGGCGATCTTGCCGATGTCGTGGTAAAGCGCCGCTAGTACCACGGTTCGCACGCCAATGGGCCCGAGGTCCAGTCTGACGGCCAGGACGTGTGCTAGCACACTCACTCTGCGGCAGTGTGAAGCCGTGTAGCGGTCCTTGGCGTCCAGGGCTGCCATGAGCGTATCCAGGGCCGGAACACCAGCCGGTGCGGTATATGACTCCTCATCCGTCTGCCAGAAGCCGGTTGTGGGCCACAACCCCATGCCATATCCTGCTTCCATCAGGCGCCCTTCTCTCTGCCATACCAGGCGATATCTGGGCGGGATGTGCCTGGTTGTCTATCGGCGGCTGGCGGCGCCGACCCGGAACGCTTCTGTATCATGCATGCAACATCGCCCTTGCGCCGGCCGCAGCCGTCAGACGAGGCTTCCGGCATGTCCCGTGGGAATCAGCGCTGCGATTGGGGGCGGTGCTACTTGAGGCGGTGGGAAAGGCCTGTCTGCAGGCGCTCGACGAGGATGCCACGGCTTTCCAGGACTTCGGCTCCGCAGTAGGTAGTGGGAAGCACGACGCAGAATAGTACTATCAAGCACGTTCTCATTGTCCCGATTCCCTTCCGCCAACGCACACTTATATGCTACATATATGCGGCTGACACCAATCTGACCTGCACTACAGACGCATCGGGACCGGAGCGAGGCACGCATTGTGCTCCCCACTGGCACGATGCAGGTGGCGTGGCAAGTGGATCCGTTGAAACGAGGGGACGCTTTTGCCGGAGTTCTTGGCTGAGAGCTTTCTTGAAGCCAGCAGAGGAACACAAATCCTGGTTGCCATAGGTCTCATACTGATAGGCGGAGCTTTGGCAGCTCGGATCGCCAATAATCTGCGGCTGCCGTCCGTAACCGGCTACGTCGCCGTGGGGATTCTGATCGGGCCGTATGGTATTGGGGTCTTGTCACACGAACTGGTCACTGAACATTTGCGCGTCTTTGCCGACATGGCGCTGATGATCGTTGCCTTTACAATTGGCAAGTTGATGGATTTCCGCTTCATGCACATAGACTACCGACGCCCCATCATCATTCCCTCAGCTGAGGCGTTCGGGGCATTTGGCGTTGTGACCCTGGGAATGTTGGTGCTGTTGCTACTCCCTATCAGGAGTTCTATGGTTTCAAGCGGCAGTTTCCTGGGCTCCACAATGCCGCTGGCACTGCTCTTCGGTGCCATAGCCATGGCCACGGCCCCGGCTTCGACTCTCGCTGTGGTCAAGGAATACGGCTCTCAAACGCTGCTGACCCGCTGTCTCACGATGTCAGTGGCGGTTGACAACGCATTGGCCATAGGCGTCTTCGGCGTAGTCCAGGTGTTGGGGCAGGAGGTGCTCATGGCGGATGTGCCCAGCGGCATACTGCAGGGCCTGCTCATAGCGGTTGGACGAATCGTGGGCGCACTGCTGTGGGGCGCTCTGGTCGCGGTCCTGCTTCATCCTTTCATCGAGCGTCAGAAGGAACACGGCCCGGTCCTGATGGTAACACTGGGCACAATCCTTCTCTGCGCAGGAGTGGCGGAGGTGCTGCAGTTCCCCTCACTTCTCTCGGGGATTGCTCTGGGCATCGTGATGTCCAATAGCTACCGCGCCGATCGCCACGCTTTCGAAGCATTGGAGAAGTTTGAGCCACCGCTCTTTGCCATCTTCTTCGTAATAGCGGGCGCGCACTTCGACTTGACTGCGTTTGCCGGCAGCGTTCTGGTTGTGCTAGTGTACGTATGCGGCCGGATAGGCGGCAAGTACCTCGGCGCCAAGTTGGCCACGAAGGCTCTCCATGTCGAGGATTGCCTGCGCCAGTTCCTCGGACTCACGCTCGTGCCGGAAGGCGGAGTTGGCATAGCGTTGGTATTCGTCGTCCAGAGCATCCCGCAATTTGCCTCATTCTCGTCGCTTATCACGGCTGTGGTATTGACCTCCGTGGCCATCACCGAGATCATCGGGCCGCCCCTCACCCATTGGGCCCTGCATCGGTCCGGCAGCCGAGAGCTGGCGGACGCCCACGAACAGGCCAAGCAAGATGAAGAGCAGCGGCTGCGTTCGGGCGGATAGGCCGGCTGCTTCCCTGAGGGAACCAAGCGTGAGAACCGGGCCTCATCCGCTGGCGCGCTCAGATTATACTCCCTCGACCAGGAGGAATCTTTTCACGCGGTTGGAATGCCTACATCTGCAAGAGACGAGGCAACCAGGAGGAAATGGCGATGGCACTCAACGCAAGGATACTCACCAAGGTCCAACTCCCTGAGGAAATCGAGGTCGAGATCGAAGACACCATACGCAACACGAAAGTCGTCAAGAAGATTGATTTCGCTGCCATAGTGTCCGAACTGGCCGACGCTGAAGCCATTGATCTGCGCCACATGGAGCCGGCGGAAGTCATCTCCATGGCCTCCGCACTGGCCAAACATCGTGCCATAGACGCGTACCTGCTTTCCATCGGCATTGATCCACACAAACACCTCTCACCGGAAGAACGCCGTGAACTGGGGATGACTTGACGTCGTCCGGCCCGCTTACGGCAAGAGCAAGGAGAGTGAGAGCATGTCAGAGCAGCAACCGAATGTGCTGCTGTTTACGACCGATCAGCAGCGTGGCGACCACATCAGCATTTCGGGTCACCCGGTCATCAAGACGCCCAATGTTGACGGCTTCGTCAACCACGGCGCCCATTTCCCCAATGCATACAGCGAGATCCCCTCGACCACCGGGGCCCGCCGTATACTTCATTCCGGTAAAGGCAGCTACCACTGCGGCCTCGTAGGCTATGCGGGAACCGAGTGGCACGAGCCGAACACGCTGGCGCAGGTGCTGGCCGACAACGGCTATCATTGCATCAACGTGGGCTGGCGTAACATGCACCCCACGCGCAAGCTCTATGGCTTCCACACGGTCATCCCTCACGACCTGCGCGAAGGGGCTGACGATTACTGGGATTACCTCAAGCGCCAGGTCGGTCCCTGGGCACACGAACGCGCTCACGGCTGTGACGCCAACGGCTGGCTGGCCCGCCCCTGGCATCTTGAGGAGCGCCACCACCCCACCAACTGGACCACGGACGTGACCATCGAGCAGCTCAAGAAGCGTGACCCGACGCGCCCCTGGTTCGTCTGGTGCTCTCACCTGCGGCCCCACTCGCCCTATGACCCGCCACAGCATTACTGGGACATGTACATCAACCAGAAACTGCCAGACCCGCCCATCGGCGACTGGGCCGAGAAGCACAATGTGGACGTACCTTTCCCGGACCGCACCGCCTGGCAGGGGAGGCTGCCCGATGAACTGAGCCACCAATCGCGGGCGGCTTACATGGCCGTTTGCACCCACATTGACTACCAACTCGGCTACATGCTGGAGCGGCTGCAACGCGAGGGCGTTGACCTCAAGAACACGCTCATCATCTTCACCTCCGACCACGGGGACATGATGGGAGACCACTATCTGCATCGCAAGAGCTACGCATACGAGGGCTCGGCACG
Source organism: uncultured Armatimonadia bacterium (assembly GCA_964549395.1). GTDB lineage: Bacteria > Armatimonadota > Zipacnadia > Zipacnadales > UBA11051 > UBA11051. Next base: position 40,543 of record CAZJVY010000026.1, on the reverse strand, counting down.
CATACCTTTCGTCATCAAGTACCCGGACGACATGGACTTGCCCGGTGGGGTTTTCGAACATCCGGTGGGGCTGCAGGACGTGATGCCCACGATTCTCGACTGCGTGGGCATTGCCCCGCCGGAGGGCATGACCGGTGCCAGCGCACTCGACGCGGTTCGTGCCAAGCCATGGCGCGAGTTCATCCACGGCGAGCACTCGCCCTGCTACGGCCCCGACAACGCCATGCATTACCTCACCGACGGCAGGGAGAAGTACATCTGGTTCCCGACAACAGGCGAGGAGCAGTTCTTCGATCTCACCGACGACCGCCGGGAGTTGCACGATCTGTCGAACGATGTAGGAGCAGCCGAGAGGGTGGCGTTGTGGCGCGACCGTCTTATCAAGCTTCTCGGCGCGCGCGGCGACGGCTTCTCCGATGGCGAGAGGCTTCTGCTGCGGCCCGAGGGCTGGGACCCGCACGTGGGGTAGCATCGAGTGCGTCTTTGTCGGCCAAGAGATTCCGGCGGCGTCGACTCAACGACGGGGAGTTGGGCTCATCAATGAATGTGGAATACCATCGCAAGCGACTGCAGAACCTCAGGGACGCCCGTGAGGCCGTCCATTCATGCACGCGCGAGCATCGTGTCGGTGAATACCTTGCAGGTCAGGTTACATACAACCTTGGGGAGTATCCGAAGCCATTCTCAATCGCCCCGACCGAGTATGATGAGGCCCTCCTGCAGGAGTTCGCCGACCACGGCGTGGGCCTGGTTCAGTTGCACGAGGAGTGGAATGACGCCCAACGGGTATTGGGTGCGGATAAGTTTTCCTCCCACGACGAGCCCGGCCTGGCCCAGTTCATCGAGTTGGTACACTCCCTGGGCATGAAAGTCATTCTATATGCCTCAACGGGCTTCTTTGAGGCCACCGATCCCGACTTCGATCCGGCCTGGGCGCACGCCGACGCTCACCTGGTGGAGCTGTGGTTCGACTACGCCCAGTGCTCGCCGGCCAGCCCAGGTTGGCGGGCGTATCTACTGCCCCGTCTCGAGAGAATCATGGACGAATATGGCATTGACGGGCTGTACGATGATGTCGGCTATGATCCGCCGTATCTGCACGATTCTCCGCTTGCGGATGACATCTACCCCGGGCCGGAGACGGAGGAATGCCACTCCGCCTTCTTCGATCTGCTTGGAATCGTAAGCGACATGGTTCACGGGCGCGGCGGGGTCTTCAAGGTCCATGTCGGTGGGGACGAATCCGGCGGGCTTACCAACGACATCTACGACTACCTGTGGGTTGGCGAGGGCATTGAGAAGGCCGACGGACTGTGCGAGAAGACCAAGGCCTACGACCCCTATGTTGTGCCTGCCTTGGACATGAGCCGTGCGCACATCGACAGCGAGGACGATCTATACCTCTACTCCGTGCCGTACATGCAATTTCCGCTGCGTGTGGACGGCCGGCCTGTGACCGGCGAGCGCGCCTTTGTGGACGGCGTGACCTACCGCCGGGGCGAAGATTGCTTCTGGACGCGGCATTTACGCGCGATCAACAAGTACTACACCGAGCACCCCGATGCCCCGCCGATATATGCCGGGTCCGACAGTTGCCCGGGCCGTGCCGGAGCACGCGAGCGCTGGCTGTACCATCTCGACCTCTACCGGCCCATGGTCGCCGAAGGCAGCCGCGTGTGGATTGACATCGGCGAGAGCAATTTGTTTGACATGCCGCTGCCTAGCGGGATCGTGGCCTCATTATTCGTCAATGACCTCATGTACCTGGTGCTGGCCAATTACAGTAACAATACTGTGGCACTCAAGAGCGCCTGGACATGGCGGAACCGCGAAACCGGCGCGACATCCCAGAACATTCGACTCGAGCCGCATACGTTGACGTACCTGCAGCGTGCGGACGAGTAACAGGCCTGCTTCCCGCCAGGGCGTTCGTTCGAGGACCAACCACAATGCAAAACACCCCACCAGCACCAGGAGGCACAGCATGTACGAACAGACCGATCTCCATATCCATACTACTTACCTCAAGTGCGCCGATGAGACGATGACGATCCCCGCCATCATCGCCACGGCCGAGCAGTCAGAGCTGCGTACGATTGCCATCACGGACCATCTCAATGCTCCGCAGTTCCTGCATGAGCATTTCAATATCAAGCGCGACCTCGCGGAAATAGACACCGATATGCGGGTCATATTCGGTGTTGAGGTCAATGTCATTGACCAGGCCACCGGCGCTGTCTCCATTGACGAACAGCAGATAGAGGAATTGGGCTTTGAACTGGTCATCGGCGGCCCGCACCAGAGCTACTTCGACCAGCCGGACCCGCGCGGCATCATTGACCTGCAGCACAAACTGATGCTGGCGGTCGTGCGCAACCCGCTCATCGAGGTCCTTGTGCATCCATGGTGGTTCGGCGGAGGCGAGTTCAGAAGTGGCGTCATGGCCTGGATGACTGACCTGAGCCAGTTGCCGGAGGAGTATGTTGCCGAGCTTGGTGAGACCGCGGCGGCATGCGACACCGCCATCGAGGCCAACGGAAGCGCGATATTCACCAACTCGGGCTGCTATGGCGAGGCGTTCCTGGAGGACTACAAGCAGTACCTGTACAAGCTGGCGTCCTACGGTGCGAAGATAGCCATCGCCTCTGACGCGCACAACATTGACCACCTGCACGACGCTCAGACGGCCGGCCGCGCGGTGCGAGATGCGGGAATCAGCAAAGAGCAGCTATTCATTCCTTGACGCCGGCACCGGTGTCTGCCGCCACCTCACACGAAGGAGAGAGTCATGGCCATAGCTCTGCCAAGAGGCAAGAAGATCGTGTTTGTGGACTGGGCATTTGTCGCCGCCGGATATGGCATCAAATGGGCTACTGTGGGGGGACCGGTGCCGCACATGATGCCCTCCGGTGTGCGCATCAGGACGTTCAGGCCGCATTACTCGCCGGAGCAACTGGTGATCGCTTCCGACCGCCCCTGGGAGGCCCACTCCATCAACGCATACGCCACCTGGTTCGAGGATGAGGGGAGGTTCCGCCTCTATTACGAGCCCTATACCGACCTCATCAAGGGCGATTTCAGCGCCAGGATGGCCTATGCCGAGTCAGACGACGGCTACAACTGGATCAAGCCGAACCTGGGCATGGTCGAGTTCGACGGCTCAAAGGAGAACAACCTGATATTGGCGGCGGAGAACAACTTCGGGCGCGGCCCGCACGGCGGCCATGTATTCAAGGATCCCAACGGCTCGGACGATGACCGCTACAAGCTGGTGCACTGCGCGCTTCATCCCGAGGGCGGCCATTTCGTCTCTGCTGCTGTCTCATCCGATGGGCTTTCGTGGACTGCCCGTGAGGAGATGATATTGCGCTGGTGGGCGGACACTCAGACGGTCGTGCACTGGGATGCCGAGGGTGCCCACTACAAAGGGTACTTCCGAGGGTGGGACACCAGCGCGCTGCCGGGCGCCCGCCGCACGGTTGACCATGCCATCACCGAAGACTTCTACCATTGGCCCGACCCGCGCATGTGTCTTACCACGGACTGCAACGACCCTCCCGGCACCGACATCTATACAAACTCGTTCACGCCGTGGCCCGACGCGCTTGACGCCTACCTGATGTTCCCTTGCTTCTACCCGCGCACCACCGACACCATGGAAACCCATTTCGCCGTTAGCCGCGACGGACGCAGGTGGTGCCGACCCTTGCGCGAGCCGTACCTGGGTGCGGGCGCACCTGACAGCGACCACTACGGCGGGATGATGCTCGGTCACGGCATCATCTCCCCGCAGAAGGGCGTTTGGATGATGCTCGCATCACCCCGCAATACACTTCACAACGAGGCATTCCACAACAAGGAGGCGCGGCGTAACAAGTCGCTGTCCTACGTGACCATCCGCGAGGACGGCTTCATGGCCGTAGAGGCTGAAGCGGAGGGTGAGTTCTGGACGGTGCCGCTTACGCTGGAGGGTGATACGGTGCAGCTCAACGCCTGGACGCATTACGGCGGCAAGGTGCAGGTGGAAATCTGCGCCGAAGACGGGGAGCCGCTGGAGGGCTACAGCCTTGCCGACACAGTCCCGATGACAGGGGACTGCCTGTTCGACAAGGTCTGCTTCAAGAGCGGCAGGAGCATTGCGCAGGTCAAGGACCGGCTGGTCCGCCTGCATTTCAGGCTTACCCGCGGCCGTCTTTACTCCTTCCGAGTTGTGTGACACTGCCGACGCACGAATCGTCGTTAACAAGTGAGACACGGAGCGCAATACGATGAAAGTAGTCGCCTTCAACGGTAGCCCTCACGAGGACGGCAACACCGCCATCATGATCCGCCGCGTGTTTGCGGAGTTGGAGAAAGAGGGCATCGAGACCGAGTTGGTGCACGTCGGCGGCAAGCCGGTCAGGGGCTGCAGCGCCTGCCGTCGCTGCTTCGAGAATCAGGATGGCCGCTGCACCATTGATGATGATTGCGTCAACGACTGCATCGCGAAGATGGCGGGTGCCGACGGGATAATCCTGGCCTCCCCCACCTATTTCGCCAATGTCACCGCGGAGATGAAGGCGCTGATTGACCGCGCCGGCTATGTCGCGAAGGCGAACGGCGACATGCTGCAACGCAAGGTCGGGGCGTCAATCTCGGCGGTGCGGCGGGCCGGCTCGCTGCCGGCTCTCGATGCGATGAACCATCTCCTGTTGAGTGCCCAGATGATCGTCGTCGGTTCGAGCTACTGGGCCCTGGCGGTAGGCCGTGAGCCCGGCGAGGTCGAAGAAGACGAAGAGGGAATGCGCACGATGGAGCAACTCGGTCGGAACATGGCCTGGCTGCTGAGAGGGATGAGCCGATAGCACTCGATACGTCGAGAAAGGATGATTGCTATGGTCTCCGTACGGATTGCCTGCGCCGTTGCAGTGCTCTGGGGGATGACAGCCATGACGACTTGGGCAGTTGATGCAGACGCGATCGCTTACAAACCGGATATCGTCGGCATGGGCCGTATGTTTATGGTGGCACTGCGAGTGCCGACAGATAGCCCACAGATTGCGGTCAAAGTGCCGGAATGTATCGAGATGTTCGACTGCACGCCGCTGCCGGCCAAGTCAGAGATACGCAAGTACTACTTCCGCAGTCTCAAGCCCGCCAAGCAGGCCGACATCGTCTTCGCGCATCCCTCGGGGCAGATTGCCGTCTCCATAGAGATATGGTCGTTCGAGGACCTGCGCCAGTTCCGCGAACTAAAGGGCGCCCAGCTTCCGCGCCGCTGGCCGCTCGGGGAGCTGCTGCCGGAGCTGAAGCAGAGCCAAACGATCACCGGCGAGGCCTATAGGGAGCGCATGAAGGGACAGGGCGCCTCGGCCGCGCAGTGGCTCGATGTTAGCGACGACGACATCTGGGCGATGCAGCCCGACTCAACCATTCCCAGGTGGCACTGGGTCAACCTTTCGCACGGCTGCCCGGCACACGGCACCGAAATCTACAAAGGGCGAGCATTCTACCCCTGGCGCAAGAACAGTGCCGTGCCATTCGACTGGAAGATCACGTGCCCGGTGGGCGATGAAGCCTACCCCTCAAACGACTTCGCCAACGGTGACATGACCAGCGGCCCCTTCCCGGATGACGGCATCGGGGGTGCATGTGAGCATAGCGGCAAGAAGTACGGTTTCATCGCCGAGCTCTGCCAGCATTACTGCCATGTGACGCTGTCGGTTGCCCCCCTGTGCGCGGACAGCTACCTTGCCACGGGTGATATCCGCTACGTCCACAAGGCGCTGGTGGCGATGTGCCGGCTTGCCGTGGAGTACGGCTATCTTGCTACCATGACTCAGCACCGCCACCGCAACAGGCAGACGCAAGTCGAGCGCTTTGGCCAGGCGCCGTTCTCCGAAGGCCCGTGCCTGAATGGCAGCGGTTTTACGGTTTACTGCATCAGCCAGCCGGGCTATCAGGAGCGCTATGCCGAAGCCTACGATAAAATATGGCCCGCAATTGACCAGGACCCCGACATAATCCCCTTCCTGCAGGCCAAGGGTTACGATGTGAAGACACATGAAGACGTGCGCCGCTTTATCGAAGAGAACTTCTTTGCGGTATGGATGCAGGGAGGGATGGATGGTGCCAACGCCTGCAACCAGCCCAGTACTCAGATGGGTATGGTTCGCATGGCTGAGTGCCTCAATTACGAGCGTGGTACCGATTTCATGGACTGGCTGTACGACGGCGACGGCAAGATGCGGGTATTCGTCACGAATACCTACTTCCGCGACGGGGCACCATACGAGGCCACCGGCACCTATAACGGGCATCACGTGACGGCGCTGGCGCCGGTAGTAGAGTCCATTGAGCACCTGCGCGAGATGCGGCCCGAGTTGTATCCCGAAGACAAGTACCCAAACCTGACCAAGAGCCGTCGCTACCACAACGTATTTGACTTCTCGATGGACACCGTAAATCTGGATCGTACCTACCCCAAGATCGGCGACGATACCGCCGGGCGCGGCTACAACGGCGGTTACCCGCAGTACATAGCACAGGACAAGCACTCATGGCATAGTGCCAATGCGGCGGCCTATGAACACGCCTACAAGATCTTCAAAGACCCGAAGTTTGCGTGGGCACTGGTCAACGCCCGCGGGTGGAGCCCCTCCGCGGAATTCCCCTACACGCGTGAGGAGATGGAGCAGGAGGCGGCCAAATGGGCGGGCGACTGGAATGACGCAAGCTGCCTGAAGGACGGCTATGGCGTCGCCATTCTGCGCGGGGGTAAGGAGGCTGACAAGCGCGCGCTATGGATGATGTACGGTCGCGCGCGCAGCCATACGCACGACGACATCATGCACATCGGCCTGGATGCCTGTAAGAGCGAGATTCTGGGACAGATGGGCTACCCGCGCAACTGGGGCAACTGGGAAAAGAACTGGATAACGCACATCCTGGCGCGTCAAGTGCCCTTCGTACAGATGACGGCAAATGCCGAGCTGTTCGCGGATGCCGGTCCGGTTCACGTCTGCGAGGCCTTCGCGCGTGGCTTCAATGACAAGGTCGGCGACGGACAGGGCTACGAGTTGCTCCAGAACGACTGGCAGCGCCGGATGCTGGCGCTGGTTGACGTATCGGACGACGGATTCTACTGCGTGGATATGTACCGGATATGCGGCGGCGAGGAGCACTGGTGGAGCTTCCACTGCCAGGAGGGCGAGGTGACGACCGACGGGCTGCAGCTCCAGAAGCAAGACGGGGGCACCGTAGCCGGCCCCGACGTTCCCTATGGAGATGATAAGTGGCTTGAGGAGCACGGCTGCGGCGGCGCAAAGGGATCGCGGTACGGCAACATGTTCGGCTTCCCGCACCTCTACAGCGTCGAGCGTGCGACCCCGGCGGCAAGGGCGCGCCCCGACGGCGTCTGGTCTGCGGACTGGGAACTGAAAAACGCCGATGGTCTGCATTTCCGTCTCACCGTGCCCGGCTCGCGGGACACAGAGGTGATTCTCTGCGACGCCAAGTCGCCTGCGGGCGGCTCGCCTTATGAAATGAAATGGCTGCTGCTGCACAAGCAGGGACAGGCGCCGACTGCGACCCAGGTTCTGAGCCTGATGGAGCTTTACAAGGACCAACCGGTCATCAAACAGGCCCGCCCTCTGGAGGTCTCAGGCCAGGATGAGGCGGGATTCGGTGCTTATGGCTGCGTGGTCGAGTTGGGGAACGCTCGCACGGACACGATATTCGCATCCGCCGACGGGAGCGTGGTGCGCAGTGCCGAGGGTGGCTTTGAGTTCGCCGGGCGCTTCGGGCTGTATTCCGAGGGGAACGGCATACCGACACAGGTAGTCCTTGTCGGCGGCAGCAAGCTCACCAGAAACGGCATCGGCATCACCAGTGCCAATGCACAGTACCGTGCTTCGATAGCCGCCGTGGACCGTAATGCGGAAACCGTCACCGTGACGCCTGCTCCGGCGAATCCCGAAGCGCTCGTCGGTCAGTATGTGTATATCGCCAACCCGGTGCGGCGTGTCGCCTATAAGGTTCTTGACGCCAAACCGACCGAAGGGGGCGCTGAACTAGCTCTCAGCTACGATTCACGCATCGGGACGGGCCACGTGACCGGGCACGCGGATCACCAAGTTCGCACCGATAGCCCGTTCATTCTCGGCCGCTACCGCTACTACCACGGTGCCAGGTTGGTGAACGCCGAACGCACTGCAGAATACCGCATCATTGACGTGCGCGGCGATGCGACAATTGATCCGGCTACGCATCCGGAGTGTCCTGCGCAGCAACTCGAGCTCGAATTCCCCGTTGGCTCCTGGTTTGACGTGTATGACTACGGTGTCGGCGACGAGATCGTCTGGCCACAGACTGTGAGTGTCTCGCAGGCAGGCCCGGCTACTTACAAGGTAGTCGCCCCCGATGCGGTCACCGTCATGCTGCCCAAGGGCATGGTTGCAGACGTCGCGCTGCATTGAGGAGCCGAGGAGGAGACGCTCACAGAACGAGATAGGCCCGTGACAGCTGTCACGGGCCTTGTAGCTGCTTGGAGCCGTGCCGTCTCTACGGGCTGAGACGTCCGACGTTGTGCATGCCCGGCAAAGGCGATTTGATCGTGTTCTCCCACTTGTACCACTTAGCATGACCGTCAGCGAATCCGTAGTTCGAGCCGTCATTGTGGATGTCGGTCGCGATGTGGTCTACGAATTCGCTGTAGGTGGTCAGGTCGTCCCAGTCCCCGCTCGCATCAGGCCACGGATGGTAACCTGCCTCGGAACAGGTCTGCTTGCGGACGGCAATGCATATCTGCTGCGACGGCTCCTCTATCTCGGCCATGCTCTTCCCGTGGGCGAACAGACCGTTCAGCAGGTAGTCAGTCCCCGGGTCGGATGCCGACGCCTTGTAGGCAGGCGTGCGGAAGACCTGGGCGTTCTTGACATACGTCTGCAACGGCTCCCACCAGCCGTACCCGGTTGTGTGGTCAACGTGGCAGTAGGTCTCGTCATAGTCCTGTGCGTACATCATCAGCGCCAAGCCGATCTGCTTGACATTGCTCAAGCAGTTCGTCTGCCGCGCCTTGGCACGCGCCCTGGCGAACACGGGGAACAATATGGCCGCCAGAATCGCGATGATGGCTATCACTACTAACAGCTCTATCAGGGTGAAGCCTCTTGCTTTGCGAGTAAACACGGCTCTCGCCTCCTTGTGTTGTCAGCGGTTGGTCGCATCCGGCTGGAAACAGCCGGTGGACGTTGAACCTCTGGGCCTACTACAGGTGCCGCGACAAAGCCTAGCTGACAGGAGGCGCTCGACAGGAGAAGGGCAGTACGACGGGGCTGTGAACCAGTGGAGACCGGCCTGTTTCAAGGATCGCCAGCAATCCCAACAGAACAGCTAACGTCACCACGGCCGGCAGCAGCAGCGAACCGACCATGACTACAACGCATAGCTCGCACGTCTCGCCGGCGTGAGTTTCTGGAGATGCGATGTGGGCATACGGGAACATAACGGCAACCAGGACGGCACCCGTACCCAACAGGCCGACCAACGCAATGTACCGATTTGTAGATGCCTTCCTAAGGTTTCTCACGGTTTCCCAAATGACTACTGAATGATAGCGACCGGATGCACCTTGTACACGGAGAAACGCTCAGTTGATGGGCTTGAGTTCCCGCAGTATATTCTCTATGTTACCCAGACTCTGCGGCCGCAAACCAAGGAACCAGGCAGCGTGTGACCGGACTGAGGAGGTAATAGCCCTGGCATGGGCCAATACTGCAGTGCCGCACCGAGTGTCGAGCGTTCTTTGTGGGAGGGGAAGCAGTCATGCCTTCAAGAGATTTCACACAACTTCTCCAGGTCTACGAGACTGAACTCCTGGACGACGTGATGCCTTGGTGGATGGATGGGCCTGCGGTTGACCGCGAGTACGGTGGCATCCTGCAGAGCCTTGCCGATGACGGCACGCTGTTGGGCGAGGACAAGTCCATGTGGTCGCAGTGCCGTGCTCTGTACACGTGGTCGGCCCTCTATAACCTGATCGGCCAACGTCACGAATGGCTCGATGTTGCCGGGAATGTGTTCGAGTTCCTGCTTCCCATCGGTCTCTCGGCTGACTGGTACTGGCCGCACTGGGTCCACAGAGACGGCAGCGTTAAGGTCGGCGCCGAGAACATTTACTCGGATGGCTTCGCCATCATGGGCGCTACCGAGTTCGCGAAGGCCACCGGCGATGAGCGGGCCGTCGAGATGGCGGTGCAGACCTATCACACCGTCCAGGAGCGCCTCGCGGTCCCAGGCTCATACAAGTGCGCTCCTCTTACGCCCCCGGAAGGCGCCAAGAGCCACGGAATCTCGATGATATTCGCCAATGTGTTCCACGACCTGGGCACGTTTCTCGCCGACGTTGACGTTCTCCGGTCTGCCCACGAGCACGCCCTTCAGGTCATGGACGTATTCCGCAGGCCCGACCGCAAGCTGGTCCTGGAATGTGTCGCCATGGACGGCTCCGAACTCGATGCAGATGTAGGACATTACGTGTGTCCCGGTCATGCCATCGAGGCGATGTGGTTCATGCTGCACATCTTCAGGGACCGGCGGGAGCCAAATCGCATCGAGCAGGCCGTCGAGTGCCTGAGATGGCACATGGAGGCATGTTGGGACGACGAATACGGCGGGATGTTCAACACGCTCGATTCTGACGGCAATGTGCCGGAGCCGGGCAGCGGCAAGGCCCTCTGGCCCCACACCGAAGCTCTCTACGCTCTGCTGCTGGCGTATGAACTCACCGGAGAATACTGGTGTCTCGACTGGTATGACCGTGTCCACGAGTGGTCGTTCGCACATTTCCCGGTGCGTGAGTACGGAGAATGGCGAAGTGGCGTTCAGAGAGACGGTAGCGCGTCACCCGAGCCTGAGACACCCAGCCCCAACCGCGTCAAGGACCCATTCCACTTGCCCAGGGCGCTGATGCTGTGCATAGATGTCCTGCAGCGGCTGGCCGCGCCTTAGTAGCAGGACACACCGCGCCATGAAAACGGACAGCACAACTCGGAGGCATCCAAATGAGACCGTCTGGCGATTTCAGCAAGCTTCTGTCGCAGTACGAAGCCGCATTGCTCGATGATGTCATCCCGTGGTGGATGGAACACGGCATAGACTGGGAGAAGGGCGGCGTTACCGAAACCATCCATGAGGACGGGCGGGTGGCCAGCTACGACAAGTCCGTCTGGTCGCTGGGGCGGGCGCTGTTTGTCTGGTCGCGGCTGTACAACCTCATCGGGCAGCGCCACGAGTGGCTGGATGTGGCCAACCGCATTTTCGAATTCACGCTGCCAATCGGCCGGGATAGCGACTGGATGTGGCCCAGTCGAGTGGACAGGGAAGGCGAAGTCATCGAGGGCCCGCGCGGTATCTATGCCGACGGGTTCGCCATCATGGGGCTGACCGAGTATGCAGCGGCCACCGGCGACGAGCAGGCGACTGAGGCCGCCCTGTCAACGTATGAGACGGTTCGCGAGCGCATGGGCGTCCTGGGCACTCACCTGGCGACCCCCGAGAGCATTGCCCAGATTAGCAGGTGCCACGGTATCTCGATGATCTTCTCGACGGTCTTTCACGAGTTGGGTAAGCTGGCGGACGATGCCGGGATCTTGCAGGCCGGCCACGAGCATGCGCTGCTCATCCAGGACTTCTTCCTGAAGCCGGACCGCCGGCTGGTGCTTGAGTACACGGCGTTGGATGGTTCGGAGCTTGATGCACCCGAAGGCCGTGTGGTAATCCCCGGTCACGCCATCGAGTCGATGTGGTTCGGTATTCACATCTTCCGCGATCGCCTTGAGCAAGAGCGCGTCGCGCGGGCGGCCGAAGCGCTGAAGTGGCACCTCGAGCTGGGCTGGGATCCGCAATACGGCGGCCTGTTCCATATCATGGATACTCATGGGGAGACCGACCGGGCGCTACTCGACGGCCACAAGATCATGTGGCCGCAGACAGAGGCGCTGTACGCGCTGCTTCTGGCTTACGAGAGCACCGGCGAGCAGTGGTGCCTCGACTGGTATGACCGCGTCCACGAATGGTCATGGAAGCACCTGCCCGTCCCCGGGCACGGCGAGTGGCATCGGCAGGTGGCCAGGGACGGCAGTGCGCTCGCCGACCCACCCTCCCCGAATGGGAAACCCCGCAAGGAACCGTTCCACCTGCCCAGGGCGCTCATCATGTGCGTGGACGTCTTGCAGCGCCTCGCCCGCTGATGGACAGCGGGAAAGCTCGCCGGCTGCGCAGTCCAGGATGAAAGGAACCGTACAATGGCTGGAAAGAGAACGAAGCGACAGCAGAGAGCCGTACTGTCACCCGTGACCGTAGAAGCCGCTCTGAAAGTCGTCGGCATGTCCGACTTGCGTATCTCTCCTGACGGAGAGCTAGTAGCCTATGTGAAGAGCGTGCTGCGCAAGAACGAGAAGACCCGTGGCACCAGCATCTGGGCGGTGGCGTCCGGGAGCACCAAGCCGAGGCAGTTGACGCAGGGCCCGCAGGATGGGCAGCCCCGTTGGTCACCCGACGGCCGCACGCTAGCCTTCACCCGCAAAGTCGAGGAGGAGAAGCCGCCGCAGATGTTTCTGCTGCCCAGAGACGGCGGCGAACCGACGAAGCTCGGCGACCTGGACACGGCCCCTGAGGCGCTGGACTTCACACCCGATAGCAAGCGCATCAGCTTCCTGGCTACGACCCCGGATGACAAGACAACCAAACAGCGCAAGGAGAAGGGCGATGATGCCCGCGTCTTCGTGAAGGATGACAAGCCGAAGCGCCTCTGGACCGTCTCGATGAAGTCCGGTCGTGCAAAGCCCTGTTCTCCGCCGGATGTGGCCATCTGGGAGTACGGCTGGATGCCGGACGGCAAGAGCGCAGCGGTCATCTATACGCACGAGCCGCGCATTGATGACATCGTCTGCGCGGGCAAGATCGGGGTCCTCGACACCGCAAAGGCACGAATCCGCGATCTGGGGGCGATCTTCGGCTGGCCCGGAGCTCTGCACGTGTCGCCTGACGGCAGCCACATTGCGCTGCAGGGCGGAACACCGGGATCGCCGTCCGCCGGCCAGGCCTGGACCGTGGATACCCGAACCGGCGCCAAGACCTGCCTGACTGAGGGTGCACCCCTCAGCGTCCAGTGGCTGGAGTGGCTGCCGGACAGCACCGGTTTGCTGCTCGTGGCCGCCGAGGGCGTATTCTCGCCCCTCTACGTGGTGAAACTGGCGGCTGCGGGCAAGCTCGAGCCGGTCTGCGCCAATCTACCGGCCGCAATTGATGCGATGGCCCTCGCCTCCGATGGCACCAACGTGTTCGTCGTCAGTCAGGATTCCGGACATGGCCCTGAGGTATGGCGCGCCCAGCTCGCGACCGACGATGCTGTCCAACTCACCAAAGAGAACTCCTCCGTCCAGAAGCTGAAGCTTGGCCGCAGCCTCGCAGGCCATTGGACCTCTACTGAGGACTTCGAAATCGAGGGCATTGTCACGCTGCCGCCGGGCTACCGGCGGGGCCGCCGCTACCCGACCGTCCTGGTGGTACACGGAGGCCCGGCGGGTCGCTTCCGTGAGGACCTGGGTCTGCTTCCGAAGCAACTGCTTGCCAACCAGGGCTATGTCGTGCTGATGCCCAACCCCCGCGGCTCGTCCGCCTACGGTGTTGACTTTGTTGAGGCGAACTTCCAGGACTGGGGCGGTGGCGATTTCCGGGACCTGATGACCGGCCTCGACACCCTGATTGAACAGGGCATTGCCGATCCCGCGCGGCTCGGCATTTGGGGTGGCAGCTACGGCGGATACATGACCGCCTGGACCGTTACCCAGACCGACCGCTTCAAGGCCGCTATCTGCCAGTGCGGACTGACCGACCTGTACAGCTTCCACGGACAGACTGATATCACGCCGAATTTCCTGCAGACATATCTGGGCGCCTCGCCCTACGATGACCCCGAACGCTATCGGGCGCATTCGGCGATGACCTACATCCTGCAGGCGAGAACACCGACGCTGTTTCTCCACGGCGAGCAGGATGTCCGGGTGCCCATTCCCCAGAGCTATCAGATGTACTGGGGGCTGCGCCATCTCGGCGTGGAGACCGAGTTTGTCATCTACCCCCGCGAAGGCCACGGCATCGGCGAGACGCCGCATGTTCGCGATTTGTACCGGAGAGTGCTCGACTGGTTCGCCAAGTACCTCAAATAGTGTATGTACACACTAATTGGAGAAGCACATGGAACCTTCGCAGGACTTTGCGAAGCTGTTGGGTGTGTATGAGGCCGAGCTGCTGGACCACGTGGTGCCGTGGTGGCTGGAGCATGCCATTGACCGTGAGGATGGCGGCATCTTCTACCGTCTGGCACAGGATGGCACGCTCATCAACAGCGAGAAATCGCTGTGGTCGCAGGCGCGCGCACTGTACATGTTTTCCGCGCTGTACAACAACATCGGCAAGCGCCATGAATGGCTGGAGGCGGCCAACCATCTCTTTGAGTTTGTGCTTCGCATCGGCCGCGAGAATGAATGGCGCTGGCCGATTCAGCTGTACAGGGATGGCAGCGTCAAGAACGGCCCCGGTCAGATCTACGCGGACGGCTTCGCCATCATGGGCATGACCGAATACGCTAGAGCCACCGGCGACGAGCAAGCCATAGAAGCCGCGCTTGCCACGTACGAGACTTTGCAGGAACGTATGAAGACCCCAGGCACTCATCTGGCCGTGCCGGAGAGCATCGCCCAGGTTGCCAAGTGTCACGGCATCTCTATGATCTTTTCGACGGTGTTCCACGAACTGGGCAAGCTACTGGATGAAGCCGAGATCCTGCAAGCCGGATACGATCACGCTGTGCAGATTCTGGATCAGTTCCGCAGGCCGGATCGCCAGCTTCTGCTGGAATACCTCGCCCTGGACGGCTCCGAACTCGATGCCCCTGAAGCCAACCACGTCAACGCCGGCCATGCCATCGAGGCGATGTGGTTCGTCATGCACATTTTCCGGGATCGTCGCGAGATGCGCCGCCTTGACCAGGCGGCTGAGTGCGTCAGGTGGCACATCTCCAAGTGCTGGGACCCGCAATACGGCGGTATGTCCCTCGCGCTGCGTAACGATGGCACCGTCGCCTCTCCCGATGCGCAAAAGGCCCACTGGCCACACGGCGAGGCTCTCTACGCACTCCTGCTGGCGTACGAGCACACGCGCGAGCAATGGTGTCTGGAGTGGTTCGACCGCGTGCAGCAGTGGAGCTTTGCACACTATCCGGATCGCGAGTACGGGGAATGGCGAGAGACGGTGAATCGGGATGGCAGCGTGCCGCCGTACGACCTTGGTAACCCGCCGACGGTGCACACGTTCTTCCATCTGCCACGCGCCCTAATGAGGTGCATTGGCGTGCTCACTCGTCTGGCTCGGGAGCAGTCCAAAAGATGACGTAGAACACCGCCCTGCGCGGCGCGCAAACCGCCGGGTATCACACTGGCCCAGGGAGTGACGACTATGCCGGCGAGAGATTTCGACACACTCCTGGCTTTCTATGAAAGTGAGCTACTGGACCGGGTGATGCCGTGGTGGATGAATAGCGACTTCCTCGACCGCGAGTACGGAGGCATCCTGCAGACGATGGCGGATGATGGCACCCTCGGCGGCCAGGACAAGTTCCTGTGGGCGCAGGGCCGCGGGCTGTACATGTTCTCGGCGCTCTACAACCACATCGGCAAACGGCACGAATGGCTGGAGGTGGCGAACCGCGTGTTCGAGTTCCTACTGCCCATCGGCCGGGAGCAGCGCTGGTGCTGGCCCGCGTGGGTGCACCGGGATGGCAGCGTGAAGGAGGGCCCGGACCGCATCTACACCGACGGCTTTGCGATCATGGGCCTCACCGAGTACGCTAAGGCCACGGGTGACGAGCGGGCCGTTGACGCGGCGCTGGCGACCTACGAGACTGTGCGGGAGCGCATGACGGTTCCAGGGCCGCACCTGGACGTTCCCGCGCCTCTGCCCCAGGGAAACGCCAAGACCCACGGTATCTCGATGATCTTTTCCACAGTGTTCCATGAGTTGGGCAAGCTGGTTGACGATGCCGAAATTCTGCAAGCCGGCCATGACCATGCTTTGCAGATCATGGACCACTTCTGCAAGCCACAGCGGCGACTGATCCTGGAGCACGTTGCCCTGGACGGTTCTGAACTCGATACGCCGGAGGGGCGTCACGTCAACCCGGGGCATGGCCTGGAGTCGATGTGGTTCCTGATACACATGTTCCGCGACCGCCGGGAGCAGGCCCGGATCGAGCAGGCGGCCGAACGCATCCGCTGGCAGATGGAGGCCTGTTGGGACCCCGAGTACGGCGGGATGTTTCTGATCGTGGACGCCGACCGCAACGTACCCTCACCTGACGGGTTGAAGGCCATGTGGCCGCACAATGAGGCTGACTATGCTCTACTGCTCGCCTACGAACAGACGCGGGAGCAGTGGTGCCTGGACTGGTACGACCGGGTGCACGAATGGACGTTTCGGTATTTTCCGATGCCTGAGTATGGCGAATGGCGTTACCGGGTGCAGCGCGACGGAAGCGTTCCGGATCCTGCCCGCGCGGACCCGTTCTACCGCAGTCACGACCCCTTCCATCTGCCACGGGCGCTGCTATGGTGCATAGACGTCCTGCAGCGCCTGTCCCGCAAGTAACCCAGAGAGCAAACGCAAGGCAGTGCCCTACTCACGGCCCACGGCGCAGATTGCCAGAATCGTGCAGGAGGCGAAAAATGAAGCCATCTGAGAACCTGAAGAAATTACTCAGCTTCTACGAAAGCGAGCTCTTGGACAACGTCATCCCCTGGTGGATGGAACACGGCGTTGACCGGCGGCATGGGGGCATTCTCCAGTGCATCGAGGATGACGGCACCGTCATCAACACCGACAAGTACATGTGGTCGCAGCTACGGGCGCTGTACATCTTCTCGGCCCTCTACAATCGCATCGGCAAGCGCCATGAGTGGTTGGATGTCGCCGAGAACATATTCGAGTTCGTACTGCCCAACGGCCGCGACGAGGAGGGATGCTGGGTCTGTTGGCTTGATGAGAACGGACGGATCAAGGAGGGCGCCAACAGCATCTACAGCGACGGCTTCGCGATCATGGGCATGACCGAGTACGCCAGGGCAACCGGCGACGAGCGGGCCATCGAGGCCGCATTGGAGACGTATGGGAATGTGCAGAAGCGACTCGCAGTGCCGGGCTCGTATCTGACTGCTCCCTATGTGGTGCCCGCAGGCGGCAAGGCCCACGGCGTCTCGATGATCTTCTCCACGGTCTTCCATGAGCTGGGCAAGTTATCGGGTGACGCTGAGATACTGCAGGCCGGCTATCGGCATGTGGAACAGATCATGAACGAGTTCCTGCGCCCCGACAGGAAGCTCTTGCTGGAATATGTCAGCCTAGATGGGTCGGAACTGGGCAGTCAAGTGGGCCGCGCCGTCTGTCCTGGTCATGCCATCGAGTCAATGTGGTTTGTCACCCATATCTGCCGCGACCGCCGCGAACATGAATACATTGACCGGGCCATCGAGAGCATCAAGTGGCATATCGAGGCAGGATGGGATCGGGAGTACGGCGGAATCCTGCTGGCCGTTGATGCCGACGGCAATCCCGAGCCCGAATGGGCGTTCCATGACATCAAGACCTGGTGGCCACACACGGAAGCGCTGTATGCCCTGCTCCTGGCGTACGAGCACTGCGGGGAGCAATGGTGTCTGGACTGGTATGACCGGGTGCATGAGTGGTCGTTCGCGCACTTCCCCGTGCCGGAGCACGGCGAGTGGTACATGCGCCTGGATCGGCAGGGCAGTGTCCCGAGGGAGCTGCTCAGTCTGCATGCGGTCCCGATCAAGGACCCGTTCCACACCCCGCGCGCATGGATGAAGTGCATAGATGTGCTGGAGAGGTTGCAGGGAGACTCCGGCGGTCGCACGCGAGCGCATTAGTGGCCGCGCGCTAATGCCGCAAACGCCCCGCCGAGCCGCCTGCTTCAGCGGCCGAGAGCCTGCAACAGGGAGGCGATGCTGGCGCGCAGGGCGCTGGCATCGGATGTGCAGCTTATCAGCTTGAAGCCCTGCTCGGCGTACTTCAAGGCGTCATCCACGTTGCCACAGGCGATTCCCGCCGCGAGGCCTGCGTTGCCGGCGGTTTCAAGAATGCTGGCGATGGCGGCGACGTGCTCTTCACTGCCGCGCTCCACCTGCATGGAGAAGCTCAGATCGCTGGGACCTACAAATAGGCAGTCCACGCCGGGCACTGCGGCGATCTCGCCGACAGCTTCCAATGCCTGCGCCGTCTCAATCTGCACCGCCACCAGAACTTCGTCATTGGCCTTCTGGAAGTAGTCGTCACCAAAGAGGCCGATGCGCGGCCCGCCGCTGGAGCGGCCGCCTGCCGGTGGGTACTTGGCCGCATGGACGGCTGCCTGCGCGTCGGCGGGGCAGTTCACCATCGGGACGATGATGCCCTGAGCGCCGGCGTCGAGTACGCGGCCGATGCGCCAGAACTCGTTTGAGCCCGGGCGCACGATCGGCGTGCAATCGGTGGGATAGATAACCTGCAATGCTCCGAAAAGCTCGGTGTCACCCCAACAGCCGTGCTGGGCATCGAGCCATATCCAGTCAAAGCCGGCGTTCGCCACGATCTCAGCGGCGAGCACCGACCCCATGCCGAGACTGAAGGAAAAGGCCGGTTCGCCGCGTCTTATCTTCGCCAGAACATTGTTTCTCTTCATGACAGCCCCCTGCGTGAGTATGCTGCAACCGCGTGACCACAGCAAGTTCGGCGCCGTACCGACAAGCACCTGCACAGGCAGGCCTGGGGCAGACCGAGAGGGCAGGTGAAAACACCGGCTCGGTAGAAGGTTACGCCCACAGCATGCACCAAGCAGGCGGCGAGGTGCGTGCCCCCGGCGGAGACGATTGCGCAGAGGAGTGGATGCGATGATACAGATGGATACCGAGCTTCTCAAGCGGAAAGCGCTGCAACTGCTGCTCGATGTCGGAATGGAGATACAGAACGAGGAGCTGGCCGCAGCGATGGTAGCCCGGGGCTGCAAGGAGCTGCCGACGGGCCGCATGCAGATACCCACGGAGCTTGTCGAGGAGTTTGTCGCCCGGCAGGAGCCCACACGGGCAGAGGATGATGACGACCAGAGTCTGCACCCGTTCTGCGGCATAGACTGGACCCACTGGATCATGTGGACGGGCCAAAAGGAACAGATGAAGAAGCGCCTGAAAAGCGAGTTCCTGATGTCGGCGTTCGACTGCGGGCCGACCTGTTACCACGACTACCGCGCCGGTACGGCTCAACCGGTGGATACCGATACTTTCATCGAGATGAAGAAATTCGCGCAGGCGACGCCGGAGATTGGCTATATCAGCACCTGGTACCGCCAAGACGTGCCTGAAGGGACCGAGCGGATTGCATCTCTGATACTGGCGCTGCAGTACACCGACAAGGTTGACGGGATCGAGGCGATCCAGCCGACGGTCATCAAGTACCTCGTGGAAATCGGCGAGATCATGAGCGGCAAGCCGAAGGACGCGCGCTATCTGGCCGGCTCCGAGTGCATCATCTCCCCGCTGATTCTGGAGAAGCGCTCGGCCGATGATACCGTGGAGAGGGCCCGCGTGGGGGTGCGGGATTACCACATCGCCTCGATGCCCACGATGGGGGTCAACTTCCCAGTCACGGCGGCGGCCGCAGTGGCTACCTCCGCTGCGGAGATCATGGGCGGGATGATAGCCGCCTACTGCATTGCTCCGGAGGGCGACATTACCGGCCGCATGATCTCGACGTTCATGGACATGCGGACGGCCGATACCACCGCAGTCAACCCCGAGAGCATCATGATAGACCTGGCCGTGAAGCAACTCTTCGACGAGTGCTTCGGAGGGCATCTGTGGACCGAGGTGCTCTTCAGTCCGTCGGCTGCCGAACCGGGTCTGCTGGCCGTGTATCAGAATTTCTACGGGGCTGCGGCGCGGGCGCTGCTCACCGGCGACCCGACGGCTCCGTACCCGGGGATGGGGACGCTGCACAACGGTTCCACAGGTAGCCCGACGCAGTTCATGCTCGACATGGAGATCCGCAAGAGCCAGTTCTTCGTCAAGAACGAGATACCCGTCAGTGACGACACTATGCCCTATGACGAGATGGTGGAGCGGATGCGCAACAAGGACCACTTCCTGGAGAGCGACCATACCCTCTCGCACTGGCGAGAGCTGTGGAATTCCGATCTGCTGCCACTGACGGTGCCGGCCTCGGCCGGTGACGTCGGCACGGAGAAGCGGATCCTGGACAAGTGTGACGAGATGTGGAGGGCGAATGTCGAGAAGTGGGAGCCGCCGGAGATTGACGATGACAAGATGAAAGCACTGCAGGGTCTCCTGAAAAGGGCCGAGCAGGAGTTGCTGTGACGCGCAGATGGCGGCACGCGCGATAGATGACGATACAGGGGTGAGCGAGCAGATCATGGATGACGAGAAGCTGCAAGCGCTGGGTGAGCTGGCAACGAAGATACGAGCACACTGCCTGCGCATGACCCATCGCGGCAGGAGTGGGCATCTGGGCAGCATGTTGTCAATGGCCGACATGATGGCCGTCCTGTACAGCGGAATACTCAAGGTAGACCCCGCCAATCCGGACTGGTACGAGCGGGACCGCTTCATCCTGAGCAAAGGCCATGCCGGGGCGGCGGTGTACGCGGTGCTGGCGGAGAAGGGCTTTATCCCCGGGGAGTGGCTGGAGACGTACTACCTGGATGACGGCAAGCTGTGCGGGCACATCAGCCACCATGTGCCGGGTGTGGAGTTTTCCACCGGCTCGCTCGGACATGGCCTGCCGGTGGCGGTCGGGATGGCCTTGGCGGCCAAGCACGACGGCAAGGGCCACAGGATATTCTGCATGATGAGCGACGGTGACTGCAATGAGGGCTCGACGTGGGAAGCCATCATGATGGGCGCACAGCACAAGCTGGATAATCTAGTCGGCATCGTTGACTATAACCGCGTGCAGGCGCTCGGCAAGATGCAAGACGTTATCGAGATGGAGCCGTTTGCCCCGAAGCTGGAGCTGTTCGGCTGGACGGTGCGGACGATTGACGGTCACGACTTTCAGCAGATTGAGACGGCCCTGTCGGAGGTCCCCTTCGAGAAAGGCAAGCCGTCGTGGATCATCGCGCGGACTACCAAGTGCCGGGGAGTGAGTTGGCTCGAGGATACGGTGAGGAGCCACTACGGGTGCGTGAATGACGAGGAGCTTTGCCAGGCGCTGAATGAGTTGGGGGTGTGCGACGAATGAGAAGCGCATTCAACGAGGAACTGCTCAAGATCGCCCGGAAAGACGACCGCATTCACATGGTGCTGGCCGACATCGGCTACGGAGAGATCGAACCGTTCGCGGAGGAGTTCCCCGACCGGTTCTACAACTGCGGCGTTGCCGAGCAGAACATGACCGGGGTGGCCTGCGGGTTGGCGATGGAAGGCAAGGTGTGCGTCACCTACTCGATTGCGAATTTCCCGACGCTTAGATGCCTGGAGCAGATCCGCAATGACGTCTGCTACCATAACCAGAATGTCAAGATTGTGATAATCGGCGGCGGGCTGGCATACGGATCGCTGGGAGTGTCGCACCATTCGACGGAGGACATAGCGATCATGCGGGCGCTGCCCGACTGCATCGTGTGCTGTCCGGCGGACATTCAGGAGGCACGGGCCGCGACCCACGCGATGATCGCACATGAAGGCCCCTTCTACTATCGCTGCGGCTATAAGCAAGAGCCTGACCTGCACCAAGGCAAGATTGACTTCCAGATCGGCAAGGCGATTCAGGTGTGCGACGGCTCGGATGTGACCGTGATCGGCACCGGCACCATCACCTACCGGGCGTGGCAAGCGGCGGAGATTCTGGCCGATGAGGGGATTGAGGCGCGGGTCATCAGCATGCACACGGTCAAACCCATAGACAGGGAGGCGATCATCGCTGCGGCCAGAGAGACCGGCGGAATCGTGACGGTGGAGGAACACAACATCTGTGGGGGCCTCGGCGGTGCGGTGGCGGAAGTTGTGGCAGAGGCCGGTCTCGGCATACGGTTCAAGATGATCGCGCTGCCTGACACGTACGTGCACATCGTGGGCACGCACGAGTGGTTGCTGGACTACTACGGCTTCTCGCCGCAGGCGATTGCCGCGACTGTGCGGGAGCTGCTCGCATAAGGGAAGATGACGGAGACAACATGAAACCGACTAAGAGACAGATGAAGGAAATGCTGCGGACGATGCTCACCATCCGCGGCTTCGAGACGACGGCCTGCCGACTGTACATGGAGAGCTGGGAGAAGGGCAACTTCCTGGGTGCGCTGCACCCGTACAACGGCGAGGAGGCAGTCGCGACCGGCGCATGTGCCTGCTTACGGCAGGACGACTACGTGTTCAGCACACACCGCGGCCACGGGCATTTCATCGCCAAGGGCGGGAGTGTGAAGGCGATGTTCGCGGAGCTCCTGGGCAAGGAGGCGGGCTGCAGCCGGGGCCGTGGCGGCTCTATGCACATGTTCGATCCCGGGGTCGGGCTTATGGGCGGCAACGGCATCGTCGGCGGCGGAATTCCGCTGTCGTTGGGGCCGGCATTCGCGGCGCAGTACAGGCAAACAGACCAGGTGACCTTGTCGTTCTTCGGTGACGGCGCCTCGAATCAGGGCGTTTTCCATGAGTCAATGAACTTGGCGGCGTTGTGGGACCTGCCGTTGATCTTCGTGTGCGAGAACAACCGATATGCGGTGGGGACGCCTGCGTCGCAGAGCGTGTCGGTGCCCAATGTGTCCGCCCGCGCGGCCGGCTATGGCTGCCCCGGCGTGACCGCGGATGGCGACGACCCGGTAGCCGTCTTTGAGACAGTCAGCGAGGCGGCTGAACGCGCCCGGGCCGGTCGGGGGCCAAGCCTGGTCGAGGCCGTGACCTACCGCCACAGGAGCCACTGCATGGTCATCCGCGAGAGCCGAGACGAGGGCGAGCTGGAAGAGATGAAGCGGCACGACCCGATCCCAGCCTATGAGGAGCGGCTTGTGGCCGAGAAGATCATGACCACCGACGAACTGGGAAAGGTGAAGGGTGAGGTGGACCGGCTGATTGAGGAGGCAGTGGCGTTCGCCGAGGCCGCGTCCTACCCGGATCCGGCGACGGTTGAGGAAGGGCTATGGGTGGGATAGTAGTCCAGCGCTATGGCGTGCCAATGGCATGAGAGGAGCACTGTAAGAGATTGGCGACGATGCGACAGGTTACATATGTACGAGCCCTCAACGAGGCGCTTGCCGAAGAGATGCAGCGCGACGAGAACGTGTTCACATTGGGTGAGGAGGTGACGAGCGGGGTCTGGGGCGTCACCATCGGCCTAGCGCGGCGCTTCGGGGAGAAGCGTGTGCGCAACACCCCGATCTCGGAGGCTGCCTTCACCGGCCTGGGGGTCGGCGCAGCACTGGCCGGTCTGCGGCCGGTTGTGGACATCATGTACATTGACTTCGTTACCGTCTGTTGGGATCAGATTGCCAATCAAGCGGCCAAGCTGCGGTACATGTCCGGGGGCCAGCTAACCGTTCCGCTTGTCATTCGCGGCCCTCAGGGCACGCTCACCCGTGAGGCGGCTCAGCACTCCCAACACATCGAGGCGTGGTTTGCCCATACCGCCGGCCTAAAGGTGGTGCTGCCTGCCACCGTAGAGGACGCCAAGGGGCTGCTGAAGTCATCCATCAGGGACGATAACCCGGTGGTGTTCCTCGAACACCGTCTCCTCTACGAGATGAAGGGGCCGCTGCCGAAGGGTGAATACACGACACCGCTGGGGGTGGGCAAGGTGCAGCGCGAGGGCGATGACATCACCGTCGTCGCCACCTCCTATGCGGTTCAGAAATCGCTGAGGGCAGCGGAGAAGCTGGCCGACGAGATCAGCGTTGAGGTCGTTGATCCGCGAACCATTGTCCCGTTGGACACCGAGACCATCCTGCAGTCCGTGCGCAAGACAGGCAGGCTGGTGGTCGTGCACGATGCGGCGGTGCGCTTCGGCTTCGGGGCGGAGGTGGTGCGTCTCGTGACGGAGCAGGCCTGGGATGCTCTGCGGTGCGCCCCCCGTGTTCTGGGTGGCTTGAATCTGCCGATCCCGTACAGCGCGGCGCTGGAGGACGTGTGTGTTCCAAGTGAGGGCCAAATCGTCGAGACAATCAGACAGGTGGTGGCCTAACTATGAGAAACCATGATGAGCTTGTTGAGGCTGCGCGCAGGCATGTGCTGCTGCATTTTGCGGTCAATGAGGACATCGAGCAGCGGCCCAAGATCTTCGTCCGCGGGGACGGAATGTACCTGTGGGACGATGAGGGCAACAAGTATCTGGACACGTTCGCTTCGCTGCTGACCACCGTCTGCGGGCATCATCGGCCCGAGGTACACGAGGCGGTCCAGAAACAGATGGAGCAGCTTGAGTTCTTCCCCAACTACCACGACTGCTACAATATGCCGTCCATCGAGCTGGCGGAGAAGATCGCCGAGGTCATGCCGGGCGATCTGTCGGTGAGCTTCTTCGTGTGCGGCGGCTCGGAAGCCAATGAGAGCGCCATGAAGATGGCACGGCAGTACTTCTGGGAGCAGGGGCAGCGTTCGCGGACCATGATTCTGGCCAAACGCTTCTCCTACACCGGCGCTACCATGGGCACCATGTCGGCGACCGGCATCCCGTGGTTCTGGGAGACGTTCCCGCCGCGCATGCCGGGTTACGGCTTCTTCAACCCCGAGTGGTTCTATCATCGAGAGCACGGCCTCGAGCCGCAGGAGGCGGCCAGGGTAGCCCTCAAAGACCTTACCGAGATGGTGGAGTTCGAGGGGCCCGAGTCCGTCGCCGCCATCATCATGGACCCGGTCTCCGGCTCCAATACGGGTTACTGGGTGCCCACTGCCGAGTACATGCAGGGGGTCAGGAAGCTGTGCGACAAGCACGGGATACTGCTGATATTCGACGAGGTACAGGTGGGCTTCGGTAAGACGGGCAAGTGGTTCTGCTGCGAGCACTTCGACGTGGTGCCTGACATCATGGCTGTCGGCAAGGGTTTCTCCGGCGGCTACCTGCCGCTGAGTGCGACCGTTACGACGCAGAAGGTCGCGGAGGTGTTCAGCAAGCCCGGCTCGGAGTTCCGCCACGGGTTTACGTTCGGCGGGCACACCACGGCCTGTGCGGCGGCACTGGCCAACATCGGCATCATCGAGCGCGAGAATCTTGTGGCGAGGGCCGGCGAGATGGGCGCTTACCTGCGCGGGAGGCTCGAAGAGCTGTACAAGTACCCGATTGTAGGTCATGTCCGGGGCATTGGTCTGCTCCTGGCCGTCGAACTGCTCGAAAGCAAGGACGGTTGGAAGAAGCTGGAACCCGAAGGCAGGATCGGGAGTTGGGTCAGAGACCGCTGCTACGAACTGGGGATGATCCTGCGCAACAATGAGGATATCCTGGTCTTTGCCCCCTCGCTGACCATCACGAAGGACGAAGTTGACTATATGGTCGGCCTGACGGAACAGGCGATTGCGGAGGCGTGTGAGAAGTTCGGCTACTGAGGCCGGAGGAAGTGAGCCATGGCATATCCGACAATTCTGCAGGATGTCCAGACCTGCGTCGAGCTGGGGGTACCCGAAAGGGTACCCATCTTCGCGCTGGGCGAGGAGTTCGATGTCGAGCAGTATGACATAGACTACCGCGTCTATATCAACAGCCCCGAGGACATGGTCAAATGCTGGGTGCAGGCCGTCGAGACGTTTGATTACGACTGGATTCTGCTGCATCCGGATGACTACATCGAGATCGAGCCTTTGGGCGTGCAGACCTTTGCAGACGAGAAGATCCCGCCCTCGCCCGTCAGCCAGTTGGCCGCGGACTATGACACGCTCAATGGCCTCGCGATACCGAATGCGCACAGCGACGGGCGAATGCCGCATCATCTGGCGGGGCTGCAGGGCATCAAGGAAGCGATGGATGATACGGTGTGCGTGGTTGGGCGGGTCGCCGCGCCCTTCAGCTCCGTGGCGCTGCTCTACGGCGTGGAGGCAGCACTCCTGTTGATGATGACCGATCCACAACTGTTCCGCGATACTGCGGAGTTCATGGCGGAGTTGATGATCTACTGGGCGCTTGAGCAAGTCAAGGCCGGTGCGGATGCGCTATGGGTCGGGGACTGCGTGGCTTCGTCCGGCTTCCTGTCACCCAACCACTATGCGGCATTCGCCGCACCGGGGGCCGCGCAGGTCTGCGACGCGATAAAGCAGGCGGGCGCATGGGCCATCTACCATGCCGGGGACCCATCTCTTCCCCACCTCAAGCTGACCGCCGAGTTCCGGCCGAGCATGCTCAACGTCGGGGAAGGCATTGACCTGGCTGTGGTCAAACAGGCGATCGGTGATAGAGTGTGCCTATCCGGGAACATCAACCCGATCAAGCTGTTTGAGGCGAAGGACTTGTCCGAAGTCGAGCAGGAGACGATCCGCGTGCTCGAGGGCGGCAAGCCGGGCGGCGGTTACGTTTTCAACAGCGGCGAAGGTGTGCCGAGGCAGACAAATCCGGAGATAATCGCGACCATGATGCGGACCGCAAAGCAGCATTGTCGGTACGGCTAAGGAGCAATGAACACGATGGGCAGTGCGGGCGAGAGCGTTAACTGCGCGGTCATCGGGTATGGGCGCTACCACGATTTCGGGCGGATGCATTGTCGGTGGATCAGCGCCTGCGAGGAGCTGAACCTGGTCGGGATATGTGACATTGACCCGATGGCTCGGGAAAGGGCCGGCAGCGAATTCCCGGACGTCGTGCTGTATGCCTCCGTCGCCGAGATGTTGGCGGACGACGACATTGATATGGCTAGCGTGGTCACTCCGCACTTCACGCACGCCCCGATCGCCGTGGAGTGCCTGCGCGCCGGCAAGCACGTTGTTGTCGAGAAGGCCATGGCGACCAATGTCGCGGAATGCACTCAGATGGTCGAGGAAGCGCGGCGTGCAGAACGCAAGCTGGCTGTATTCCACAATCGGCGACACGACGGCAACTACCGGGCGATCTGTGAGACTGTGAGCGCGGGGCTGATCGGCGATGTGTTCCATGTCGAATGTTGCGAGGAAGGCTACGGGCGGCCGCAGCAATGGTGGTACACCGAGGAGGAGAAGTCCGGTGGTGTCTTTTTTTACTGGGGACCGCACGCGGTGGACTGGGTGCTCAACCTAGTCAAGTCGAGGGTCACCCGCGTCACCGGTTCCACCCAACGCCGGGTGTGGTCGGAGGTTGACGTCGCAGACGAGGTGCGCGCGTACCTGTGGTTCGAAAGTGGTGCGACGGCGGTAGTCACTTTCTCGCGCATCTCCGCCATACCGAAGCCGCTGTGGAGAGTGCTGGGCACCAAGGGGGCCGTCGAGGACTCGCGCTTTGCCAACAAATCAGGCGCGTACATCAAGGGCTACCAGGAGGTGCTCATCGGCGAGGCAGGTCAAGGCAACATTCGGGTGGTCAGCGTGGAAAATGGTGACAAGAAAGAGACTGCCGTCCCGTACCTTGAATCAGACTGGCTCACCTACTACCAAGATATGGCCGCCGCAGTATTGCGCGATGAGCCGCTCCCGGTCACGGGAGAAGAGGGACGCATGACGGTGGCGGTCATGGAGGCAGCCCAGAGGTCCGGCGAAAACGGCGGAATCATGATAGAGGTCGAGGAGTATGAGTAGCAAAGATGCCACAGGTGTGGTCACGGTAGCGGTTCCTGAGCCGTTGCGCGCCTACACCGACGGACAGGCGGAGGTGTCGGTACAGGCAGGCACTGTGGCCGACGTGCTACGAGAGCTGGCACTCAGGCATGACGGGATCGGCGCGCAGATGATTGACGGCTCCGGTAAGCTCAGGCATGGGGTGAGCATCGCCGTGGGCGACCGTGACATACGCTTCGCCGAGCAGCTTAGCACGTGCGTGCAGCCAGGTGGCCGCGTCCAAATAGTCGTCACCATGGTTGTGTAGGAAACAATTCTCTCGCCGTTCCGTCGAAATATGTAGGAATGTAATCGGGAAAGATGGAGAGAACTGCATGCGTCTTAGACGCTTGTGTACAACCGGGCTGATAGCTGTTCTGGCCTTGAACGTCGCCGTGGCTTACGCGGCACGCTGGTCCGAACAGGAGGAGCAGGCTGCCGGGGCGGAAGTGGCCGCTCAAATCGAGAAAGAGTACAAGCTTTGGGAGAATGAAGACGCCGAGCAGCAGATCGAGGAGATCGTGGCGGAAATCGTTCCCCGCACCCAGCGACAGGACGTCAAGTATGTGGTGAAGCTCCTCGACAGCGACGAGGTGAATGCCGCCAGCGTCCCGGGCGGCTATATCTACGTCCACCGCGGACTAGTCGAGGACGCCCAGTCCGTTGACGAACTGGCCGGCGTTCTGGCGCACGAGATCGCCCACAACTGCACGTATGACGCGCTGGACCAGGGGGAGCGGAACAAGAAGCTCTTCATCGGGGGCATCACTGCGGCCCTCGTGGCGATATTCATCGGCGCGGAGAATGAGGAGATATCGGGGGTACTGGCAGCCGGCGCGTATCTACGCCAAGGAATACTAAGCCGCTACTCAATAGAAATGGAGCGCCGTGCCGACCTCAACGCCGTTAGCTACCTCGTCCACAGCAAGTACGACCCCGTGGGTCTGCTGACGTTCATGGAACGGCTGGGCGCTGAAACCTACAAGCACGCGCGGCCCGACTACGGAATATATGAAAGCCACCCACAGACCACCGAGCGTTGCGGTTACATCATCCAGGCGATCTATGACGCCGGTCTCGACATCAACCGTCGGGCCGTCACCAAGTGGGACCCGCCCAAGTACGAAAGCATAGCGGCAGAAGGCGCCGCGGTCGAGCCCAGGACCGCGCCGGCGAGGATATCCCTGTGGGGCGAGGACATCGTCACCCTGAGCTATTCTGGAGATTACGAGGGCATTGACAAGCGCGCCGAAGCCATCTGCAGCGCGCTGACGGAGGCGCTGGCCGACGGACTTCAGCGCTACGAGATCGAGACCGGCGAGGACCAGGGCACCGTTACGGTAGAGCTGCGCGGCAAACCGATGATGAAGGTATATCCGCAGGACGTTCAGTCCGACGACGACTCCCCACAGGCAACGGCCGAGGGCATCGTGAAGGCGTTGGCCAGAGCCATGCA
Source organism: uncultured Armatimonadia bacterium (assembly GCA_964549395.1). Lineage (GTDB taxonomy): Bacteria > Armatimonadota > Zipacnadia > Zipacnadales > UBA11051 > UBA11051. The sequence continues at coordinate 11,293 of CAZJVY010000026.1, read as the reverse complement.
CCGTGAAGAATTGATGCGACGGTATCACTAAATGGGCCAGCGGGTCACGATTGAGAAGTGGGCCGAGAACCTCGAAGAGGCGACGGTTGCCCTATGGCTGAAGTCGGAGGGCGACCAGATCTCGGCAGGAGGAGTTCTCTGCGAGATCATCACCGACAAAGCCACCTTTGAGTACACCGTCGAAGCAGGGGGAGTCGTGGCCCGCATATACGCCGCAGAGCGCAGTGTGCTCCCCGTCGGCTACGTTGCGGCGTATATCTCTGCCGCTGGTGAGCAGCCGGACCCCGATATCGAGGCGCACAATGAGGCGTTGCTGGCCAGGCATCAGCAACGGACGGAGTTGGACCTCGGTGACGTGCTCGGTTCCACAGGCGCAAAGAGCTCACGCCTGCGCGCCACTCCCGTCGCGCGGCGTCTGGCGCGTCAGCACAGTGTGGAGCTTCAACGAGTCGCTGACTGGCTGGGCGATGAAGCTGAGCTAATCACGGAAGAGCACGTGGAAGCATACCTGGCGGCAAAGGAACGCGGCGGCCATGATTGACCTGAACGGCAAGGTAGCGCTGGTGACTGGCGGCTCGCGGGGGCTCGGACGGGCCATTGCGGTGCAGTTGGCCGAGGCCGGCGCCGACATTGCCGTTAACTACCTGCAGAATGCACAGGCGGCTGACGAGACCGGCAGAGCCGTCGCCGGACGCGGACGCCGCTTCCTGTTGTGTCAGGCCGATGTCACCGACCGCGAGGCCGTCAAGGCGATGGTGGAGCTGGTAACGGATGAGCTTGGTGGGCTGGAGATCCTGGTCAACAACGCAGGCATAGTGAGCGACCAGTTCCTGGCATTCATGAAGCCCGAGCAGTGGGAGAGCGTAATCGCGACATCGCTAACCGGGGCGTTCAACTGCTGCCAGGCGGCGCTGCGGCCGATGATGAAGAGCAAGTGGGGCCGGATCGTCAATATCGCCTCCGACGCGGGGCTGATGGGCGACCTGCGACGCAGCAACTATGCGGCGGCCAAGGGCGGCCTGATTGCATTCACAAAGGCGCTGGCGCGCGAAGTGGTCGCTCAGGGAATCATGGTCAATGCGGTGGCTCCGGGCGTCATCGAGACTGACCTTGTCGCCGAAATGTCGGACAGGCAGCGCGAGCAGATGCTGGCGCTGATCCCCGCAGGCAGATTTGGCCTGCCGGAGGAAGTCGCTCCGCTTGTGGCATTCCTGTGCTCCGAACTAGCCGCCTACATTACCGGACAGGTCTTCAGCGTGGACGGTGGCCTGCGGATGTAGCCCTCAGTTTCCCCTCCCCGCGCCAGCCTTGCAAAGGCTCCCCAAATCGTTTATATTTTGGGATGTACGAAGGATTATTTCACCTCGGCGATGGGATCAGATGCGCTATCCGACCCGCACAGCATCCCGTGTCTATTTGCTGTCATTGTCGCCCTCGGTTGCACTTCTCCCTCTGTTGTTCCGGGCCATTCGAAGGATAAGGGAAGGTAGACATAACCATGCCTAGCCGCAACAGATTGCTGGATAGCCTACAGCGCGTGATGCGTTCGTTCGCTCCAAGCGAAGAGAATTTCTTCGAGTTGTTTCAGCAGATCAGTGACAAGGTGGTAGAGGGAGCGGAATGCCTGTCGGATATCATGGCCAACTACGAACGGCTGCCCCTGGCGGTGGAGAAGATTCATGACATCGAGCATGCGGCCGACAATGTGGTCCACGAAGCAGTCAGACGGCTGAACACAACATTCGTAACGCCCGCGCTGTTCGACCGTGAGGACATCTACCGTATTGTCGAACGGCTGGATGATATAGTTGACCAGATCAAGGGCGCGATTGACAGGCTTAATATGTTCAACATCACCGAGCCGACCGAGCGCTGCCGGGAGTTAGCGGGGTTGCTGCTGCAAGCCGCAGAGGCGCTGCAGACCAACATGCACAACATCTCGGACATAGACCCCGAACAGGACGAATACGTAGCCAGGATCAACACTTTGGAGAACCAGGGCGACGTCGTGCACCGGGCGGCACTGAGTGAGCTTTTCGAATATGAAGGCGACCCCCGGCATATCATGAAGTGGCTGCAGATCTACCAGTTTGTCGAGGGGGCGCTTGACGGCTGCGAGGGAGCCGCCAACCTAGTGGAGGCTGTGGTGGTGAAGAATGCCTAGTTGGCTCTCGATCACCGTCGCGACGGCTCTGGCCTTCGACTTCATCAACGGCTTCCACGATACCGCCAATGCCATCGCAACTTCGGTTCTCACACGCGCTCTGAGCATCACTCAGGCGATTTTTTTCTCAGCCGGCCTCAATTTCTTAGGGGCGTTGGTCAGTGTCGGGGTGGCTACGACAATTGGCAAGGGAATCGTTCACCCTGAGGAGACCGTGCCTTCAGTCGTGTTGTCGGCTCTATTGGGCGCCATCGTATGGAATCTGATCACATGGCAGCTCGGCTTGCCGAGTAGTTCGTCCCATGCGCTGATCGGGGGGCTGGTTGGTGCTGTAGCGGCCAACCGCACGATTTGGAGCGCAGGCGGCGGCATGCTCAGGTGGACATTCCAGTACTCGGTGTTCAACTTCAACGGTCTGGAGAAGATATTCCTCGCGTTGCTCCTGTCACCGATCATGGGCATGATTGCAGGCCTGGCGCTGATGCTGGCCCTGCTGCATATCTTCGGGCGGTGCGCGCCGTGCGTGCTGAACCGGCACTTCAAGCGAATTCAGATTCTGTCCGCTGGCTTCATGGCCTTCAGCCACGGCAGCAACGACGCCCAGAAATCCATGGGTATCATCACGCTGGCTCTGGCCTCAGGCGGTGTTCTGGAAACATTCGCTGTCCCGTTGTGGGTCAAACTGGCCTGTGCAACGGCTATGGCTCTCGGCACTGCATTCGGCGGCTGGCGGATTATCAAGACCGTTGGCCGTAACGTGATGGAACTTAAGCCGATACACGGGTTCGCGGCGGAGACGGGGGCGGCGGCAATTATCCAGGTGGCAACACATCTGGGCCTGCCGGTCAGCACCACGCACGTCATCTCGTCTGCGATTATGGGCGTCGGATTGTCGGAGCGCCTAACCGCAGTTAGATGGCGGGTAGTCGGCCAGATCCTCCTTGCCTGGGTACTCACACTGCCACTGTGCTGCTTCTTCGGCGCGGTGGCCTATTGGCTGATTCACGGCTGGTTGTAAACCTCGGAAATGAGCAATCAACGATGTCCGTACACTTGAGCCGGGTAGCTGTAACCGGCCTCGGCGTAGTGACTCCTCTGGGGGTTGGCACACAGGCTCTATGGAAGGGTCTGCTGGCCGGACGGCGTGGACTGAGCAGGATCAGCAAGTTTGACCCGTCCGGGTTGCGCAATGAGAACGCCGGGCAGATCAACGACTGGCGCTTTGAGCCATCCAAGTTCGGGCTGGACAAGCAGCCTGATGAGGCGGCGCAGTTCCTCCTTACGGCCGCAGCAGAGGCCGTCGCCGACGCCGGTATGGATTGCCGCCTGTGTCCGTCCGGCGAACCTGCTGCTCGCGCCGGTGTAGTTCTGGCGACCAACTTCGGCGGTTCGCTTTCCTGGGAGAGCTACATGGCCTCGCTGTTGGCGGGCACCCCGTCCGTGGCCGCTTTCGGTGACTTCAGCTTCCACTCCGCGCTTGCCACGGTTTGTGGAGCCTTTGCGATAGGCGGCCCCGCAACCCAGCTTTCGGTGGCCTGCGCTTCGGGCACCGGCGCGATAGGCTACGGAGCTGAGTTCATCCGAACCGGTCAGGCCGATGTTGTGCTGGCGGGCGGCTACGACTCGCTGGCTCCGAGCCAATTGAGTGGCCTGAGTCTTCTACGAACCATGACTGATGATGACATTCGCCCCTTCTCAGCTAATCGCAGTGGGACACTCTTCGGGGAGGGCGCCGGTGTCCTGGTCCTCGAGGATCTGGCGCTTGCCCGTGAACGAGGAGCGCGTATCTACTGCGAGGTACTGAGCTCGTGGCAGAATAACAACGCTTACCATCTGACGGCTCCAGATTCCGGCGGCGCTGGCATGGCCCGGGTGCTCCAGACCGCACTACAGAAGGCGAAGGTCGCACCTGATGAGTTGCAGCATATCAACGCGCACGGTACGGGGACTGAGTACCACGACGTGGCGGAGACCGAGGCGATCAAAGCTGTCCTCGGAGCTGCTGCCTACAACGTTACAGTCGTCTCGATCAAGGGCGCTATTTCACACCTGATGGGCGCAGCCGGAGCCGTGGAGGGCGTTGTCACTGCTTTGTCGCTCTGCCACCAGACCGTGCCGCCGACTACCAACTACGGCGAACTTGACCCGGCTTGCGACCTTGACTATGTAACCGCCGGAGCGCGCGA
>CAZJVY010000026.1:0-6843 GCA_964549395.1 uncultured Armatimonadia bacterium | reverse complement strand
CGTCTTGGCCTGTGCCTTGGAACGGCGTTCGGGTGCCTGGAGTCGATGAGCAATCACACCGCGCGGGTGCAGACCAAGGGCCTGCGTTTCGGCTCACCGATGATCTTCACTCACGCCATGGCCAACTCGCCCACAGCTCTGGCCACCATCGAGTACCGCGTCCAGGGCCCTGTGGCCACGTTCTGCAGCGGAAGCATCTCCGGGGCATGTGCGCTGGAGTTTGCAGTCCGCCGGTTGCGGGAGGCCGATGCCGACTATGTCATGGCTGGGGGCTGCGATGCATTGAGCACGGCACTGCTCAGCGGCTTGCCGGATGCCGACGAACTGGGCCCCGATTTCGTGCCCGGCGAGGGTGCGTGTGTGCTGATGCTGGAGCCGATGGAAAAGGCCGTGGCAAGGAAGGCGCATGTTGTCGGCGAAATCGTCAGTGTCGGACTGGCCGTGTCCACTGAGGAGAATCAGCAGGCGGCCCTTGAGGTTGCGTGCAAGCAGGCTGACTTGATGGAATTGCCTGCGATGTTCGCGGCGCCTGCCGCGTACGGACACACATTCGGCGCATCAATGGTGCTCGACATCTGCGCCGGATTGGGCGATGGTGCAGGCAGCGCCGACGCCACATTTGCCGTGACTGCAAGTGCCGGCGTAAACGGTGGTCACGGCCCGTCGGCGGCCGTCATTGTTCGGAGAGCGACATGAGATACCAGCCCGAAGAACTGATCTCTCACTACCGGATGATGGTCACCATCAGGGAGTTTGAGGGGGCCCTTGAAAGCCTCTTCAGCGAGAATGCCATTGTGGGCACTTCGCATCTGTGCTGCGGGCAGGAAGCCTGTGCGGTTGGAGCCATCGCGGCGCTTGAACCCATGGACCTGGTGACATCCAACCATCGCGGCCACGGTCACTTCCTCGCCAAGGGTGCACAGCCGGGCCGCGTAATGGCCGAGCTTATGGGCAAACGCGACGGCTACTCGGCAGGGCGTGGCGGCTCGCAGCATATGGCCGATTTCAGCATCGGCTTCATGGGCTCAAACGGCATAACCGGCGGGATGATACCTGTTGCGACAGGGATGGCACTAACACAGAAACTGCACAGGACCGGGCGCGTCGTGCTGTGCATGTTTGGCGATGGGGCCTGCGGGCAGGGCGCATTCCACGAGGGCGTCAACATGGGCGCAGTCTGGGAACTGCCGATTGTCTATTTCCTGGAGAACAACCTCTACGCAATGAGCACGCCGGTTCCCGAGAACTTCCGGAATACGGAGCTGGCGCAACTAGCTGCTGGTTACGGCATACCTGGTGTCGCGGTTGACGGAAACGACTACTTTGCAGTACGAGATGCCACCACGGAGGCAGTCACCCGCGCCCGCTCGGGAGCCGGGCCGACGCTGCTGGAGGCCAGGACATACCGCATGTGCGGACATTCGAGAAGCGATCGGTGCGAGTACCGAACTGCGGAAGAGGAGGCAAGCTGGGCGGCCCGCGACCCGATTGCAGCCATGAGGCGGCGGCTCATCGCAGATGGCACTGTAGATGACGCGGGATGTGCAAAGGCTGAGCGAGAGGCTGCGGCTATTGTCAGGGAGGCCGTTGAGTTCGCGCGGCAGGCGCCCGAGCCGGATCCTGAGACGGCGGCAAGCGGATTGCTCGTGGATTTCGGGTAAAACAGCTTGACAGACATCATTGTAGCTACTATGATTAGTAGTATAAACTATTGGGCATACTATAGACAATAATGAGACCGTTGCGGGTGGAGACCTGCCCGGTAGATGGAAGAGGTCGGAGGTAGCCACTATGCGCAGAGATGACGCCCCTAAGGTGCCGGTGTATCGGCCCGGCGAGAAAGGCCTGGAGCAGACACTTGGGGCCCTGGAAGCCCAGGTTATGAATGCTGTGTGGGACGCCAGAGGCTCTGTATCGGTGGAACAGGTGCGCCATGCGCTGTCCGAAGCCGGCAAGGATGTGGCCTATACGACGGTCATGACTACGATGAGCAGGCTCTACAAGAAGGGGCTGCTGGGCCGTGAGATGCAGGGGAAGGCGTACTACTACACCGCAGCAGTGTCACGCAGGGAATTGGACACCAGTGTCATAAAGCACGTCATAGATGGCTTGTTGAGCACGTTTGCCGAGCCGGCGATGTCATACTTCGTTGAGGCGCTGAGCGAGAGCGACCCGGCCAAACTGGAGTCGCTGGCCGAGATAATCGAAGAGAAGCGCAAGGAAGAACAGGGAGGCTAGCCATTTGGCCCCCGTTCTCGCTGCGGCCTTGCTGGTAGTCGTCGGCAGTGCAGCTATGCAGTTGCTCGGTGCGCTGCCGGTGGCCGCGGCAGCCGAATCTGTTCCTGACGACAATCCCCGCGTCGCTTCCCGCTTCTGGTTGGCGGCGTGTTTGCTTCCCTCAATCATGGGTGTTCTGCTTGCCGCAGGTGCCTTGTTGGCCCCCTCTGTTGCGACCATTACACCTCATCTCGAACGCACCCGGCCTCACCTTTGCTGGCGGAATCTCATGCAGGCGCCGGATGCCGTGTGGCATTTCCGGCTAGCCGGCACGGCGGCTCTTGGGATCATCCTGTTTGCAGTCGGGCGGTTCATCTGGCGCTGGACAAGTTCCCGACGCGTGGAGAGGCTGGCCCAAGCGACGGACGGACGCGGGGGAAACGCACGCATGCTGACAGCGAGAAGTGACGATATGTTCTCTTTCACCGTCGGCCTGCGACAGGGGCTTGTGGTCTTGTCACAGGGCCTTAAGGACACGCTCACTGACGAGCAGCTGCAGGCTCTGGTTGCCCACGAGCAAGCCCACATTGATCGTAAAGATAACATGTGGCATCTACTGATCGAGCTGGCGGCCACGCTTGCCCTGCCGATGCCGGTGGGGTTCCTGTATGCCTACTGGTGGCGTGCGAGCGCGGAGGCGGACTGCGATTGCCGAGCGGCCGAGACAACCACCAGCGCGACCGTCAGTCAGCTCCTGGTCACGCTGCAGGAACACGTCGCCCATACGAAGCCTGCCCTGCCGGCCGGCCTGACCCCGGTTTACTATGGGAGCATCTCCCCCATTCACCGTGCCAGGCGTCTGACCGCAGCGCCGCATCCGCTGGTCGCGCCCCCGCTTGGGTTTGTGCTTGTCGGCGAATTGCTAGTGCTGCTGACGGCGGCCTTTATCGCTAGGCGCTGGCTGTGGGATTCACTGTATTGTGCGGGCGAGAGCGTGCTGAGAGTGATGGGCGGAGGCTGAGGACGAGTTGATATGCGCCGTAGCGGCTGCGTTTTGCAAAAAGCCACGGCTTGTGCTACAATTCCAGAGATGGAGAACTTGGGTTTTGAGTGGACTCGTATACGCCGTTTGGGCGTAATGGGCGGCACTTTTGACCCCATTCATCACGGCCATCTTGTCGCCGCCGAGCATGTGTATCAGTGTTACGGTCTGGACCGCGTCATACTCGTTCCCTCCCGCCGTCCCCCTCACAAGAGTGGCACCGGAGTCAGCAGTGGGAGAGACCGTTACCTCATGGGACTTCTGGCGACCCGCGATATGCCATGGTGCCGCGTCTCGCAGGTGGAATTGACGCGGGAGGACACGAGCTACACGATTGACACCCTCCGCCAGGTGCGGTCATGGACGGGGCCGCATTGCGAGCTCCACTTCATCGCAGGCGCGGACATGGCGCTGGACCTTTCGAATTGGCGCGAACCGGACGCGATACTGGACGAATGTCGCTTCCTGGCGGTGCCGCGTCCGGGCTATGACCTGGGGGCGTTGCCGGAGATTCTCGGCCCGGAACGGACGGCCAAGGTGGAGACAGTGGCGGTAACTACCCCTGACATTTCAGCCACGACAATCCGAGAGTGGGTCGCTGCCGGCCACGACATAGCGGGGCTGACTCCGCAGCCGGTGCAGCAGTATATCGCAGCGGTCGGTCTATACAGTACTAATCGAGATTAAGCGTCTCCGCGCAGCGCGTGGCAGACAGTCGGAGCAATACATGAGCAAGTCCCTAGACTTTGTACTCTACTTCCTGGCAGCCGCCGTCGTCATCGGCGGGGCGTTCGGAATCTACGACGCAGTGGTCAACCCGTCCGTTGCGGTCGGCGGCGCTGGCGAGACCCCGGATGCCGGCGATCCGTGGTACAGTCCCGGCCGGCTGCCCTCAAGGGTGCTGAGGATAGTCATCATCGGGGCGGATGACCGCGAGGGTGAGAGGGGCCGCTCCGATACGCTGATGGTGGCTTTCCTCAACCCGATGCTCAAGAAGCTTGCATTCCTCTCCATACCTCGGGACCTTCGCGTTGACATCCCGGGCTACAAGCGCGACAAGATCAACCACGCCTATGCGGATGGGGGGCGCGAACTCACGGTTGCCACGGTACGTGAATTGCTGAGCCAGGACATTGATTACTCCATGAAGATCAATTTCGAGGGTTTCGTCAAAGCGGTGGACATTCTCGGCGGCATTGATATAACCGTGCCAGACCACGAAGGCCCGATGACCCGCGGCCGCCACCACGGCATGCATTACGACGACAACTGGGGGAACCTGCACATAGACCTGGAGCCCGGACGCCAGCATCTCGATGGCCAGCGGGCGCTGGGATTCGTGCGCTATCGGCACAGCAAGTGGGGCGGCGCCATCAGCGATCTGGACCGCGCGGCCAACCAGCAGGCTTTTCTCAGAGAGCTGGTAGGCCAGAAGCTGCGCATCGCGCAAGTCCCGAGGTTGCTGAAGGCCGGTAGCCAGATGATGGGCTACGTGGACACCGATATCGGCTGGCTAGAGGCAGTGGAGATATTCAAGACGCTTAAAGCCATTCCCCCCTCCGAGATATACACGACGACCGTGCCGATGGGTGACATGATGATCAGCGGGGTCTACTACGGTGAACTCCGCGAGAGTGCCTTTCACGATGAACTCAGCAAGATCAACGATTACCTTTACGGGCGACTGCGGACCGACTGTCCGGTGACCGTTTACAACGGCTGCGGCGAAGCCGGCATAGCCAGCGAGGCTGCAGAGCTGTTACGTGAGGCCGGCTTCCAGGAGGTCAGCACGGACAATGCGGCGGGATTCGATCACAAACGCACATCCATTGAGTATTATGGCGACGCGCACAGCATCGCCACTCGGGCCGCACAGACAATCGGTTGCGGAAGGGTCACAGAAGGCGGCCAAGACGTGGACACACAGGTGGAGGCCAGAGTCGAAATCATCGTAGGTGAGGACTTCAAACCATCTGGCTAGGGGATCTCGGCGGCGGGCCGGCTGATACGGATACCAGGGAGGCGATCATTTGGAGTTGAGCGCCAGAGAGCGGACGGACGCGGTCGTCAATGCAGCGAGGGACAGGCGCGCGTTGGGGATAGTGGTCATGGACATGCGACCGGCAACGACGATCTGTGACTACTTCGTTATCTGCCATGGCCGTTCCCCGCAACACATTGAGGCGATATCGGAAGAGATCAGAGAGCAGATGAAGAAGCTTGACGTTCAGCCCGGTCATGTGGAAGGCAGCCGCACGGGGGGATGGATACTCATTGACTACCTACATGTGGTAGTCCACGTTTTCACCGAAGAGATGCGACGCACCTACGATCTACAGCGGCTCTGGTCCAATGCCAAGGTTATCGCGGAATATGCGGATGACTGACGAAATGGCCGCCGACAGCGAGGCGCAGTTGGCGAAGGGGCTGTCGCGGTCGCAACTGCTCTTGGCGACCGGCGACACAGCCGGCGCCGAGAAGCTCGCACGTGGCCTCGTCGAGCAGTACCCGGAGAGCACTTCGGTTCACGAACATCTCGGGGACGTTTACTATGCGAAGGGCAAGTCGGCGCAGGCAAGAAGGCACTATAAGCGCGCCCTGCAACTGGAGCCTGCCAATGCGGACGCCGAGCGCAAGTTCGCCACGGCACTGCTCAATGTTTCACAGGACGAACGGCGGCGTCAGATGGTGCGGGAACTCACTAGCGGAACCAACGACTATCGCCTGAGCGCGCGACGTCCCCTCAATGCCGCATTGGCGGCCCTGCTGTTTCCCGGCCTCGGGCAACTGCACAATCGCCAACACGAGAAGGGCCTCGCTATCTTCGCCGCAGCCGCTATCCTCATCATGATGCTCTTCTACGGCCTGGTGCTCAATCCCTGGGAAATCGTCGCCCGGCAATCCCCCGACAAGAGTCTCACCTTCCACGAACAGGCGCACCTGGCGCGCGAGGCGCTTTCCCATATGCCAGGCAGCTATTGGGCACTGCTGATATGTGGAGCGATAGCTTACCTGGCAGGCTACGCCTACTGCATCTATGATGCCTACGTGACCGCACGCGAGCAGGCCACCGAACACCGCGCGTTGGGCGTGTGACGGCGAATTCTGCCAGTTATGTTGACACATGTTAGATTCTGTAATAAGCTGTTCCCAAGCATGACGGCATAACTGTGATCGGGAGGCAACGCAAGTGCGCGGTCGTGTGAAATGGTTTGACGCCCAAAAAGGCTACGGATTCATCGAGCGGGAGGGCGAGGAGGACGTGTTCGTTCATTACTCGGCCATCCAGGAAGAAGGCTACAAAACGCTCGATGACGGCGAGGAAGTGGAGTTCGAGGTGGTGCAGGGCGATCGCGGACCGCAGGCGGCGAATGTTGTTCGCCTCGGTATCCCAGGGGCATCATCGGCCGAGGCAAAGAAAGAAGCTGAAGCCGACACGGACTCGGTTTGGTAGTCAAACTCAGCAACCCATAGAGTGTTGAGGCTTCTTGAGCGACAACCCCCGATCTCTCCTGACCAAGAGAGAGACGTTGGGGGTTTTTGCGATTGTAGCAGGCCCTTCTGGGCCAACACAACGAGCACCC
>CAZJVY010000025.1:33523-49531 GCA_964549395.1 uncultured Armatimonadia bacterium | reverse complement strand
CCGACTTGCCGACATGCTCGGCGAGCAGGCCGCGCAGCACCTGCCTCATGCTGGTATCATCATTGCGGTTGTCTATGACATAGGGGAGTCTCGTGGGAACGCCACCTCGCGGACCTGCTGCCCGGGGCGCAGTCCTGCTCGGACCCGGTTGCCCTCGGCACCGCGAGCTTGGGGCCTTGGCCCCAGGTACTACCTGTGGTGCTCAGTGTGGCGAGGCGACAACGGCAATCCCAACTGCAGGTCCGTGGCCCCAGCCGGTGAACACTATGTGCTAATGGATCTGACATGAGGAGGAGACCTTCAATGCGGAGCATAGCGAGCGTTGCATGCTGCATCTTGACTGTGTTTGTATGCTTCATTCTTTCCGGCGCAGTGCGGGCTGCGGAAGGCCGTTTCGGCATCTTGACCGATGCTCACGGCTACTCCGCCGACGGCCGCACCCTTGTCCCACTTCGTCCCATCGCCGAATGGCTCGGCGCGGACGTCTCATACAGAGCCCCGCGCATCACCATCACACTCGCAACGACGGTGGTGGGGTTGACGGTCAACTCCGCCAATGCCACCATTGACGGTCGCGCAGTCACTCTGTCAGTTCCCGCGCGTGTCTACGGCGGGATTACGTGCGTCCCGTTGCGCTTCGTTGCGGAGGCCTTCGGGCTGCAGGTGAGCTACCATGCCGGCGAGGACCCCGAGATGAACAAGACCTCCGGCATCCCGCTGGTGTTGCTCTCAGGCCCCGGCAAGACCGCCCGCGTATTGGTCCACGAGGAGCCGCCCAACATCGTGACCCGCGTGTTGGCGGACCTGGAAAACACGAGCCAGACAGAGGGCGCCGGCGTCAACTCGTTCTCATTCGTCCTCGGAAGCTATGGATTCGACTGGATACTGCAGGTCACCAGAATCCACAGCGGCTACTTTATGTCTCTGGTTCCGGCCCAGTGGGGTGAACCGTACTTCGACACGCCTGGTCTGACCATGACCTTCAACACAAATGCCGCCGGCGTCTATGGCTACCGAGGCGGGAGGTGGGTCTACATCGCCGGCTTCCAGGACGTGCCATCCTACGACTACTGGGTGCGTGAGCTCGGTATACCCGCTGCGGTCGCGCGCGAGCTGGGGATCCAGTTGCAGCACTATTGATCGGCCACGTCCACGGACAGACAGGTGGTATGGCACGAGATGCAATGGGCCTTGGTATTCGATGTCGACGGCATTGTGCCTGGTACTGAGGTCCTCAACGCGAAGGCCAGTGTCATGATGTTTGAGCGGCTCTACGGCACAGCTGTCCGGCCGGAGGACTTCCGCGAGTTCGTCGGCACCGGTGATGAGCGCTGTATGGAGGGTGTCGCAGAGAAGTACGGCCTCACCATCGAGACAGAGGCGGCCTTCGAGCGCCGCCGGGAGAACTCCTTAATTCTGCTTCAGAACGAGGCCCTCCCGGCGATGGATGGCGTGCTCGACTTGGTCGAGGCTGCCCGCATGGTTGATGGCTGCCTGCTCGCCATCGCCACCTCCGGCAAAAAGAACAAGCAGTTTCCCGTCAACGACGTCACCGCGCTGAACCGGAGCTGGTTTGATGCCGTCATCACCGGCGACGATGTTACCAGGAAGAAACCAGACCCGCAGATATACCTCGTCACAGCCGAACGCCTCGGCATCGAGCCTGCCTGTTGCGTGGTGTTCGAGGATGCTCCCGCCGGTGTCGAGGTGGCCAAGGCCGGGGGACTAACATAGCACCTGGTACCGTTCGTGGGGAGGAGGCCACTGGATTCGTAACAAGGCATGGCAGTCTCCATTAGCAGCAGGCTCTTCATCCTGCCCCGAAGCCAGCGCCCCCTTTCCCCCATTTCCAGAGTCCCCCCGGGCACGGAGCCTTGCCGCTTGCGGAGGCATTAGTGCCGGGCGCTCAACAAAGAAACCGCCTACGCCGGCTTGATGTCAAAGCGTTCAACTGCCTCGACGCTAAACGGTGATCTCCGCAAAGCCGTCGATCGGCTCCACATCAACCACCCGGCGAGTGCAGCCTTCACCCTCGTCCTCCCAGACAGTCAGTGGCGATGGGCCGTCGGTCCGCCCGACCAGCTCACACTCGAGTCCCCGCGCAGTGAAGTTCGCGCGGACTAGCGCGGAGTCTAGCAGGCGCTTGCAGATGCTCCCCACATGCTCGCGGCTGGCGCATTCGTAATCCCAACCATCCAGCCCGCGCATGATTTGCGTGACTATTCCGTCCCAGTCCTCCGGGCTGATCACGTTGATCCGCTCCTCATGGGTAAAGAGCACACCATAGCCCAACGCGTCCAGTCCCAGCGTGATATTATCGATCCCCGCCTGTGCAGCCTCATCGAGCTTCAGGATGCTCGATTCGCCGAGGAACGGCACTCGGCCGCTGAGGATATCCAGCCCCATGTGTGTACCGAGGTGTGCGACGCTCATGCTGACGAAGGTCATCTCCGGGTGCTGTGGGGAGCGGTCGATGATCAGCCCGTGTCGGCCTTTGGGCCCGCGGATGCCGTAGGGGCGGGGCCGCCACACAGGTTGGTTGCTGTAGAGCTGGCCGAACGCGGAATTGTTGCACGGCAGATCCACTCCGCGCGCGAGGAATTCAGGTACTGCCCGCCAGCCCACCTCGCCAAAGTGGGCGTTCAGCACGCGGCTGTGGGTGATGCCAGCGTCCGCGAATGCTTTGTCCATGCGCGCAAGATTTCTCCGGATGGTTTCGGGCGATAGATCCAGACCCGTATCGTGATCCAGCGATAGCCCCTCGAAAAGTGTCTTCGTGCCGCCCGCTGACAGGTCAGGCTTGTCTGGAAGCACCGCCCATGGCTGGTAGTCCGGTCGCGCCATGTAGAAATCATCCCGGAAGGCATGCATGGAGAAATCGGCGCCCCCGGAATCGTACAGCCGCTTGACCGTCGCCCAGTCAGTGGGGCCCATCTCGTCGATGAAAAGACCGAGATTGGGCCTGATACCGAAGCGGTTCATCACGTCCACGTAGCCGAATGCACTGTGGGTTCCGTTGCAGTCGTCCATGCGTGCCGTTACGTACGGCGGTACGCATCGCATTGCAAAGGGCTTTGCGGCGGCCCACACCAGCGCTCGCCACATCAGTCCGTCAATACCTCGCACGTGGCCATACGTCGCCTGGTCATAAAGTCGCTCGCCGGTACCGAAGATCACGAGGCGTCCCTCTCGCGCGTCGGCGGCTGCTATCACCGCGCGGTCTTCGGCATCGCTTACAATAGGCCACCAGCCATTCTCTCGGGACAGCGTGAATACCTCGAGCTCCTCATGAAGCTCCAGTTGCTCGCCTGCGTCGTGCCCGAAGCTGATGAACGATGCTTCGGGGAAGCGGAGGACTCCCGTTCGCGTTCTCGCATCTCCCGAATCCGTCGGCAGAAGCGTGCGAAGCGGGGCCGGCCATTCATGCACCTCGCGATCAAGACTCACCAGCCCTGCCCCAGCCAGCACGGCATCGGCAATCTGTTGCGCGACCCCGGGTTCGAGCCAGTTTGCACCGCCGTCGTGTGCGATGATATAGAGGGCGCGGGGGGCCAGGTACTCGGGGATGAACCCCATGTAGTCGCCCCCGTCCAGCACCTCCCACGCGACGCCGAAATGATCAAGGGCTGCGAAGACGGAATGATCGGCGGATCGGCGCGAAGTGCTCTTGCGGCTGTCGAGGATTACGAGAACGGTGCGATTGCCTGCCGACATGCTATCACCTGAAGGCGCAAAAGAGGTAGAGACCTGTGATTCACATGCTAATGGGTGTTGCTGTAGCCGGCCACTACCCGGACAGCGGGACACAACTTCGCCATTGAAGGCAGGTGCACCTGCTCTCGAGTTCGGCACCCCCCGCAAAGCCCGGCCTGGCAGTCGTAACGAGCCTCGTCGGTCAGGACGCCGGATCCCCTGATACAACACCTGGACCCGTTTCGCGGGGGAAGGTCAAGGCAAGCAGAAGCCCCTGACCATGCAGGGGGTGGCCCGGTACATTGGTCCCCGCGACCATGCGATGGCCCTTAATGTCTGCCTGCTGATCCCGCTACCCGCGGCCCCGGAGAAGGGCTTTGCGCAAGATCGGGGAAAGACCTGATGCCTGACGGGCCGGAGTGGCAATGCGGCTCGCCACACGTGGCCTCGCCAAGTATGTGTCTTGCGTGCACAGACGGGCGACGTTCGTCTTCATGCATTTGCCGGGGAACGGCAACCAGATGTACTCGCCAGAAACATGCACGCATGTGATGTTCGCGGGTTCGCACTGCAACGGAGGTAGCGATATGGATAACAGAGTACTCATCGGCGCCAGTGTTGGGCCCGGTCTGGCCGGGCTGCAGGCGTTTGTGCAGCTTCGCCTCGGCAACTGCGCTCTGGCGGACCTGCCCTTTGACCGCGATGAGGCCATCGCCATGATGCGCTTCTGCCGCGAGCATGAGGTCACGATCTTCCTCTCGGAGCTGGTCTATCGCGGGAGCACGGAGCTGTATCGTCCCGAGAAGCGGCAGCTGCCGCGCGAGGACTTCTGGAACAAGGATGAACTGAACGCGATCCTGGCCGAGGCGGGGGAGTTCTATGGCGGGCGGATGACCATCGGCGAGGCGGGGGGAGTGCTCTACTGGCCGAAGGACTACCTGTTCCGCAATCGCGTCGGCGCATACGACGCTCTGCGGCCATGTGAGACCATGCTTGAGGCTCGGGAGCGGTACCTGGAGTACCTCCGCCGGTTCATCACCTTCGAGCGCGAGCAACTCAGCGACGGGCCGCTTCTGGATGTCGATTCGAGCCTCGTATTCAAGTACCACGCCGAGGCCGGCATTGATGTGCTTTGCCATGAGGCCTTGCCCGGCGATCCACACCGGATGCAGGCGGCGATCCGCGGCGCCGCGCGGGCATACGGCAAGCCGTGGGGCACCCATATCGCGATGGGCTGGTACGGCGGAGTGACTGTCGATGAACTGTGGCTGAAGCGGTGGAAGACCAGTGTGTGGCATTGCTACCTGACCGGCTCCGAGTTCATCTACCCCGAGAGCGGCCACTTGGCGCTGACTGAGCACCAGACGCAGCGGCGGCTGGAGGCGGGCAGCCCCGAGATGCTCACCGCCCGCCGCATTCTGCGTGAGGCCTACCAGTTCTCGCTTGTGCACCGGCGCCCGGCCGGCGGCCCGCGCGTACAAATCGGCATTCTGTATGGCTACGGTGACGGTGCCCCCGGCCTCTGGAACCCGTGGGCATGGGGGCAATTCCATGACGAGAAGTGGCTCGCCGGCCCCCCAGAGCGTGCGTGGGAGCTGGTTGACCAACTCCACCGCCGCGAGGAGTGGAGCAACTACAGCGTCCAGGGCGATCAGGACTGGTCAGGCAACCCGCCCTATGGGCAGTATGACATCGTCCCCATCGAGTCTGACCTCGCCAATCTGCAGCGCTACGGCTGCCTGGTGCTGCTGGGCTGGAATACAATGACCGATGGGCTGTACGAGAAGCTCAAGGGGTATGTCAAAGGGGGTGGTCGTCTGATCCTGAGCCTGCCACACCTGCGCGCAGATTCCGTGCGTGGCGGGGAGCCCCAGCTCATCCGCGACGGCGACTTCTCCGACCTCTGCGGCGTGAAGATCACCGGGAAGCTCCCGACCGGCGTGCGCGGGGTCAAGTTCCTTGAGCACTCCTCGCTTCCCGGCTATCGCCTGGCTGTAGCCGACCCGCAGTGCGACCCGCGCTTCCTGGGCAGTCTCACCCCGGCCTCGCTCGAACTGACCGCCGCCCGCGTGCTGGCAGCCCATGACGTGCTCTTCAGCGCCGATCCCGAACAGCTCGCCGGGCAACCCGTCCTCGTCGAGAACCGGCTCGGGGATGGCACGGTGCTGCTGGTTACGCTGTGGGAGTACCCGGCCGATGAGGCGGTCATCGGACTCACCCGCGAACTGCTGCGGGTGATCTCCGCCGGCGAACAGGGCGACCTGCGGCTGCTGGGCGGCGACCGGGTGCGCTACGCCGTCTACGACCTTGAGGACGGCTGTGGGCAGGGCATCTACTTGCTCAACACCGACCCTGATTGCTCCGCGCCGGTGCGGCTGTGGGTCGAGGGCCGACGGACTGCGGAGTTCACGATCCCGGCCAACGAGTTCACGCTCGCCTACCGCTTCGGCTCGGTGGTGATCCTGCCACTTGAGCGCCGCATTGACCTACAGCGCAGTGAGTGGCAGGGCACTGCGCTGAGCCTGGACTTCCACTCAGTCGTCTCCCAGGATGTCCGCGTGGAGAACCTCGGACCCGACGCGGTCACCGTGACGCTGAACGGCAGTGTCGTGGAGTTGACGGTGGGCAGTCGGGCAAGCGTGGCGCTGGAGCGTCGTGTGCCCGACTCGGCTCCCGGCTGGGAGCCCGACTTCGCCGATGAACCTGACTACCATGGCGAGATTAACGCCCGGACGCCGTACTGACGGCTCGCAGTCCACGCTCAGACGCACCCTGTTCCACCGACTCGGTCGCCTGTCACGGGAAGGGGGCGGGTGCCCGCGTCCCGAACTAGATGACCAGATGCCAGCCCGTGAACAGTGACGACACCCAGATTACAGGTGATGGCCGATGTATGGTGTGAACGACTACGCGGCATTCCGCTTCATCGTGCCATGGCTCATATGGCCTCTGGCGCTCTTGCTGTTGGCTCTTGCACAGAGAGGATCGTGTGAGCAACACCCCATCTACACGAGTGTGGACCGTGCGAAGGCTGCTGACTACGAAGCGGCGGTCGAGCGCGTTATGGCCATGAGCGAGGAGGAGATGCTCAGTTTCCTGCCTGAAAAGAACCGCATCCCCTACTGCGAGTGCCCGAACTGCTACGGCGGCTCTCAGGGGCTCAACGTTCTGACCTGGAGCATTGATGCGCCCAACACCCTCACATGCCGCTACTGCGGACTGGTGCTGAAGCTGCCGGACGAGCGATACCCTGAAAAGCACGTACTGACGGGCCAGAACGCCCTCGGCGAGCGCGTCGAGTTCCCGTATTACCTGAATGAGGCCAACGGCGCGAAGCATTACCTCAGCGGCCACCTATCGTCATACCGGCGGGGATGGCTCGAACAGCAGTGCATTGCCCTCGGGAAGGCCTACCAGGCCACCGGCAAGGCGGAGTACGCGCGCCGTGTCGTGCTGGTCCTGGATAAGGCCGCGCGTCTGTATCCGCACTATCCGGCGCTCCATAGCGAGCATCCCAGAAGCGTTCGCTTCTGCGCGTCGCAGGAGCCGCCGTATAACTGGGACGCCGGCCGATGGAGCAGCTTCCACCACGAGATCCCCAGAAGCCTGCTGCTCGCCTACGATCTGGTTTACGACAGTGACCAGTTCGACGAGATGTCCCGCGAGTTCGGCTATGACGTCCGCGCCCGCCTGGAAACCGACTTCCTCCGCCCGACATTCAGAGCCGTGGAACTGAGCGCCTATCACGTCGGGAACGTTGTCGGCTACCAAGTCACCACTGCGGCGATGCTCGGGCGGGTGATCGGCGACCCGAGCATGGTGCATCGCGCCTTCGGATGGATCATGCAGAACCTCGACGAGGGCTTCTTCTTCGACGGCACATGGTCCGAGTCACCCAGTTACCACTACATGACACTCGGGGGGCTGCGGGGTGCGTTCTCCGTGGTGAAGGGCTACTCCGACCCGCCGGGGTATATTGATGAGATCGACGGAACTCGCCTTGACAATCTGGACCCGGACGCGGACATCCCGTTCTGGGTAAAGGTGCAGGACGCCTACAAGGCCATCGACTTCCCCAACGGCTGCTCGCCCCCAGTACACGATACCTGGGCCAACGAGCGGCGGAGCGCGCCGCGCACACACACCGTCTCCACCATTCTGCCCGGCTACGGCCATGCTGCGCTGGGATGGGGAGAGGGCGCGGCGCAGATGCAGGCGCACCTGCACTTCTCCGGCGGATACGGCCACATGCACCGCGATTGCCTCAGCCTGATGCTGTGGGCCAGGGAGCGCGAGATGCTCTCTGACCTCGGCTACACCTGGACCGACATCCGCTGGTGGAACTCGTCGACCATCAGTCACAATCTGGTCGCAGTTGACCGGCAGGAACAGCGGGGGCGACCCTCCGACGGCGACCTGCTGGCCTTCTTCCCATCCGATGACGGCATCAGTGTCGTCGAGGCCGACGGCACGCGCGCATACTCGAACGTCGAGGGCCTCGACACATACCGCAGGCTGCTTGCGCTCATCCCAGTCACCGAGCAGGATGCCTATGTCGTGGACATCTCTCGCACGCGTGGCGGCTCAATTCATGACTGGTTATTGCACGGCAGCGCCGACGATGACATGACGGCACATTGTGACCTGCCGGCAGATGAAGCGACGGGCGACTTCGCGGAACAGGAGCCGCCGGACACGTACAAGCTCTGGCGCAACCTCCAGCACGCTGTCGCCGACGGCGATTCCAGCGTCACCTTCACATACGATGACCGTCCCGAACGCGGCGTCCGCATTCACCTCCTCGGCACCGCGCCCACCGACCTCTACCTTGGCGAAACGCCCTCCATCCGTCGGGCAGGGACGGGCACGGCAGGAGACAACCGCAAGACGCTCGACTTCTGGATGCCGCACCTCGCGGCTCGGCGCACTGGCGAGGCCCCGCTGGAGACGCTCTTCGCCGCCGTCGAGGAACCCTTCGACGGCAGGCCTTTTCTTGACGGCGTCCGGCATCTGGAGGTCTCGCCCGCGAGCGACGAATGTGTGGCCATGGAGGTGACCTGCGGAGCAGTGAGCGACACGATCATCTGCACATCCGACGAGAGGCCCTTCCCGGCGCGGGTCGCAGGCGAAGTCACTATCGCCGGGCGCTTGGGCATCGTGCGCCGCGTTGACGGAAAAGTCACCGGCATGTGGTTGTTTGACGGGCGCGAGTTGACCATCGGCGGGCACAAGCTCACCATGGGGGACGCCGCCTACACCGGCACGATTGAGGCGGTCACTCGCACTGCGGATGGGGCTGAACACGATGCATTCATCACCGCTGCGGACCTGCCGGTGGGCGAGGCGTTACGTGGCACGTGGATGATTGTGACGCACGGTAACGGTTTCCGCCACGGGTACGAGATCGACCATGTCGCGAAGGTGGACGGCAGAACGGCCATCATTTTGCCGCACGATCACGGCCTACGTATCGAGGGCAGCACGACCAAAGAGGCATTCTTCCCGCGGCGAATGATCGAGGGGCCGAACACCTTCCGCATCCCGACGCGTGCCAGCCTGGCTCGGTAAAGAGGCAACTGACACTCCGCACTGTCTCAGGTAGCGGTACGGGGCCCGGGCGGACAGTGACCTTACCCCGTAAAAACGGGGCCAGGCGCTGTGCCGCCCCACCCCACGGGGATGGGCAAGGCAGCTAGGGCCCTGTAAGCTTCACGGGTGCTGTGAAGGTGACTGTGAAGTCGAGGTGGAAGCGGTCGTCGGGGGTTACCTCGCGACCGGCATCCTCCATAATGGCTGGGAAGCGGATCTCGAAGGTCTCGTGCTCCCACCGCCGCAGGTCCTGAACGACTATATCGGTTGCGGCGCGTAGCCGCACGGCTACTGCCTCGGGGGTGCCCCTGGCCGCCTCTACCCTCTCGCCCTGCCCGGACCAAACCTGGAAGCTCTGCGGGTTAGGCTGCTGGGGGAAGCTGCCGATTTCCGGGTCGCGGTCGGGCTGCCCGATCAGCAGCTCCTTGCCGGCAAAGCGGGCTGTGGGCAGGCATACGGAGACTTGCAGGCCGTTCAGCCGGACGGTCTTTGCCACGCTCACGTCGTATTCGAGCTGCAGGCCCTGCGCGATTGGTTTCACGGTTTGAGTGAAGCTGAGCGCGCCGCCTGCGCCGTCAATCGGCAATGTGCCACTGATGCGCTTCCCCGCCTGGTTAGGGAGGTCACTGACCTGCGCCGTGGCGTCCGCCTGCGGCACGTACTTCCAGCCGGTGGCATGGGCGTTGAGCTCGATCATCGCGAGTTCGGCGCCCGCGGCCAGCACTCTGACCGTGCCCGAGGGCTCCACCGTTGCCGTCAGCGGTTCCTGCGCCACCGCGCCGGTTGCCACCGCAAGCAGAACGCCTATCGCGATGACTGTTCTCAGCATAGTGTCTCCGGCGGCTGGTATTCCCATGATTTGGTCTCCTGTAGCTCGCCCCTGCGCTGGTCACTGCACGATCTGGAGCGGGATTGGGGGCAAAACTCCCAGCGACACCCACGGTCTGTACGCCGCCCCGGCTCTCTGTTCGCCATTGCCCTCCGGCGGGGCGGACACATTGATGATGGCGTTACCGCTGTCGCCTTCGCGCGCGATATTCAGATCGGCCCTCAGCAACAGGACAATGCCGGTGGGCCCCACGCTGCTACCCGCCAGGCTCACTCCACGGGGCGCGGCGGCCAGCGTAAAGCGGAGGCCCTCTGGCGAGAGCGAGGGTCGGCCAGGCAGCCTCGACGGTGCTTTGACCTGCACCTGCGCCGTGCCGTCGAGCGGGAGCTGTATGACCCCTGAGGTCGCCAGTTGCAGTCCCGCCACCAACGGACGCCACACCGCGGGCACCGGCTTCGGTCCCGGCACCGATACCAGCAGCTGCTGTTGGGGCACAATATGGCGCCAAAGGAATGCCTGCATCATGTCCTCGGCGGGCACCACAGGCCTGGTGATGGTCTCCTCACCAATCGTCGCCTGTGCCTGCAGATGCAAGGCGAACGTCTGTGGGCGGGCGTCGCGCGGAGCGCTGAGGGTCACGTCTACATTATCCTTGTCGCTCGGGATGCCCTCGGTCCGCAGAGTGAAGCCCTCAGGTGCGTCCTTCAGCGCAAGTTGTATCTCACTATCGAAGCCGTCCTTGCGCACGGCATGAACGGTGAGGCTAGCCGAACGTCCCGGGCGGAGGCTGACGCCGGAGGGCGTTACGCGGAGGGCGAAATCAGGTTGTGGCGGGCCGAGCCGCAGACGGTAGGCGTATTCGTCGCCGCCGTGAGATTGTATATCAGAGAGCACGACCATATACTCCCCGTCCTGCGGCAGCCGGACCCGCAGGTACGAGTCGGCATGGTGGGTAATGAGGCCCCTCTCCGGGCGTTCGTAGTCGTCACTGGATGCGACAACCTGGCCATCTGTCCCCACCAGCCGCAGCAGCGAGTCGAGCGGCGAATTAAGGCGCCGGGCGTTCACCTCGGCCACCACTTCCTCCCCCGCGCGACCGGTGAAACGGAAGGTGTCCACATCACCGGCCTGCCCGATGCGGCCGTTGATGATCAGCGGTGGCGAGACATGCTGCGCTTGTTGGGGGGTGTTGTTGGGCTCGGTCTCCAGGCTTTCGGGCAGACTGTCAACGGCATAAGGCACTGCATTGCAGACGCCGAGAGGGTCGGGCGGTCTCGTCCGCCTGAGCGGCTCGCCGCCGGGCGAGGTGTCGAGTTGCAGCGTCCTGGCGGGGAGGTTCCAGCCGGCAATCGAGGCCGTCGTCGGTACGCCGGCTTGCCCGCCCAACGGGAACATGTCGGTGACAAAGGGCAGCTCGCCCACTGCAACCCGATAGACGAAGTCGTCGCGACCACGGTATATTGCGTCACGGATCTCAAGTTCGTACACGCCATCAGCAGGGACTTCGTAGAGCAACATGGGATCGGGATCAAAGTGGTAGTCGTCGGCCTCGGCGACTTCACGGCCGGCCGCATCCCGCAGTGACAGCACAGCCTGGAACCAGCCTGGGACGGCGTCAGCCAGGTACGGGACGAGCGCGCGCGCCTGGGCACGCATGACCAGCCGCTGCCCCTTGCGCGCCTGCAGGCGGAAGTAATCGGCATCCCCGGGCGTAATCTGCCCATTGAGCATCACCGGCAGAGCCAGGGGTGCTCGTGCCCTCTCGTCCGGCTCAAGGTCCTCCTCACACACCTCCGGTAGCCCCGCCACCTCGAAGCACAGCGCGTTGCTGACACCGTTGGGAGTGAGTAGCCGCAGTTCACGCGTTCCCACCGGGGCTTCCGGAGCGACGGTCACCTCGACCGTCACTTGCTCGGCCAGTTGCGTGTTGAGCTGGTTCTTGGGGTCGAAGAGCCGGTTGCGCAGCCGGGCGATCTCGCCGGGGGTCTTGTGGTCCAGATCGCGCAGCCAGGGGTGGTCGGGAAGTTCGGGTGGGTCATCGGAATTCCGTACATAGTCCATTGTCCGGGCGCTCCAGCGGCGCCGCACCAACTCGCGGAGGACCCACTCGGTATCACGCAACTCGTCGTTATTGAGCGGCCGGATGTACTCGACTACGCGGCCATGGGCTCCCTCGCCGGAGAGCCAGACACCGTTGGCGCCGCCCAGCAATTGCCCTCCGACCACGACCTGGAAGCTGGAGCCCTGTTTGCCGCCGGCGGGGTAGACATACCCTATATGCGGCCCACCGGCCTGAGCCCAGGCGCACACCGCACAGGCAACCAAGCCAAGCACCATGGGCCAAACGCTACGAGACATGGTGAAATGAGTGCCTCCTCTATCACAACGTCACGCGCCTACAATTCACCTACGGCTGGAAAGGTTTGCCAACAGGCGCGACGGTTCAGTATCCGGAGTTCCCCCGCCGGGCATTTCACATGATTTCGTACAGGCGGCCTTTGGTCTGGATCCCCATCTCTTCCGATGAGGGCAGCACCTTGATATGCTCTCCGCGCGGGTTGGGCAGCGGTGCGTCGGGGTCTATGCCCATCAGCTCATAGATGCTGCCGATGAGGTCCTGGACGGAGACCGGCCGCTCGGCGACCTGCTCACCGGTGGCGTTCGAGGCGCCGACTACCTTACCGCCCTGGAACCCGCCGCCGGCGACGACGTGGGTGAAACACTGCCCGTAGTGATTGCGGCCGCCATTCCATGGCGGCTCCCAGTCCACTCGCGGCCCCCGTCCGAACTCGCCACCCCACCAGACGATGGTGGTATCCAGCATGCCGCGGTCCGCCAGGTCCTGCAATAGCGTTGCCATCCCCTTGTCCATTTCGGGGAGCATCCGGCGCATGATCTGGAAGTGCTGCTTGTGCGTATCCCAGCCGCCGTAGTTGATAGTAATGTACGGCACGCCAACCTCGACCAGCCGCCGGGCCATGAGGCACGACTGCCCGAAGGTGTTGCGGCCGTATTTGTCGCGCAACTCCGCGGGCTCCTGCGAGAGGTCAAACAGCTTGCTGGACTCGCCGAGGATCAGGTCGTAGGCATTCTCCTCGGCTGTGCTCAACTGCTCGAAAACAGGCTCCGTGGGCAACGCCATCCCGAGCGTATCAAGCGTATGGAGCAGGTTGCGGCGGGCGCGCTGGCGATCGTCGGAGATGCCGGGAGCGATGATCCCCTCCACCTCGAACCGACTGGCGTTGGGGTTGCCACCGGTCGCGAAGGGTTTGCACTTGGGCCCAAGGAAGCCGGCCTCGGAGAACCGCCCCTGTGTTTGGGTGAGCACGATGTAAGGCGGGATCAGGCTCTTATAGCCGTGGTCGTAGCCCTTGAACAACGAGACGACCGCCCCCACACTGGGGAACACGAGCGAACCGCCGGGCATGCGCCCGGTTTGTACCATATAGGCGGCGGTCTCATGACCGTTGACCCCATGGGTCATCGAGCGGATGATCGAGTATTTGTCCGCTTGCTGGGCGAGCAGCGGCAGCAACTCACCGATTTCGATGCCCGGCACGTTGGTCTGGACCGTCTTGTTCAGCGGGCCACAGTAGTCATAGCCTGCGTCAGGCTTGGGGTCGAAGGTATCCAACTGGGAGGGCCCGCCCCACATCCATATCTGGATCACAGACTTGGCCCGCGCCTGCGGCGCGGCCCACACAACGGAGCAGAAAGTGATCGCCACTAGCGATACGGCTATGCTCAGCGTCAGTTTCCTGTCCATAGTCTCACCTGCCGGGCTCAGTGCCGGCACAGGAACTCCTTAGAGTTTATCAACGCCCAGGCAAGATCGGTGAAGGCCTGGCGCCCCTGAAGGCCGGAGCTCCGCAAATACTCCTCAGCGGCCGACTGCTCGGAGGGTGTGGGATGACGTGAAAGAAGTAGCAGGTAGAGATCCCCCACCAAGCGGCTACGGTCGCCGGCAGCGGAGTCAGAGAGCTTACGCAACTGCGGGCTGTTCTCTATCTTCTGGCGGACATCGGTGGAGTTGATTAGGTAGAGCCGTTGGGCGTCCGAGGGCGTGTTGCTGCGTTCGGAAGCCAGGCCGGTGTCCCGCGTCGGGCGCCCGAAACTCTCAAGGAACCGGCTGGTGATGCTGCCGTCGGCGAGCGCGATCGTCCGCTGCGTACTGGGTGTGAACGTAAACGGCTCCGGGATGGGGCTGGAGTACTCTTCCCCCTTGCCGCCGATCCAACACAGGGCGTCTATCAGCACCTCAGCATCGAGGCGGCGAATCGTGTAGCAGGCGAAGCGCGCGCTATCCGGCACCGGTTCTGTTGCCACCGAGGACTGCTGATAGGTCCGGGAATTGAGGATCAACCGGAACAGCTGTCGCATGTCGTACTTGGCACCGACCAGCTCCTTGCTGAGCAATGTAAGCAACTCCGGGCAGGCAGGTGGGTTGTCGGCGCGGATGTCATCCGGCTCGTGGACAATGCCATGCCCCATGAGCCAGTACCAGATGCGGTTGGCGAGCGCCTGTGCGAACCACTCATTCCCCGGCGCCGTCAGCCAGTCGGCGAATACCTCGCGCGGGTCCTGTTGCGCGGGAATGGCGGTTGTGCTCCCGTCGGGGAAGGTGACCTTCAGCGGCTCGGTGGCGCTCGAGTCGAAGTAGACGATCTCCTCTTTCCACTCTCGGGTCCCCTTGTAGGCGACCTTGGAGAAGAAGGCGGCCAGTTCGGCCTGCTTCTGCTCGGGCCAACCGTCCAGCCGCACGCCCATGAACGTCAGCGCGACTGCGCCGGCAATCGCCATTGGGTCACGGCCCTGCACGGCGCGATAGAAGTTGGCGGGAGGGACGCGGAAGTTGCTGCCGCTGGAAGTCAGCAGTTCCCGCGCGAACTGGTCGTAGGGCTTGTTGTCGCGGATGCAGTTGCGCACCCACCGATGGTATGCCTGTACCGCGTTGGGCCACAACTTGATCGGGAACTCCGACTTCACGCGCAGCAGGTCGCACCACTTGAGGGTCTGGTAGTCAACGAACTCTTCACGTTGGAAGAGGCTGTCGATCATAGCGGCGCGCTTGTCGGAACTGGTGTCCTGGAGGAAGGCACGGACGTCGTGCGGTTGCGGCAGCGTTCCGATGAGATCAATGAACACCCGCCGAATGAACACCTCGTCCGAGCACGGCGGTCGCATTGCGAGATTGTGCGTCTGCAGTGTCGCCAGCACCGGCGCATCAACCGAGTTGGCGGGGATGGGCCAACCGGCGGCCCCGTACGGAGAGGCGTCCTGGGCGCAAGCAATGCCCGTCAGAGACGCGGCGGCAGCAACGTGAATGCATATGAGCAGTAGGTTGCGTTTCACTATCTCGCTTGAATTCACTGACGTTTGCCTGTCGCTGACTGTTCTCTGTGCAGGGCGGCGGTGGAACGGCGCTTTCTGTGACCTTCTGTGCCACTGCCGCCTTTTCCTGCTTGGGTGGGCTGTTCGTGGCCTGTTTCTGGCCGACCCTGCCAGCGGCGGCGGCGGACCACATCTGCACCGGCTCGATGTCGCTATTCTCACTGCCGGCTGCTGCGGGCATCAGCGGCTGCGTGGTCGTCCCCTGGGCCATCGGCGCGCTGGGAGACATCTTCGGCCCGCGCGCGGGGATGCTAGTGCTGCCGGCCGCCATGGCTGGGCTCATCGTGATGCTGTTGGTCGCCTCACGCTACATGCGCAGCAACTGCAAGCCAGGGCAGCAGTAGCCGGGGTTAGTTGGCGGGGGCATGTTGGAGGCGACGGCAGGCAAAGCGACGTCTCCTCCGCGATGAGGTGACAGGTAGTATGATGCGCCCGGTCGCGCGAACCTGAGCGCCCAACTGACCAGGATGCGAGATGAAGCGCGAGAGGCGGCGTCAAAGGCTCGC
>CAZJVY010000025.1:0-33423 GCA_964549395.1 uncultured Armatimonadia bacterium | reverse complement strand
CGCCCAACTGACCAGGATGCGAGATGAAGCGCGAGAGGCGGCGTCAAAGGCTCGCCCCGCAGTGGCGGGGAAGTCGGCACCGCCAGGGGAAGGTGTGAACGGAGGCCATCCAGCAGTTTATGCACAAGCCGGTCTAGGCGGTCACGCCGGGAATCTCGCGCTCTGACTGGCCGAGGTTGCAGCCGGCATCAATCAGCCGACGCTGCAACTGCATGCGGTCAACATTGCGCGGAGCGATACCGTGCTTGAGCGACAGGGCCATGGCGTGTCCAGCAGCCTCGCCCATGGCGTTGCAGCACATGATCAGCCGCGTGGCGGATTGGCCCGGGAAGTCGGCTGACAAGCAGCGCCCGGCCACCAGCAGGTTCTCAATCTCTAGTGGCACCAGGCAGCGATACGGCACATCATAGTGGGTCTTCTGACGGTCGTCCTGCAATTGGTCGCCGGATCTGCCCGCATAGTCAGTGAGAGCGTCAGGGCCGCCGGGCGGAAATGATGAGGAAGCGTAGCCATCCAGGCCGGCTGTGATGTAGCGCGGTTCACCATCAATTGTGGTCTCGAACCACTTCTGATTCCCCGGGCCGGTGGGGTTATGGACGTCGAAGCCACGCCAACTGATGGCAATGACATCATCGAATTTCGCCCGCCGGGCCACATCGAAGCCGGTCAGGACATATTCCCCAAGGACTCGCCGCGAATCGCGAACGCCCAGCAGCGGAGCTGTGTCGAGGAGCCAGGACTTCTCAAATCCAGGCACTGACTTGCGAACGAACTTCCACAGGATGTCGCACTGCTCGCGCCCCTCCAGGTACATGCGCGTCAGGTCGCGATTGCATAGCGGCTTGCAGTGCCGAGAATGCGCAAAACAGATGGACACCTCGTCCATCCCACAATGCTCGGGACGGCCGGGAACGTGGGTCATCCAGTTGAGGTGGTTGTCTATGGGATACGGGAGATCGTCAGTCTGCAGCGCCCGATCAATCAGCGCTTCCCACCGCGGATCAGTGGCCTTGCACTGGCTCTTCTGGTACTTGTCCCAGTCCACCCCTCCGAGGCGGAATTCCAGGGAGCAGCCCTGGGTATAGCCATCCGTCTCGCGGCCGACACTGCACTCGCAGCCTGCGAAGTGTGCGGCGTCGGCGTCGCCAGAGCAATCAATCACTCGCCGCGCCAGGATCGCCTGCCGCCCCGCCTTGGACTCGACCACGACGCCGCAAATGGCTCCGCGGCGAACGATGGCATCAACAACTGAGGTGACAAACAGAATGTCGCAGCCGGCAGCTGTTACCATGCGGTCGAGCACCAGCTTGTGCTTCTCCGGATCGCTGTTGCGATGCCAGTGACCATCAACGGCCTCCAACTCCCGGATCATTTCTTCGCCGATGCCGGAGCGGTAATCCAGCGGGATGTTGACGAGACCCATTGTGGCAAGGCCCCCAAGGGCGGAGGTTTGCTCGACAACCAGCGTATTGCAGCCGCCACGTGCCGCCGCGATGGCAGCGCCAACGCCGGCAATGCCGCCGCCCACCACCACTACATCGTACTCCGATTCGACCGGCAATGTTCTCTGCGGCTCCACAATGCCATTGTCCGCTTTGTTATACTCCAACATGTCCGAGTCTCTCCTTGATTGCTTGCGAAATGGCGGTTGACAGCGGGCCGCGGCATCAGGCCGCGGTCTCGCCGTGCAGCCTTACTTGTCGTGGCCGTTGAGCTGCTCGATGGCCTCCGAGGCGCAGTTGTCATAGCACCGCCCGCAGCCTGTGCATTTCTCGGCATCTATGTGAGCTCCGTCGCGGTCAAGCCTGATGGCATCCACCGGGCATTCGTGAACACACCAGCCACACTTGGTGCATCCGCGTGTGACAGCGAACTTGCCGGTCATCGTCTACCTCCGAGGCTGCTGCAAACCCACTTCTGACATGGGGCTTCACACGGTTATTCTTGACCACGATGCTTGAACGTAGCACTTTGGCTTCTGGGAGGCGGTGATTAGCATAGGTGTCGTAGCTTCTGTCTGCGGTCGTCTCGTGGGCGTGGCATGTAGAGTGCGTACGACACGGATAGCGCCGGATGAGTAGTCATGCATGGTGTCCCCGCGAATCTCGGCGCATCCTGAGTCTGATGTGCATTCGTCTCCCGCACCTGTTGCCATCAGCGGGCAAGCGTTATGTCGTAGCCGGCCCCGTGCTCGCAGATGATCTCCAGGACCGTTTCCGCCGCGTCTGCGGACACGATGCGGACATTCTCCTCGGTGTCGGGTAGATGCCAGGCACAAACGATTCCCGTGGCCTCGAGCAGACGCCAGGTCCCGCGCAGCGTCACGCGCAGGGGCCGCGGCTGGTTGACTCCGTTTTCCAGGTTCAGATCGGGGTCAGCCACGCTCAGATGCAACTGCCCATCCCGCACGGGGTCGGCCATGATCAGGCAGGGGCGGTCAACCGCCTTGACCTGGAGCGTATCTGTGGCGACCGTATGCTCGGTGACGTCCTGCGCGACGAAGAACACGCAGCTCCAGCGGCCGTGCGGGGTATGGCAGACGATGTGGGCGGCCTGATCGCGCTGGATGATGCGGTAGGAGGGTTCGGCGACAAGCTTCTGCATCGCCTCAGGGGTCGCCCGAACCACCAGCATATACTCATAGCTTGCCGCGCTGGGGGCTTTGCCGTGATCAATCCAGGCAGTGAGGAAATCCCCTTCTATGTCTTTCAAGCCCTGATAGTCGCGGCTCTTTTGATGCCGGCGTGCCACAGTTACGTTCTGGCCCGCGGGCAGGTAGTAGCCAGTCTGCTGAACATCGAGGAACCAGTGGGGCTTGGTCTGGTCAAGTGCGCGCTCTTCCGGAAAGGCAGTGAGGTCCGCGCCATCGAGGGGAGTGGGGATGAACTCACCTTGCTCGTTCTCGAAGAGGGACTTCTGGCAGAGAGTTGTCTGGGTAGGATAGTCGGCCTCGTCGCAGGAGATGTCGGAACCGAGGCAGAGGATCTGTTCGTCGCTGAAGAACCAGCTCTTCCTGCCTGTGAGGGTCTTGTCACCTGGCATGGGCTGATTAAGGATCATGGCGAAGACGCCCTGGCGACCTTGATGTGAAAGCCCGCCGACGAAAGTCTCCACCGAACGTGTAGAAGTCCAGCCCTTGTCTATCTTTTCCAGCGGGAGTTGCGGGACGGTGGTGCCCTCGTAGTGTCGCCAGTCCCAACCAAGCCCCTCGCGACCACTTGCTTTGGCGCTGACAGGAGTTCCGCCGGCGAGGATTTCCAGATGGCCCAGGCCCTGGAAAAGCCCGAAGCAGTTCACGTTGACCTCTCTCTCACTTCCCCAGACATACTTGCTCTGGCCATGGACGCTGGCGAGCCAGTTGTCGCGGCGATGGCACAGCAGAGCCGCGTATGGCATCACGAAAGTGCCGTTGGGGTCCGGCTCGGGCTCGATCCCCAGACTGTGATATGGTTCATTCTTGGCTGCCTCCGGCACGAGGCGCAGGTACGCTGCCGCCACTTCCGGATCAACTTCCCGTTTCCCATCAGGCGTGCCACAGCGCGCCAGAACGTCCAGTCCTTGCGGAGCGATGCGATCTACACTCTTTATGTAGAAATCAGATCCGAATGGACGCCGTCCGCTGAGCGAGAGCGGCAGATCGAGCTGGTTGCAGTATATGCGCTGTGCGAGCATGGCGCGGCGCAGCCGCTCATGCGCCTCAGCGCCCAGACGCCAAGGCGTGTCGCTCAGTTGCTGGAGCAGTGGAGGCAAGGTCCCGAAGGCGTTCCTGGCATAGCCAAAATAGTGACCGCTGTGATGGTACGCGCACCCGTCAATCTTCAGGGCGGTTGTCGGCTGCAGCATTGAGCGCTCCAGCATCGCCTTGAAGGCATTCAGCCAGCGGACCTGCTCGGCCGGCTCAACCTGCACGAGACAGGCGCGCAGGAGCGGGCGTATGTAGAGGTGGTAGTAGTCCATGTTGGAGGGCGGGTCGGCCTCGGCGAAGATCGCGCCGCCGCCGTAGTTCCAGAGCAGGTAGTCACATTGGCGCTCCAGTCGCCCGGCCTCCGCCAGCACGTCGCGCATCAGGAACACAGTGTTGGCCCAGGCCTCGCCGACCCACCAGTTCCAGTGGAATCCGGCTCCTGCTTGCATCCCTTGGTCATATAGATACTCCTCAATGAGCAGAAAAGCTTCAGCCAGTCGGCGGCGCTGCTGCGCATCATTGCCGGCCCGATATGCGCCCGCGACCTGATGGGCAAGGGAGCACATGGACGAGGGGGTCTGCATGCCAAGCCAGTTGGGGCCGTGTTCGTCCGGCCAATAGGCACTCTCCTTGGCTCCATATTCGCCGACTTTGCCACAGTACTGATAGTGTCTGTCAATGCCCGGCCCTCCACGCACTCCGTGCTCATCGCTCACAATGCCCAGGGCCTGGACCTTGCCCAAGAGGTCGTTCACTTTCGCTTCGTCAATGCCCGGCCCCTCATCGGGTCCTAGCAACTTACGGATGCCCGCCAGTTGGGCGTCGGTGACGTGCTCCGGCTTGGGGAAGCGCTGCTCGTCGGGCACAGGGGGGCGCCACTGTGCCTCCTTCTCAGGGACAATCGCACGACCTCCGATGGTGAGGGTGTTGTACTTGATGAAATCCAGGAACACAGTCCCCTTCGCCACCTGGCTCGGCGCGACGATGCGGATGTTGTCCACCTCCGCCGTCGGCTTGCCGTCTGGGAACTGGTAGTAGAAGGGACGCCCCTGCCGCCAGCCGGTGAACTCCAGCGGGAAGCGGAAAGAGCCCGTGACTTTCTCACCCTCGCGGAACTCGAACACCAGCGCATCTGAAATCGGCTCTTCCACATACACCCACACGGCGAACGATGCCCTGCCACTCAGGCCGCCGGTGCGCGCTACGTCGCCGATGCCGTGCCGGATGACCAATTCGTCCCCCTTTGACCAATCCCAGCGCAACGAACTGCTGCCCTGCTTGGTGTGCCAGGGGCTGATGCTGAGACTATCGGGTCGCGTTGCGGCGAAGTAAGGTGGCACCCCGTCCTCGAACGACTCGTAGTACTGCCCCTCCTGGGCCGAAGCGATGGTGCAGACAGCCAGGACAAACGCGAAGATCACGAACACTGTGGTCATGTTGCTCATCTCACTCATCTCACTCACGGCTTGGTTCCGTGACGGTTCGTGTCGCCCCGCCAGTTGCCATACGCGATGACCAGGGATGTTTCGCCGGAGTGAGGGGACAGTCCTCCAAAGTCCGGGCTGTGTAAATGCAAGGGAGCGGATTTCGCAGTATGGAGAGGAGGAAGGGGGTGTCTCGCGTGCGTGTTCCCCCACAATCTAGACATCTAGCAAGCCGGTCAATGTGCTACAGTAAAAGAAGAAATTTTTCGTAATTCATGGAAAACCATTGTGAAGGGTGGATTGTGGGGGGCACTAAGACAATACGGGTGGCCGACAGAGCGGCTACCCGTCGCCTAGCGCCCGGCGACGGAGGTCGGCCCATCGGTGCATGTCAACGTACACTTCTGTCCCTCTTGGACCGGGCCCATTTCCCCGGACGCATCAGCGCCTGCCTTTAGGGGGGTTCACACTCCGCCGCACTCCCCGATCGGCGTTCGCACTCGCAGGTTACCGGGCATGTTATTGGGAATAGAGCATCAATACCGGGCATCGGTGCGAGAGTGACAGGAGGCCGAACATGTTGCGTCGCGTCTTGCTGTTTGGGCTGTTCATCCTGATGAACATTGCCGCACTGCCCGCGCAAGCCGAACCGCTGCGACTGGACTTCAGCCGGCGACCGGTGGCCGAAGTTGTCCAGGGGCCGCAGCCGACCAAGGTCGCGGTGCCGCGCTGCACTGCCGCTCCGACCATTGACGGCTCGGCGGATGATACCGCATGGGCGTCTGCGGCGCCACTGCAATTCCCCGCGTCGGGCAGTTCATATCCGGCGACCCGCGTCCGCCTCTGCTTTGACGATAGCAGCCTCTACATGCTCGCTGAATGCGATGAGAAGGCGGGCAGGAAGTCGCGGGCTGAGGTGCGTCCCCGTGACAACGGCACCTGGACCGATGATTGCATTGAGGTCTGGCTGGACACGTCGGGCCATGGCACATCTGTCTGTCATTTCATCGTCAACGCCGCCGGCTCAGTCTACGACGACAACAGCGCCGACGGACCGGCTTTCAATCCCGACTGGCAGCACCAGGTGCGTAGGCAAGATGACCGCTGGGCTCTGGAGATAGCACTGCCAAAGGCGGCGCTGGGATTGACGGCGTGGCAGCCCATGCTCGGCTTCAATGTGGGTCGCAACGGGCCTGGCCTGGGCGACCGCGCGTGGGCCGGCTCTTTCGGCGATGTCTCGCGGGGAGCCCTGGTGCTGGAGGGCGTGACCGAGGCCCCGGACACCGGACAGCAGGCAACGACTGTGGCAGCGGGCCCTGCGCTGAAGCTGCACATTGAGCGAGCCGAGGCAAGACCAGGTGAGCGCCGGCTACAGGCCGGTGTCAAGCTCTCCACCGGCTCGGTCCCCCGCGAGCAGACGACCGTAAAGGCGATGCTGTTTGTTGACAGGCAGACGAAGCCGGTCGCGACTGCACAGGTTGTGCCGGAACAGAACGAAGGCTCGGTGAGCGTGGATCTGCGCAGTCTCGGCCTGACGAAGGCGCGCTTGGTCGTGGAGCTTCTGGGGAGCGCCGGGCGGCTGGCCGCGGCGGAGACCAACCTCACCGCGCGAGGCCCGGACAAGCCGCTGCACCCTGGGCATAGGATACCGGTAAGTCTGGATCTGCCTGAGGGCGTTCAGACAGTCGCCGCGTGGCCGGTTACGTTCGGCGTGCCCTTCCCGGCGGGCGCAATGTGGGATGCGAAGTGCCTGCGCCTGGTTGACGGCAAGGGCCGGGAAGTGCCCTGTCAGAAGGAGGTCACTGCCCTTTGGGCACCGGAGGGCGCGATCAAGTGGGTGCGCTTTGACGCGCTTGTGTCGTCCGGCGAGACATATCAGGTGGAGGTGACCATAGGACCCGTAGCACCTGCCGCCACGCCTCTGAAGCTGACCGAGCAGGGCGAGAAGCTGGTGCTGGAGACCGGCGCAGCGAGGTACGTACTTGGCCGAGGCGCTTCACCCGTGGAAGAGATCTGGGTCGGCGGCAAACGCGTGGCCACAGCCACGGGTACGCGCGGCCTCTATCTGCTGGACCAGCACGACCGCCTTGCCAGCGCCTCTGCCGAGGGAGAGACAATGGAAATCGAGGCATCGGGGCCGGTGGCGGCTTGCGTGCGCTTCGAGGGCGAGTACCGCACAGCCGAGGGGGAGGCCCTCGCCCGCCACATCACGCGTGTGGAAGCTTTCGCCGGGCAGCCCTTTGCGCGCATCACCCATACCCTCGTGCTCACCAATGACACCAACAAGGTCTGGTTCAAGGACATCGGGTGGGAGTTCGCCGTCGAGCCGGGTGCCGATCCCGCCGCGCTGTTCGGGACGTCGCGAGCAGAATGGCGCAAGTTCGAGCAGCAGCCGCTCAGCGACACGATCCCGGCGGCCTACGTGTTCCAGGACGATCACTTCTTCTTCGCCCATGGCACCAACCACTTCGTGGCGGCTAAACAGGACGCCGCCGGCAAGGCCGAGATGGTGGCCGAAGGGGAGGAGATGGGCGACTGGGCGGCTCTGGCGGGCAAGGGCGGTGGTTTGGCCGTGTCCTGCCGGGAAGCCGCGCGCCAGCACCCCAAGGAATTCGAGGTGCGCCGCGACCGCGTGGTGCTGCGCCTGTTCAGCAACCGCGGTGGCGAGGAGTTGGACTTTCGCGCGGCGACGCTCATTGAGAAATGGGACCTGGCTACCTGGTACGACAACGCCATTCCCGTCAATAGCAAGCAGAGCATCGAGGATGTGCTGAAGCGCGTGGCGGGGTATGAGAGCGACGCCACAGGCTGGTCGAAGACGCACGAGCTGCTGCTGTGCCCGCTGCAAGCCTCGGTCACGCCGGAGCAGGTGGCGCAGCAATCGAGACTGCACAGCCGGCCCGTGTTTGCGCTGGCAGATCCGGCCTGGATATGCCAGAGCGGGGCAATGGGCGCGATTCATCCGAAAGACACCGCACGCTTCCCTGAAGCCGAAACGGCAATTGACGCGGCTGTCCGCTACTGGGACGGGAAGGTGGACGAGTGGGGTGACTACGGGTTTGTCGACTACTACATGGGTCCGCACCTGGGCTACCGGGGCAAGTACGCGGCGCAGTACCGCTATAGCCAGTACACATACACTCTGCGGCCGGATCTGTGGCTGCTCTACGCCCGCTCGGGTGAGCGGTTCATACGCGAGTTCGCGCAAGGTACCAACCGCGCCCAGATGGATGCCTGCATGGGCCACTGGGACGGCCCGCGCAAGACACGCGGCCTCTACCTGAGCGCAAGCGGCACCGACATACCCGCCGGCGGGGCCAACATGGGCATGCTGCCTTTCTACTGGGAGAGCTACAGCAGCCTGCACATCAGCAGCGCCTCCAACCTGAACGACTTCATCTGGGACTACTACCTGACCGGCTACCGCCGTGCCAAGGACGGAGTGCTGGACTATGTGGACGGCGTCAAGCACACATGGACGCCGGCGCTGGCGCGAAGAGACGGGAGAGCGCTGGTACTGCTACGCATGCTCACCCAGGCCTATGCTTTCACCTGGGACCCGCAGTTGCGTGACATGGCCGAGGCCACGATGGACGCCGTCTACAAGCCCGATGCCGAGCTGGGGCTTTTCCAGAAGCGCACATACTACGAGACCGAGGAGCGCAACACGGCCTACAAGACGCAAGTGGACGTGCGCGCGGTGATCGAGGCCTGGCAGGTGCTGGGCGGCCGGCGTTACCACGATATCGCGATGAAGCTGTCCCGCTACTGGTGGCAGAAGTTCCTGGGCGAGTGGCCGCTCTTCTACTGCAACCCGCACGCTCTTGTCGGCAGCTTCCTCTATCGCGAGACGGGCGACCCCCGTTACGTCCAGGGGTCGGCATTCCAGGTGCGACAAGCCGCCAGCGCCTACGATCCTGAGACAGACAGGACATATGGCGCGGAAAGCGGCGAGAAGACCACATTCCTGTTCGAGGGCATTCCACACGCGCAAGCGGTGTTGATGGATGCCGGGCTCGACAAGACTCCTCATACCTCCTGGATGAGCTACGAAGACTTCGGGTCTCCGAGCAGCATCGTGGTGGGCAAGTCCGGCAATCAGGCCGTATGCCTCGATGTGGAGCCGTGCCAGGACCTCAGACTCGCGCCTGCTGACGGTAAGGCCGACGGCGCGACAGTCGCCTCCTGGATCAAGCAGGAAAGCTACAACAACCAGAGCATCGAGATTCCGGCGAAGGCGCCTGCGGGCGCTTACCAGGTCATACCCACGTCTTTCGGACAGCATACCGCCCTGGCTGACGCACGTGTTCCCCTGGTCCTGTATGCCCCCGAGTACTGGCGACCTGCTCCGCCCCAGGTACCTGCCATCAGGTACTACTTCAAGCTGCCGCCGGATAGCACAGACGCCCAGATCATACTCGAGGGGTCAGCGCGGCTGTTCGACCCGCAGGGGCAGCCGTGGCGCGACGGCGAGCCACTTCACGGCGTGGTTGACCTGCCTGCCGATAAGCCCGGTTTGTGGAGCTTCCTGCCGGTTGACAACCAGTTGGTCAAGGTACGCAACCTGCCGCCTTTCTTTGCCGCGGAGTCAGCGGCCAGCTACTTCGAGCCGCCACTGGCCTGGCAGCGTGAGCAACTGCCGGTAGCGGCAGCGGCCCCGGCAAAGACGGACTACGTCGAGGGTGCGGTAGCCACGCCGGGCAACCAGGCCCTCTACGTCAGCAGGCCCGGCTTTCAGATGCCGACAGCATCGCCGCATCCATCCGGCGACGGCAACCAGTTCCTTGCATCGAAGGAAGGCACCATCGAGTTTTGGTTCAGACCCAGTTGGGGAACCGTGGACCTGCCGGCGAAGAGCTGGAAAACGCTCTGTCGCCTGTACGTCCCGAGTGGCAAGCAGTCCTACGCTCTGACCTACCGAATGGCGCCGCGCAGCCGCGATGCCAGTGTGGACTTCTATGGGTCGCACTGCCTCAACGCCTACTTCGAGTCCGCAAGCGAGTACCGTAGAGGGTCGCTGCAGGGCTGGCGCCGCACCGTCTTCTCGGCCAACGAGTGGGTGCACGTCGCCTGGGTCTGGGGATGGCGCAACGGGGTCATACCTCACACGGTCCGATATCACACCAAGCCCCAGGATGACGTGCTCATCACCGAGATCTACGTAAATGGCCGCAAGGGGCAGAACTACGGCTACCGATGGATGAAGGACCTGATCGTGGAGGTGCCCCACCTGCTGGAACTGAAGGACCTCGACGGTGCGGTGGATGAGTTGCGGGTCTCCGACATCCAGCGCTACACAGGCGACTTCACGCCGCCGGGCCGCAATGCGGAGTCTAAGATTGATGAGCATACGCGCGCGCTGTTTCACTTCAACGGCAACTTGGTCGGGCGGGGCTACGGCTATGAGGGCGAGATACCGGTCGAGCTGAAGTAAATGCGAAGGCGCCGACAGACGGACGGAGGGCAGCGTGGCAACTCCCAGTTGCTCCTGCCACCGTCACAGTCTGCTGAGCACTCTGGCGGCGGCCTCTTCATAGACCTGTTGCCACTCCGGGGCCAGGAGGCACTCCGTTACCTCGTACCCACCCATGTCGTAGTCGCCCACGGGCGCGCCGTAGTGCACGTATCCGTTCGAGAAGGCCGCCACGAAGGTGTGCTTGTGGGGGGAAGCTTGCTTGACATTCAGGGCGACCTCGGTGAGCACCTCCGCCGGGGAGGTGATCAGTAGGCAGTCCCCAATCCTGATGCCCTGCACTTCGGCCGCGATTGTCGCCTCACCAGATGCGTCATTGAACGCCTTATGCCACCTCAACGTCGCCATGTCGCTCTGGATTCGTGCCAGCTTCTCCATGGCCTGGATGTTGCTGAGGTACTTGGCGATGTTCTGCCTGTTCCACTTATCCAGTTCGGTAAGCTCGTTGGTCCCGACTTGCTCAGCATGAAGGTACCTGTATGAGTAATCCGAGGGGTAGTCGGCACTGAGAGCGTACTTGATGTACAAGGGCAGAAAAGCCTTGAAACTAAGACTGGTCGAGCTCAAGGTCGCAAGCAGTTCGGCCTGCTCTTGTTGCAGTGCTTCGAGGCGTTCGGGAATATCGGTCCTCCGTGGCAGTGCCACCGTCTCGGATGCGACACTCAGCGTCGCATCGGTAGTCCGTATGTCTCTGAGTGCTTTGAGGGTGCTCAAGCCCAGCATTGTGCCTATCGGCTCTGAGTCTCTGGGACGGTTGACGTCCTTGTAGAGCACCTCTGTGACGTCTCCGCCTGCTCCCTGCAGGAACAGGGCCATCGCGCCCTCGCCCAGGTTCTGCTCGATCACGTTGGATGCGAATCCCGGGAAATTGGCCGTGACAGCTCCTCCCGGAACGCCGATCAAAGGGTGGCAGGCGAAATTGTAAACAACCGCCAGCGGCCGTCCGTCCAGTCGGTCTATGCGGAGTATGCCTATCTCAGGATCAATGGGGCCAAGGCCGGCGACCTCTTCGTCCGGAGGACATGGATGCGCCTGGCGGATGGTCCAGCCCTTCCCGTTCTTGAGCCTGAGGGTGCGGTTAATCATGATCCGGTCTTCATAACCGATACCCGTACCCGCCCTGACCGGTGCCATGTTCTTTACGGCCCGGCTTACGGCATCGAAGGTCCTGGCGAGCTGCTCGGCGTCGTCGCAGAGGAGCCGGCCCGGCGGGTGGGTGTGTGAGGCGTTGACCAGGACATTGCCGCCCGGAATCCGCAACTCGCCCTCTATGCGGCTGCGCAGCTCTGGCAGGAAGTCATCGGAGACATCACCAATCCCGCCTATTGCCACAACATCCATCGCGATGATGACCACAGTTGTGTCGCCGTCATCGAGCACCAAAGCCTTGGCGTATAGCGGATCATGAACGACGACGCCCTCATCGCTGGTGGTGATATCGCTTCGGGC
The DNA here is from genome assembly GCA_964549395.1 of uncultured Armatimonadia bacterium. Classification (GTDB taxonomy): domain Bacteria; phylum Armatimonadota; class Zipacnadia; order Zipacnadales; family UBA11051; genus UBA11051. Next base: position 21,392 of record CAZJVY010000025.1, on the reverse strand, counting down.
TATTCCGGCGCGCAAGGCCCCGGCGCCAGTGTCGTCATTCCGGTCCTGTCGCTGCGTCATGGCTTCCTCCTGATTGCCGGTATCCCACGACATGATGCCGTACAGCCGTGCGCCATCGGGCCTGTTCATCCATCTAGGGTGCGGATTCGCCGTCCGGCTGATAGCCCCTACTACTGCCGCTCCGGCTCGCAGTTGCCGCGCATGTAGCGTGAGGCGACCAACAGCATCACGATTAGCACAGCCATGGCGGCCGGCAGCACTAGCATCCCCGCGCGCAGGCCGAAGATGTCTCCCAGCGCGCCGATGGCCCAAGGGACGACCACGCAGCCGCTGATGCCTGCGGCAGCTAGCAGTGAGAACAGCGACATCGAGCCGACGCAGATATGGTCGGACGCCACCGCCAGCAAGGTCGGCCAGAAACAGGCCACGAACAGCCCGCCCAGCGCGAACAGTCCCCAGGCGCCCCACAGCCCCGGCACGAACACCAGCCCCAGCGTCGCGGCACCACACAGCACCGCCGAGCCGAGCATCATCTGCAGCGGTGTCGCCCGACCGACGACCACTCCGCTGCCGAAGCGCCCGATCGCCATGAAGGTTCCGTAGAGGATGGTCGCCCAGGCCCCGCCGCGAGCCGATGCTCCCAGTTCCTCAGCCACGAAGTTCGGTGCCCACGACGTCAGCCCCGCTTCACAGCCGCCGCCCAGCGCCATCGCCACCGAAAGGATCCAGAACAGCGGGTTGACCAGGAAACTCTTGACATCAGGCCGCACATGGAAGCTGTCGGACTCCGGCGACGGCGGCGGGTAACGCGGAGTCATGTACAGCACCGCGCAGACCGCCGGTGGAATCATCCACAGCCAGAAGGCCAGCCTCCAGCCGTATCCGGCCTGCAGCAGTTCTCCGGTGCTAAGGGCACCCAACACCAGCCCCAGCGAGAACACGCCGTTAATGACATTGAGCGCCCACGCCGAGCGACTGGGATACAACTGTGCCACCAGCGGGTTGACGATCGCCTCCACCACGCCGAGTCCAAGCCCGGACACCAGCACCGCCCACAGCAGCGGCCCATAGCCGGGCGCCAGGGCGACCATCAACTGCCCCAGCGCAATCGCAACCAGACCCCACGACAGGATATGGCGCTTGTACGGCCTCTCGGCGTAGTGACCGATCAGCAGCAGGACCGGAATGGCGGCCATTATCCGCAAACTGAAGATCAAGCCCCGTTGCTCGAAGTTGAGACCCAGATCCTGCCCCAGTGCCTCCAGCGCCACCGCCGGCAGCACCTGCACTGCCCCGAACATGATCATGCACAGCACCGAAGCGGCCATCAGCCGCCGGTAGGCCACTGCATGGCGCGGTGCCTGCTGTATGGAGAGTGCGGTTTGCGGCTCGATCCGGTGTTTGGTCGCCATGAATCCCGGTCCTCCTGCCGAGAGTATAGACCTTCAACTGCTCTCATGCCAAGTGGACCAATATTCGGGGTTAAGAGCACGCGTCGTTCGCGGACTGTGCAACCCCAAGCTGTGGTTCGAATCCGATAGGTCAACTCAGGCGACGTGAAATCCAGAAACGAAGTTGGCAGGAATCTACAAGGCGATGGCGTAACGGGTGCGTAGATGTCCCATCGAGGTCGGGCTCTTCACGGTGCAAGGTGTGGCCAAAACCTCTCGGACACACCGTGCCGTCGTTTCAGCGGCCCGGCGCGTCAATCCCTCGCGGAGGTCGCGTTCAGCCCGAACGTGCGGAGGCGTCCGGCCACCCGACGAAGCTCTTCATCCGAGGGCGGCGGCCCTGGAGGCGTCACAGCCTCTTTCCCCAGCGCCGCATACTTCGAGCGGGCATACGGATTGAAGGGCAGCACCTTCACTGCCTGTATGTGTCCGAGCCCACTAAGAAGCGCCCCGGCTGCATCAATGAAGCCGTCATCATCATTGATGCCCGGAATCAGCGGAATGCGTATCTCAATCGCGGCTCCACACTCGCAGAGGCGGCGCAGGTTCGCCAGTATCAGCTCGTTATCTCTCCCCGTGTACCGCTTGTGGAGTGCGGGGTCCGTCTCCTTGATATCGTACAGGAAGATGTCGGTGACGGGCAGAACCTTGGTGAACGCCTCCCACGGGACCATGCCGCAGGTGTCCACCGCTGTGTGCAGGCCCCCATTCTTCGCCATCCCCAAGAGCTGTGCACAGAAATCAGCCTGTAGAAGCGGCTCGCCGCCCGACAAGGTTACACCGCCGCCTGTGCTCTGGTAGAACGCCCTGTCCTCCATCACGGTGGCGAGAACCTGCTCTGCCGTCATCTCCCTACCGTAGAACAGCAGCGCGTTGCCGAGACAGACCTCAGCGCACCTCCCGCAACCGACACAGCGCGTTCGGTCGAAGACATGTTTGCCATCTATCATCCGCTGCGCGCCTTCCGGGCATACCCGTGCGCACTCCCCGCAGCCGAGGCACTTCTGCGCCACGTACCCAAGCTCGGGACCGCAGGCGATGGTCTCGGGGTTATGGCACCAGGTGCAGGAGAGCGCGCAGCCTTTCAGGAACACAGTGGTCCTGATCCCGGGGCCGTCATGGGTGGCGAACCGTATGATGTCAGCCACTTTCCCAGTCATTACGCGCGTTGCTCCTCGTGAAGGAAGGCTCGGCCTCGGCACGATAGGAGTTCCCCCAGGGGCTGTGCGACGGAAACATTCATCTCAGACCGGCAGATGCTCGGCCTGCTGGATGAACATGTCCTGCTCGGGCCTGCTAAGGTTGACAAAGTGGACATTCCAGCCGCACACGCGCACTTGCAGGTTCGCGTATGCCTCAGGGCGCCGTTGTGCTTCGCGAAGCGTGTTAACGTCGAAGATGTTGAACTGGATGCCGAAGCCGCCCTGGGCAAAGTAGGTTCGGATCAGCCCCACCAGCGCACTCAGACCTTCCTCTCCTTGCACGGCGCTGGGGTGCAGCATGATGTCCAGCACGGAGCCGTTGGGGAACTGAGTGAAATCCAGCTTCGTCACCGAGTTGATTAGTGCGGTGACGCCCTCCCGGTCCATCCCCGTAACAGCACTCAGGTTCTTGGACAGCGGTTGGTGCGCCTTCCGTCCGTCCGGCAGTGCCCCCATCTGCATGCCGAACCTGTGGCAGTGGTCTATTGAGTTCAGGGCTGCACAGAAGCGCCCGCCCCGTTCATTGCTCCTGCTGTTGATGATGCCCGCAACGTATTCCGCGATATCGCGTGCAAACGCATCTGGCTCATCTTGGTTGTTCCCGAACTTCCGGGGGCTTTTCAGCACCTTCAACCGAAGGAGTTCGTTGTCCGCCCAGTCATTCTCCAGCGTCTCGGCCAGAGCGCGCATGGTGATAGCCTTACGCTCAAAGACCAACTCGCGTACCGCGATCAGCGAGTCGACCGTGCCGGCCAGACTGGCGATGCAGCAACCCGTATTGTTGTACTTCGCGCCGCCGGCGGAGATGTCGCGTCCCTGCTCTACGCACTCCAGCATCGTCCCGGAGAGCAGAGGCGAGGTGTTCATTTTCTCCCACCGTGACTCATAGGCCACCTGGACATCCATGGCTTGCTCGAGCAGATGAGACAGTTGCACCTTGAAGGCGGCGTAGAATTCATCGAAGGACGCAAACGCCTCGCACCGTCCGGTGTTCGGGCCCATCTGGCGTCCGGTCAGCGGATCGAGGCCGTCGTACAGTGCCCACTCGAGGGCCTTGGCGATGTTCACCCACTCGGAGCCGGAGCAGGGGACCTCTTTGCCCATGATGGCCGGCTCATAGCAGCCCATCAGCACGTAGTTTCGAGCTTCTTCTGCACGGACCCCGCGCTTCATCAGACTGGCGATCCCTACGTCGTCGTTGACGAGCACGAAGCTATTGCAGCCCTTGCGGATACATCCGGCCACCTGTCGGAGAAGATCGTCCGGCGTGCCCCCGTGCACTCGCACGGAGAGCTTGGGGTCCACCGTTCGCATCTCCTCGTACGCCTCCAGCGCCGCATAGGATAGCGGATTGACGGCATCGCTACCATCGGCATGAAGCCCGCCGAAGACGAAGTTCTTCCCGAACCGCAGCCCGTCAGTTCGTGCGAAGAACTTGATGAAGAAGTACTTGATCAGCTCCTTCTGCTGTTCGCGCGTCCGCAGGCCGCGCTGGATGTCAGAGCAGTAGAAGCGGTAGTAGAGGCGGTCGAAGCTTCCCATGGAGCGGACGCTCTCGCCCTCCATCTCCATGAGCTCGTGGCAGAGGTAGGCCAATTGCAGGGCTTCATGGAGGGTCTCGGGCGGTCGCGTCGCGATGTTGCGCAGGCACTCGGCCAGAGCAAGCATCCGTTCCCGCTCTTGTGGGTGAAGCCCCGCCTGCTTCTCGGCGCCTTCGGCCAGCCGCAGGATGAACCGAATGAAGGCGACGTAGACCGTCTCGACGGCATCGTAGAAGTCGCGTTCGGTTTCGCTCAGGCAACCTGACGCCAGCTTCTTCTGCCGCGTCTGCCTCACGAAGTCGAGCAACCCGGACGGACCGAGCGACAGCACCCGTTCCCAGTCGGGCGATGTGTGGCTGAAGTTGGGGCCGGAGATGTACGCCCCTACTGAACGGGCGGTCGTGGCTGTGGCATCCGCTTCAGCAATAACGGTTCTTCTGATGTCCGCTGTCCACGTATCGCGTAGCTTTCTGACAAGGTCGGCGTGCTGTAGGCGGTCTGCAAACCAGTCCCTGGGGTCCACGTCAATGCGGCCGTTCAGCAGAAGTAGCTCGAACACCTCTGCCTTCGTGCGGATGCGGGGCCGTGCCTGTCGCTCTGCATCCGTGACGATGTGCGCAACTGCATCCTCGAGCCTGTCCAGGCTCCACCCGCTCGCCTCGTCCCAGGCAGGATCGTGGTACTGCGCCTCAAGGTGTTTGCGGTCGCGGTCAAATGCGTTCCACGGCATGCTGATGACTTCCCTGCGATCGAGTTCCAGGGGCCGGCCTACCAGCCGGACAGCCCACCAGGTCGAACGTCGAAGACGCCCTGAGTCACGTTGACCTGTGCAGTGTTGCCGACGGTGCGAGCCTGGAAGTTGAAGGTGCCCTCGATGCGGTCGGCGTCAAAACGCGTGATGTTGAGGGTGCCGCTGCCGCCACCGTCTATGTAGGTGTAATACTCCGTCCCGCTGCCCCCCACCTCGGAATTAATGTCGTACATGGCCCAATCGGTGTTCGGGGGCACGACCAATTCGATTGTGGCTGGGACCGCGGCCGGAGGGTTAAAGGTGATCTCCACGTAGCGCATTTCGTCCTGGGTCACGCCCCATATCTGGATTCTTCCGTCAACCGTCCTAAACCATTTGAAGGTCCCCGTGAAGGCCTGACCGTCAATGAGGCAGGTGAAGACGCCCTGGACCGTACCACCCGCTCCACCACCGCCCCCACAACCCAATATCATCACCGACACGACGAGCAGCAGCACACCAGCCTGAATGCCCACAGCCCTGCGCATTGCCCATACCTCCTTATCATACCTTCCTTCGCCTGTCAGCCGGTACTGCCTGTATGAAACGGGTGCGTTCTCTCATGGGTTGAGCAGCCGCCGATGTGACGTGTGGCTTCGCCACTGGAGCCGCAGCTACCTCCTTCCCGGTCTCGTGGCCCCGGCCAGCCGGATTGTGCTGGCATTTGTGGCTCTCCCAAGAACCTGAGGCCGCCCATGGGATGGACAGTGCGCGAGCGCATCGCCCCGCCAGCAAGAGGCATGGGTTCTTCCGCGATGACAGGGCTAGGTTCAGGGTAACTGCAAGGCAGACTGAAAAGAGGGTGTGTGTGGCCCCGACGGCGAACCTGCACGGGAAATGGATGGCTGCTCATCTCATGAAAAGCCGAATAGGCAACTCGCTGCAAACGGATACTTGTATGGAATAGCAGGATGGCGAGCAGAGAAGGGAAACCCGTGAAACCGGCGATTGTCACATCTTTTGACTATGCGATACCCTTTGCGGAGGCAATCCCGATGATTCGGGAAGCAGGTTTCGAGGTCGTGGGTATCGGCGCCAGTCCCCAGCACTCGGGCTACACAACTGCGGCGGGAAGAGCTGCAATAGGAAAGCTGCTTGAGGAGAACGGGGTAACGGTCGACTCCGTACATGCACCTTTCCCGGAGGGCGACCGGCTCTTCTCGCTCGATGAGGCCGAGCGCTCGGAGTCGCTTCGCCAGTGCCAGTTCGCCCTCGATACGGCAGCGGAGTTGGATGGCAGAATCGTGGTTATCCACCTCATTCAGCCGTATGGCATCCCGCAAGGCGAAGTGCGCAGTAGGATGATCGAGCAGGGGCGTCAAAGCGTCAGCGCGCTGGCGGAGTATGCGCGTTGCCGAGGTGTGAAACTCGCCCTCGAGAACGGGCAGGAGCCGGAGTACGATCAAGTGGTTGCGAGCTTCTTGGCCGAATTCGACGATCAGGCCGTCGGCTTCTGTTACGATTCAGGTCACGAGAATGTGCAAGGGATGTGTTTCAAGATGCTGGAGCAGTTCGGTCATCGGCTCCTTACCACCCACATTCATGATAACGAGGGATCGGACACCCATATGCTGCCGTATGAGGGAACGATTGACTGGGATGAATTCCGGAGAGTATTCCGTGGGCTTCGGTATTCCGGCAACCTTCTCCTCGAGCCGGACATGAAGCATTCCCAATTCAAGGACTATGCCGTCTTCCTGTCGCAGGCCAGAGAACGTGCGGAGAAACTCCTTGAGCCATTGGTCGAAGAGCAGGAATGAGGCGGTGGGCTGAACGCGCCGATGCCGAAGCTGATCTGTGTCGGCTGAGCGTAACGCCGCATAGGCTGTCATCCCTAGTGGTGTGGGGTAGTATGACACCGAGCGGCCATCTCGCCACGGAGTCGGGGAAGGCCTTCCGCGAGCCACGTGCCGTCTCCTTAGCTGCGGAAGGTGCCGCCTCGCCACTTACGGAAGGTCACCGAGGCACAACATACGCTACCGACGGGGAGATGATCGTCCATGGCGGCTGACCGCCCGAACATCATTCTTATGGTTGCCGATGACCACGGTCGCGACACACGGGCCTACGGCAACCCGAGCATCCATACACCGAATCTGGAGCAACTGGCCGCCGAGGGGGTTGTGTTCAGCAACGGTTGCTGCACAACGGCCTCCTGCGCCGCCAGCAGATCGGTCATCCTGACGGGGTTGCATAACCACGCTAACGGCACGTACGGGCATACGCACGCGCGGCACCACTTCTCGTGCTTCGAGAACACCATTACGCTCCCGAAGCTGATGAACGACGCCGGCTACCGCACCGCGCGGGTCGGGAAGACGCACTATGCCCCCGAGAGCATCTTCCCGTTCCAGGATGGTCACCCGCAGACCACGTTCGGCCGGGATGATGTGGCGATGTCGGAGGCATGCAGGGAGTACATCTCAGGCGAGGAGCCATTCTTCATCTACTGGTGCTCGATGAACCCGCATCGGGGCGGAGGCCCGCTCGAGTCACACCCCTGCAGGCCCGACCGCTTCGGCAACCCCGCAGAGGCCTATCCCGGCGATGAGGAGCTGCCTTTCGATGATGAGGAGGTCTGGGTGCCCGAGTACCTGCCCGACATACCCGAAGCGCGAGCGGAGCTTGCCCAGTACCACCAGTCGGTCGCGCGGCTAGACCGCGGTATCGGCCGGTTGATGGACATCGTCAAGGAGGAGGGGAAGTGGGATAACACCGTGCTCATCTACATCTCGGACAACGGGGCCGCCTTCCCCGGGGCGAAGACGACGCTCTATGAGCCGGGGATGAACCTGCCGCTGATCGTGCGCAGCCCCATGCACCGGGCGCGTGGAAGCACCTGTGATGGGCTGGCTACCTGGGCAGACCTGACGCCCACCATCCTTGACTTGGCCGGCGCGTACGATGGGCCGGAAGCGTTCCATGGGGCCTCATTTAAGGGCATCATCGGCCAAGAGAGCCCGGCCGACTGGCGCGAGGAGGTCTATGCGGCCCACACCTTCCACGAGATCACCAACTACTACCCGATGCGCGTGGTGCGGCAGAAGCGGCTCAAGTTCATCTGGAACATCGCACATCCGTTGACATACTCCTCGGGGGCCGACCTGTGGACCGCCGCCACATGGCAAGGCGCACTCAGGCGCCAGGTCTCTGCGTATGGGCAGCGCACGGTGGAGGAATACCTGCACCGGCCACGATTCGAGCTGTACGACCTGAAAGATGACCCACACGAGACCAATAACCTCGCGGGTAGGCCGGAGTATGCCGACACGGTACAGACCATGTGCGGGAAGCTCAGGGCCTTCCAAGAGCGCACAAACGACCCCTGGCTGCACAAGTGGGAATATGAATAGGCCGGCTCCGCGCCGGAAACTCGCTGGGTACGTGGGTTGTGTCAAGCGTCTCCGGCACTTTGGGGGTGAGTAGCCTCCCCTGCGCCGAGTGTCCGGAATTGCGGGCCGGTAGGGCGACGGGAGGGCAAAGCCCGGTGCATCCCTCGCCTGTCGTGCCCCGACATGAACCTCGATCACTTGTTGCAGATCAGGGCCCGAATGCCTCAACCGCTATCTCTATCTCCACCGGCCTATCAAGCGAGACCGGGAAGGTCAAGTCCCGACGGCTGACAGTGACCTCCATCGCCTCGCCGCCAATGTTGAGATGGTAAGTACAGCCCTGTTTGATGGGGAACTGGCCGTTCGTAACCCGAATTTGCGCTTTGCCGTCGCCGTTCAGCGCCATCCGGATGGCCTCGGCGCCATAATTGCGCATGATGACATTCACAGGCACCGCAGACGCGACCGTGACCGGAACCTTTACCACGACAGCCGCCTGATCTCGCTCAAGCCCGACGTCCGTGCGCACGGAACTGTCATCCACGGTAGTGGTGAAGCTGCTACGGATCAGCGCACCACGGGCATCATAGAGATAGACGATATGCAGCGAGCGGTCGCCGTGCCATCCATAGACACCGGACTGCTTGGTCACAATGCGCTCCTTGCCACCTACTGTGCCAGCGTGAATGGCGTCGAAAGTGATCGGGTACATGTGCTCCACGAGGGTCTTGTGTGTGATGCGTGGGTTACCGTACCAGAAGTACAGCGCGCCGTAGTCCAGCTTCCTGAGCATGTCGCGGTAGCAGTCGCGCTCGTTCTGAATGGCGCTAGGGTTGCCCAGAGGCGTCACTGAGCGCCCGAGGTGAAGCGCGCTGATGGACCGCGCGTCGCTGCCGGCGGTTTCACAACTTGTGATAGTGTCCTCCTCCCAGTACGAACGCGAGCCCGGTTGGCCGTTTGAGACCAGGACCCCACCCGCGTCGCTGATCATGCGCGCTACCTTCTTCAGCACCGGCAGCGCCACATACGGCACGCAGATCTGCTTGCGGGTGATGAGCTTGGTCTCCGGGTCAATGCTCACCGAATGCCCGTCCCAGCCGTCGTAGCTGTAGCCGCCGCGTACGTAGCCGGAGATATAGCCATCAGCCCACATGCCGGTCGCGCCCATGTCATTCAGCATCCGCTCCATCGCCTCGATCATCGCCTTGCCAAAGCTGTTCGTCATGGTCGGGTAGAAGATCCACCACCGCCAGCCTTCTTCGACGCGTTCCTTGGAGAAGTACTTGCCATAGTAGTCGAGTGTATTCGGGCCGTAGTGGATCTGCCGACCATTCTCGTCAAGAGCTCGGCTATCCGCGAAGCGTTCGGCGGGGTCATTGCAGGCATATAGAGCGTGAGCGACGTGGAACCCGACCGTCATGTCGGGGTACAGGGCCTTCGTCTGAGCGAAAGTCTGCGTCAATGCGGCGCACTCCTGCGGGTACTCGACGAATTCGAAGCCCTCCAGCGAAACGGTTGGGTCATCCAGCGGCTTACCCAGGCAACCGATGCTACTGTACTTCAGGTTCATGAGTTCTACCTGTTCCTTCGAGGGCGGGGTCCTCCGGTTGACGAAACAGAAAGCGCCCTCGATGCGACGGTTCAGGCCTTCATCTTTGCGAACCTGGCTGATGAAGTCGTAGTAGTCAGTTGTGGCCGTGGGGTAGACTGCCCACTCGATTGTGTAGGATGCGCCCTTGTCCAGGCCGAAATGCTCCGTGCGAACCTGCCCTATCCCGTCGGCGTAGGGGTTCTCCTGCTGAAGCTGGTAGAGGTCGTCGAGGGCCACGAGACCCACGCCGCTATTGCTCCTCTTGACGAAGATGGTGGGATTCGACATCCGCGTGGCCTCCGCGTCGTCAGCGCCCTGCACGTTGATGCGGTTGCTGAGGATGATCCCGATGACGTCGTCAGCGAGGTTCGAGATCTCATCTTTGACAAGAATCCGCGTGCGCTCGCGCTGGATGAGGCGGGATATCTTGTAGTGCTTGCCTCCGGCTTCCACGCGGCAGGTTCGCGTGTCCACATCCTGTGTTGTGACTTGCCAGGTCGGCTCCCCATTGGGGTCCGCCGGGCCGGCGACGAGGCGGTTCTCTCCGCCGTGTGGATAGGAGTAGCTGGACTCAATGCGGTAAATTTCGCCGCCGACTGTGACCTCAAAGCCCCCACCGGGCGCCAGTTTGAGTTCGTAAGGCGGCGGCTCGACCTCGGGTGCCAGGGGAGGGACGACCCTTTCTGCGGGGGCCGGCGGTGCAGCCGGTGGTGCGAACGGATACCGGAACTTGACGCTGTCCTGGACAATGATGCGCTCTGAATCGCGAAGTGCGGCCCGAAACTCATACGTTCCGGGCTTCAAACCATCCAGCGAGAACTCGTGCTCGAATTCGTGACGGGGACTGTCGGGATCAATCCGCGTCTCGGGACCAACCTGCTGTGAGTCCGCCGAGAGCAGATCGCAGCACATCTGGGCGTCTTTCGGCAACGGCAGCACCCAGCGGAAGTTGACGGACACGACGGCCTTGTCTTGCTCGGGGTAGTAGAACGGCTCAAGCATGAAATGCCCGAGCTTGGTGGTATCAAACGGCTCAAGGCCCTTGTCTTTCGCATCCAGGTTGTAGCACTCAATGATCTCCCGCTCACTGAGCACGCGGTTGTGCACGCGGACGCTGTCTATCAAACCGGGGAAGAAGGCGGTCTTGCGCAGGTTGATGTCGCCTGCCCCGGGGTCGCCGACGATGCAACCGATGAAGAAGTTCTTGCCGTGGTTGATCTGCTCGAAGCGCGACTTCTTGCTGCACATCTCGATACCGTTCACGTACATGCGCATGGTGGTCCCGTCGAAGGTCGCGGCCACGTGCATCCACTGCCCCATCGTCGTGGGCACGGAGACGTTATTCCCGCCGCTGGAGATGTAGAAGTAGGCACTTCCGTAGTAGCTGATCGCATAGCTCTCGAAGAACTTGCCGACGATACCCGGCTCACCCCGATTGGCGGCGGTAGGCTGAAAGAACGCCTGAAGGGTGATAGGCCCGGTGAGGTCCAGGCTGGCGCCCGTGCCGCAGTCCACATAATCATCTACGCCATCGAACTTCAGGGCGTAGCCGCTGCCGCACCTGATCCACGTCGCGCCATGGATGCTGCCGTGATTGCCGTTGCCACTGCGGTCGTGCAGGACATCGCCCTTGCCTTCGTCGAAGTCCCAGTGCGCCACGGGGTCCGCCTGAGCCCCCGAAGCCGTTGCACTGATGAGTGCGAGCAGCGCTGCCGAAAGCACCATATTCGTCATAGTGAGTCTCCTTTGGGCTAAGTCTCTGTCCAGCGCCTGACATGCTAGAAGAACCGTGTCGAGACTACCTGTCAGGTTATGGCAATTCGGAGTCCGCGTACCAACCTGTCTAGAGTTCGCCGCTTGGGCTGCAGTTTCCCTGTTTTCGGGCAAGACGACCGCCATAGGACAGGTTCTGCCGGTGCCCTGGGCGCTCCTGCGTGATTGAGGGCGGCAGGCAGGACCACAGCAGCCGACTGGCGAAGTGGTTGACACGACGTCTGATAGTGGAAGGAGCAGACAAAGTGAGAGTGTGTGTTATCGGCGGCACAGGCCACATTGGCAAGCACCTGACGCCAATGCTGGTTGAGGCGGGACACGACGTCACCGTGATCTCCTCCGGAAGGACTCCAGTGCCGGATGAGAGCATCTGGGCATCGGTCAGAAACGTCCAATTGGTCTATGCATCTGAAGGATGGACAGACGTCATACGGGATCTGCAGCCGGAGGTGATCGTGGACATCCTCCAGGGTGCTTCTCCGGAGCTCTACGAAGCCCTCAGAGACGTCTGTGAGCACTTCGTCCTCTGCGGGTCGGTATGGATGTTCGGGCTCCCGCGCGTGGTCCCGACACCCGAAGAGACGCAGGCCCCCTGTCTGTTTGAGGGCTACGCGCGAAGGTACGAGCAGATGCTGGCGACGAAGGCGCGCGCCGGCGCGGAGGGCAAGGCCCTCAGCGCGATCATGTGCCCGAATATCTGCGGTCCCTACAAGATCCCGCTCGAAGGAAAGGGCGGCCGCAGCATTGATGTGCACATGGCGCACCAACGCGGAGAGCCGGTTATTCTGCCGGAGCCGGGGAACTGCCTCATAGGTCCCTGCGATGCCCGAGATATAGCTCGCGGTTTCCTTTGCGCCATTGAGAATCGTGAAGCGGCGGCGGATGAAATCTTCAACGTGGGCTGTGCCTATGCACTGACCGCCCTGCAGTTCGTCGAGACCTACGGGGACATCTACGGCGTCAGAATCCCCGTTGAGTTCGTCAGTTGGGAACACTTTGAGGCGGAGGTTCTTCCCGACCAGGGAGCTAACTGGCATTTCAGGGCCAACATGTGCCCTGATATCACCAGCATTTCGGCGAAGATCGGCTACCGCCCCGCCTACACGCCCGAACAGACAATGGAGCGCGCGGTCAAGTGGATGATTGACCAGAAGCTTCTCCCGAGATGAATCGCCTGAGTGGACTCACCTGTCGCGGTTCGCCCCTCCACTACTGCCGGCGAGCACACTGACGCTCCGCCGACCGGGGTACTCGCGTGTGCCTGCTGCAGGGCGAATACAGTATGTGGCCCCATGCAACATCCCCGCCTCATGCCTCCCAGCCATCATGTCGAGAGTGTAGGCCTTCATTGACTCTCACTCCGAGTTGACCAACAATGGGGAACGGAGCAGCCACACCCGTGGAGGTGGACGCAACTGGTTGTGGTTCCTTCGCCTGCGCGCTACTGCGCCGGCCCCAGGTCGTAGCTGTACAGCCGCGTGCCGGAGGCGAAGTACAACCGGTTTTCGTGGATCACGATCCCTGCGCTGATCGGCACTCCCGGACGGCCGATCTCCCGGTGCTGGGAAGTGCCCGGCTCGAAGCGTGCGATGGCGTCGCGGAACAGCACGTAGATGCCGCCGTCGGGACCGATCGCCATGGTGCGCGGCGCCTGCATGCCGGTAAGCGCCCCGTATGCGCTGACCTCTTCGTCATGCAGCATCCGCCCGGCTTCGGGGTCGAAGACGAAGAAGCGGTTGCCTGCGGCCAGGCCGTACAACAGCCCGTCTCCGCCCACTACCAGATCGTGCACCGCAGAAGTGGCCGGTTCGAGGGGCCACCGATGCGTCACCAGCCGCGTCGGCCAGTCTATGCGGTACAGCATCGCGGCGGTGGCTGTCGCGCGTCCGCCGGTGGCCGCGGACGTGGTGCTGCCGACGATCAGGTCGCCGTTGGGCAGTGCTGCCAGCGCGTTGACGCCCTGGTCCGGCACCAGCGCGTCGGGCTTGAGTACGCTCTGCTCGCCGGTCTGGGTGTCATATATCAGCAGGCCGCCGCCGGCCCTGGCCCGCGCCGGGTTGCCGCCCATGATTACGTGTCGCCCGTCGGGGTGTGCCAGCAGCGCGTGGGGGCGTCCGAACATGTCGGGGTTGCCGCCGTAGCCGTACTCGTAGCCGTGTACGTGGCGCGGGTTGGCGCTCTGCTGGATCGGCGCGTCATCCACCGGCTGGGTCGGGTCCAGCTCGATCAGCGAGCCGGAGCTGTACACCGCCCCGTATAGCTTGTCACCCTGGCGCACCATCTGGTTGGCATGACCGCCGTGGTTGCCCAGGCCCCAGTTCTGCATCTGCCCGCTGTGCGGATCGAAGCACCAGATGCGCAGCGGCAGTCCGGTAGCGCCCCAGATTCTGCCATCGGGGCCGGCGGCCATCGAGTAGATGCCCACCCCGGGGCTGTCATAGTCGAATTCCAGCTCGCGCGGCTGTTCCGCCCCGGCGTCCATGATGTGCATGACGCGGTTGTGCACGTCTACCTTCGTGTAGCGGGTACCGTCGGGGAAGTGGGTCACGTCCCGGGTGATACGGTCGGCGCCGACGGGGGGCTTGTCCACGGGCGTGGCGTCTCCGGCATGCAGCGCGTGGTGACCCCAGCCCGGCGCGTTGGCGTACACCTTCCCGTCGGTGCCCCGGAAGACGTTCCCGGCTCCCTGCTGCCTCCCGTCTTCGGGTATGTAGGCGCGGCGCTCGCCGGTGGCGAGGTTGAGGCCGACCACCTGCGCGGCCTTGATGGCGATGCCGCCATAGATCCATCCGGCGTCATCCAGGGCCAGCGGTCGCAGGTACAGCGGCCAGTCCTCCTTGTGCATCTGCCCGTAGTCGGTGAACTTGTCGGTCTTCGGGCAGTAGGCGACCAGAGTGGCGGTGGGATAGATGCCGGCATAGATGACGCCCTCGGCGTCCATGGTAAACGAAAGCGCCATGCCGGCGGGTATCTGCCCCACGCGGCGGACCTCGCGGGTAGGCACGTCTATTTCCAGCAGCCAATTGCCCATGGTGTCGTAAATCTTGTTCTCGGGCGACAGGAAAACCAGGTAGGCGCCCAGCCCGCTGAGGCCGGAGCCGGGGTGGACCTGCTCGGTCTTGCCTGTGTCGGCGTCTATGAACAGGTAGGTGCTGTTGCCGCCGGCCCAGAGCTTAACGAAGATGAGACGACTGCCATCGGCATCTTCGGTGGCCACGGTACCGCCCCATGCCGACATGCCGACGGGTGCTGCGATTCCGTGGTCGGCAAATCCGGAGGGCAATTGGGCGTGGGCGGCGCCGTCCAGCAGCAGAGTCGCCGTCAGCGCCAGTGTCAGCGGCAGTATTGCGACTATCGGGTTGGGCATGAGATCACTCCTGTCCAATCAATTCCCGCTGTGGCTGTCACCTCGAGCGCGATTGCCCATAGTGCCTGCTGGCGCGCGGTTCCACGCCTGCAGTGCTGTCAGTTGCGCTCACCTGGCCGCGCTCCCTAGCTCCGCCTGCCCCACGCTTGTTTCGTCTAGAACAGAGACGCGGCGTTCGGTGGCGACAGCCATCATCTTGATGACCTCAAGGGGGCCGAATGCATTGGTCATGCGCCCTACTCCAGCAACCTGAGTAGCGCCTGCACCAGCCCCAACGCGTCCGCCGCTTCACTCATTCCCGAACCAGCCCTCGGGAATGTCCAGAGTCCATACCTCGCTGTTGAGCACGTCACCACAGCCGCCGTAGAGCCAAATCTTGTCCTGGAAAACAATCGCCGAGTGCTCGTGACGGTTCTTCCAGATCACGTCCGACTTCAGCTCGGTCCAGTTCCTGCCGTCCTTGGAGTACCAGACATCACCGAAGTTGCCGTTGGTCCTGGACCATCCGCCGAGCACCCACATCCGGTCGCGGTAAACGACCAACGAGAACCAGATCCGCGGCGCCCACGGTGCAGCGTCCGTCACCTGCGTCCAGTTCACGCCGTCCTCCGAACACCAGACATCGTTAAGCGGGATAGTCTCGGGGTTCCAGCGCCCGCCGCCCATGATCCACAGCTTGCCGTCGAACACGACGACTTGGGCGTGAGTACGCTTCGGCCAGGCGGCGTGCTCTATCTCCAGCTTCCATTCCCGGCCGTCGGCGGAAGACCAGACGTCGTTCTTCAGCGTCTCATCGGTGTCCTCGTAGAAGTTCTCGGTGCCACCCATGAGCCACATCCGGTTCTTGAACACCGCGAACGAGGGCGACACCCGAGGGCACCAGCCGGGATCGTCGGTTTCCAGTGTCCACTCGGCTCCGTCAGTGGACGACCACACCTTGTTGCTGTTCTCGGCGCCGGGAAGCTTTCGTCCGCCCATAAACCACATCTTGTCTTTGAATACCATCGAGGCCGACAGATCGCTGTGCTCCCACGGCGCCACCTCAACGGTACGGATCCATTGCTTGCCATCCGGCGACTTCCACACATCGCGGGGATTCGGCGTCTGGGGCGTAAACCAGCCACCGAGAATCCACATGTGACCATCGTAGACGAATTCGCCCTGAGAATCGCGTGCCTGCCAATCCGCTTGCTCGTTTACCAATACCCAGTCCGGCCCGTGTTTGACGTCACTCATGCCACAACTCACTCCAATCAATAGTAGCCCAAGGATCATAAGATAGTTCCGCATGTGCCGGCCTCCCAACGTGGAATGGTGTCGCCGTCTACTCACCCATGACACGCCATTCCGGAGAAGTGGCCCGTAGTCTTCCCCGCCACGATGGACGAGGGCTTCGATGGGCTCACCAACCCGGAGCAACCTTTTCCCGCTCACCTAGCGGAATTCCTGCTTGGGCCTGCTTCGTGGACCACATCGTTTGTGTACCGCCTACACATGGTGTGCCTTCCTCGCAACAGATGATACCTGCCAGAGGCAGGGACGGCACCACCGAATAGCGAACCATCCCCCAATGCCCCGGCGGCTAAGTCGTCTTGCAGGGGCAACAACATTCTCTCCTGTGCCACCATACCTTACAACTGTGAGGAGTCCGAGATGAACAGCAAGCTCACCATAGGCTGGGCCAGTCGCGACATCACCCCCTCTCGACCGGTATCCTTGAGAGGACTTTTCAACCTGAGAATCGCCACGCAGGTGAACGACCCGCTGACGGTTACGGCGCTTGCGCTGGAGAGCGGCGGCGAGCAGGTGGTGTTCGTCTCCCTGGACCTCTGCGGGGTGGATCCGGAGGTGCTTGAGGCCAGCCGTGAAGCGCTGCGCGAGCGACTGCCGGAGCTCGACCCGCTCAAGCTGATTGCCGGTGCCACCCATACCCACACCGCGCCCTTTGCCGGCGGCAGCATCGGCCTGCAGAAGGATGTGGATTACCTGGACGACATCCGGGCGCGGTACCCGGACTACATGACCACCGCCGAGTATAGCGAGCTGGTGGTGGAGGCTGTCGTCTCCGCGGTTTGCGAGGCCTGGCAGAACCGTCGCGAAGGCCACGTAGCCTGGGGCTATTCATACGCGGTGGTGGGCGAGAACCGGCGGGTGCGCTACTTCGACGACCGCGCGGTCATGTACGGCGACACAAGCGCGCCGGACTTCTCGCACATAGAGGGGCATGTGGACCACGGCGTCAACCTGCTTTTTACCTACGACTCAGATCAGCGCCTCACCGGCATGGTGGTCAACGTCGCCAGTCCGTCACAGGCCAGCGAAGGCGGCCAGGACTACGTCTCAGCAGATTACTGGCACGAAACCCGTGAGGAGATTCGCAGGCGATATGGTGACGACCTGTTTGTCCTGCCGCAGTGCTCAGCGGCCGGCGATCAGACTCCACATCGTCTCATTCAGGCGCGGGCGGAGGAGCGAATGCTGCAACTCAAATACGGCGAGGGCCGCAGCAAGCAGCGCAACCTCGCCCTGCGACAGGACATAGCGCGCCGTATAGCCGATGCGGTCGCTGACGCCGAGCCGGCCGTGCGCCAGGAGTTATATGACAGTGTGACGCTCAAGCACGAACACCGCCCTCTGGAGCTTCCGCACTGGGATGTGACCGATGAGGAGTATGCCACACTGCAGGAACAGATGGCGGAACTGAGCGAACAACTGAAGAGCGTCGGGGACGAGGACCGACTGGATGCCACCTACACTTCACTGCGCTCCCGCCTGGAGTGGTGCCTGCGAGCGGTGGACCGCTACCACAACCCGCTCGCGAGTGTCCCGATAGAGATGAATGTTGTGCGCCTGGGCGACATCGCCTTTGCGACGGCCCCATTCGAGTATTACCTGGACTTCGGCGACCGCATCAAGGGCCGTAGTGATGCGCTGCAGACTTTCGTGATTCAGCTCACCGGTAGCTGCAGGCACCTGTCCACGGGTCGTGCAGCCGGCGGCTACCTGCCCACCGAGCGGGCCGCCAGCGGCTGCAGCTACGGAGCCGTGCCGGCCAGTTGCCGTGTAGCGCCTGCAGGCGGGCAGGTCATCGTGGACGAGGCCGTGGCAATCATCAAGGAGATGTTTGCTGCGCAGTAGGCAGTGGAGCGCCAAGGCTGCTTGGTCAGAGGTTCAGCCTTCACGGAAGGGAGACCGCCGTGCATGAAGAGGGATTCGTAACGCCAAACGCTTTCCAGGGCTCCGACGTGGAGCGAATCAACGCAGCGATAGGCTCCGCCGCCGGCACCGGCAAACGCGTTGTCATCCCGCGTCGCAATCATGGCGGGAATGGCGAACGGGACATCTGGCTGCTTGACTCCGCCATTCTCGTGCAGAGCGATACCATTCTGGAGCTCAACGACTGCCACATAAGGCTCTCCGACCGATGTCGGGACAACATAATCCGCAGCGCCAACTGCGGAATGGGCGTCACCGACATCGAGCCCATGGGACGCATTCACATCTACGGTGTGGGAAGCGTCCTGCTGGAAGGTGCCGAGCATCCGCGAGCGACGGGCGACAGTGGCAAGACACTGGGCGAGCGGACGTACGGAACGGACGCGGGCGTAGAGAGCGAAAGCCAGAAGGGAGACTGGCGGAATATCGGCATCCTCCTGGCCTTCGTGGAGGACTTCAGCATCCGGAATCTTGCCATGAAGGACTCCCACTGCTGGGCGATGTCACTGGAGCGCTGTGCCCACGGGACGCTGCGGGACCTCGCCTTTGCATCCACGGCATCCAGGATAATAGACGGCGTTGAGCAGACGATCCTGAATCAGGATGGAATTGATTTGCGCCTGGGGTGTCACGACATTCTGATCGAGAACGTCACCGGCTACACCGGCGACGACCTGATTGCCCTGACGGCCATTGCGCGCGCCGACAGCATCGCCGGTGCCACTGCATCCACCATGGTCAGCAGTGCCGAAGACCGCGGCGAGGGCCAGGACGACATCCGACACATCATTCTCAGGAACATCAAGGGCTTCAGCCCGGGCGGTTGTCACATCGTCAGGCTGCTGAACACGTCCGGCGTCCGGATGCACGACATCCTACTTGATGGCCTGATAGACACCTCCCCGGCGGAAGCGCGGTCCAAGGCGGCGATAAAGATAGGTGACCACCACTACGGCAGCGGCGTAGCGCCGCTGGGTGATACATGCCGGATCATCGTCAATAACGTCATCAGCAGGTCGAGGCACGCGGTTCTGATCGGCGGTTCGCTCTGCGACTCGATCATCAGCAATGTCGTGTGTTACGGCGCCGACAGCGAGGCCGTGACGCTGGCATCGGGGCCTGAACACATCTGCGATGTCACGTTCACCAATGTGGTCACCTGTCACTAGGGCCGCCGCGTACAGGATGATGGCCGGCCTGATGGGTTTTGGGGGAAAAGGGAATCAGCACGCGCAGTCAGGCTGCGCTCTGTCATGCGTGACAAGAGGCTCTACGCGTTCCGGATATCGTGTGACACCTGAGGCATGGCACGACCCGGTGACCGAGAGCCGTTTCTGACCAATGGAGGCAACCAGATGGCGTACGAGTTGACCATACCGAACGGAGCGTTTCATACCATCACGGCGCCGGAGCACTGCGCATGGCCCAATCTTACCCTGTTGCCGAGCGGGGAGATCGGCGCAGTGATCTTCAATCAGCCCAACCATGCCGACGCTGAAGGCGATGTGGAGCTGTGGGTCAGCTCCGACGGCGGCTACACCTGGGCCCTGCGCAGCCAGGTGACCCAGCACGAGCCGGGTACCAATCGGATGAACGTGGCCGCCGGGCTGAACCAGAACGGCGAGCTCGTAGTGCTGAGCTCCGGCTGGAGCCTGACCCGCGAAGAGGGCCGGATCAAGCTGGTAGACGTGCTACCCGCCTGGGTGTGCATATCCGGCGATGAGGGCCGCACCTGGGAGATCGGCGATGACATCGAGTCACCTCCCGAAGTCCCCAATGCGGTACCTTTCGGCGACGTGGTGATCGCGGGCAAGCAGTTGGCCGTCAGTGTCTATCGCCAGAGCGGCTCATACCTGCTGCGCAGCCTTGACGCGGGTCGAAGTTGGCGATATGGCTCCGACATCGGCCTGGGCAATCATCTGGAGACCGACCTGCTGGTGACTGGCGAAGGGCACTGGCTGGCGGCAGTGCGCACTGCTCGAGGCGAGCCGGATGCCGAAAGAGCCGTGCGGCTGAGCCGCTCTGACGGAAGTTGGGCCGGCTGGCAGGAAAAGGGCGCAGTGGTGCTGTGCCGCTCTGACGACGGCGGAGATACCTGGGATGAAGGCCCGCGCCTGTCGCTACCCGGCCAGGTACCCCCGCACCTGCTGCAGCTTGCCGATGGCACCATACTGGTGACCTATGGCAGCCGCATACCCGAGTTCCGGGGCGTTATGGGCCGCATCAGCCGCGACGGGGGCGGCACCTGGTCGCTGCCGTTCCGCGTAGCCGGCGACTTCCTGCCCCAGAGCGACCACGGCTATCCGTCCAGCGTGCAACTCGACGGCGGCGACATCGTTACCGCCTACTACTGCAGTAAGTCGCCCTGGTATCAGCGCTATCACATGGGCGTGGTACGCTGGAACCTGGACATGGTGCAGCTATTCATGCCGACCGCATAGCGGCAAGCGAGCCAGGGCATGTGACCTGCTCCCCCGCGCCGGCGGCTGCCATTGTAGCGCGACGACTGGGGCCATTTCAGGGGGAGCAGGTCATCCTGCCGCGAGCACCCTCAACTGCAACATTTCTTTCATTCCCCCGCAGGAGCAATTCGCGCCGCAGAGAATAGTCCACTCGCGTCAACAACACAGTCAGACTTGGCAAGGAAGCAGCCTGTCATGAAGCGTCTCGTTCTGGTGTTGGTTCCCATCGTGATCCTCGGAGCTCTCATCGCCTGGCGGATCGCCGGCAAACAAGCCGAGACGGCGGCGTTGGCCCAGCAGCGTGTCAGCCGCGCCAGTATGGCGGTGAGGGTCGCGGTGGCTGCCGCTCAATTGCGTGACCTGCAGAACACCTTTGAGGCGACCGGCACGCTGGAGGCGCCGCTCAGTGTGAAGATCTCACCGAAGGTCAGTGGCCGCATTCAGTTCCTGAAGGTGCATGAGGGCGACCGGGTAAGCAAGGGCCAAGTGCTCGTGCGCATCGATTCATCGCAGGTGGAGGCTGAGGTACGCCAGCAGCAGGCAGCGCTTGCCGAGGCCCAGTACCGCCTGGCGCAAGCCTTGATCACTGAAACGCCCACGAACGCAAGTGTCGCCACGCAGATCAAGCAGCAATCGGCGTCCGTGGCCAGCGCCCAGGCCGACCTAG
>CAZJVY010000024.1:15003-50297 GCA_964549395.1 uncultured Armatimonadia bacterium | reverse complement strand
TACCTCCAGCTACATTTAACTATTTTTGCCTTTCTTTCTCAAGCGTGGTTTGGAGTAGAGGTTCGTCAGGGCAGCGTTCCACTGCCTGCGTATAGCTCCTTAGAGCCTCCTCACGCTCGCCCGCTGCGCTCAACACGTTTCCCAAGCTGTAGTAGAACACAGCCTGGTCTGTGGCCCTGACTTCACACCTGCACGTCTCCGCGAGGATCTCCGACGCCGACAGGCGACCCGGCCAAGAATAGGGGCTGCAGTTGTCAACTGCTGCTCTGTAATGGACCGCTGCCTGATCGTATCTCCCGTGTCTCTCGTGTATATTCCCCAGCAGATAGTGAGCGTTCACTTCGGTCGGATCAATCTCGACCAGCCTTTCGTACACGGCTATGGCTTCGTCCAAGCGATCAGTCATCTCGAGCGCATCGGCCAGGTCATAGCTCAAGTGTGAGTCGTCAGGACTAAGTTCGAGGCACTTCTGAAATACAGGAACCGCCGCTTCGTAATCACCTTGGGCGTAGAGGACGGTCGCAAGGCCCACAAGCGCCTCTGGTTCTTCCGGGTGAACCAGCACAGCCGTTCTATAGACTGCCGCGGCATCATCGTACCTGTCGTCGAATCTCAGAGCGTCTCCTAGCCAACATAGGGGCTTGCTCGTCCTTAGGCGTTGGCGGACTCTCGCGGCGTGCTTATCTGCGTCGCCAAGCATCGGATCCATCACCTCTTGCGGGAAACACCAACTATGCGACTTGCCACGTATCGCCGCTGGCACAACCACCTACGGAACCGTACACTCTACCATCCGTCAAAGCCAGTCGCCCGATAGTAAGGGCGCCATGGGCGGCTCCCCGGAAGACAGCATGCCATCGCCTAACACCCCGCCTCAACGACCGGCCCCGTAAGAATCTCGGCAAAGCTATCGTTCAGCTCGGGCTTACCGAGGGCCGCAAAGGCATCGGACCAGCGCTGACGTTGATTATCATGCACTAGCACCGGCTCAAAGTCCAGGGCCAGATACGTCTTTATCGCTGCCAGACGGAAATCGTCGGTGGACAGCATGGCATGCAGCCTACCCTCTCTGTGGAACTGGTGCAGGACCGCGAGGCTCACCCAATAGCCGAGACGCTTGCCCCGGTGCTCGGGCTTGACCCCGACCATGTGCAGTTGACCCGTCTCAGGCCCCCAGCCCGGTGAATCCCAGGCGGAGGCAGTGGCAACCGGCTCATCCCCACATGTCACGAAGAGCACGCGCTCCGGCCTGAAGGGCGGCTTGTCGAGAATGCTCCTCTGGAACTCGCCGGGCGAGACATCACGCTCGAACGATGCGGCGATTATCCGCTCCCAGGCCGGGCCATCGCCCTCGCAATAACAGCGTAGATCATAGCCATCCGGCAGTGTCACATCCGGCAGGCGATTGAGATCCAGCCGCCGCATGACTAGTTGTGGTCTGAACTGCTCCTGGTTCACTCTTGTGTTTCCCTCCGTTGTCGCCGGCAAGATACCTGCCCGACTTTGTGGCGCGCTTCGGTCTGGGTTCGGTTCCCTGTCGCCTCTGCTGTTTCCTCCGGCGTCTTCATCATCCGAGACTATTGCTGCACGCGGCAGCAACGCAAAGGTGTCCTCACTGCTGGTCTGGAAGACTGTTCCGGCACAGTCTGCCTCCATGCCAAACGCGAGACTTGGGCTGTGCCGCGCCCACGATGTCCATGCAAGGAAAGGCCGATCATGCTCGATCTGCACGCCCTGACGCAGCCGCCGGATGACTATGATCCCGCTGCCATTCAGCTTCCAGCGCTACGAATCGGCCCCACACTTGCCGACTGGGAAGGACAGCGCGAGCAGATCCGGCTCATGTGGTTGGAATACTTGGGCCACGGTCCCGAGCAGGTACCACTAGAACCCGAGACCTACACACAAGAGGACTTGGGTGACGTTACGCGCACATTGATCAGCTATCAGGTGGAAGACGGCTGCCGTGTGGAGGCCTATCTGATGCTCCCCAAGGGCGATGGGCCCTTCCCAGGCATTGTGGTTTTCCATCCGACGACTAACACGACCATAGAGCAGCCGGTGGGTTTCGGGGTTGTGCCGCAGTTGCAGTTCGGCCTGAACCTCGCACGTCGGGGATACGCTACCCTTTCGCCGCGAAACTACATCTGGAGCTACCGCGACATTACAGCGTCAAAATGGTCCGAGTACGCACGCACTGCTGGGTTCCTGCTCGACACATGGCCGAACTGGACCGGCATGGGCAAGATGCTGTGGGATGGGATGCGGGCAGTTGACTACTTGCTGGCCGTGCCCGGAGTTGATGGGGCGCGGCTCGGGTGCATCGGCCACTCTCTAGGTGCGAAGGAAGTGCTGTACGCGATGGCGTTCGATGAGCGGCTGAGGGCCGGCATTTCCTGCGAGGGTGGCGTCGGCATGTCGTTCACCAACTGGGATGCGCCCTGGTATCTCGGCAAGCGGATCCACAAACGCCCCGACCTGGATCACCATCAGCTTCTGGCACTGGCCGCGCCGCGTGCCCTATTGGTATTTGGCGGCGGTCGCGAGCCGACCAACAGACCGCAGGGCAGGGGCCCCGGCGCCGACGGGATCAAGACGTGGAACTACATGGAGGCGGCGCGTCCCGCCTATGAGCTTTACGGCGCAGCGGACGCGCTCGGCTACCTGCTGCACAACCAGGGCCACTACCTGCCGCCGGAGTACGAGCCGGCCATCTATGATTGGTTCGCGGCCTTCATGGCAGGCTGACGTCAAACTTGCGCCCTGATGCCCGTCGGGAATGGTACGTCGAAGAACACACCCCGGAGCTCGGTATGGTCCGCCGCGTAGTAGGCAAGGAACATCTCGCCTGATTCTAGCTGTAGCAGACACGGATAGGCAAACGTATCCACATATGTCTGGTCGCTCCACGTCTCCCCGCAATCGTGACTGAATGCCAGATATAGGCCCCCACGGTCCTTGTGGTCGGCATAGCGGTCATGATAGGCGAGGACGACCGTCCCGCCTGCTGGTCCTTGCGGCACCCAACGCAAACACGGACATAGCCCATGCAGCTGTATCCGCCTGGTTTCCCACGTGAAGCCATTGTCGCCGGAAACCGATTGGTAGAGCGGGTAGTCCTGGTCGTCGTAGTAGCTGCGGGAGACGGCCAGCAGGCGCCCATCGCCGAGCTGCGTAATGGACGTTTCATTGACACCGCGGCAGCCCTGGCCCGCCTCCGCTTCCTTCTCATAGGCGACATAGGCGAATTCGCCCCAGGTTACCCCGTCGTCGCGAGAGCGGAATAGGCCGGCCGCACCCATGCCCGGCTCTATCGTCGCCTTGCCACGACCGACCTCACCATAGCATGACAGCAGCAAGTCCCCATTGTGCAAGCGGATGATGCCGCCGAACGATGCCGCGCTGTGCAGCGGGCTGGTATCAAACAGCCTCGGCACGGACCATGTCTCGCCCCGGTCGCGACTGCGTGTGAGGAACATCCTGGCCTTCCAGGTGTCCGGGTCGCCTTCATCATGGTCGGGGCTGCACTGATAGAACGGCAAGAGAATACTGCCGTCACGCAACAACGGCGCTGAAGTCACGTCGAGATAGTCATACATGGCCGGGTCAGCAAAGATGGGGCGCAGCGTATCCGGGCTCCAGGTCCGGCAGCCGTCAAACGACTTGATGCAGACAATCTCATCATCCAGGTTGGTCCAGGGATTGCCTGCCGGCATTCTGGCGTCATCATCCATGGTGCTCGTACGGAATGCGCACAGGACCTCGCCGCCTCCGAGGTCCACCAGGCTGGCGTACAGCGCCGACTTGCCCGGCGGGGCCTTGTATATTGTTACAGGTCGGAAATTGTGAGCCAGTTGCTCCATTCCTGATGCTCCTTCACGGACTGTATCCTCCTGCAGGCTCTCCCCAAGTCAGCGCTACCCCATTTGGACAACGGCTTTGCTCACCGGCCCGCTGACCCCGAGACTGTTGACGCTCTTTGCCTGAATGGCATTGCGCCCAGGCTTCAGCTTCCATGTGAAGCCCGGCTTCCGCTCCTGCCACCGCTTCGTGCCGACCTTGACCATGAACTTCTCGAAGTTCGGGGTGTTCGTCTTGAGGTCCACGACCAGCGCATCTGTGCTTGTCCCGGCGTACAGCTCAATCGCCGTCTCATTGACCGGCCAGTAAAGGTCAGCTTCGCGGTTGCTGGTTAGACCGTACTCCGGTGAATCCGCCGGGACCGGCCCATCCTCCCACCACAGATACACGTCGCAGAAGTACTCGCCGTGGCCGTGCGTTAGCTCACCGGGGAAAGGTGTCTCCAGGTGATTGTTGCGCAGGGCGACGCAGAAGCGGCGGTATAGCTCCAGGTTAGCGCCTCCCTGGGCCTTCAGGTTCACCTTGTCGGCCGCGACGGTATCGCGCTGGCGGTAAACGATATCTATGTCGGCAAGGTGCCCGGCCTGCCACAGCCTTTTGACATCGAGTGCGCTGAGCGGAACGCCGTTGCTCTCAAAGTGCGAGTTGTACGACGGATCGTCGGCATTGCCGGTGTCCATCAGCACCCACTTGCGCAACTCGTTGCACCATACTTCGGCCACGCAATGGTGGTCGAGGATCACGTGCCGCGCCGTGTATCCCAGGGCTACCGCCGTCTGCACAAATAGTGTAGAATAGTGCGTGCACATGCACAGGGCCAGTGGCACCTTGTTGGTCTCCAGGATGACGAGGGCATCCCACGGCGGGCACCAGTCGGTGCGGCCCTTGTCCCACCCTTTGGGTGCAGTGTGGCGACACCAGTCGCGTAGGGCGGCAAGTCTGTCAAGCTCCGTCCTGTGGCCGGCAACGACCTTGTCCAGCCTATACTGCTTGCGCAGGCGCTGCAGACGTGAGAACGGTTGCTGATGGGCGAACATGTAAGAGCTGACCGCCTTGCTGACCGGCGTCATTTCCGTGACCTTGATTGATCCCATGCCGGCCTTGCGAGCCAACTTGACATCGGCTCTTAGCATGACCGATTTGAGTAGCGCAGTGGCATCTCCTGACTTGCTCCCGAGGACGGCTCGCCACTGGAAGTAGCGGGGCACTCTGGCGGCTGTGACGCGGGCGACAGGCAACCAGGGGCTCCATTCCCCCACCTCCTCAGCGGTCCGTGCTTCGAAGCGCAGGGCTGAGCCTTTAGGCTTTTCCGCCTCAGCCCTGAAACGTGCGGTTGCCGCCTTGACTTCAGGGAAGATGCCGTTTTCGGCCGCAAGGGCGGCGAAATCTATCGCTTCCGAGGTCAGTGTTGCCTCATTGGGATAGCGGTTGAGCCGCAGGCGCACCAGGTACTCCCCGTCGTTCATGCCCTGCCGGCCCAAAGCGTCGTAGTCCCAGGTCTTTCCACCATCGGTGCTGCGTGCCGAGCGGTCGGGGTACTTGCTGTTCTCGACCAGCAGCCGCCCGGCGCCGGAGAACACGAAGCTGTTCAGGCCCTTCTCCAGCGCGCTTGCGGGGACGTTCACGTAGCACCAACCTGTGGAGACAAGGTGCTTGACGGGCCGCAGCCGCCTGCCGTTGAGCGTGACATGCATCCCCCCCGTATCGGCCTTGCGCTCCTCTCTGTTGGACCTGCAGTAGAAGTACGCCCGCCCGTCAACCATATCCCCGCTGTCGAGCATGAAGTCCTTGCGCGCCCACAGCTTGTCACTCAGTTCCTCGACATTGTTGATGTGGGTTCTGCCCAACTCGTCCTGTATCATCACTGTGCGGGCGAGCCGCACACCCTTGGTCGAGTTGTCCACACCCGCATCTCGCGTACACATCTCGAAGTCTTCGCGGGATGTCCAGATGCGTTCAACGCTTCTTACCGACCTGGCCCCGGCCATGCTATCATCCCTCCTCGACGCACTGATGCCCTTGTGCGGTGGCGGCACCGACCGAGTACCGACTGAGCGATTTGGGCAGCCGACTGCGGTCGAGTCGCACGCTGTGTGTTCGACTATCTGCCCCGTGAGACCTTCCTGCTCCACGCGGATACGGACCATTGGCCACGAGGTTGCGTGCAGGTATGTCCGCTGCGGCTACGGAAAAGGCGGCTTAGGAGACAATTGGGGAGGCGCCGCCATATCATTGACTTCGGCAGGTGATCATCATGGCAGATGTGTTACGCTTTGGGATTGTAGGACTTGGCATGGGAGGGGCCCGTGCGCGGCTGGTGCCCGAAACGGCCGGCGCCGAGCTCGCTGCGGTGTGTGACGTGTGGGAGGAACGTGGCCTGAAACTGCAGAAGGAGCTCGGCTGCGAGTACATCCGCGACTACGACGAGATGCTGGCGCGCGATGACATTGACGTCGTCGGTGTATTCACTCCCAGCGGAATGCATGCCGAGTTCTCGCGCAAGGCACTGGAGGCCGGCAAGCACTGCTTCAGCACCAAGCCGATGGACATCGCGGTCGAGGCCTGTGATGCGGTCATCAAGACCGCTGAGGATACCGGCCTGGTGTTCGCGGTGGACTTCGGGAGCCGCTATAACGCTGTCAACCACCAGATCCGCGACGCGATTCAGTCCGGCGCGGTCGGCAAGATTATCCTGGGCGACCTGCGGATCAAGTGGTTCCGCAGCCAGGATTACTACGACATCGGCTATCCGGAGGGCTGGCGGCGCCGACGGGCTACTGAAGGCGGCTCTCTGGCGAACCAGGCCGTTCACTATCTGGACCTGCTGCAATGGTGGCTGGGGCCGGTTGATACGGTGTACGGCGCGCGGGGGACCTACGGCCACGACATCGAAACCGAGGACGCAACCGCCGGCATGTTGCGGTTTTCGTCAGGGGCCGTCGGCATGGTCATGACAACCACCTGCAGCTTTCCCGACCTGGGTTCGACGTGCGAGATAACGGGAAGCACCGGCACGATCGGCTGGCAGGACCAGGAGATTACGCGCTTCACCGCTGCCAAAGTCGAAGGCGTAGGCGTGGGCGGTCGCCCACAGTACGTCCTGCCGGAGAATGCCCCGACGCCTGAGGCCGTGGAGCTCAGCGCCGACGACTTCTCGGCCCCGGAAGACTTGCCGGCCAACATCATCGAGGACATGGTGGCCGCCATCAACGGGGGCAAGCCGGTTCAGTGCGACGGCTACGAGGGCCGCAAGACCGTGGCGCTCTTCAATGCAGTGTATGAATCTTCAGACACGGGTCAGCCGGTGAAGGTAAGCTGAAATTTGTACGAGGAGTCAGACAGATTCCGATAGCGAGGAGTCTCCCGGTCGCGACAGCAAAGGGGTGTCAGCATTGATTGATTTTCATGCTCATATGGGCAGGTTGTACCGAGAGGATTACCCCAACAAGCATTACCTGACGGCGGCGCAACTGGTGGACCGCATGAATCGCGACGGTGTGGACATCTCGGTGGTGCTGCCGTTAGAGAGTCCGGAGGGACACTGGGGGTGGTTACTGACGGAGGAAGTGGTTGCCGCGCGCGACGAATTCCCGGACCGCCTGATTGCCTTCATGTGCCTCGACCCCCGCTATCCGAGCCTTGAGAGGCTGTTCGATGTCTGCATCGAGCAGCACGGGTGCAAGGGTTTCGGGGAGCATGTTCCCGGGCTGCCGTTCGACGACCCGCTCAACAAGCGCATCTACGCCAAGTGTGATGAGTACAATGTGCCGATTGATATCGAAATCGGCGGCGTGTGTACTGACGAGCCGGGCCTGCCGCGATTGGAGGCCTGCCTGAAGGAGTTCCCTAGCTGCATCTTTGTGGGTCACGGCCCTGGCTTCTGGGCTAACATCTCAGGTGACTGCGAGAGCTCGTCCGGGTATCCCCCCGGTCTGGTGGCCCCTGGCGGCGCTATTGACCGGCTCATGGCGCAATACGAGAACCTGTACGCGGACATCTCCGCCGGTTCCGGTTGGAACGCCATCAGCCGCGACCCGCAGTTCTATGAAGGCTTCATCGAGCGCAACTGGCAGCGACTCATGTACGGCAGCGACATCATGTATGCGGGACACCAGATACCGCAGGTTCAATGGATGAAGCAGAAAAAGGGCGAACTGGACCCGGAAGTCTATTTCGCCATTGCCGAGGGTAACGCGCGTCGCATCCTGAAAATGGGAGAGCGGCAGCGGCCGACGTAGCATGACCAGGCGCACGAGATGTACTGCGATCACGGCTCTGCACGGATGCGTGAGACATGCGTGCACACCCGGAAGTCTCTCCCCCGCAGATAGGTGACCAAGGTCAGACCAAGGCGCTCGGCCAGCCTCACCCCCAGTGAGGTGGCGTTCGACATTGTGGCCAATACGGGCACGCCCGCGCGTGCCGCCTTGAGAACCATCAATGAGCCGGCACGCCCGCTGACCATCAGCACCATGTCGGCCACCGACTGCTTGCGCAGCGCGCAGTAGCCGATTGCCTTGTCGGCTGCACTGTAGCGCCCGACGTCCTCGCGCAGAACCACCAGTCGCCCGTTGCAGTCAAAGAGCGCGGCGGCGTGAACGCCCCCTGAGATGCGATGCTGCTCCTGCTGTTCGCGGAACTGCTGCGGCATGGCAAGCAGGCACTCAGGGGACCACGCAAGGCTTGCTACAGCCTGCAGGGGCTTAGGCAGATCGGCGTTCGATGGGGCGGTGCCGTCCATGCAGCCGGTTCCCACGAAGCGCGAGCGTTCGGGCGGCTCCCCCTCGATTAACACGTCAACCGTGTCGGCATCGGTCTCGCACTGTCGCACCGTGAGGACATCTTTCGGATGGGCAACTATGCCGTCGGTCAGGCAGTATCCCACGGCCAGTTCCACGTCATCGCCCGGTTGACGCATGATGATGGCTGCGGGTTGCCCGTTGATGCGCAGATGCAGCGGCTGTTCGACCGGCACCTGGACATCCTGCTGTTCGGGCGACGCGCCAAGCCTGAACACATGGACGGCATGCGTTTCGCTGCGCATCTATCTACCTCCGTCGTACATATCCGCGCCAGACGAATTGGCGCTCAGGCCGGCTATTCTCTCTGCCTGTGCCAGGTCCTCAAGCGTGTTGACATTAAACAGCAGCATGTCAAGCGCACCTAGCTGCACCAGGTCGTCGTCCTGCAGTTCGCGAACGCGAATCTCCGAGAAGAAGCTGATGACTCTGCACTCTCCTGCGGCCATAGCATCTGAGATCGCGGGCAAGCACCCGCGTCTGTAGGCCGCACAGAGGGGATGCTGCTGCCCGCCGACAACAGGCACCACTGCATCAGAGTCGACGGCGGCGGCCAGCAGGTGCCGGAATAGGGCGGTGGTCACAAATGGCATGTCCCAGGCGACCACCAAGTAGATGTCGGCGGTAGCGGCCGCCATGCCGGTGTGGATGGCGGCCAGGGGCCCCGCACCCGGCTGTTCATCGGCAATCTGGCGAAGGCCGCCCGGCACCGCTGCGTCGCCGACAAGCACCACCTCGTCGGCCACCGGCGTGAGGGCTGCCAGCACGCGTTCGGCTATCGGGATGCCCCCTACGAGCTGCAGTCCCTTGTGCTTGTTCAGCCGTCGGCCGGCGCCGCCTGCCAGCACCAACCCGACCACACTCTCTGCATTCATCGGTCCTGCCACCCGTCCCCTGCTTGTCTCCTACCCGCTGGACCATTCCCTCAGCCGCACTCCGCGACCTGCGAGCCATGTCGCGCCATATGGAGGAATTGACGCACCTGTGGAGGAAATCGGGCTGCGATGGCACATATACATTTCCGCAATCTCACGTCCCTCAGAGACGCTCTAGGACTGTGCCGAGAGCATCTCGGGGGCCGGCGCACGGAAGCCGAGCGTGTTGCCCTGGATAGAGCGGCAGGCCGCGTGCTGGCTGCGCGCATTGTGGCGGCCATGCCTCTGCCCCACTTCGCGCGTTCAACCATGGACGGCTATGCGGTGCGGGCCGCCGATACCTTCAGCGCCTCGACATCCGCGCCAACGATGCTGCGACTCGCGGGGCAGGTACGTATCGGCCACGCACCCGACATGATGCTGCAGGCCGGGGAGACGGCGGATATCCCCACTGGCGGGATGGTGCCGTGCGGAGCTGACGCAGTCGTCATGCTCGAACACGCCGAGGCCATGAGCGGGGACATGATTCAGGTATTCCGTCCTGTAGCGCCCGGGCAGCACGTTCAGCAGGTCGGCGAGGACATCGCGCAGGGAGCCGAGGCCCTGCCTGCAGGAACGCTGTTGACCGGTGCCGATGTCGCGCTACTCGCCGCGCTCGGCGTGATGGATGTTGAGGTCCATATGCGTCCGCGTGTGGCGATAGTGAGCACCGGCGACGAGATCGTGCCGGCCGAGTTCACTCCCGGCCCGGCGCAGATGAGGGATGCCAATGCGCACGGGCTTGCGGCACTGTGCCACCGGAGCGGGGCCGAACCGGTGATGCTGGGGATAGTCGAGGACGAGCCTGAGGCACTGGGCAAGACGGCCGAGCAGGCGCTGAACGACTGTGACCTGCTCATCGTCTCAGGAGGCAGCTCGGCGGGAGCGCGCGACATGACGCTGGAGGCTCTCCAGAACCTGTGTTCGCCCGGCGTCTTCGTCAACGGGATTGCGCTGCGGCCGGGCAAGCCGACGATCATTGCGTCGTGCAGTGGCAAGCTGGCGTTCGGTTTACCGGGGCACCCGGTGTCCGCCCTGGTCGTCTTTGACCGGCTGGTGCGCCCGGTGTTGGCATGGCTGATGGGCGCCGAAATGCGCGAAAACCGCATCTCTGCACATGCCACCCGTACCGTGCCGTCGGAGGCAGGTCTCACCGAATACGTGCGGGTGCGTTTGCGGCACGAAGAGCAGCAATGGCTTGCTGAGCCACTCTTCGGCAAGTCGGCCTCGATTTCGTCACTGGGAACCGCTGACGGGCTTCTCGAGATTCCGGCCGGTGTTGAGGGCATTGACCAGGGCGAACCGGTTGATGTCATTCTCTGGAGCTGAATGTGCTGATGTCCCCTGACAGACGAGTCTACCTGAAAATGACAAGCGCGCAGGAAGCGCTGGATATGCTGCTGCAACGAGCAGCGGAGCTGCCTCCTATGCCGGGTGAGATGATACCCACAATCGAGGCTGCAGGGAGAGTGAGCGCTGAGGCCGTTCACGCGCGGGCATCTTCCCCCGTCTTCCCGGCGTCGGCGATGGACGGCTACGCCGTTGCGGCGGTGAAGACATTCGGAGCTTCGGAAGCTCAACCCATATCCCTGCAAGTGCCCGAGCAGGCCGAGCCGGTGGACACGGGCGATCCCCTACCCGACGGTAGAAACGCCGTGTACAAGATCGAGGACGTGCACGAGCAGCAAGGGCGTATCACGGTATTGTCGGCTGCCTGGCCCGGACAGCACGTGCGGCTTGTCGGCGAGGAGGTCACTGCCGGGGACCTACTAGTCACCTCAGGGGTACTGCTAAGTCCCCGGCACATCGGCCTGCTGCTGGCCGCACAGGTCTGGTCCGTGCCTGTCCGGCGCAAGCCGTCGGTCACCATCATACCCACCGGAGCCGAGTGCATTCCCGCTGGAGAAGAGCCGCTCGCCGGTCAGTTCGTCGAGTACAACGGCCCCATGCTGGCGGCGGAGCTTGCCGGGTGGGGAGCTCAGCCGCGACTGCTGACACCGATTGAGGACGATACGCAAGTGCTAGGGCAGGCCATTCTCGGCGCAACAGACGACGCTGACGTGGTGCTGGTCATAGCCGGATCGTCGGCCGGCACAGAGGATTTCGTGCCGCATGTCTTCTCCGAGCTTGGCGAGTTGCTCGTGCATGGCATACGCATGATGCCCGGCAAGCCTCTGGCTTTGGGATGGATCGCTGACACGCCGGTCATCGGCCTGCCCGGCTACTGTGTGGCTGCCTGGATGGGACTTGATACGTACGTGCGACCTCTCATCTCTCACCTGCTAGGCGTTGCCGCCTCTTCCCGGCCGCGAATGCGGGCGCAAGTGCGCAGGAAGCTGCCCTCGAGCGCCGGCGTGAGGGAGGTCATACGAGTTGTCCTGGCCGACAGCCCGGATGGTGGAATTCCTGTTGCCGTGCCGCTGCCGCGTGGCAGTGGCTCGATTACATCCCTGGCGGCGGCACACGGCCTGCTATCCATCGAGGAGCCGAGCGAGGGCCTGCATGCGGGAACAGAGGCCGACGTAGAGCTCCTGGTGCAAGCAGATGAGATCGAGAACACGATTGTGGCCATTGGCAGCCACGACCTCGCGCTGGCCGTGCTGGCGGAACGGCTGTCATGCGGGCGGCCGCCGTTGCGGCTGCTCTGTCTCAGCACGGGCAGCGCGGAAGGCCTGGCCGCGCTGGGCCGAGGTGAGGGCGGGGTGGCAGGTACGCATCTACTCGACCCCCAAAGCCAGGAGTACAACATCGCATACATACGCCGCTGGCTCTCAGACATACCTCTGGCGCTCATCAACCTGACATTCAGGGAAGTAGGACTCTTCGTCCAGCCCGGCAATCCGAAATCCATAACCCAATTCGCGGATCTGGCGCGGGAGGATGTGGTGGTCGTCAACAGGCAGCCGGGCTCGGGAACGCGGGTGCTGCTGGATTTCATGCTCCAGCAGGAGAAGATGCCGCCCGAATCCATGCGTGGGTATGAACGCGAAGCCTATACTCACACGATGGTGGCCGAAGCGATCCGGCAGGGCAGCGCCGATACCGGTCTCGGCATCCGCGCAGCCGCCGAATCCTTCGGACTGCACTTCGTTCCACTGACCGAGGAGAGATACGACCTGGCTATCCCCAAGGCGTTCATGCAGCACTCCAAGATGCAGGCCATGTTGGACGTTCTACGGGCCCCAGAATTCAGGCAAGATGTCGCGCGACTGGAAGGCTACTCGGTGCGCAGCACCGGTGAGGTGATGTATGAGCAATAGCCTTGCGGCGAGTGACCCGATACGGGTGGGCATACTCACCGTCAGCGACTCGGTGGCGCGTGGCGAGAAGCGGGATGTGAGCGGGCTGACTCTGAGAGAACTCGTCGAAGCGGCCGGCATGGGCGTGGCACGCGCAGACATTGTGGCAGATGACAGAGATGCCATCGCCGCCTGGCTCAGCGAGGCCGCGACACAAGCAGATGTTCTCATCACTTGCGGCGGAACGGGCCTGGGGCCGCGAGACGTCACGCCCGAGGCAACACTTGATGTCATCGAGCGCCAGGTGCCGGGCATTGCCGAGGCTCTGCGTGCGGCCGGATTACCGTTCACTCCACATGCCATGCTGTCGCGAGCCGTGAGCGGTGTGATGGGCCAGACGCTGGTTGTGAACTTGCCCGGGAGCCCGGCGGCGGTGCTGCAGCAATTCGAGGTGCTGCAAACCGTGTTGCCTCACGCCGTGGAATTGCTTCACGGACGGACAGATCACCATCCCGACAGAGGGAGCGCGCAGCCGAATGCTGATTGACCGTTACGGGCGCTATATCCGGTATTTGCGCATATCGGTCACCGGCAGATGTAACCTCAACTGCGTGTACTGCCGGCCCCTGGGATGCGTCGAGACCGAGCAGCCCGGCAGCGAATTGACGGTGAAGGAGATCGCTGCCATCGCCCGCGTGGCCGCCGAACTGGGTATCAGCCATGTTCGGCTCACAGGCGGCGAGCCGCTGCTTCGACAGGACCTCGACGCGATTGTCAGAGCATTGAGTGACATCCCCGGGATTGATGATCTCTCCCTGACCACGAACGGACAGTTGCTCGCGGAGCGGGCCGCTGACTTGGCCGATGCCGGGCTGCAGCGCGTGAACATCAGCATGGACAGCCTGGATGTCGAACGCTATCGCCGGCTGTCGGGAGGCGGCGAGCTGGCGCGGGTATGGGCCGGAGTTGACAGCGCGCGTCGCGCAAGTCTCAACCCGGTAAAGATCAATGTGGTGCTTGTCCGCGGAGAGAATGACGCCGAGATATCGTCATTCGCCGGACTGGCCCGCGAGCAGGGGCTGCACGTGCGATTCATCGAACTGCTGCCGACAGGTCCGGCGACGGGAGAAGCCGACGCGCTGTTCTATCCGGCGACGAGAGCGCTTGAGCAGCTTCAGCAGTACGGCCTCGGACCGGCGAGCCATGCAGGGCCGGGGCCGGCACAGACATGGCCCCTGGGCAAGGGGACGGTCGGGATCATCTCGTCATTTAGCGCCCCCCCGTGCTGCAGGTGTAACCGGCTGCGACTCACATCCGATGGCAAGTTGCGCCCGTGTCTGACCAATGCGCTGGAGATTGACCTGCGCCCTGCTCTCCAGGCGCCACAACCCGAGGCGGCACTTGCTCAGATGTTCCGGGAAGCGGCAGCGCTCAAGCCCGAGTGTGGGGCGCATCTGCTCGGCCAGTGGTCGGCTGGGCCTGCAATGTGCCGCATAGGTGGATAAAGGGGGAACCCCATAGTGTCAGAGACAGACTCCGGCGACATCCGCATGGTTGACGTCACGGACAAGGAGCCGAACCGCCGACGTGCGGTTGCGGCGGCCGAGATCAGGTTTGCCCGTGAGACTGTAGAGCGCATTGTCGGCGGAACGCTGCCGAAGGGTGACGTGGCGGCTGCGGCCCGGCTTGCCGGCATCATGGCCGCCAAGCAAACCTCGCAACTGCTCCCCCTGTGTCACAACATCGCCTTGACGCATGTCGAGGTGCACTTCGCGCCCATCCTTTTCCTGGAACGGGTGTGCATTCAGGTTCTCGTCACCGCGCTCGCCACGACCGGTGTCGAGATGGAGGCGCTGACTGCGGCGACCGTGGCTGCACTGACTACGTATGACATGTGCAAGGGCCTGGACCGCGCTGCAGAGATCGGCCACGTCAGACTGCTATCCAAGGAGGGCGGTCGCAGCGGGCACTGGCAGGCCGACGGGGTGGCTCGGGTGCTCGCCGTCTCACTTAGCGAGAGGCGCGGCACATCCAAGTCCAACGTGGAGCAGGCCACGCTTGATGTTGATTCGGGCGTTCGCGGCGATGCCCATGCCGGGCCCGGTCTGCGTCAGGTCAGCCTGCTGGCCGGTGAGAGCATTCAGAAGGCCCGAGACCAGGGCATTGAGGTGAATCCAGGGGACTTCGCGGAGAACATCACCACGCAGGGCCTTGTCCTGCCCGAACTGCCGGTGGGAACTCACTTGCTGGTGGGGCCTTTCGCGGTCGGTACAGTCACCCAGATCGGGAAAACGTGCGAGTCTCCCTGTGAGATCGGGCGCAGACTGGGAGATTGCGTGATGCCTCACGAAGGTATCTTCATCGGCATTCTGCACGGCGGCACGCTCCAGCCGGGGGATCTGATACAAGTGCTGGAGGAGTGAAACCGGCGCTCAGGCTTCGGTGGCCGGCTCGATCTTCACTGCACACACCTTGAACTCGGGGATCTTCGCCACCGGGTCCAGAGCGGCGATCGTGAGGCGGTTAGCGGGCGCTTCGCGATAGTGGAAAGCGAGGAAGACCGTCCCCGGTCCGACCCGCTCAGCTATCTTCGCCTCGATCTCGATCTGTCCCCGGCGCGAGCTTACCTTCACCCGCTGTCCCTCCGCGATGCCCAGCTTCTCGGCATCCTCCGGGCTGATCTCGATGGCTCCCACCGACACCAGGCAGTCAAGGACCTCCGAGCGTCTGGACATCGTACCCGTATGGAAATGCTGCAGAATCCTGCCGGTTGAGAGCACGTATGGGTAGTTCTCATCGGGAAGCTCGCGCGGCTCGATGAACTCCACCGCGTGGAACTTGCCCAGACCTCGGGAGAACTTGCCCACGTGCAGGATCGGGGTACCGGGATGCTCTTCATCCGGACATGGCCATTGCAGCGGCCCCCGCTCTAGCCGGTCGTAGGTAATTCCGCCATAGCTAGGCGTCAGCGAGGCTATCTCGTCTTCTATGGCGGCCGCATCAGGATAGGACATCTCGTAACCCATGCGGCGGGCCAGGTCGCAGATAATGTCCCAGTCCACGCGGGCCTCTCCAGGTGGCTCAAGGGCCTTGCGCACACGCTGCACGCGCCGCTCGGTATTGGTGAACGTCCCATCTTTCTCGGCAAAGGAGACCGCAGGCAGGACCACATCTGCAAGCTCCGCCGTCTCGGTGAGGAAGATATCCTGCACCACGAGCAGGTCCACACTGCGCAGTCCTTCTTCGACGTGGCACTGATCGGGGTCGCTGAGCATCGGGTTCTCGCCCATCACGTAGAGCGCCTTGAGCCGTCCCTCGGCTGCCGCGTTCACCATCTCAACAACCGTGAGACCGGCGCGGCCATCAAGAGCAACGCCCCACGCCGTCTCGAACTTGGAGCGTATCGTATCGTCTTCCACCTTCTGGTATCCGGGGAAGACATTGGGCAGTGCGCCCATGTCGCAAGCGCCCTGGACGTTGTTCTGACCGCGCAGCGGGTTGATGCCCGCGCCCGGCTTGCCCAGGTTCCCTGTCAACAGGGCGAGGTTCGCCAGAGAAAGCACGTTGTCGGTCCCCGTGGTGTGCTGCGTGATGCCCATCGAGTAGATAATGGAGGCGGCGGGCACATTCGCATAGGCACGGGCGGCGCGGATGATATCCTCCGCGGGCACCCCCGTAATCTTCTCCACAAGCTCGGGTGTGTACGGCTTCACGGCGGCCTCTAGCTCATCAAAGCCCTCCGTGCGCTGTTCGATGAACTCCCTGTCCTCAAGCCCTTCATCAAGGATGACGTGCATGAGGCCGTTGATGAGTGCCACGTCGGTGCCGTGTCTCTGGCACATGTGAATGGCGGCGTATTCGGTCAGCTCGATTGCGCGTGGGTCGGCGACAATGATTGGCACGCCTCGTTGCGCGGCCGCACGTTTGATCGCCGCCCCGATGACCGGGTGACATTCCGTCGTGTTCGAGCCGATGACAAAGATGAGGTCGGCGCAGTCGAGGTCCTCGATGGAGTTAGTCATGGCGCCGCTGCCGAAAGCCTGTGCAAGACCTGCGACAGTTGAGGCGTGACACAACCGCGCACAGTGATCAACGTTGTTGGTGCCGATCACCGCACGCATGAACTTCTGCATGATGTAGTTCTCTTCGTTGGTGCACTTGGCGGACGACATCGCTGCGATTGCGTCAGGCCCGGACTCCTGCCTAATCTGCGTCAGACGGCGGGCTACGAGGTCAAGGGCCTCGTCCCAGCTTGCGGGCTGTAGCTGGCCGTTGCGGCGGATGAGCGGCTGCTTCAGGCGCTCATCGCTGCTGATGAAGTCAAAGCCAAAGCGCCCTTTCACGCAGAGCTGACCGCGATTGATTCCCAGTTCGGGCTGCGCCGTAATCTGCACCACGCGGTTGTCGCGGGTGTGCAGAACCAGCGTGCAGCCCACTCCGCAATAGGGGCAGGTGGTTACGATACGGTCAAGCTCCCACAGCCGACCGGCCCCCTCAGCGCCGGCAAACGACAGCGCGCCGGTCGGGCAGACGTCTATGCAGTTGCCGCAGTCGGTGCACTCCGTCTCACTGCGCGGCACGCCCGGCGGCAACCCGACACTTGTCCCAAACCCCCGGCCAAGAAAGTCAATGGCGCCGGTTACGTTCACGTTGTGGCATACCTCGATGCAGCGGCCGCACAGGATGCACTTGCTGGCATCATAGATGATGGCCGGCCCATCTTGCGAGGGGCTGGGATGAACCGTCTCACCGGCATACTCGGACTCACTGACATTCAGTTCGTACGCATACCTCTGAAGCGCGCAGTCGCCGGCCTTCTCGCAGGTCAAGCAATCATGAGGGTGATCGGACAGCAGCAAATCTATGACCATCCGCCGCATCTCGCGCAGCTCTTCGGTGTCGGTATGCACCACCATTCCCGCGGCTACCGGGTACGAACAGGAGGCGACCGGCCCCTTGCCGTTCTCGATCTCGACCACGCAGAGGCGGCATGAGGCGGTCGGCGGCAGGCCGAGTTTGGGGTCATAGCACAGGTGCGGGATGTCAATCCCGGCTCCCAGAGCCGCCTCCAGAATGGAGGTCCCTCGCGGCACTGTGACGTCCACGCCATCTATTGTGAGTGTGACTTGGTCGTTCATGATGCATGCAGTCCGGTATCAGTTGTCATTCCAGATCACATCGCAGGCAGCGCCTCGCCTCCGCCTGTGCCGTTCGTGCCGAATAGCCCTTCAGCACCTCGTCAAAGCCACCTCGTCGCTTCGCCGCCGGAAGAGCGCGGACCGGATGCCGCGGGATGTCGGCCTCCTCTTCGGTGGGCTTACTGCGGCCCGCGAAACCCTCATCAAGCGGCAACTCTCCCTTTCCGCCCAGATAAATGTCTATCGCCTGGGCGGCCCTTTGCCCGGCGGCGATGGCCTCGATGATCGTGCCAGGGCCGGTGGCGGCATCGCCGCCGACGAACACACCTTTCTCCTCGCAACACCGGCTCGCCACATCCCCTGCTATCCCGGTGCCGGCTAAGGCTACCATGTTCGCACACGCGGCACACTCCACGTCCGGCGCCTCGCCGATGGCTATTATGACATGCTCAGCCTCAATGGCCATCTCCGCGCCCGGCTTGGGCACCGGACGTCGTCGCCCGCTCTCATCGGCTTCGCCCAGCTCCATCTCGGCGCAACGCACACGCTCGACGTGTCCGTCTCCCTCAATCTCCACCGGTGCAACCAGATAGTGGAAATCAACACCTTCGAGGAGCGCTTCCTCTATCTCCTCACGGATGGCGGGCATTTCCGCTTCAGTCCGCCTGTACAGGACAGTAACCGAACTCGCGCCCAGCCGCAGTGCCGTCCGAGCCGAATCGATGGCGGCATTGCCCGCACCAATGACCGCAACAGGGCCATGAAGCCCGGTTATCTTGTTCTGCGCCACCTGGCGTAGGAATGTGAGGGCATGGTGCACCCCATCCATATCCTCCCCCGGAATGCCCAGTCTCATGTCCTTGTGCGCCCCAACTGCAACGAAGATCGCATCGAAGCCGGCATCGCGCAGATCTTGGACCGATTCGACTCTGTGGTCTGTCTCCATCTCAACTCCGGCGCGCCGGATGTACTCGATGTCGCGAGCCAGAGCGTCCTTCGGTATTCGGTACGAGGGAATGCCCAGGGCTAGTACGCCGCCCACAACGTCCGATGCCTCGAAGACCTTCACTCCGCGCCCCATCAATGCCAGGAAGTACGCGGCAGTGAGGCCGGCGGGCCCGGAACCGACGATCGCGACCTTGCCCTCGCGAGGCCCCTGCCACTGGCGCGGCTGACCCACGTCCCTCGCCCTGTCCGCGACGAAGCGCTTCAGGTGCCTGATAGCCACGGGCGCGTCCACGTCACCGCGTCGGCAGAACAGCTCGCAGGGATGGTTGCAGGCCCGGCCGCACACCGATGCGAAGGGATTGCGTCTGCGGATTACCTCAAGAGAGTCGGCGAAGCGGCCCTCGGCAATCAGGCTCACGTACTCCGGAACGTTCACGTGTGCAGGGCAGGCGCTGCGGCACGTGGTCGTGATGAGTGCCTCGCACGAGTTGGCCGGACACCGCTTCTCTATGATGTGTGCTTCGTACTCGTCGCGGAAGTGGCGTATCGTGGACAGAACGGGGTTGGGCGCAGTCTGTCCCAGGCCACACAGCGATGCCCTCTGAATCATGCGCCCGAGCCGCTCGAGGCGGTCAATGTCAGCCAGCTCCCCCTCACCCATTGTGATGCGGGTGAGTATCTCCAGCATCCGCTTCGTGCCCACGCGACAGGGGACGCACTTGCCGCACGACTCCTGCTGCACGAAATCGGTGAAGAAACGGGCGACATCCACCATGCAGGTCGCCTCGTCCATGACGATGAGCCCGCCGGACCCCATGATGGCACCGATCTGCTTCACCGAGTCGTAGTCAATGGGCAGGTCCAGGTAGCGGGCCGGCACGCATCCGCCTGACGGGCCGCCGATCTGGGCCGCTTTGAACTTGCGGCCGCGCGGGATGCCCCCACCGATGTCAAAGATGACGTGGCGTAGTGTCGTTCCCATCGGCACCTCGACCAGCCCGGTGTTGTTGACCTTCCCCGCAAGAGCGAATATCTTGGTGCCCTTGCTCCCCTCCGTGCCGATCGAGGCATACCATTTATGCCCTTTGAGGATGATGAGCGGTATGTTCGCCAGCGTCTCGACGTTGTTGATGTTGCTGGGCTTGCCGCGATAGCCGCTCTCCGCCGGGAAGGGCGGCCGCGGCCTGGGCATGCCCCGCTTCCCTTCCAGGGAGGCGATCAGAGCCGTCTCCTCCCCACAGACGAACGCCCCAGCTCCCTCGTGGACCGATATGCTGAAGGAAAAGCCGGAACCCAGAATGTTGTCGCCCAGTAATCCCGCCTCATGTGCCTGTTGAAGGGCCGCCTTGACGTTTTGCACGGCTAGCGGGTACTCGGCGCGAACGTAGATCATCCCCGTCTGCGCGCCGATAGCGTATCCCGCGATAGTCATCCCCTCGATGATGGCGTGCGGGGTCCCCTCCAGAAGGCTGCGGTCCATGAAGGCGCCAGGGTCGCCCTCGTCAGCATTACAGATGAGGTACTTCTCATCACCCGGCGACTTGCGGCATAGCTCCCACTTGACACCCGTGGGGAAGCCCGCCCCACCGCGCCCGCGCAGACCGGCCAGCTTGACCTCCTCAATGACCTGCTCGGGGCGCATCTTCTCCAGCGCCTTTGCCAGCGCCGCGTACCCATCCCGGGCGATGTAGTCATCGAGGTCAAGGGGATCGAGCTCACCGTTGTGCCGAAAGACCAGGCGGGTCTGCTCCTTGTAGAAGGGCACATCGTGTTCGTGGGCGATCCTGCGGCCCGAGACGGGGTCAACGTAGCACAGCCGACGGATGACCTTGCCACCAAGCGCCGTCCGCTCGAGTATCTCAGGCACATCCTCAACCTGAACCCCCGGATAGAAGAAGCGCTCAGGAAGGATGACCAGCACCGGCCCCTGCTCGCAGAAGCCATGGCAGCCGGTTCGCTTGAGCTTGATCCTATCCTCCAGGCCCCGGCTCCTTATCTCCTGCTCGAAAGCTTCGTACACCTGCAATGAACCGAGCGCCGTGCAGCCGGTGCCGCCGCACAAAGTAATGGTGCGAACGGCGTCATCTTCTCGGTGAACGAGCTTCTCACGCATGGCATGGAGCTCTTGAAGCGAGCCAATCCGGATCATGAGGCTGAGGCCTCGCGATACATTTGCAGAACACTGACGGCCTTGCGCGAATCCATCTTGGGGTAGTACGTGGAGTCAATGACGATCACCGGCCCCAGCGCGCACGCGCCCAGACATGCCACTGTTTCCAGCGTGAACATCATGTCCGCAGTCGTCTCCCCGTCTTCGACGCCCAGCTCCGCTCTGACGGCGTTGAGCACTCTCTTGCCGCCGCGAACGTAGCAGGCCGTGCCCCGACAGACGCGTACCGCGTGCCGACCGCGCGGCTCGGTGTAGAACTGGGCATAGAAGCTCACAACGCCATACACGCGGCTGAGGGGAATCTTGCAGCGACGGCTGATGGCTTCGAGCACGGCCGAAGGCAACCAACCCAAACGCGCCTGCACTTGCTGCAATACACCGATGAGATTGGACTGGGGCGAAACATGCAGTTCATCGAGGAGCGCTTGCATGTCCGCGACGGTGGGAACATCAACGGCGGCGTCCCTGAACTCGGTGCTTTCAGCCATGCGATTCATTTCTCCAGACGCCGCGCCCGGTGCGCAGCGCAATGGTCGGTCAGTCGGCCCCGCTACTCCGCCCTCTACAATAAACGTAGTAATAGGCCACGCCCACAAACACGGCGCCGGCCAGCATGTTGCCCAGTGTCACGCTGATGAGATTCTGCGTCCACATGCTGCCCCAGTTGAGGCCATCCAGTTGGGTGGGGGCCAGCCCGGAAAGCTCGACCGCCTTGGGGAAGGCCTTGGCGAAGATGCCCGCCGGGATGAAATACATGTTGGCCACACAGTGTTCGAAACCGGATGCGACAAATGCCATGATTGGGAAGAAGCACGACCAGATCTTTGACACGATGTCTCTGGATGCAACCGCCATCATTACCGCCAGGCAGACAAGCCAGTTGCACCCGATCGCTCTGAAGAAGAACATGTAGTTGTGTGAAAGGCCCGCCACAGCGTCGGGGCTGGTCTTCGCCGCTGCCAGCTTCAGAGCCGTGGCCCCCACCTCACCATCTAGCAGGCCCGAGCCGTATGCCACAATGAAAGCCAGCAGCAACGAACCGACGAGGTTGCCCAAGTAGACGATGCCCCAGTTGCGCAGCACCGCCCCCTTACTAACCTGCCCCGAGCACAGCGACACCGAGAGCAGGTTATTGCCTGTGAACAGCTCGGCGCCGGGAACAAGGACGAGCATCAGACCGACGCTGAAAGCCGCGCCCACAAGCAGCCTCTTCAGGCCGAAGTAGTCGCATGGGCCCGTGGCGACCACGGTTGCCAGATGCGCGCCGAATCCGATGTAAACGCCTGCAAGAATCCCCAGAACAAGCATCTTGTCAAACGGAAGGTGGGCCTTCTGCTTGCCGGTGAGGATGAATGACTGGGCTACCTCAAGCGGCGTCAAGAACCGTGGTTGCGTTCGCATCACCTAATCCCTGCCTATTGAGCATACTATTTGCGAGGACTGTGACAAGAGACACGCACAAACCACACCACAACCCGGCCACGTCGAATGGGACTGGGCAACTTTTCCGCCACCTATCAATCCGATAAGAGCGGCTGCGCCATAGGCAGAAGCAACCCATGCTGCCGCAGTCGGATAGGCGCTTGATGCATTCACCTCATTTCTCTCCAAGACCTGGAATGCCGGTGGACTATGGCTTGCAGGCCGGACAGGCCCGCTGCCGTCACCTGTCGGTGCTCAATACCGGCTTGTGTCGAGTGCTCTCTTCCGCGAACCTCCGGCACATTCCTCCACGTTAGAACACCCAACGCCTCACAACAACAGTCCAACTGCACGACGATGCGTCGGAGCGAGAGTCGGGCCTCCGATTTTTTTGGGGTATATGGACAGGCCGCGGATTGGTCCCGAAGCGAACAACTCCTCGCTTGATCCGTCGCAGTCTGATGAGTCGTCGGTCTCGTCGCGTTGCCGGGTGCATAGAATGACATAGTTTGTCCTGACAATCGAATTGCCATCACCGAACCACCAGGGGAATCCCATGGGCTTGCGCAAGTGCCGCCCAAGAGCTTGTCTCTGGGAGATGAGGGTAAGGGCGTGCAGCCGGGCAGCGGCA
Source organism: uncultured Armatimonadia bacterium (assembly GCA_964549395.1). GTDB lineage: Bacteria > Armatimonadota > Zipacnadia > Zipacnadales > UBA11051 > UBA11051. Next base: position 27,175 of record CAZJVY010000024.1, on the reverse strand, counting down.
CACCCCGCCGAGCGCGCGCGTGGACAGACGGCTCGTCCTGACAAGGACGCGCCGTTTTTTGTTGTCAGTGACTGGACCTTGGGAGGGCTACCAAGCCGAAGAGAGGTAAGCAGATGGCGGATGCAAACGATCGTTCCATTGATAAAGCCGCGCAGGAGATAATCTGCCGAGCGTGTGAGGAGGGGGTTGGCCTTGCCTGGGACCGCTACGATGCGATGCAGCCACAGTGTGGCTTCGGGCAGTTGGGCCTTTGCTGCCGCATCTGCCACATGGGCCCGTGCCGCATTGACCCGTTCGGTGAAGGGCCCAAGGAGGGCGTTTGCGGTGCCAATGCCGACGTCATCGCCGCGCGTAATCTGGTCCGAATGGCGGCTGCCGGTGCAGCAGCCCATTCCGATCACGGTCGCGATGTGACCCATGCGCTCCTACAGGCAGCCGAAAGCCCCGAAAGCGGCTACGCGGTCAAGGACGAAGCCAAGCTACTCATGCTGGCAGAGGAGTTTGGCATCGCAACCGAGCACCGCGATGTGATGGATATTGCCGCAGAGCTGGCTCACCGCTGTCTCGAGGAGTTCGGTCGCCAGGAAGGAGAAGTGCTGCCGGCTCATCGCGCTCCCCAAGCACGTCAGGAACTGTGGCGCGAGTCCGATATTGTGCCCCGCGGCATTGACCGTGAGATCGTCCAGATCATGCACCAGACACACATGGGCGTGGACGCCGACTATCGCAACATCATCATGCAGGGCCTGCGCGCTTCTCTCGGGGACGGTTGGGGTGGCTCGATGATAGCGACCGACCTGCAGGATGTGCTCTTCAAGTCGCCCGTGCCCATTCGAACCCAAACCAACCTGGGCGTGCTCAAGGAAGACCACGTCAACGTCATCGTGCATGGCCATGAGCCAAGCCTTTCCGAGATGGTGGTGGAAGCCGCCCGCGACCCCGAGCTACTGGCCGAAGCTGAGAAGGTCGGCGCCAGGGGGATCAATCTGGCGGGCATGTGCTGCACGGGCAACGAGCTGCTGATGCGTCAAGGCATTCCTTCGGCCGGCAGCTTCTTGCACCAGGAGTTGGCCATTCTCACGGGCGCTGCTGATGCCATGGTTGTGGACGTCCAATGCATCATGCCCGCTCTGGCGGACCTTGCTCCACGTATGCACACCAAGCTCCTGACCACTTCCTACAAGGCGAAGATGCCCGGCGTCGAACATATCCAATTCACCGAGGATGATGCCGTGGAGGTCGCCAGGCAAATAATCAGCAAGGGCATTCAGAACTTCCCCAACCGACACGCCAACAAGGTGCAAATACCCGATGAACGGACGGACCTCATCGGCGGCTTCACGGCCGAGTATGTCTACAGGCTCCTGGGCGGGCGCTTCCGCCCTTCATACCGGCCCCTGAACAACGCCATAATCGAGGGGCGCATACGCGGAGTGGCAGGCGTGGTCGGGTGCGAGAATCCAGAGTTGCCTCAAGGTTCCTGCCACGTTGCGCTCACCAAGGAGCTGATCGCCAATGACGTGTTGGTGGTCGCCACGGGCTGCTCGGCCCTTGCCTCCGCGCGCGAGGGGCTGCTCACGCCCGAGGCGGCCCTGCAGCTAGCCGGCCCCGGTCTGCGCGAAGTCTGCGAAACGGTAGGCATGCCCCCGGTGCTGCATGTCGGGTCCTGCGTGGACAACAGCCGCATTCTAATCGCCTGCTGCAACATACTGGCCGAGGGCGGTCTTGGTGAGGACATCTCCGATCTGCCGGTCGCGGGTGCCGCGCCGGAATGGATGTCGGAAAAGGCCATATCCATCGGCTTCTATGTGGTGGGGTCGGGGATATTCACTGTCTTCGGGACGCCGCATCCGGTGCTCGGCTCCGAGAACGTAACCCGTTTCCTCACCGAGGAGTTGGATGACATAGTCGGGGCGTGCTTTGCGTTTGAGGCGGACCCGTACAAGGCAGCACGCCTGATGATTGACCACATGGATCAGAAGCGGCAGGCCCTGCGCCTGGAGCCGATGATGTACACGGAGGCGGCCAGTTCCTAGGGGAGATTGCAGATGCCCAGAATCATCACGGTAGATGTCGAGAAGTGCTTGGGCTGCCACAGTTGTGAAATGGCCTGCGCAGTGGCGCACTCCGGCACGGCAAATCTGTTCGAGGCGATACAGCAGCGGCCTCAGCCGCAGACGCGAGTCACCGTCCTGCTGGCCGGAAACGCGCCCGTGCCGCTGCAGTGCCGCCATTGTGAGGACGCCCCGTGCGTTGAGATATGCCCCTCACACGCTTTGCAGAAGCCTGACGTCGAAGGGCCGGTGACGATTCGGCAGGAACTATGCATCGGCTGCAAATCGTGCATCATCGTCTGCCCGTTCGGGGTCATCGGCATGAGCCAGGACGGGAAGACAGTCGTGAAGTGCGACCTGTGCATCGAGCGAACCGAGCAGGGCGAGCAACCGGCCTGCGTTGAGGCCTGTCCCACCCAGGCGCTGGCTCTCAAGGATGTGGATGAGGTCGCTGCGGAAAGGCGGAAGCTGGCGGCCGGCCAATTGGCCGCGGGATTCGACAAGCGTCGCGAGAGCTTGCGGTCTGCTTTGCAGTTGCTGGATTCAGGTAGCGACGAGCGATAGACTGCGGAAATCCACGGAACACATGAACATGCAGGGGCAAGAGCGGCAAGAAACCGACGCCGACACCGACATTGCACTTCTCGCGGAACGCTACGGAGGAGCGCGCGGTCTGTTGTCCATACTGCAGGACATTCAGGCCGAGTACAACTACTTGCCCCGCCCCCTGCTCGGGAAAGTCGCAGCGGAACTCGAGCTTGACCTCTCCCACATCTACCGCCTGGCGACTTTTTTCAAGGCTCTCAGCGTGAAGCCGCGAGGGAAGCATCTCATACGCGTCTGCCTGGGAACCGCGTGCTATCTTCGCGGTGGTCCGCAGTTGGTGGAAAGCATACGGCATGCTATCGGCGTGCGACCGGGGGAGACTACCTCAGACACGTTGTTCACCTTGGAGACCGTCAACTGCCTTGGCGCGTGTGCTCTGGCACCCGTGCTCATGGTTGATGACCGTTACTACCGCCAGGTGACGCCGGACCGCGTCGGGCGGATACTTGACGCGTACCGAGAAGGTGTATCGGACAGCAATGCCGGGGACTAGAATCGAGACGCTTCCACAACTGGCCGCACTTCAGCACGACCTACAGCGCGCACGCTCGCGGTGGACACGAACCGTGTTGATCTGTGGTGGTACCGGCTGTCGAGCCGCGGGTAGCGCGGAGCTGGGGCCCGTCTTCGAACGGGAGATCGCGAATGCCGGCCTGGGCGAGCAGGTCAACGTGCGCTATACCGGCTGCCACGGCTTCTGCGAGCGGGGCGCTCTCGTGGTCATCGCACCAGAGAGAGTGTGGTACCAGGGCGTGCGGCTAGAAGACGTCTCGGAGATTGTCTCAGAAACGCTGCTCCACGACCGACCGGTGGACCGTCTTCTCTACCGCGAGCCGATGACGGGCGAGACCAAGGTTTTGGAGCGCGACGTTGGGTTCTACGCGCGCCAGATGCGCGTTGCGTTGCGCTACAACGGCGAGGTTGATCCGGCTGACATTGAGGACTACCTCAGCCTCGGTGGCTATGGCGCGCTGGCACATGTGTTTGAGGCAATGACGCCCGAACAAGTCATCGAGGAGATCAAGCGGTCTGGTCTACGGGGGCGCGGAGGCGGCGGCTTCCCTACCGGCCGCAAATGGGAGACGTGCCGGGACGCCCAGGGACACCTCAAGTACGTTGTCTGCAACGGCGATGAGGGAGACCCGGGCGCGTTCATGGACCGCAGCATACTGGAGGGGAATCCGCACGGCGTACTGGAAGGCATGCTCATCGGCTCGTACGCCATCGGCGCTTCGCAGGGATTCGTGTACGTCCGCTACGAGTATCCGCTGGCACTGGAGAACACTGCGCGCGCGATGGACCAGGCTCGTGAGTACGGATTGTTGGGCGACAATATCCTGGGTAGCGGACACTCCTTCGACGTGGAGATCGTTCGCGGCGGAGGTGCGTTCGTCTGCGGTGAGTCCACCGCCTTGATGGCCTCAATCGAGGGCGGTGTAGGTGAGCCGCGCTCGAAATACGTACACACCGTGGAGAGCGGCTTGTGGGAAAGGCCGACCAACCTTAACAATGTCGAAACCTGGGCAAACGTTCCTGTGATAATCGAGCGGGGTGCCGACTGGTTCGCCAGCGTCGGTACTGAGAGCAGCAAGGGCACCAAAGTCTTCTCAGTCGTCGGCAAGGTGAAGAACACCGGGCTGGTCGAGGTGCCGATGGGCATGACCCTGCACGAGCTTGTATACGACGTATGCGGCGGTGTCGCGGGGGACAGAGAGCTCAAGGCCATCCAGACCGGCGGGCCTTCGGGGGGCTGCATTCCGGCCGAATTGCTGCATCTGCCCATTGACTACGAGCATCTCACGGAAGCCGGATCGATGATGGGCTCGGGCGGCATGATCGTGATGGACGACCGGACCTGCATGGTGGAGCTGGCCCGATACTTCACAAGTTTCCTGGCCGATGAGTCATGCGGGAAATGCACGCCATGCCGCGAAGGACTCCATCAGATGCTGCAGGTACTCAATGGCATCACCCAAGGCCGGGGCAAGGACGGCGACATAGAGCTGTTAGAGGACCTTGCCGAACTGCTCACATGGGGAGCGCTCTGCGGGCTCGGAACAACCGCCGCCAATCCCGTTCTGAGCACTCTGCGCTACTTCCGCCCCGAGTATGATGCACACATCCACGAGAAGAAGTGCCCGGCCGGTGTGTGTCGAGAGCTGGTGACCTATCGCGTGGACCCGGAGGCATGCACGGGATGCCACCTGTGCGCCCGCAACTGCCCTGAGGACGCCATCAAGGGCGAACCCAAGAAGCCTCACGAAATTCTGACGGACCGCTGCGTCAAGTGCGGCATATGCTTCGGAGTGTGCAAGTTCGACGCCGTAATCGTGGAGTAGGCTGCGACTGATGGTCACTATAACTATCAACGGCAAGTCGGTAGAAGCTGCGGAAGGTGCGACTGTGCTGCAGGCGGCACGCAGTGTCGGGGTGGAGATACCGGCGCTCTGCTACCATCCAGCGGTAGAGCCGTACGCGGCATGTAGGCTTTGTCTCGTGGAGGTGACCGCCGACAACCGTACGCGCGTGGTGACCTCCTGCAACTACACGGTGCGCGACGGCCTGGCAGTAGAGACCGACACCGAACGGATACATCGGCTGCGGCGTGGTTTGCTCGAGCTTTACCTGGCTCAAGCGCCCGGATCCGATGTGATACGCGAGCTGGCGGCTCAGTATGGCATAGTACAGACGCGCTTCCAGATTCGCGGCGACGATGATGAGAAATGCATTCTGTGCGGCCTGTGCGAGCGCGTGTGTCGCGAACTGATGGGCAAGGGTGGGATCAGCTTCGCGTTCCGAGGCACTGAGCGGACGGTGACAACGCCATTCGCCGAGCCACTGACGGATTGCTTGGGATGTGGCGCTTGTGCATTTGTGTGCCCGACGGGCGCTGTCGTCGAGCGACGCAGCCGCGAGACGGTGGAATTGGATGCGTGGGGTGCTGAGGTCCCGATGGCAAGATGCAGTGTTTGCGGACAGGCCTTCGCACCTGCCGCCGGGATAGAGTACGCCGCTAACAAACTGGGAATCGATGCCGAAGAACTTTGCGTTTGCGCCGGTTGCCGCCGGCTGCTGCATTCCAGGGCTCTGGGCAAGTCGGGCGGCCACCGGCGTTGTCCGGGTGAGTAGTCTCTCTGGTGATGGCCGCCAACCGCGTGAGGCCGTACGGGAATCGGCACCAGTAAGGAGGTCCTGCATAGATGTCCAAGATAGTTGCCGCAGCAGCGATAAGGGGATCCCATGACATTGTTGGCCGTGCAGACAAGCGGCTGATATCGGCCATAGCGGAGTTCGGCGAGGACCATGAAGTCGGGTTCCCGGAGACTGCGTTCTATCTGCCGATGGCCTGTGCGTTGCTTGGCGCCGAAGTGGAGACACTCGGGGAGTTGCGGGAGGTGGTGGACTACACCAAGTCACTGCTACAACCCGAGCCGTCCGACAGTGTTTGGCTTCCGTACCTTGCGGGCGCCCTCGACGCCGGAATAGCCACCCTTCTCGGTGAGGAGGCCATCAAGGCACTCGACTACCTGTACGGCCTGGCGCCGGACGATGGCTGGCACGGTTTCATCTCGGACACCATCCTGCGCAGCCTCGGCATTCAATTGGTGGACGGGCGTATGCCGGGCTTTGCGGCGGTAGTTGGCGCCGCTCCTACCGTTGAGATTGCTGAGTACATCATCCGAGAACTGCAGAAGCGCAGCATCCTCACCTTCCTCATCGGCAATCATGAGGGCCAAACCATGCGGGACCAGTTGCTGGAAGCGGGCGTGTTGACCAATGCCATCCTGGAAGACCCCGGGAGCGGCTGGGACATATACATTGTGCCGCTGGGCCCGGACACCGAGTCGATAATCTACGCCCTCAACTGGGCAATCCGCGGCGCGCTCACCTTCGGCGGCCTGAAGAAGGGTGACTGGAAGGGGTGCCTTCACTACACGCGCGCTCACATCTTTGCGTTCGGCCTCGGACTGGGCACTATTGACGACCTGAAATACGCCAGTGGCGCCGGCGCGATTAACATGGGCTTCCCCGTCATCGCCGATACCGAGATACCGGAGATCCGTCCTACCGGCGTTTGCACCTATGAGGAGTTGGTGCGGGAGTTGGATCACAACCGCATCGTGCAGACCTGCATTGATGTGCGCGGCGTCAAGGTCAGCGTGCGCGAGGTGAACGTGCCGGTGCCGGTTGCCGCAGCCTTCGAGGGAGAAGTCATCCGCCGGGAAGACATGCATATCGAGTTCGGGAGCAAGTACTCCACTGCCGTCGAGTACCTACGCATGATTGACGGTGACCAAGTAACCGACGGCAAGGTTGAGGTCCATGGGCCCGACATTGACACTGTGGACGAAGGCGGAGCGTTGCCCTTGGGCTTGTTGATCGAAGTCGCGGGCCGTAAGATGCAGAAGGATTTCGAGCCGATCCTCGAACGCCAAACTCACACTGCCATCAATCATGCCATGGGCATCTTCCACATGGGGCAGCGTGACATGGCCTGGCTTCGTGTATCGAAAGCGGCCTTTAAGGCCGGGTGGCGTTTGCAGCATTTCGGCGAGGTGATTATCGCCCATCTCAAGAACGAGTTCGGCGTGATCGTGGACAAGGCCCAGGTTACGGTGACCAGCGTTGACGAAGAGGCGAAGCAACTGCAGGAGTTGGCGCGACCGGCGTATCTGGAGCGCGATGAACGCATCGCGGGAATGACCGATGAAAGTGTGGACCTCTTCTATTCCTGCACACTGTGTCAGTCCTATGCCCCCAACCACGTATGCGTCATCAGCCCTGAACGTCTCGGCCTCTGCGGCGCCTACAACTGGCTGGACGGCCGGGCCGCCTACGAGATGAACCCCCACGGACCCAACCAGCCCGTGGAGAAGGGCCGCATCATTGACAGAGTCAAGGGCGAATGGGAGAGCATCAACAAGTTCGTTTACGAGAACTCCCATCGCACCGTGGAGCGGGTCTGCCTGTACTCGCTGATGGACGCGCCAATGACCTCCTGCGGCTGCTTTGAGTGCATCATGGCGGTACTGCCGGAGGTCAACGGCTTCATGATCGTCAACCGCGAGTACACGGGTACGACCCCTCTGGGCATCACTTTCAGTACTCTCGCAGGCAGTGTCGGCGGCGGCCACGTCACTCCCGGCTTCCTGGGAGTGGGACGCCGCTATGTCATCAGCCCCAAGTTCATCTCCGCCGATGGCGGGCTACCGCGCCTCGTGTGGATGACGAAAGAGATGAAACAAGACCTTGCCGAGGGATTGAAGCAGCGTGGGGAGGACCTGGGGATGGCGGATCTGCCGGACAAGATCGCGACCGAGGAAGACGCGACCACGATTGATGAGTTGATGGAGTTCCTCGCGCAGGTGGAACACCCTGCCCTGACCATGGAATCGCTCTTCTGAGTGCACCAAGGAGGATGACGGAAAGTGGCTCTCACCGCAATAGATATCTACAAGCACCTCCCCAAGACGAATTGTGGCGATTGTGGGGTGGCGACCTGCCTCGCGTTCGCCATGAAACTGGCCCAGAAACAGGCCGCGCTTGACCAGTGCCCGCATGTGACCGAGGAGGCCAAGCAGGAGTTGGAGGGCTCGGCCGCCCCACCGATGGCTACCATCACGATCGGCAAAGCAGATAGAGAACTCAAAATCGGCGGCGAGACAGTGCTCTTCCGGCACGACGAGACGTTCCACCATCCGCCTGCTCTTGCTGTGACTGTGGACACGTCGCTTTCTGATGAGAAGATCCAAGAGCGGGTGAAGAAGATAGACGCGGCCCGCTACGACCGCGTGGGGTTCATGCTCGGCACCAATCTGATCGCACTCCGCGACTCGGGTGACGGGCGGCTCGCCGCAGCGGCACGGTTGGCATCCGAGAGCAGCGCATTGCCCCTCCTGCTGATGACGACGGATGCGAAGGCCATGCAAGCGGCACTGGAGGTGTGCGGCGAGGGTGGGGCAGTTCTCTGCGGTGCCACGGCCGATAATCTCGACGATATGCTGGCTCTGGCGAAGCAGTATGAGTGCCAGCTAGTTTTGCAGGCGGACAGCCTTGACAGCCTGGCAGAGCTGAGCGAGCAGGCCATCGCGGCCGGAGCCGACAAACTCATACTCGCTAGTGGAGCGCATGGTGCCGGCCGGATTCAGAGCGACCAGACGATCATTCGCCGCATGGCCCTCAACAAGAAATTCAAGCCCTTCGGGTTCCCCACCATCGTGGTCTGTGCAGAGGCCGAGCCGGCGCAGCAGATGATGCAGGCCTGCTGCGCCATTGCCAAGTATGCGGGCATCGTGGTCGTTGACCTGATTGATGACGAGTACCTTCTGCCTCTGGTTACTGCCCGTATGAATGTTTATACCGATCCGCAGAAGCCAATCCAGGTCGAGCCGGGGCTGTACGCCGCCGGTGAAGCCACCGAGGATTCACCGGTGCTCATCACCACGAATTTCTCCCTGACCTACTACCTTGTTGAGGGGGACGTGATGAGCAGTAAGGTACCGGCCCATATTCTGGCCGTTGACACCAACGGAACGTCGGTACTGACGGCTTGGGCGGCCGGCGACATGACCGGCGAGACCATCGCAGAGGCCGTGGAGAAGTTCGGCCTGGCGGACAGGGTATCGCACCGCAAGTTGGTCCTGCCCGGCGGCGTGGCCGTCCTCCAGGGCAAGCTCGAGGAAACCTCCGGGTGGGAGGTCGTGGTCGGCCCCAAGGAGTCGTCGGGCCTTGCCCAATTCTTCCGCCAGCAGGGCTGGGGTGCTAGGTGAGCCAAGTTCGAGTCATCTTCGAGCCCGATGGGCTTGTCGCGGAGGCTCCCGCAGGGGAGTTGCTGTTGGACCTGGCGCTGGCGGCCGGCCTGCCGTTGCTGAGCGAGTGCGGCGGCCAAGGCACTTGCGGATCATGCCGGGTGCAGGTCCGGAGCGGGCACGTGCGCCTACTGAATCGGGGCGGGCTGGAACAGGACGTTACGTCCCCGCAGGAGGTCCTGGCGTGCCAGACGCAAGCGGTCGGCGATGTGGTCGTCAGTGTGCCTCCCGAGACGCGCCTGTGCCCGCTCGATCAGAGCACTAGCGGATATATGTCGCCGCAGGCGGCGGCCTTCCTGCGACCGCCGCACGTAGGATTTCCACTCGCAGAGACGGTCCATGTCCAGATGACTCCGCCATCATTCGACGACCCGACTCCGGATTGGGAACGTCTGGTCGCAGGTCTGCAGCAGGCGCGATTCGGACAGCGTCCGCTGACTGCCACTCTCGACGTGCTGCGAGAGATGCCGAGGTCCCTGCGCGAACACGACTTTGATGTGTCTGGGACGCTGGTGGATGAGGGGTGCCAGCACCGCCTCATCGCGCTGGACGGGCCGCAGCCGCAGTACGAGCAACTTGGCCTGGTCGCGGATATCGGTACCACCAACGTCAAGGCCGAACTCGTGGAGCTCCGAACGGGCCGCATCCTCGCCGCCGCGTCCCGAGTGAACGCCCAGGTCCGCTACGGCGAGGACGTAATCTCCCGCATCATCTGGTCACAGGAGCAGGAACGGGGGCCGGACGAACTCCAGGAGGCAGTCATATCCACTGTCAATGCATTGGTTGACGAACTCCTGGCACAGGCGGGAGCGACCCGCCGACAGATAGTCGCTGCAGTCGGCGCCGGTAATGCAACAATGATTAGCTTCCGCTTGCGGCTTCCTGCGGACGCGATCCGCCGAGCGCCACACATCGCGCCTGTGGGACTGCCTCCGACTGTTGCCGCTGAGACGCTGGGTGTGCGAATACACCCCAAGGCAGCCGTGTTCTTCCTGCCGGCGATTAACGGCTACGTCGGCGGCGACATCACCGGCGGCATTCTGGCCACCGGGCTGTTTGCGGCCGAAGACCTGACGCTTCTTGTCGACGTCGGGACGAACGGCGAAATAGTCCTTGGCAACAGAGAATGGATGATGTGTTGCGCTTGCTCGGCCGGCCCGGCGTTTGAGGGAATGGGCATCGAGTGCGGTTTGCCCGCCCGGGCCGGGGCCATCGAGTCATTGCGCTATGACCCGGAACAGGACCGCTGCAGTGTGCGAACCATCGGAGCAGAGCCGCCGGTCGGGCTCTGCGGGAATGGCTTGGTGGAGACACTCGCAACCCTGCTCGATGCCGGTGTCATAGACCGCGCAGGGAACCTGACCGCCGACTTCCCGTCACAGCGCATGCGCAAGGCCGACGGGGAACTGCAGTTCGTGCTGCTGTGGCGGCATGAAGCGGGAACCAGCAGGGACATCGTTCTGCGCCAGGGCGAGATCGAGAACCTGATTCGCGCCAAGGCTGCGGTCTATGCAGCAATGACCACACTCCTGGAACAGGTAGGCCTGGACATCTCGGACATTGGCCGTCTGTACCTGGCAGGCGCCTTCGGTAGCCATCTGGACGTGAAAACTGCAATCAAGATTGGCCTGCTGCCGGATCTGCCACCTGAGCGCGTGACGGTTGCAGGCAATACGGCGCTTGTGGGCGCGTACACAGCATTGCTTTCGTCGGACGCCCGCGAAGAGCTGCGACGCCTGGCGCAAGCCACAACGTACATTGACTTGAGCACATCGTCTCGTTTCATGGAGGAGTTCGTGGCCGCACAAATGCTTCCCCATACCGACCTGGAGCGCTTTGCGTCTGTTGTCTGAATAGCGTCAAGGCCGGTCTGGAGGACCAGTTTCAACACACAGGTAGGTGGAAAACATGGCAATAGACGTTCCTGTAGAGGCTTGGTCGTCTGCCGTGGGCACTGTTATTCTGGGCGCGACATCGGATGAGGGTGGTACGCGCACCAGCACAGTGACCCTGGGAGGGGCGACGTCGCTGCCGTTCATCAGCTTCGAGGGAGAGACACCGGACCCGCCGGCGCTGGCCATGGAAGTGCTGGATGTCAGGCCCGAAAAGTGGCCGGAAGCCCTCGCCGCACCCTTTGGCGACGTGCTGGGCGACCCGGCGGCATGGGCCGCCAAGTGTGTCGAGGAGTTCGGCGCCGACCTGATCTGCCTGAGGCTGGCAAGCGCCGATCCGTTCGAAAAGAATGCGTCACCGGATCAGTGTGCCGAAACCGTAGCCAAGGTCATGAAGGCAGTGGGAGTCCCGCTCATCATCTGGGGATGCGGCGACTACGACAAGGACAACCAGGTCATGCCTGTGTGCAGTCAGGCCGCCGCCGGAGAGCGCTGTCTGCTGGGCACCGCCAAGGAAGACAACTACAGGACCATCGCGGCTGCGGCACTGGCAGACGGCCACCTGGTCATCGGCGAGGCCCCGCTCGACATCAGCATTCAGAAGCAGGTCAACATCCTGCTCAGCGAGCAGGGAGTGCCGGGTGACCGCATTGTGATGTACCAGGTCACGGGCGGGTTGGGCTACGGCGTGGAATACGCCTACTCCATCCTCGAGCGCACGCGCCTGGCCGCACTCTCAGGCGACAAAATGCTCAGCATGCCGATGGTGTCCATCGTCGGCTCGGAAGCATGGAAAGCCAAGGAGGCCTGG
>CAZJVY010000024.1:0-14903 GCA_964549395.1 uncultured Armatimonadia bacterium | reverse complement strand
GCGATGACCTGGCTTGTGCACACGATCCGTGAGGTGACGGATGCGCGGCTGTCTCTGGATAGCACCAAGCCCGCTGTCATCCGCGCGGGGCTGGAAGCCTGTACCGGCAATAAGATGATTAACTCAACGACCGGCGTGCCGGAGAAGATGGCCGAGATGCTGCCTCTCGCCGCCGAATTCAACTGCCCGATTGTCGGCCTCTGCATTGACGCTGAGGGCGTCCCGAGGGACGCAGAGGGCCGCATGGAGGTGGCGCTGAATCTCGTCGCCGGCTGCATGGAGCATGGCATTCCGACCAACCAGCTCTACATTGACCCCGTGATCCTGCCGGTCAACGCGCTCCAGCACGTCCCGCAGGAGGTGTGTCGCGCCATCGGCATGGTCTCCGCCCTGGCCGACCCACCGCCAAAGACCGTCCTCGGCCTCTCCAATGTCTCCCAAGGCACGACCAAACGCAAGCTGCTCAATAGGACCTTTCTGGTCATGGCACTGGCGCATGGCCTTGATGCGGCCATCGTGGACGTCACTGACGAGCGCCTCATGGAGGCGATGATCGCTGCCGAGGTGCTCATGAACAAGCAGGTCTATTGCGACGACTTCGTGCACGCCTACCTGGCCAGCCGCAGATGACACGCACTGAAGGCTGACGGAACCGGCGGCAGGCAGAGCGTGCGGAGCGATGAATGATGGCGCATCCCAGTGTGGCGATACTGCATACGGGCGGCCACTACCCGCGCCTGGTGGAGGAGTATCTGCGCAGTCAGGGAGCTGAGGTCACAGCCTACGAGCTTTCGGTTGATCCCGCGGAGGCTGTTGATGACCCGCAGCAATATCTGCCCCCGAAGCTGGGCGAAACCGAGGTACTCATTGCTGTTGCACTGCCGGCGGGCATCATTACCGCACTGCCACGGTTGCTGACTGGCACGAACTGCCGGGCACTCATTGTCCCAGTTGAGGACCCCGGTTGGGTCCGTCCGGGCCTGGAACGGCAGCTTCACGGCATGTGCAAGGAGGTCGGCATCGAGTGCGCCGTGCCAATGCCCTTCTGCACCTTGACTGGAACCGGGGAGGTCATACGCGCGTTCTGCGATGACTACCGCGTCGGCCGTCCCCGCGTTGAGTTGGAGATCGCCGATGGCGTAGTCACAGAAGCCCGCTGTCTGCGCAGCGCGCCTTGCGGGCTGACCCAGTGGGTCGTCGGCCAGTTGGCCGGAACCAGCGTGGACGAAGTCATACAGCGCGCGCAGACCCTGCATCACGGGCGGCCTTGCATGGCCAGCATGGCCCTGTTGCGCGGACTGGGCGACACACTCATGCATGTGTCTCTCGACATCCTGAAGCGGACCTTCAACAGCGCATTGCGACGGGCGCAGGGCGGCTCCGTCGTCTGCCGGCGGCCCTGATGTGGGCCGCAGCGGGATATGAAATTGTATGAAGATAGCAGTCGCAGGTAAGGGCGGCATAGGAAAGAGCACAATCTGCGCTGGCCTCACGCTGTGGCTGGCTGAGCAGGGGCGCCGTCCGTATGCGGTTGATGCCGATCCCAACAGCACTCTCGGATACGCGCTCGGATGGCCGGCGGACCTCCTGGCCACGATGCGCCCTTTGTCCGACATGCGCGACTTGCTCGCCAAACGTGCTACCGGAGGGGCGGACAGTGCGGCGATATTCGCCCTCTCCCCTCCCGTATCCGACCTGATTGCTGACTATACTCTCGAGCGTGACGGGATCAGGTTGCTGGCGATGGGGACCGTGACCGAAGGTGGGGCCGGCTGCATGTGTCCCGAAAACGCCACCCTCAAGACCATCCTGCGGGAGCTGGTGGACGAGGACACGGACATCGTGGTGGACATGGTTGCCGGACTCGAGCATTTGGGGCGCGGAACGGCGCAAGCGATGCACGGCCTCGTCATCGTGACGGACTCGACTACGCCTTCACTACGAAGCGTGGGCCGCATCCGGAGCCTGGCAGACGACCTGCACCTGCAGCCGACGCTGGTGGTTGCTAATCGTGTTCGGGCCGAGAGCGAGATGGACCGGATCGCGGCCGCAGTCGCACCTTTGCCCGTGGTCGGCGCGATATCGTACCACGAAGGCATCCAGGCGGAGGGCGTCTTCTCAGGCAGCACGGCACAGGCGTTCCGTCAGGAGATAGCGGTGCTCGCCGGGGCGCTGGATGCTGTGCTCGGCGTCTGACAGATGAGGCGGCGCTCGCCCCGTGCTCGGTGAATTGGCGCATCGCTGCATGTGAAAAGAGGAGACGCGATGGGTACTACTATCGCCGTCACGGGCAAAGGTGGAGTGGGAAAAACAGCCTTCTCTGCTCTCACCGTGCTCGCTCTGGTGGAGCACGGTTGGCGGCCGGTGCTGGCGGTGGATGCCGATCCCAATCTGAACCTCGATGCAGCCCTTGGGATGAAGGTGGAAGAGACGGTGGGCGGGGTGCGCGAACGCATCACTGAGCAGCGCAGCAACACCCAGAGCGGAATGACAGCGACCGAGCTGCTCGAACTCCGCATCCGCCAGTCACTGGTTGAGGGTGAGGGCTTCGATCTGATCGCCATGGGCCGGCCTGAGGGCCCCGGCTGCTACTGCTATGCCAACGAGATTCTCCGCAACGTCGTGGACCGGCTGACCGGCGAGTACAAGGCGCTGGTGATCGACTGCGAGGCGGGCCTGGAGCACTTCAGCAGGCGCACGACCGGGAATCTGGACATGATGTTCGTGCTCTCGGACCCAACGGTGCGCGGGCTGCAAACTGCCCGGCGCGCTTTGGACCTGCTCACCGAGGTGCGCACCAGTGTCGCCAATGTCAAGGTGGTGTTGAACCGCGTTCGCGGCGAGCCGCCGGCGGACCTGATAGCGGCCGCTGAGGCGCTGGGCCTGACGGTGGATTACTGGCTGCCTGATGACCAATATGTAGCTGAGCTGGATGCCAGAGGCCGGCCCCTGGCCGAGCTGTCGGACGACAGTCCCTTCCGTCGCGAAGTTGCCAGGCTGCTCGCAGACTGCGGCCTGGTTAGCTGACACACCGCATCTCTCTGCCCAAGCTGGTGGCGTCATTCTCTCTCCGGGAACGAACAAGGAGGAAGACAGATGGTACCGTCCATTTACGTTGCGGGCACCGGCATGCACAGTGGCAAGACACTGGTCTGTCTGGGTCTGGTGGCCGCGCTGAAGAAGCGGGGCATCAGGGTCGCCTACATGAAGCCCGTGGGACAGCACGCCGTCTCCTTCTGCAACGCCGTGGTGGACGAGGATGTCGCCCTCATGCAGCAGGTGTTCAGGCTGCCTACAGCGCCCGCCCACGCCAACCCGGTGACCATCCCCCACGGCTATACCCGCAAGTTCCTCAGCGAAGGGCAGTCGTCCGAGGAACTCATCAGCAAGATCTCCGAGGCCTACGAGTCGGTATGCGATGGTGCAGAGCTGGTGGTAGTTGAGGGCACCGGTCACGCCGGCGTCGGGGCGGTCGTCGGGCTCAGTAATGCTCGTGTGGCCCGTCTGTTGGGTAGTCGCGCTGTCATCGTAGCCGGGGGAGGTATCGGCCGTCCGGTGGACGAGTTCTACCTGAACCGCGCCCTCTTCGAGCAGCAACAGGTGCCCGTCCTCGGCATGATCAGCAACAAGATCCGGCTCCCGCGACTCGAGGAGTTGACCGGCCTACTCAGCACCTGGGTCGCCGGCGAGGGCTGTGCGCTTTTCGGGATGATGCCCTACGCGCCGGTCCTGAGCGAGATCACTCTCACGCAAATCGTCCAGGAGATCGGGGCGCGAGTCATCAGCGGCGCAGACGCCCTGCAGCGGAAGATGCGCACCTTCATCATCGGCGCCGGGCCATGCCATCGTGTGCTGAGGCAGTTCGAAGACGGCGTACTGCTAATAACCGACGGAGACAGGGATGACCTGGTACTGGGTGCAGTCTCCTGGGATCAGGCCCACTCCAGCGACATTGCCAAGGGAATCGGGGTATGCCTCACTGCCGACGTGCTCCCGCAGGAGGACGTGTTGAGCCTGGCAGTCCGGAGTAGAGTCCCGGTCATAGCGGCATCCGGCGGCACCTGCGAAGTCGGCACTGCCATCCGCTCGCTGGTGGCCAAGATACTGGCCGATGAACAGGAGAAGATAGACACAGCACAACGCCTGGTTGATGAGTATGTTGATGTTGACGCGCTGCTGGCTGCCTTGAATGCCAGTTGATGGCACGACGCGGAACGCGGCGAGCGCGGCGTTCCAGCCGCGATGACGAGGTAGTTGAGCCCCTCGCCCGAATTGTGCGTAGGGGGTGATCTGCTCGTACGAGAGAGCCTCTTGGCCCCATCTCTTGCCGCTGCGAATGCACCATCGGCATCATGGCGGTCCTCGCCCGCCGGCGATCTGACATGTCTACAGCATGAGCGACTCCTCAAGTCACGCGCATCCCCGCCCACCACGTGGGGAAGGTTGAGGATGTCGCGGCCGCAGTGGTCTGTCTCGCCTCACCGGCGGCGGATGTCGTGACCGGTCATTGCCTATCGGTTGATGGCGGCTATGTGCCGTGGTAGTGACACCATCGCCGGAGAAGCTGCGCCATAGGGAGGAAGTGCAATGTCTGAGGCCCGGATACGCCCATTCCAGCCCGAGGATCTGCCCCGTCTCTGCGAGATAGCCGTTCGCGCCTGGGAGCCGGTCTTTGGTGACTGGCGTGCCTTGATGGGAGATGAGATGTTCGATGCAGCGTTCGGCCCCGATTGGCGTGAGGATAAATCCGGCCAGATACGGGACTTCTGCCACCACTCGCCCGAATGTTGCCTGGTGACCGAACTTGATGGCGAGGTAGTCGCGTTCATCACCTACTACTTGAACCGCGAGAAACGGATCGGCGAGATCGGCAACAACGCCGTTGACCCGGGGCATCAGGGACGCGGCCTTGGTACCGCGCAATACCGCCGCGTGCTGGAGGAATTCCGCCGCGCGGGAATGCGCTTTGCGAAGGTCCATACCGGTCTCGATCCGGCGCACGCTCCCGCCCGTACGGCCTATGAGAAGGTCGGCTTCGTTCAGATGATCCCGATGGTGGACTACTACCAGGAGCTATGAACATCACTTCGGCGGCCCTCCGGGCAGACAGCTCGGCCCCATCCTGGCTCTCCTCTATGTAGCTAGTCGCTGATGAACCACGGGAACTTCGCCTTGAGGCGGCGGCGTACGTCGTCCAGGGCGTCGTCCGGCCAACCGATGTGCGGCGGCCGAGTGCGCTGATGACCAGCGAGAATGCCCGTTGCAGCCATCAGGCCCTTATCTATCACCGGATCCATTACGCCCAGACCGAGCTCTTCGCAGAGCGCAACCATAAACTCGATGACTTTCGTGAAACCGCGGCCGATCTGTGCGGCGTCGTCCCACTTGCCCTGCTCGGCCAGATTGAACATCTGCACCGTCAACTCGGGCTGCCACAGAACGGTGGCGCTGTAGCTGCCGCGCGCGCCTATCTTCATCGCTGCCACGAGACACGTTTCACCCACGAAGTGGGCCAATTCCGGCGTCACGGCCACCACATTCCTGAATTCGCTCAGGTCTGTCTCCCCCGGCCACTTGATGCCCATGAGATTGGGCGCTACCTGCAGGATCTCACGGTACTGCTGCGCCGACAGACTCCATTTGGTCCGCTCGCTGTTGTAGGATGTCAGGGGCAGATCGGGCACGGCTTCGGAGATGTCGCGCCAGAACTTGACGATCTCTCGTTCACTCAACTTCATCCAAAAGGGGAGCGCCACCTGTCCGCCATCCGCACCGGCATCGGCGGCATACTTCAGCATCCGGATGACCTGGTGGGTAGCCGTTGAGTGACAGCCGACCTGTATCGGGATGTCGCTCGGCCCCACCTCCTCCACGAATGCGTCCACAATGCGGCAGAATTCATCATAGTCAATCGCGTGGAACTCGCCAGTGCTTCCGAAAGTGTAGATACCGTGCACTTGCGCCGCCATCAGCCGCTGCAGGTTCTCGCGGAATGTCCCCTCATCTAGTTTATAGCTCTCATCCCACGGCAAAGGCGCGGCGGCCCATATTCCTTTGAGATTCTCTCGCTTCAGTCGGGTGCCCATATTCTCAACCTCTTCGTTGGTAGCCTCAGTAGCGCAATACCCTCTGCGCACACGCCAGGCGACACTAGCGGGGTAGCTGGCCAACCTTCTCGAGCTGCAACTGTGCTTTCTGGCCGAGTCTCCATGCCCGCCAGCCATCTGATTATCTCCGGGACCATCCCGGCGGTGCCATTGGCGTCACCGGCGATTTCAGGGTGCGAGCTAAACAGCGCCACACGGCCCTTGCCGTAGAGATCGCAAACGATACATGGATGCCCAGCGAAGAAGCTACCAGGCTTAGCACAAACATGTTCAGGCCTGAAATCCTTCGTGCCCGTTCTGCCGGTGAACGTTGCCACTACGTATATCGGCTTGCTCGGATCATTTATCTCCCACAATGGGCCGTTAGCGTGGCGGATATTGCGGACCATGGCTGGAAGGTACTCAGGGAGCATGAATACCTTCGAGGCATCTTCCTCCATTCTGATCTCAATGTCCCCGTCGCCGGTGCACGTATCCACTAACTTCACGTTAGCCAAACCCAGGCAATACTGGTAAGGGCCGAACGAGGCCGCATAAGCGCCTCCGCAGATACCCAGGAAGCCGCCGCCGCTTCTCACAAACTCGCGTATCCTGTCCTCACCCTCCTTGCCAAGCGCCTCGGCGTGCATCGTGGACTTACCGCCTCCGGGGAAGTAGAACACATCATACCGCTCACTGGTCAGTTCATCCTTGACATCCCCGAACTTGATCCCTGTCGAAACGATCTCCGTCCCCTTGACTGCAGATAGGTAACCGCTTATGCACGCTCGGCATGGGACGCCCCCCTCACCTTCCGCAGTATGAACGATATACGCGACCCTAATCGCCCGCATGTCAGTGTTCGTCTGTTGGTTCTGTGCCAGAGCATGACCGTTTTTCAGCACACCTGCTTGCCTGCCGGCCGGGTTCGCCGACACTTGGCTGAATCCGGCTGTGTCCGCATGACTGCGGATTTCAGGCTGCGCCTCTACCGCCCATGCCTGTGCCACGATAGTCAGACCCAGACATATACATCGCATAGTGTCTACTCGTCTCATGCTCGACGGCTCCCTCATACTGCCCTATTTCAGCGCAATGCATCCGGGTTCAGCAGATGCTTGGCCGGCTCGCCTCGCAGAACTCTCGCAACCTCCATCGCTCCCAGACGCTGCAGGGAGTGCAGCGCGTCTGCCGAGAACCAGGCCGAATGAGGTGTGACGATTACGTTGTTGAGGGTCAACAGCGCATGATCGAGGGGCATCGGCGGCGTGTCCTCAACCACATCCAGGCTGGCGCCGGAGATGCGGCCCTGCTCAAGCGCTTTTACAAGCGCCTCGGTGTCTATCAGGTCGCCCCGCGCGCAGTTCACCACCACCGGGCTGCGCCGCATCGCCGCAAAGGCCGCCGCATCGAGCATGTGCCTGGTCTGCGGTGTGGAGGGTGCCTGGATGATAATGGCGTCGGCCGTGGCGTACAATTCGTCCAGCTCAACGGCGCTGACACCGGACACCGTGCCGGCTTCTACATAGGGGTCGTGGTAGGTGATCCGGGCCCCGAAGGGCGCAAGTTTGGCGGCAATCGCCCTCCCTATCCTTCCCATGCCGATGATGCCAATGGTCAAGCTGCTGATGCGGCTCATGGGCTTGAGTGGCGCCAGCGACCACTCGCCCCTGCGGACGTTGCGGTCGCCCTGCGCAAGCTTGCGCAGCAGGGCCAGCGTCATGGCCACCGCGTGGTCTGAGACCTCGTCAACGCAGTAGTCCGGGACATTGGCGACCATGATGCCCCGTTCGGTCGCTGCCGCAATGTCCACTGTGTCCACCCCCACGCCGTAGCGCACGATGATGCGGCAATCCGGCATGGCGTCCATCACTTCGGCGTCTATGGGGCCGTAGTAGGTGTTGAGCACCGCGTCGGCGCCCGGCACCAGTTCGATGACTTGCGCCTTCGACTGGCATTGTCCGGCCACAAGCTCTGCACCGACCTCGGCCAGTATCGCCTTCTCCGGCTCCAAGTCGGGGAAAACGTAATCGGTCACCACGACCCTAAACCGACCCATCCCGACCCTCCATCTACTTCCCTCCATCGCCTCCACACGAGACAATCGCGTCCTGTTAGCTTCGGCACCGAGCATCTTGCTTCCTGCCCCACCGCCTCAGCAAGGCAGACCGAAGGGTGTAGATAGGAGAATCCTTATTCGGCGGGGAATAGTCATGGAACGGAGACCATGTAAGGGGCGGCAATCATCCCGTTCTGCCGGGCTGAGTGATGCATCCAGGAGGAAACTAGGAATGCCGGGACTTCAGAGCCGCTATACGGGCCGTGATGTGCCGTTCACTGATGGGGACCTGTTCGCTCAAGGACCGCCACAGACAAAGACCGGCCAGTACCTGAACGAGATAGCCTTCCCGCTCGGCGGGATTGGAGCCGGCTGCGTCTCCATCACCGGCCGAGGCCAGCTCGCGGACTGGGAGATATTCAACCGGCCGAACAAGGGCTACCGGCCCGACAACACGTACTTCGTGCTTTTCGCCCGGCAGGAAGGCCGGGAGCCGGTCTTCCGCGTCATGGAGGGACGACTGCAACCGCCACACCAGGGCTGGGCTTACGGCGCGCAGCAGTACAAGGGCTTCGGCTTCGGTCCACCGCGTGAATTCGGATCCGGCTTTCTGCGGTTCGGAGAGTGCGCCTTTACCGGCTACTTCCCGTTCTGTCGGATAGACCTATCGGACGAAACAGTGCCCTTGGAGGTCTCGATTGAGGCCTGGAGTCCCTTCATACCTCTTGATGACGAGAACTCCTCGCTGCCGGTGGCGATCTTCGATGTCACCCTCACCAACCGAACGACAACCACCGTGAACGCCACAGTAGGCATGGGCCTGCAGAATATTGTCGGCTGGCCCCAGATCGGCCGTTGCGTCAATCAGTGGGTCGAAGGCGAGGGCTGTCGCGGCATCGTGATGACAACGGAGAAGCACCCGCCCGAATCCCCGCGCTATGGATCGCTTGCGTTGCTGACGCCATCTGATGACACCACGCACCAACTGCGGTTCGGCGAGACCGGCTGGTTCGCCCAGACCGAGAGTCTCATGGACGAGTTCGGGACCACGGGTGAGTTCCAGGGCCCCAAGGACCCCCGCACTAGCGAGGATGGCCAAGCTGACACCGCCCACCTGGGACTGAAGGTCTCATTGGAGGCCGGCGAGAGCGTGACCAGGACACTCGTCCTGGCGTGGCTGATGCCCAATTTCGAGAAGTACTGGGGTGCAGACCAGGGGGCCGTCTGGGGAACTTACCACGGCAGCAGATGGGATGATGCCCGGGCGGTGGCGGAATATACCATCGCGCAAATGGCCGATCTGGAGGCTCGCAGCCGCAAGTTCACCGATACCATCCATTCGTCTTCTCTTCCCACATACGTTCTTGAGGCCGTGTCAAGTCAGGCCTCGATTCTGCGCACCCCGACTGTCACACGGCTGACGGATGGCACGCTGTACGGCTTCGAGGGATGCCATTGCGACGCAGGCTGCTGCGAGGGCACTTGCACCCACGTCTGGACCTACGCTCAGACCGTCGCTCACCTGTTCCCTCAGCTTGAGCGGGGCATGCGCGAGATTGACTTCGCCGTGAACTTGCGTGAAGAAGACGGTCACATGCAGTTCCGCATGAACTTGCCGCCCGGGTGCTGCGCGTCTCACGAGTTCCATGCGGCCGCCGACGGCCAGATGGGCAACGTCTTGCGCACCTACCGGGAGTGGCAAATCTGCGGCGATGATGAATGGCTGCGAAAACTGTGGCCTTCGGTGAAAAAGGCCCTCGAATACGCCTGGGTTGAGTGGGACAAGGACCGTGATGGTCTGCTGGAGGGAATCCATCACAACACCCTGGACATCGAGTATTATGGGCCGGAGACCGCCTGCGGCAGCATGTACCTGGCGGCTTTGCGCGCCGGGGAGGAGATGGCCCGTCACCTGGGAGATGGCGAATCTGCCGACGAATATCGGCATCTTTTCGAGTCCGGCAGCAGGCTGAGCGATGAGCTCCTGTACGACGGCGAGTACTACTTCCAGATCATCCCCGAAGGCGTTGAGGCGCCCTATCAGTACGGCCAGGGATGCCTGTGCGACCAGGTGCTCGGCCAGTGGCACGCGCGCATGTACGGCCTCGGTGACATCTATGACCCCGAACATGTGCGAAGCGCCATTGCCAGCGTCTTTCGCTACAACTTCCGTGATACGTTCTATGCCCATCACAACCCCCACCGGGTCTATGCGCTCAATGATGACCGCGGCCTGCTCATCTGCACCTGGCCGAAGGGCGGCCGGCCCAAACGCAGCGTCACCTACGCCTTCGAGTGCATGATCGGGTTCGAGTACCAGGTCGGAGCGCATCTCATCTACGAAGGCTTTCTGCGCGAAGGCCTATCTGTCTGCAAGGCCATTCGCGATAGGCACGACGGCTATCGCCGCAACCCCTACAACGAGTTCGAGTGCGGCAGCCATTATGCGCGTTCGATGGCGAATTATGCGTATATACTAGCGCTGTCGGGTTTCCGCTACTCGGCGCCGGCCAGGACGCTGCACCTCAATCCGGTCATCTCCCAGGATGACTTCCGGTGTTTCTTCTCCGTGGAGGGCGCTTGGGGAGCCATCGCGAAGAACGAAGCATCGGGAAGCATCACAATACAGGTGATTGAGGGCGAACTACACCTGGACCGGATCTGTGTCGGCGAGCAGCAGATTGAGTGTGTGGGCACTGAGATCGTCCCGGGCGCTGATTTCCAGGTCGGCATTACCGACTAGCACCTACTTGCACCACTACGTGTAGCGATCATCTCGCGGACTTTTCCGAGCGAGAGATAGGAGGCAACAAACGATGGGCCCTGAAGTGGTCACAATAGGATTATGGAAGCTTACCGGTTTGCTGGTGGTACTGGTCGCGATGGCTGCTACAGGCCGCGCCGGTCAAGCCCAGGACCTCGACAGCGGCCTGGTGGGCTACTGGCCGCTGGCCGGTGACTGCCAGGATTGCTCTACGATGGGAAATCACGGCGTAAACCACGGCATTGCGCTGGATGCAGGAGGACGGGATGGCACCGCGGGCACGGCCGCCATGTTTGACGGTAGGGACGCCCATATCGAGGTTCCCGACAGTGAATCTCTGCATTTAGGCGCTGGAGATTTCGCCGTGTCCGTATGGGTCAAGACCCATGACAAGCTCGATGACGTGATCGGCAGCATCATCAGCAAGTACGACCCGGCCTTGCGTAAGGGGTTCAATCTCAGTATCAACAACCACGCCGGCATGACCTCGAGTCAGTCCAACTACCGCAACGTTCACTTCGGGACTGATGATGCCAGGATAGAGCCGTACTGGACCGACTGCGGGCGGCCGGGCAACAACATCATGATCTTCTCGATGGTCGCCCATGACGGAGACTTATACGTGGGCACGTGCGAGCCGGGCGCTGACGAAGCAGGGCACCTCTACCGCTACGAGGGCGGCACGCGATGGTTCGACTGCGGAAGCCCTGACCGCAGCAACGCCGTGTCCGCTCTGGCAGCATACCGGGGCCGGCTGTATGTCGGCACCGCTTGCTACAAGCCGACCGGCTCTGCCCTACCCGAATCGCCGAACAAGACTCCCGGAGGGCATGTGTACCGCTACGAAGGCCCCGGCCAGTGGACGGACTGCGGCGCTCTGCCCGAAGCTGACACCACCTATGCCATGTGCGTGTACCGGGATGAGCTGTACGCCATCGCTTTGTACCACCCCGGCGTCTTCCGCTGGGATGGGACGGACAAGTGGACCTACTGCGGTACACCAGGCGACCAGCGCTCGATGGCGCTGGCGGTGTACAACGGCGCCCTCTACTCCAGTGGCAACGGTGCTGCAGGCGTCTGGCGCTATGAAGGCGGGACCCAGTGGCGGTTCTGTGGCAAGCAGCGGGACAATACCCAAACCTATGCATTCGCCGTCTATGAAGGTGACATGTACGTCGGCACGTGGCCGGATGGCTCCGTCTATCGCCACGAGGGCGGCACCGACTGGACAAACTGCGGACGCCTGGGCGAAGAGAAGGAAGTCATGGGCATGGCCATATACAACGGGAAGCTGTATGCCGGCACCTTGCCCCTCGGACAGGTGTATCGCTACGAAACCGATGGCGATTGGACGCTAACCGGCCAACTCGACAGCACTGCTGATGTCATGTACCGTCGAGTCTGGACGATGGCCGTGTACCAGGGCAGACTCTTTGCAGGTACGCTCCCCTCCGGGCACGTCCTCTCCATCGAGGCTGGCAAGAGCGCCACCTACGATCGTGAACTGGCGCCCGGCTGGCGTCATCTCGCTGCGGTGAGAGAGGGCGGAAAGCTGAAGCTGTATGTGGACGGCCAACTGGTGGCGACCTCATCGGCCTTCAGCCCGACGGACTATGACATCTCCAACGACCGGCCGCTGCAGATAGGCTTCGGCGACCATGACTACTTCAATGGCAGCATGTGCCAGTTGCGC
The DNA here is from genome assembly GCA_964549395.1 of uncultured Armatimonadia bacterium. Classification (GTDB taxonomy): domain Bacteria; phylum Armatimonadota; class Zipacnadia; order Zipacnadales; family UBA11051; genus UBA11051. Next base: position 2,301 of record CAZJVY010000024.1, on the reverse strand, counting down.
ATTTACACCCGTGCTCTCAGCGATGGGGACGTGAAGGCACTGTACGCGGCCGAGTAGCGGCAGCGAAGCAAGAGGTGGTAGGTTGATGCCAGGCATCGAACTGCTCAACACGGGCCTCATCTACAGGAGTCCGCAGCCCCATGTGCGTAGCGTCCATGCCTATTTCCCCTCAGTCGTTTGCATGAATAACGGGGAGATGCTGGCGACGCTGGTGCTGGGTGAGGCCTTTGAGGCCACGAATTTGCGCACCCACGTCGCCCGCTCGCTGGACAATGGCGATACCTGGCAGTTGGAGAGCCCCGTCTATGAGGGGACGAGCGACCGCATTACCTCCGATGCCTCGCGCATCACCGCCATGCCCGATGGTGAGATCGTGCTGCTGATGCACCGCGCCGACCGCACCAACCACCCCGACGAGGGCTTCACCAACCACGCCAACATGGGCTTTGTGCCCGTTGAAATGCTGCTCTGGCGGTCCCGGGACTACGGCCGTTCATGGGCTGGGCCGGAGACCATCCAGCCGCCGCTGGTAGGTCCCTGCTTCGAATTGTGCTGTCCCGTGACCGCCCTCAGCGACGGACGTTGGATATTGCCGACCTCGACGTGGCGCGACTGGGAGGGCTATTGCCCTGACGGCATGAGGATGGTGGCGCTGGTCTCCCACGATCACGGGGAGACGTGGCCGGAATACTGGGATGTGATGCGCGACGAGGCCCAGCGCGTCATCTACTGGGAGTCGAAGATCGTGCAAATGCCTGACGGTCTGCTGCTGGCCGTGGCATGGGCCTATGATGAGGCGGCGGCGCATGACTTGCCCAACCAGTACGGCGTAAGCACAGACGGCGGTGAGACGTGGTCTGCGCCGTCCTCTACAGGTTTGCTGGGACAGACCTTGACGCCCTTCGTGCTCGGTGACGGCCGCGTGTTGTGCGTCTATCGCCGCATGGACGAGAGCGGCCTGTGGGCCAATATGTCGCATCTGGAGGGCAGCAAGTGGGTCAATGACGAGGCGTTCCCTCTCTGGGGAGCCCGGGCGCAGGGCCTTACCAGCACCTCCGAGAACATGGCGCAGAACTTCACTGTGCTGCGCTTCGGCGCGCCGTGCATCGCCGGCCTGCCTGATGGCACCATCTTTGTGGCATTCTGGTGCTATGAGGATTGCGTCTCAAACATTCGCTGGCTCAAGCTGAGAATCCGATAGTCCGCTTCGTTATACTGGGGAGTCCATGGCCATGCCAACACAACAGCACCAAGATGAACCGATTCATGTCGGCACCGTACATCAGCTTTTCCTGGATGATTATCTCGTCCAGGACCGGGAGAAGCTCGCGCTGCGGGTCAACCCCGTCACAAAGCACCCGGAGAATCCGGTGATCCATCCGGTGGCGGATTGGGAGCCGACCGGCTACATCACCTACGGCTCAGTCATCTGGGACGCCGAAGACAGGCTCTACAAGGCGTGGTGCTATGGCGTTGGCGACCTGCGTGAGGGGACCATCGCCGGCGAGACGGCCAACCGGGCCCTGTTCTACTTCACGAGCCTGGATGGCATTCACTGGGACCGGCCGGAACTGGACGTGGTGGAGATCGGCGGCCGGCGCACCAACATCGTTGCCATCACCAAGAACACGGACCACTCGCAAGCGTGGCCGTACTGCCAGGAATTCTTCGGCGTGAGTAAGGACACCCGCGATACCGATCCGGCGCGCCGCTACAAGATGGGCTATCTGTATCTCATAAGAGATTACGCAGGCGATGACGGCGATCCCGAGCACCCCGGCCAGCAGCGCGGCCTCGGGGTGGCATTCAGCGAGGACGGAATCCACTGGACGCCGCACGATGGCTGGGTCACGCACGCCACCATAGACGGCTCGACGTTCTGGATGTGGGATGGGGCACGCGGCAAGTGGGCCATCTACGGCCGCGGGCGCCGTATTGCGCCCGATGTCGCCGAAAAGTGGGGGCACCTGGAGCAGTTCGGACACCACTGGGGCCGAGCCGTCAAGCGGGCCGAGAGCGCCGACTTCATGCACTGGGAGCCGGACGACGGGCAGTTGGTAATGCAGATTGACACCGATGACGGGCCCAACCACGAGATCTACGGCATGAGTGTCTTCCCCTATGAAGACATCTACATAGGGCTGGTGCAGATGTTCTACAACTATCCCGAGGACGTCCATCTCGACATCCAGCTCGCAGTGAGCCGCGACGGCATCAGCTTCCAGCGCCTCAGCGACCGCAGCCCCTTCATTCCGGTCGGTGGGGTCGGCGACTGGGACCGCATGAACCACTCGCCGGCCA
>CAZJVY010000023.1:0-50960 GCA_964549395.1 uncultured Armatimonadia bacterium | reverse complement strand
GTGTGCTCACTTCAGAGCAGGTGAAGGCTTACGCCAGAGAATGTGGTGCCGACATTGTCGGGATTGCCTCCATGGACCGCTTCGAAGGCGCTCCGAAGCAGATGGACCCGCGCTACATCTTCCCCGACGCCAAAGCGATGATTGTGATGGGCTTCCGCATCTTGCGGGGAGCCCTGCGCGGCATTGAGGAGGGCACCTTCTTCGCGGCGTATGCCGGCATGGGCTACGCGGCAATCAATTTCGTCCGTCAGCCTGTGGTGTTGTGGGAGTTCTGCACGCTACTTGAAGACGCAGGCTATGAGGCGGTCCCGATCCCCAACAATTTCCCGTGGACGAATACGGACAGCAGCGGTCAGAACCCGGAACTGACCGGGGAAATGCGGGAGAGCTGGAGCCGCCCGGTAGCTCCCGACCGGCCCGCCCCCGATGTCTTCATCCATTTGCGCATTGCCGCCTTCTGTGCCGGACTCGGCGAGATCGGCTACAGCAAGATGTTCCTCAGCCCTCAGTTCGGCCCCAGGCAGAGACTCGCCGCCGTCATCACCGACGCCCCACTGGAGCCGGACCCGCTCTACGACGGGCCGCCACTGTGTGACAGGTGCATGCTGTGCGCTCAGCAGTGCACCGGCCAGGCCATCAGCACCACCAAGACGGTCAAAATCACGGTGGCCGGCAGGGAAGTGGAATGGGGAGAGATAGACTACCACAAGTGCAGCCGCTACTTCTGCGGCGCCAGCAGCGAATACAACCCGTTCATGACCTCGCCTGAGGACGAGCAGGGCTTCACCCAACCCGTCAGTGAGGGGCAGCGCTACAAATTGCCTCCCATGTACGTCTACGGCAGGGCCCTCGAAGGCGCGCGCGGCTGCATTCGCGCCTGTATGATGCATCTTGAGGAACAAGAAAAGCTCGAGAACAAGTTCAAGGAACCGTTCCGCAGAAGAAAGCCGTGGAGATTGTAGGCGATCATGAAGTTCGCCGTCGGCTATCAGTTGGCCGAACCAGACGAAGAGCCGCTTCCCCGCATCGTGGCGGACTTCCGCCGGCAGATTGACGAAGTCTACTTTCCCTGGCTTGATATGCCCAGCGGCCGCTCACCAATGACCAGCCAGAGCGGCTTCGTTGACTGGGAGGGCCAGAGCAGACTCGAAGATGATCTGCGCGCCCTCAAAGATATGGGTATCAAACTCGACCTCTTGTTCAACGCCAACTGCTACGGCGGCCACAGCCTCTCGCAAGCCCTAGCCAACCGTGTCTGCTCGATCATCGAGCACTTGTTGGCAGCGACCGGCCTTCACGCAATCACCACCACCTCTTTGATGATCGCCCGCACCGTCCAGCAATATTTCCCACAGATCGAGGTGCGCGCCTCGGTCAATATGCGCATCGGCACGGTCAAGGCGATGGAGTACGTGGCCGACTTGTTCGACAGCTTCTATCTCCAGCGCGAGTACAATCGCGACTTCGAGCGCATCGAGCAGTTCAAGGCCTGGACCGACGCCAATGCCAAGGGCTTGTACTTCCTGGTCAACAGCGGCTGCATGAACTCTTGCTCGGGCCAGGTTTTCCACGACAATCTGGTGGCTCACGAGGCCGAAATCGCCGAGACTATCAACATCACCGGCTGGAATCCGAGCATCTGCTGGAACTACTACGCCGACCAAGCGCACTGGGTTTCGCTGCTGCAGAACTCCTGGATCAGGCCCGAGGATATGCACCACTATGAGGACCATTTCTCAGTCGCCAAGTTGGCCACGAGAATGCACGCAAGTCCGCGCCGCGTGATTGAGGCGTACTGTCGCGGGCGCTACCATGGCAATCTGCTTGATCTCTTCGAGCCCAGTCACGGCCCGCTGATTGCGCCCCATATCATTGATAACTCGCGCTTCCCCGCCGACTGGTTTGAGCGCACCAGCGGCCGCCGCGAGCATAGGCCCAGCGAGCAGTATTATGCCTCGGTACTTGACCAAGTGCTCGTCTTGCGGGGGGCAAGTGTCCCATCCCAACTCGGCTGATTCATCAGTTTGCAGAACGCCCATAGTATAGAAACGACAACCAAGCTCCGGTTTACTGAGCCGCACCTTATCATAGGTGAATGTGCTAACATGCTGCATTGGGAGGCTGGCACCCATGAACAGCGCACTTCTGACTGTGGGGGCTTTAATTCTCCTGGCGTTAGGCTATCACTTCTACGGCCGCTTTGTGGAACGTCGCTGCGTCGAGCCCGATCCGGATGCCAAGACCCCCGCATTTGCGCTGCGCGATGGTGTGGACTACGAGCCCGGCAACCCCTACATGCTCTTCGGGCATCATTTCACAAACATTGCGGGCGCCGGACCCATCGTCGGGCCGGTCATCGCCGTGGCTTACTTCGGCTGGGCGGCCACGCTCGGATGGATTGTGGTGGGCACCATCTTCATCGGCGGCGTCCACGACTATCTCTCCCTGATGATGTCGGCCCGCAACCAGGGCAAGAGCATCTCCGACATTGCCGGCCGCCTCGTTGGCAAGCGCGCCAGTGTCGTCATGGGGCTGTTCCTGTGGCTATCTCTGATCCTCATTATCGCGATGTTCGGCATACTGGCCGCCCAAACCCTCATAACCGCCCCCAGCGTCGTTATCCCCAATGCCGGCTTGATTGCTGTCGCCATGGTGATCGGCCTGGCCATCTATCGGTGGCGGCAACCACTGTGGGTCGTCACCATATTCGGGGCCGTCCTGCTCGGGCTGCTGTTGTGGGCAGGCTATGTCCGGCCTCTGCAGCTCCCAGCCGCCTTGGGCGATCCGTTCACCATCTGGTTCGGCATTCTGATGCTCTACTGCCTGCTCGCCTCGGTTCTGCCGATCTGGTTTCTCGAGCAACCCCGTGATTACCTGAGCTCGATGCTGATGGTCGTGGGCATCGGTCTGGGTTTCGTCGCCATTTTCGCGGCCAGCGCGCCGGTCTCGGCGCCCGCGCATGTGGACCTGGTATCCAAACAGGGGCCGATTTGGCCGATGCTGTTCATCCTGGTGGCCTGCGGCGCGGTATCCGGCTTCCATGCTCTGGTCGCCGGTGGGACGACGGTCAAACAGCTTGCCAGCGAGAAGCAAGCCCTACCCATAGCCTACGGCAGCATGGTGCTGGAGGCGGCACAGGCCATATCGGTCACTTTCCTGGTGGCTGCGGGGCTCTATTGGGCCGGTTCGCACGTCGGCCCGGACGGCAAGTCACTGGTATTGCTGGACCTGATGGAGAGCCCGGAGGGAGGTGGGCCGGCGGTTGCATTCATCCGCGGCTTTGCCAGTCTGACCAACAGGGGTCTTCCGGTCATCCCGTTTGAGGCAGGAGTCCTCGCAGCGGCCATCGTTCTCAACGCCACGCTCCTGGATACCCTTGACACCTGCACGCGTCTGGGGCGGTTCGTTCTGACTGAGACATTCGGAGACCGCATTGCCCCGCTCCGGAGCCGCTGGCTTGCCGGCATCATCACGGTGGCACCGGCCGTCTATCTCGGTCTCTCCGGAGCCGGCAAGTTCCTGTGGCCGGTCTTCGGTGCCGCCAACCAACTCATCGCAGCACTCGCCTTCCTCGTCATTGCCGTCTATCTGGTGGGGGTCGGCAAGCCAACCATCTATACGGTCATTCCCGGCATCTTCATCCTGCTAACCACTGTCGCGGCACTGCTGTACCAGGGCTATGCCCTGCTCTTCGGCGATTCGCCCAACTACGTTTTGGGGGCGATCTGCGCCTCACTCATCGGCTTGGCGATCTACGTCTCCGGCGAGGCAGTGCCGCGTCTCCGCTACATCGCCACGCCCCTGAAGACCGCTGCCAAGTAGAGAGAGGTTGGGGAAGAGCTTCTCGCATCCGACCAGCAAGACACGCGCTGCTCGTATGGAGCAGCGCGCTGCTTTCTCCAGACCATGCGGCTCTCAGTTAGACAGGTGAGGGAACGCCTCGATGACGCCCGGGCACTTCAGCTCTCCGTCGGCAACGTTCAGGCCACGTGCCAGCGCCCGGTCCTGCTCCATTGCCTTGGCAATGCCCATTTCGGCGATCATCCGGGCATAGGGAAGCGTGGCGTTGGTGAGAGCGTACGTGGATGTCCGTGGCACGGCGGCAGGTATGTTGGTCACTGCGTAGTGCACGACACCGTGCTCGACATATGTGGGGTGAGAGTGGCTGGTAGGTCGTATGTTCTCCACACAACCGCCCTGGTCTATCGCTACGTCAACAATGACCGAGCCCGGACGCATTGCTGCTACCATCTCCTCCGAGATGACGTGGGGAGCACGGGCTCCGGGTATCAGCACGGCACCGATGACGGCGTCGGCTTCCGCAATTGCTTCAGCGACAGCCAGTGGGCTGCTGTAGAGGCTTGTTACCGCCGCGCCGTAGGTGTCATCCAGGTAGGCGAGTCGGTAGGTGTTGATGTCGAAAGCCGAGACGTGAGCGCCCATGCCCGCCGCCACCTTGATCGCGCTCGCCCCGACAAATCCACAACCTATGACCACGACTTCCGCGGGAGCAACCCCCGTCACACCGCCCATCAGAATGCCGCGGCCGCCGGAATGCTTCTGCAGGCACTGCGCCGCCACCTGTGCCGACATCCTGCCGGCCACCTCACTCATCGGCTCCAGGAGCGGCAGGTGGCGGTCGTCTGTCTGCACGGTCTCATAGCCGATTCCGATGATTCCTGCGTCCAGCATCGCCTTCGTCAGTTCCTCCGAAGATGCCAAGTGAAGGTAGGTAAACAGCATCTGCCCTCTCCTCAGCGCTCCATACTCAGAGGACACAGGCTCCTTCACCTTCATGATCATCTCTGCGCGCTGGAATACCCCATCGGCACCGTCTACCAGTTCTGCGCCGGCATTCTCGTACTCCCCATCGGCAATATTGCTGCCCTCACCCGCGCCGCGTTGAATGATGACCCGGTGACCGTCTGCCGCCAGCGCGTGTGCGCCAGCGGGTGTCACGGCCACCCGGTATTCACCTTCCTTGATCTCTGTCGGTACTCCGATAATCATCAATAGCCTCCTGTGTGCTGAAAGCATTGCTGCGGCCAAGCCGCGCGCATCGCAGCCTATTTCGCCAGCACGAAGACAATCTGCAGATAGTAGTACGCGAGTGGCAGGTTGAAGAGCATGGCATCAAAGCGGTCCAGGAACCCTCCGTGTATGCCGAAGACCGTGCCGAAATCGTCCATTTCAAGGTTCCGCTTGAGTATGGAACTCGAGAGGTCGCCGATCTGTCCCAGGCTGCCCATCAACACGCCCAGGATTACGGCGTGATACCAGGGCATCTCCATCCATGCGCCGAGGCCGACAGTAGCCAGCAGCGCCGACAACAGGCCCGCGACGGCGCCCTCGACAGTCTTTCTCGGGCTGATGGCTGGGGCCAACGGGCGTTGTCCCCATGTCTTGCCGGCGACAAATGCGAATGTATCGCAGAACCATACCGGTACTATGACCAGTACGACGGCTCCCGTACGGTGCCAGAACTGTCCTATGCTACCTGCGCCGATCAGCAGCGGCAGATCCATCTGCCGCAGATGTACTAGAAACGACAGCATGACGGCAACGTAGACGACGCCGAAGACGGTAATGGCGGAGCTGGTTACGGCTACCTGCTTGAAGCCCGGCCGCAGCACCGATATCAGGGCACCACCGGCCAGGACGGCCAGCAGTCCGATGGTTATGATTGCGGCGTAAGCCGGAGTAAAGACTGCGGCGGCAATCACAGCGAGGCCCACGATGAAGCCAAGTCCGACCGCCGGGCGAAAACCACCACCTAACGCCGCGGAGTAGTACTCGGCCAGCCCAACCAGCGTAAGTCCAGCAAGCGGCACAAACAACCACCAGCCGCCCAGGTACGCCAGTATCATCAGCGCCGGTACGCCGAAAATCGCCCACACTGCCCGCCTGAGAAACTCCAGGAACATCGCAGCTCCCTCAACCAGTGCCGGATGTGCCAGCCAACACGCCGACTTACGCAGTCAGGTGGATACTTGACCGCATATGCCGCTGGCACCTGCCAGGCAGCGGCAAAATGTTTCCCCCACTCCGTACGGGCAGGATTGCCCTCCTTCATCATCGAAAGACCATGCGGAGCGACGCTATGGGCCCTGCACCACGTTGTTCAGGTCGTGGTGCCAGGCCGTCTTACTTCGATGTCCGCGACAACTGCTCTGAGGTGGCAGTTCGCGGGTGCAGATTGGTGATGACATTGCCATCAGCCGCTTGCGACCCGGACAGGATACGGTCTTCATCACGCCGTGCTGCACCGCGCAACTCACCTGAATGTGACGACGAGAATCTTCCAAGCGCAGAGGAGATTGGAAATGAAACGTGTCAACATCGGGATGGTGGGCACGGGCTTTGCGGCCAGCTTTCACACAGAGGCGGCACGCCGGGTAGTCGGTGTGCAAGCTGATGTCGTAGCCATCATGTCCGGCCATTCTGAGAACGCCGTCAGATTCGCTGAGAAGCATGGCGTACCCGCAGTGTATGAAAGCTTCGATGAGCTGCTGGCGGACGAACAGATTGAGGTCGTGGACTTGTGCGTGCCCACCAACCTACATCTGCCGATGGCGCTGCAAGCTGCCGAGGCCGGTAAGCACGTGATTGTGGAGAAGCCGTTCACCGGCTACACGGCTGAGGCGGGCCACGACAGGGACGAACTCATCGGCAATACCGTCCCCCGCCAGCAGATGTTCGACCACACGATCGCGCGCATGGATGAGATGGAGCGGGCGCTGCAGGCCGGCGGGGTGAAGTTCATGTACGCCGAGAACTGGGTCTATGCCCCTGCAGTGGCGAAGGCCCACGGCCTCATCGCATCCGGGAACGGGACGATCATGCGCATCCACGCCGAGGAGTCACACTCGGGCTCTCACGCATCCTACGCGTCCCACTGGTCCCTGGCGGGCGGCGGCGCGCTGCTGCGTACCGGCTCGCACCCGGTCGGGGGCGTGCTGCACATCAAGCAATTCGAGGGGCTGCAGAAGCACGGCAAGCCGATCCGTCCCAAATCAGTAGTCGGCGAGGTAGCGCACTTGACCAGGATGGAGAGCTTCGCGGCAGAGAAGGAGAAGTACCTGCGGCACGATCTGGTTGATTGCGAAGACTGGGGAGCGGTGCTGATCACATTCGAGGATGGGTCGGTGGCCGAAGTGGTGTCTTCCGACGTGGTGCTGGGTGGCATCTACAACTACATGGAGCTGTTCTGCTCCAATGGCCGTATCCGCTGCCACATGAACCCCAATGACCAGGTGCTCGCGTACGGGCCGGCAGATGACAGCTTCGGCGACGAATATCTGGCTGAGAAGATCTCAACTCGTAGAGGGTGGAACTACGCATCCCCCGACGAGCACTGGGCCAACGGGTATCATCAAGAAATGCAGGATTTCATGGAGGCCGTAGCGGAAGACCGAGAGCCGTTGTCGGGCTGGACGCTGGCCCGCGATGTGGTGAGCGTCATCTATGCGGCATATGTGTCCGCCGAAGAGGGCCGCCGGGTCGAGGTGCCTGGCTAGAAGTCCGCCGGCGTGCGTCGCGTGGATAGTGGATAACACCTGATATGAGAACTGAGAGAAGCGCCGCACTCGCGGCGCTTCCAGTCATTCCTGCCGGGTTATCTATCACTATGAAACCTCGTCCAGGCTTGCATCGCCTGTTCCGGGCACTACCGGCTCCCACAGGCCGAGCATGACACGTGCGGTGTCAATCGCATCACATGCCTGTGCTCTGGCTCGGCATTCGAAGCGGGCGAGACAGTCGCGGAAACGCTGACCAAGCCTCCGGTCGGTCGTATCGTCCTCGTTGACGGCCAACTCGATGTGCTCTTCGCTCTTGTCAATGTAGCCGAGATCGGTGCGTGCCGCGTAGGCCTTGCCCGCTTGAGTGCGGAGGAATATCGTCTCAGCTTCCGCGCGCCTGTTGTCGGCCACGGTCTGCTTGTATTCGCGCGTCTTGACGACCACTTCATGCGCACTGCGAACACAGGCCGCCAACGACCTGACACCCGCCGCTGTGCCCCATGCAAAGACGATTACGGCAACCGCCGTGATGGCGTACGGCTGCCAGATGATCGCCGCATACTTCTCTCTGGCGCCCCTTCTAACAGTCCTGGGCACCGGCATCCTCCCCGATGTCTGAAGTTGTTGTGCTGCGATGCACGGGTTGACGCCTGCTGAATGAAGCAGCATTACGTATATATCACACTTGCGGCCTTACTGCAAGTTGTAGAAGACTCCCTTGCCCAGGTACTGAGCCGTGCTGCCCAGCATTTCCTCAATCCGCAATAGTTGGTTGTACTTGGCCACGCGGTCGGTCCTGCACGGCGCACCGGTCTTTATCTGCCCGGCATTGACACCCACTACCAGGTCCGCAATGGTCGAGTCATCCGTCTCTCCGCTGCGATGCGAGACCACTGCCGTCATCTTGGCGCGCTTTGCCATCTCGATGGCCGCCAACGTCTCGGTCAGCGTGCCGATCTGGTTCAGCTTGATGAGAATGGAGTTGATCGCTTTGCCCGCGATGGCCTTTGCCAGATACTTGACGTTGGTGACTGTCAGGTCGTCGCCGACTATCTGCACCTTGTCGCCAATCTTCCCAACCAGCTTCGGCCAGCTATCCCAGTCATTCTCACCCAGGCCGTCCTCTATGGAGATGATCGGATACTTGGCACAAAGCTGGGCGTAATAGTCAATCATCTCTTCGGGTGTGAGCTTGCGCCCTTCACCGGCCAGGTCGTACATGCCGTCCTTCGTGTATATCTCGCTGGCTGCCGGGTCGATGGCTATCATAATCTCGTCGCCTGCAGCGTAGCCGGCCTTCTCAATGGCCTCCATGATCACTTGCAGGGCCTCTTCGTTGCTTCCCAGGTTGGGCGCGAAGCCGCCCTCGTCACCGACACCTCCACTGAGCCCCCGCTCACCAAGTACCTTGGCCAGTGTATGATATGTCTCGGCACACCAGCGCAGGCACTCGGCGAAACATCCCGCGCCCACGGGCATAATCATCCATTCCTGCAGATCAACGTTGTTCGCCGCATGCTTGCCACCGTTGATGATATTCATCATCGGCACCGGCAATTGCCGCGCCGCCGTCCCGCCGATGTATTGGCAGAGAGGCAGGCCCAGCGACTGCGCAGCCGCCTTTGCCGTCGCCAGGGATACGCCGAGAATCGCATTGGCGCCGAGCTTGCTCTTGTTCTCGGTGCCGTCCAGGTCAATCATGACCTCGTCAATGTACGTCTGGTCTATCGCGTCGAGGCCCACGATCTCCAGTGCAATGATCTCGTTAACGTTGGAGACCGCCTTGAGCCGCCCCTTGCCCCCATAGCGCTGCCTATCGCCGTCAACAAGCTCAAGGGCTTCGCGCTCACCCGTAGAGGCGCCCGAGGGCACTGCAGCACGGCCCATGCTGCCGTCCACAAGACCGATTTCCACTTCAACGGTGGGGTTACCACGGGAATCCAAAATCTCCCTGGCCCGCACTTCACATATCTCTGTCATCTGTCAGCACACCTCCGGTCAGGAAAGGCGGCCGAGCAAGCGTGTCTGCCCGGTCGCCGTGTTGTTGCCATCTAGCGCGGGTTGGCCAATTCCGCTTGAGCAGCAGCAAGACGAGCAATCGGCACGCGCAGCGGCGAGCAGCTTACGTAGTCGAGACCGACGTCGTGGCAGAACTCCACCGACTTCGGCTCGCCACCGTGCTCCCCGCAGATGCCGACTTCCAGCTTGGCATTGGCGGCTCGTCCCAACTCCACGCCCATCTGCACCAGCTTGCCCACACCAGGGCGGTCTATGCTCTCAAACGGGCTGACCTGGATTATGCCCTGGGAGATGTACGCGGGGATGAACTTGCCCTCGACGTCGTCCCGGCTGAAGCCGAAGGCGGTCTGCGTCAGGTCGTTGGTGCCAAAGGAGAAGAACTCCGCCATCTGTGCGATCTTGTCGGCGACCAGACACGCTCTGGGCAGCTCGATCATGGTGCCGATCATGTAGTTGATCTCAACGCCGGCGGCGGCTATGACCTGTTGGGCCACTTCCTCCGTGTAGCGCTTGCAGATGGCCAGTTCGCCCTCAAGGCCGACCAGTGGGATCATGACCTCGGGGATCGGGTTGAAGCCTTCCTTCTTGAGTTGACAGGCCGCCTCGAAGATGGCCTTGACCTGCATCTTGTAGATGATCGGGAAGGTCACGCCCAGCCGGCAGCCGCGATGCCCAAGCATCGGGTTGTTCTCCTTGAGGCCCTCCACCAAGTCAGCAATCTCCTGCAGGGTCTTGCCCGTCATCTTCGCCAGCGTTGCCTGGTCCTCGGGGTCATGCGGCAGGAACTCGTGCAGCGGCGGGTCGAGCAGACGGATGATAACCGGCTTCCCGTCCATTGCCTTCAGAATGCCGTAGAAGTCATCCTCCTGGTACTGCTCCAGCACGTCGGCGGCCGTCTGCATCTCCTCATCGCTGTCAGAGATGATCATGCGCTGGAAGTTGATGATGCGGTCCTCGCCGAAGAACATGTGCTCCGTGCGCGTCAGGCCGATACCCTCGGCGCCGAGCAGCACGGCCAAAGCGGCGTCCTCCGGCGTGTCGGCGTTGGTGCGGACCCCCATCGTCCTGACCTCATCGGCCCACTTCATCAGCTTCGCAAACTCCGTGTACAGAAGGGAGTCTTCGGGCTTCATCTTGCCCTTGAGGACCGCGATAATCTCGCTGTCCCCGGTCTCAACGTCGCCCAACATCACCTCGCCGGTGCCGCCGTCTATGGAGATGTAGTCTCCCTCATTGACGACGTTCCCATTCACCGAGAATGAGCGGGTTGCATGGTCCAACTCCATGGCCCCACAGCCTACCACGCAAGGCTTGCCCATCTGACGCCCGACAACGGCGGCGTGGGAGGTCTTGCCGCCGAATACGGTGAGGATGCCCTGAGCGGCGGCCATACCGCTGATGTCATCGGGCGATGTCTCGTGGCGCACCAGCACCACCCGCTCGCCCTTCTCCGCGGCCGCTACGGCATCGTCAGCAGTGAACACGACCTTACCGGCGGCTGCGCCCGGAGACGCCGCGACGCCGGTGGCGACTGCTGTGGGCTTCTTCTCCGGGTCGAACTGCGGATGGAGGAGTTGGTCAAGAGCACCGGGGTCCATTATTTCGATAGCACGTTTCTCGTCAATGAGACCTTCGGCGACCATGTCGGTCGCGATCTTGATGGCTGCCACTGCCGTCCGCTTGCCGTCGCGGGTCTGCAACATCCAGAGCTTGCCCTGCTCTACCGTGAACTCGACATCCTGCATGTTCCGGTAGAAGTTCTCGAGCTTCTCACAGATGCCGACAAACTGCGCATAGACCTCGGGCATCTGGTTCTCCAATTCGGCGATCGGGAGCGGGGTGCGAGTGCCGGCCACCACGTCTTCGCCCTGGGCGTTGACCAGATACTCGCCGTAGATGACCTTCTCGCCCGTAGCGGGGTCACGCGTGAAGGCCACGCCGGTTCCGCAGTCGTCGCCCATGTTGCCGAATACCATCATCTGGACGTTTACTGCCGTTCCCAGATTGTGGGGGATCTTGTTGATGTTCCGGTAAGCCGTTGCGCGGGGGTTGTCCCAGGAATCAAACACGGCGCGCACGCCGTCCATCAACTGCGCGCGCGGGTCCTGCGGGAAATCAACGCCGAGCTCCCGCTTATACACTTCCTTCTCCATCTCGACGACTTTCTTCATGCCCTGGGCGGATACGTCCACATCGTTCCTGACGCCTTCTTCCTTCTTGACCTGGTCCAGGCATTCCTCGAACTCACGGCGTTCTACGCCCTTCACGACATCGCCGAACATCATTATCAGGCGCCTGTAGGCGTCATAGACGAACCGCTCGTTCTGGAAGATCTTGACCATGCCCGCCGCCACCTCGTCATTCATGCCCAGATTAAGGACGGTATCCATCATGCCGGGCATGGAGAACTTGGCACCGGAGCGCACGGACACCAGCAGCGGATTGCTGGAGTCGCCGAAGCCCTTGCCAGTGGTCTTCTCGAGCTTCTCGACGGCCTCCATAACGTCTTCGGCCACTCCCTCGGGCATCTTGTGCCCGAGAGCCACGTACTCGTTGCACATGTCGGTGGTAACGACAAAGCCCGGAGGCACAATCACGCCCGCACTGGTCATGAGGCACAGGTTGGAGCCCTTGCCGCCGAGTAGGTCCTTGAGACCTCGGCCTTCTCCCTTTAGCCTTGCGGCCAGGTCGTCCGTATCGCAGTCAAACATATAGACCTTCTCAAAATTCGACATCAACAAACCTCCTTAAGTTAATGCGGGCGCACCCCGCTGCAGTCTTCAGGAACGACGATTACGGCTTCTACTGGTTCAAATCCGCTACAGCTCAGAGGCGGGCCTGTGAGGGCTCTGCGGTTCACCAGTCTTCCGGATCCACCCGGGTCTGAGACCGCAGTCTCGCGCAGTTCTCGCGGTCCTTCCTTGCGACAGGGACTTTCGGCACGTCCAGAATGTCGTACTCGCGCACCTGCAGGCCGAGTTCGACCCTCAGTTCCTGCCCGGGCCGCACCTCTGTGCTGGCCTTCGCCACCTTACCGTCAATCTGCACGAGGCCCTCGTCACAGGCTTCCTGCGCCCTGCTACGCCGAGGGATTATGCCGGCGTTGCGCAGGAACACATCAAGCCGCATGACCTAGTCCTCCCCGGCCTTGGCCTGTTGCCAGAGCTTCTCCAGCTCATCCAGGCTCATCTCCGCCATCTCCCGTCCCAGCTTACGGGCGGCCTGCTCCATTTCCGCGAAACGTCTCGCGAAGCGCGCCGACGCCTCGCGCAGGGCACTCTCGCTGTCAATCCCTAGGAACCTGGCGAGATTGCAGATGGCAAACAGCACATCTCCCAGTTCGGCCTCAATAGCTTCGTCATGGCCGCTGTCGCCTGCTGCTTGCAGTTCATCCAGCTCTTCGTGGACTTTGGCCATCGGGCCGGCTGCATCGTCCCAGTCAAAGCCCACTCGGGCGGCCCTCTTCTGCAGCTTCGTGGCGTACAGCAGCGCCGGTAGCCCTCTGGGAACGCCCTCCAGCGCAGATGTCCGTTGGCAGTTCTCGCCTTCGGTCCTCTTCAGCTTCTCCCAGTTGACCAGCACCTCGGACGCGCTATTGACCGTTACGTCTCCGAACACATGGGGGTGCCGATGGATGAGTTTCTGGTTTATGCTGCCAGCGACGCCCTCAACGTCAAACTGTCCGTTCTCCGCTGCAATCTGGGCATGGAAGACTATCTGCAGCAGCAGGTCCCCGAGCTCAGAGCGCAGAGCGTCAGTGTCACCACTGTCGAGGGCCTCAATGACCTCGTGCGCCTCTTCCAGGAGGTATGGGCGCAAGCTGCGGTGGGTCTGCTGCTGGTCCCAGGGGCAGCCTCCCTGGGCGCGGAGCTTGGCCATAATCTGCACGAGGCGCTCGAATTCACTCATGGCTCACTGACATGCAATCACAGGCGGCCACCGCCAGTGGCCGCCTGTGCAATCCTCCGCTGCCGTGATGAAACGAACCACTAGCGGGTGTCGGGCTGTTCTGTAGCCGCTTCCTTGTAGGCCTTCTCGGCCTCTTTGGCCTGTCCGGGAACGCCTTCGGGCGTGGCATTGCTTGTGGCTGGTGTGTCCTGCGCGCCCTTATTCTCTGCTCCGCCTGGCTGCGCCTTCTGCTTGCCCTTCTCATCGGCCCCGAAGGTTGGCAGGCTGGTGGGTTCCGGGCGGAAAAACTCATTCAGCGCTTGGTACTTCGGATCAATGATCGTTACCTGTGCGGTCTTGCGCATCTCATCAATCAGGTCCTGCTCCGACTTGGCGAACTTCTGGCCGTATGCTCGCTGCACTTGGTCCTTGAGATCCTCATACTTTGGCTGCTTGGCTTCGTTGCGGCTTTCCACCTTGATTAGGTACCAGTTGCCCTCGGCGCTAATCGGCTTGCTGACCTGACCGACATTCATATTCTGGACGGGGCCACTGAGTGCAATCGGCGTCACGCGCTCGAGCGGCATCAGGCCACGGCGTCCGCCGCGCTCGCGCGTAAATGGCGAGATGGAATGCTGCCGCGCCAGATCACCGAAGGCGTCAGGTTTGGAGGCCAATTCCTGATACAGCTTGTCGGCTTCCGCCTTCTCGGCGACCACGATCTCGGAGATGTCCACCATCGCGGGCTCGGCGAAAGCCTCCTTGTTCTCATCGAAGAACTTCTTCAGCTTCTCTTCCGAGTACTGGACGTCCTTCGTCGCCAGTTTCTCAAGCTTCATCCGGAAGGCGACGAAATCCCGGAACTGCTGCTCGTCTATGCCCTTGGACGCAAGCATCTGCTGCCAGGCGTTCTCGTCCGGCGCGGTTGCCTTGGCCTTCTCGATCTCTTTATTGACATCCTCATCCGTCAGAGACAGGCCCGCCTTGGCGAATGAATCCTCGACGAGTGCGCGCAGGATCAAGTCGCCCATGACCTGTCGCCCCTGCGTCTCCTCAAGTCTCTGCAGGAACTCGGCACGCGTGATCTTGACACCGTTGACTACCGCCATCGGCTGGCTTCCGCAGCCACTCAGAAGCATTGGCACGACGATGGCCAGTGTAACCAGCCCGACTACAACTGAAATTGTGGTTTTCCGCAAGGAAGAGCGACCCCCTCGTACGTGTCAGCGTGAATGTATGCACAAAGGCAAAACTAGCGAGTATTATATCACACAATGGGGCGAAAGTTAAAGGTGGAATTCATAGCGAGGATGCTGACCCCTGACCGCTGCTAAGGCAAGCCCAGCTCGCGGTGCAGACTGGCCCTCAGGCGCGCAAGAGCCTGGGTGTGTATCTGACACACACGCGACTCCGTGACCCCCAGAATCTGCCCGATCTCCTGGAGGGTAAGCTCTTCCTGGTAGTACAGCCCCACGACGAGTTGCTCTCGCTCAGGCAGCCGCCCAACAGCGGCCGCGACGACCTGCAGGAGTGCCTCGCGGTCAAGCACGTCGGCCGGATTCTCGGCCCTGTCCGCCGCCGGTTGGGCAGAGCCCTCGCCAGCCTCCACCTGCCACTCCTCGAGCAGTTCGTCCAGCGAGATGACGTTGGCGCCGCTGGTCTCGGACAGCAGAGCGTAGTACTCCTCGATGCCGATGTCGAGGCTTTCGGCGATTTCGGCATCGGTGGGAGACCGATGCAAACGGGCCTCCAGTTCCCCGACAGCCGCCGCCAGCTCGCGGGCCTTGCGCCTCACGCTGCGCGGAGCCCAGTCCTTGGCACGCAGAGACTCCATCACTTCGCCGCGGACGACGCTGCTTGCATAGGTGCGGAACTTGGTGCCCCGGCTCTCGTCGAAGCGGTCAGCAGCCTTGATTAGCCCCATCAGACCGGCACTGATCAGGTCGTCTTTGTCCACTCTCTCGGGGAGATTGACTGCGATTCGACCGACGATGTAATGCACCAGGTCAACATTGTCGGTGATCAGCCGCTGGCGAGCACCTCTTGCCCTATTCTGCTCATGCCGCAGGGCGGATTGCTTCGACCTCAGGTGTATCACTCCTCCGCCGGTCTAAAGGTTTCTCCCGGCCCGCATAGGTCGGCGTCCGTGATGGTCGCCAGACGCTCCACGGCGTAGTCAGGCTCCAGCTCATCAAAGGCGACAGCCATCAAGTTCTGGCCGCTTTCTGCGACGAGCTCACTGACGACGGGCCGCATGGCGGGATTGCAGAGAATGGCGATGGGGTGCCTCCTGCGGAATGCCTGCAGGCTGTAGCCGGCCAGCAGACGCAGCCAGCGTTCGGCCAGTTCCGGCGGAAGGGCCAGACTGCCACCTTCACAGGCCGCCACCAGTTCGTCCTCCAGGGGCGGCGCAAGCTCAATAGCCAGAATGGTGCCATCGGGGCCTGCAGCCTGGCAGATGCTCCGAGCCAGCCGCTTCCGCACCGCCTCCACCACCTGCTGTTCGTCGCGATTGTCACGCCAGGCGTCAACGGCACCCTCAAGAAAGGCTGCAGGGCTGTGAAGGCCCACGCCATCCCTCAGCAGAGCCGCTCCTATCCGCCGCAGTTGCACAGCATCAAGCCCCTCCTGACCCGCCAGGGCCACGAGATGCGGGTGTGTGATTGACAGTTGCGCGAGCAGTTCAGCGGCATCCTGCACTCCGAACAGGTCGTCAGCGCAGGCCATAACACGGTCTTCCACCAGCGCCAGTAGCGCGGGCAGGGGCGCCAGAACCTCTGCTCCGTCGTTGCGTGCCAGATGTTCATCCTCGGGCAGTATCCACGCCCCGAGGCTGCGTGCCCCGCAGCGAGCGTCGTCCGCGCCAACGAAGTCGTCGTGGGGGACGCCGACGGCAAGCAATCGGCCTGGACGGACTGTGTACTGACTAGCTAACTGTCCGCTAATGACCAGCGCCACCTGATCCATGCCCAACTCCGCATTATCACTGACCGCAAAGGGCGCCACCGGCACGCCCAGACGTCGTTGCAGCTTCTGACGCACCTCGCTCAGCATCATTCCGAACCCGCCGTCACCGACCAGATGCACCAGTCCCAGACCTGTCTCAATGCGGTTCGCACCTCGTTCCGAGGACGGACTCCGTGGCTCTTCCGAGCGTGAGTTGCGTTTTCTGAAGGCTACTGCTGCCGTTGTGACCACCACCGTCATGAGCAGGAGCAGCACCCGCGCCCCGGGCGAGACAAGAGCCACTACGAACAGAACGGTCGCGGTCGCCCCCAGGGCAAGCGGCTGCACGACAAGTTCACCTGCAATTTCCGAACCAAACGTTTCCTCGCTGCCCGCACGGGTTAGTATCATTGCCCCGGCCCCGCCGACGAGCAGCGCCGGCAGGAGAATGACCAGCCCGTGTCCGGTCGCCAAGTGTAGGTAGCCGGCCAGGTCGGATGTGCCGGCAGCGTTGGTTTGGCCAGTCAGGAGGGCCACGACCGGCGTGGCAGCCACTATGGCAAGCGTGGCGACGCAGTCGCCGCGCAGAAACCTGGCGGCTCCGTCCATCGCGCCGAAAAAGGCGCACTCGGCATCAACTTGCCGCTGCTTCTCGATGGCCTCGGTCGCGCTCAGACGCCCATCTGCCACAGCGGCGTCTATGGCCATCTGCCGCCCGGGCAGGGCATCAAGTGCAAAGCGAGCCAGTACCTCGGATACACGTACCATTCCGACGCCGATGACCAGCAGATCTATCAAGGCGACCATCAGGACGATAGCGACATCGGCCGGCCAGCCGCCCCCACCCATACCTCCAAGAGCAGCCACCAATTGCCCGCCGGCGCCTCCTAGAAGGATGTTGCGGGCTACTGCTAGTGCCAGCACCACACGTCCGAGACTGGAAACGACCATGAGGCCTGGCAGGCTCGTGAGTCGCACCGGCCTGCTAACCAGTACTGCCAGCGCGAACACGGCCAGTGATACCGCCAGGTTGGCCGAAAGCAGCACGTCCAGCGTCCAGCCGGGCAAGGGAACAACGAGCGCAAGCATCGCCACAGCCGCCGCCACGGCAACGACTGCCTGGATGCGAAAATGTCGGAGACTGTTCATCGTCTACCTCCGTGTCGACGTAGCCTTGCACGACGCCAGCGTGTCAGCCGGCTGGTGCCAGTTTCCTCAGCTTCGCGTCGGCGTTCGGTCTCGGTCATGCCCGCTGCAGCCACATAGCTGTACCGGCTCCACACTACGTCGAAGAGCACAACCGCCAATAGTGCGGGACAAAACGTGGTCAGCGCCGATTGCAGGCACATACCAGCCATCCGACATATATCAGAATCCGAAGTGAGCGGGAATCCGACGACAGCTTGGCACATGTCACCCATCGCGAAACCGGCGGCTAGCAGCAAGAGCGCTGACAGAATGCCCCGCACGGCGACATCGGCGGGCAGGCGGCGTGGGAATGTGTAGAGTGTGGGACCCGACGGCCGCGACCAGGGCCACCGCAATGCAAATCGGCTTTGCAGCCAATTGCCCACCAGCCATCCGCCCAAGCCGGCAAGGCCGATTGGCAAGACCGCCACACCAGCCACGGTCAACGCCCGCGCCATGTACTGCGGCAACGCCGCAGCGGGCATATCGAACGAGGTGAAGCTGAGGCCTGCCAGTTCAGCAAGGGGACCGAGAATGGACTTCCGGCCCAAAGCCCACAGAACGCCAAGGCCGCACGCAGAGGCCAGCAGCAGCGACAGCATGCGGCTCGACGGGTGAATGCCCTGCGCGCGCAGGTGCTGCAGCTTCCTGTCGCTGGGGCCGTAGCGTTTGTAACCTTGCTCGCTCATGGTCACACCTGGATGGAGTTGCGGAAAGGACGCGCTTCACGTGCGGTCCAGCATCGCGGCGCTATTGAAGTAGTGTGGCAACCTGACCCAGCATTTCACTGAACTGCGCGAGGATAACGTAGGCAACTGCCGGCAGGGCCACGACAAGCGCCACAGTGGCCAGTAGCGGCGCGGTAATGGCATTCAGCCCGCTGATCGCGAGCTCAAGAGACAATCGTTCCGCGGCAGCCAGTAGGGCGCGGGCCAGCAGGACAACCAGCAGTGCCGGCCCGGCGATCATCAATGAAGCGGCGAACATCCTGGCCGGCAACAGCACCAAAGCTTCCATCGCCAGTCCCGCGACTGGCGGCGGGCCCACAGGAATGGCCTTAAACGAGCCAACCAGCGCCTGGAACACAGCGTGGTGGCCGTCTATCAGCACAAAGAGCACCGCGGCCAGCAGGTAGAACACCGAGCCGGTGCAGCTTTGCTCTGGCGGCGACGATGACCAGCCTGCCCCCCGCTCCATGTACGCGCCGGCCATTACAGCCGCCCAGAGGATTGCAGCCACCGCCCCGCCCAGTACGAGGCCAACTGCGAGGTTCCTGGCCACCCACAGGCCGTACAGGGCCAGTGCGGGGCCGTCCTGGCTCAAGCCGCCGGCAGTCCAGCAGAGCGGAGTGGCGATGATGGCCGCAGCGGCAATCCTGACGGCAATGGGCACCTGCCGGACACCGATGGGCGGCACCAGCAGCGCCACGCCGGCGGTGCGAGCGAAGACCAATCCCCAAAGCGGCAATGCGGCAATCAACTGCTGCATAAGCGCATCGTCCTACCGGATCAACTGCGGCAAGCCGCTCCACAGTCTGTACCAGAAGTCGGTAGCCAGTGACATCAACCACATGCCGAACACCATGATCGCGGCACCGGCGGCCAGTATCCGGGGCACAAATGACACGGCCTGATCGTTCTGGCCGGACGCCGATTGCAGCACACCAACCGCGAAACCGGCAAGTGCCGCAGCCACCATCGGAGGCAACGACAGATACAGCGCGATCAGCAATACGTGACGCAGCAACTCGACGGCTTCGTGAGCGTCCGTGGCGTATCAACTCCCCTGGCCTGAGAGGGGCCGGCCGTGAACGGAAAGCCTTCGCGTCCGTTGACGATTGCCCGCCTGTGTGCCATAATTGTAGCAGCCAGCGTTCCAGAGCAGTAACCTGTTAGGTGTGAGGAGGTCGCCATGCGTGCCGGGACACTTGTCATGTTGTCTGCCTCCATCGCGATAGTGGTTCTGAGCGGCTGCAGCGGAGATGGTGTGGACTACCACTCCCTAACCGGCAACTACTTTCCGGTGGCAACGGGCAGCCAATGGACCTATGACATGCAGGTGACGACTTACTTCCTGACTCAGATACTGGATGCCAGGGGGCAGTCTACCCGCGTAGTAGCCAACAACACCCTGTACACCGCTCTCCGTAGTGCCTTGCTCCGTACCACAACTTTCACGGACTACTTCCCGGACATCCCGACCCCGGACGTCGCCGCCTCCCCTGACTCGACCATCTACAGGTACTGCGACTACCTCTTCTCGTCCGGCGGCGGCCTGCAGGACTGGAGCGAGTACTTCCGCTCATATGATGACGACCACAACGGCACGACAGATGCAGTACTCCGATGGTCCTCCGGCGCGCCACGCGCAGTGGCAGTTCTGGTCCCTGAGACTCGACCGTTCTTGAGATCGCCGCTAATCGCGGGCGAAGCGGCCAATGTGTCCGGGCCACTCACAACCATACCGTTCTACACCAACAACGAAACGCTTAGTGGCACCACAACTGTGCTAGGCATTCAGTACCGCGAGCCGGAAAGCTTCCTCGGCCTCGCGGCTGCGTCCTATGTCACGTATGTGCAAACGTTGCAGGCAACCGTCAACTTCGAGGGACATCAGGGCACGTGCAACGGCTACGCAAAGACCGACATTGTGCGCGATATTGGGCCATACAGAAAAGACATAGACCTGGAGTTCCAGATTGACGGCGGCCGCGTCCGGTTGCACGTCTATATGGTTGCCACGAGCTTCGAGCAGGCCGACGAATAGACATTTTGCTGTCCCCCGAGTGCGACCCGGCCAAGACTGGCCGCCGGCTCACTGCCGGCGGTCTTATCGCATTGTCGCTAGCAACGACTGTGTGAGTAGTGCCCATCCATCCACCATCACGAAGAGCAACACCTTGAACGGCAGCGACACGGCGGGCGCCGGCAAGCTCACCAACCCCACGGCTGCCAGTGTGCTGCCCACCACCAGGTCTATCACCAGGAACGGCATGTAGATAATGAAACCGATCAGGAAGCCCGCGCGTAACTCACTGATGGTATAGGCGGGCACCAGCGTGCGCATTGGCGTATTGGCCCCAGCGTTCGGCTCGGGAGCGAATTCCTCAAATAGGGCGAGGTCCGTTGATCGAGTGTGAGCCGTCATGTAGCCACGCAGTCCCTCCATGAAAGCTCTGCTTGCCACATCGAGTTCGAGACGTCCCTCCAGATACGGCGCAATCGCGTTGGCGTACGCATCATCCATCTGCGGGGCCATGGTGAAGAGCGTGAGAAACACCGCCAGACCGATGATGACCACCGTGGGAGGGATGTCACCTGATCCCAGGCCTGCGCGCATGAAGAAGAGCACTATCGCGATGCGGGCGAAGCTGGTGACAACCGCCAGAACTGCGGGCGCCAGGGCTATCGCCGCAAACAGCAGCACGAGCCGTGCATAGCCGCCGGATTCCCCCGCACCAAAGTCAATTCTCACGCCTTCCTGTGCCGTTGCCGACGCAGGAAGCAGTGCGCAGACAGCGGCAATAGACAAGCCGCGAGCCATATGAGCTTTGCGTTGCGCGGCGTCAGGCATGGGAAGATGTCCCCTCGATTTCTGACCTCGCCAATTCACCGACAAGCGCGACACTGTCCTGTGACCAGGCGATAATGTAGGCGCGGTCCTTCAGCCCGACAAGATAGATGCGGCGGCCGACGTCCACGGGGAGCACCTGCAGCAGTTCCAATGGCCCGTCCTTCAGAACCCCCGCTTGCGGCCATGAGACCTTCTTCAAAGCGTAGTAGGTGAGCATAATCAGCGCGACAACGATCAGCAGACTGAGCAGCGCCTTCAGCAAGTAGTACGTCGGCCCGTGAGAAGCCAGAGGCATCTCCTGTTGGCACCATGCGGGGGCCGCACTCACAAGCAGGCCGATGACGCTCAGCGTCCTAGCATTCATCCGGTCTTCCCTCCGCAACGATCTCGACGATGCGCAGGCCGAGCTGTGCGTCTATGGCGACAAGCTCGCCGTGCGCAACAAGTTGCCCGCCCACGAACAGCTCAACAAGGTCGCCCACGCACGTATTGAGTTCCAGCACGGTGCCCGGCGCACAGTCAAGCAGTTCATGAAGCGTGATCGTTGCCGACCCGACGCGCACCTCAACGGGGAGCGACATATCGCCCAATGCCGCCAGCACGACCGAACTCAGGCCGGTCCGTGTGTCCGTACTCGGGGATCGGCCCGAGCCGTTGTCTTCAATCATCAGAAGCCTCCTGACCACCGGGACTATCCGGCTGCCACTGCAGTTCGCTGACCAGCACCGCCCAGTTGCCGCCCTGACTTCCCAGTCGCCCCGCTGCAACCGCGCGTTCGCCGGCTCGTATTTCAACGGAAGAGGGAGGGCCGCCATCCAAAGCAAGAATGTCCCCCACCTCCAGCTCGAGACTGTCGCCCAACGCTACAACTCCGCCATTGATAACAGCCGTCAGGCTGACAGGCAGCCTTCCTAGCAATGCCAGGTCCACCGATGTCTTCTGCCTCTTCGAATTGACTTCTCTGCGGACCGGCCCACGCAGCACTGCCCACGGGGCGACGATATGACACGTCCCCTGAACACCCTCGACGGCCAGCGAGATGCTCAACATGACAGCCGGCAGAAGCGTTGTGTCCTCGGGTCCGCTCATGGAGACAGCAATCGCCGCTTCATCCGGGAGACCGGCCGCCTGCTGTATCCACCCGATGAGCGGCTCCAGCCAGACACAGAGTACCTGGCGGTCCAATGGGGTCAGCGGCCCGCCCGAGTGTGTGTCATACCCCAGGCATGCAGCCACCAGAGGCACCGCCAGCGACGTAGGGATCACGACGCGGCCGCAGACGTCGCCACAATTGACATCGAACCAGGCCGCATCGAGGGGACGCTGCCACTGATTCGGCGCGGACAGAATGCCTGCCGTGCAGTTGATCCGCCGCTCCTCGATGCCGGCCCTCTGCGCGAGCTCGGAGGCGCAGTCACGAATCAAACGTTTCGCCCAGCTCTGCACCACGGCCGCGTCCAGACGGCCTGGGAGGTCAACTGCCGGGATGGCGAAGCTCCTGACGCCCTCAGAGCCTCGTATCATGGCCGGTGACCTTCCTCCCAACGCAGCACACCGGCACGCTGATCGGTCTCGGCCTGCTGCAGAGCGGCGGCGCGTCTCTGCTCGGTACTCAACACGGCCACCAGCAGTTTCTGGACCGCACGCTGCCGGCCCGACCTGCGGGCCAGATGCTTCTTCTGCATGGCCAGGGCGATCATCAACTGCTCCTGCTTGGCGGCAAGACGGCTGCACTGCCAGCCGGTCCGCTCCAGGTAAGACCCACGCCATCTCAGCCATGCAGCGCTGTTGGACCCCGGCGGCCGCGCCTGGGCAGCCGCGGAGTGTGCGTCCGCCAGACTGCTCTGCAGCAGTGCCACTCGTCGTGTCTCCGCCTCGGTGCCGTGGCAGAGCACCTGGAGCCGCTTCTGCTGTGAAGCAAGATGTCTCAGTAAACGCATCAGCCTGTCGCTCTTCTTCAAATGCCCATCACCTGTCGGCAACGATTCGCTCGGCCGCTTGCACGATCTCCTGCAGACGAACCAGTGCATCCGCCGGCTGCGCACGCTCGTCAATGGCCTGACTGAGGAACTCGCTCATCTGCGGGTGAACTGCCACAGCCGCGTCAACCCACGGGTCCCCTCCTGCCTCGTAGGCTCCGATAGCCACCAGGTCCTCTATGTCTGCATAGCCCCGGAGCAGACGCCGCGCCTTCTCGCATAGCTGCCGGTGCGTGTCGTCCACGACGCTTGCCATCGCCCGCGAAATGCTACCGTTCACATCTATGGCCGGATAGTGGCCCTTCTCGGCCAGGTCCCGCGTCAGCACTATGTGGCCGTCGAGCGTGGCACGAGCCGTGTCAGCGACCGGTTCCAGCATGTCGTCACCTTCGACCAGGACCGCGTACATACCGCTAATGGTGCCGCGTGCCGACGGCCCTGCCCGTTCCACGAGGGACGGAATCATGGCGAAGACCGAGGGCGGGAAGCCGCGGTTGACGGGAATCTCACCCGCCGCCAGCCCCACTTCGCGTTGGGCTCGTGCCAGCCGCGTGAGCGAATCCATCATCAGCATGACATGGGCGCCACGGTCACGGAATTCCTCCGCTATCGCCGTAGCTGCAAAGCCCGCCTGCAGGCGTACCAACGCCGGCTCATCAGCCGTGGCGACTACCACGACGCTCCGCTCCAGTGACGGCCCCAGCTTTCCCTCAACGAAGTCCATCACTTCACGACCGCGCTCGCCGACCAGAGCCACGACGTTGACATCTGCGCTGCTGTTGCGGGCGATCATGCCCAGTAAGGTGCTCTTGCCCAGGCCGCTACCGGCGAATATCCCAATGCGCTGTCCCCTGGCACAGGTTAGCAAGGTATCAATGGCGCGCACTCCCAGGTGCAGCGGCTCATTCATCCTGATCCTGTCCATCGGCCGCGGCGCCTCTGCGTACACCCCGCGCCGCTGGGCGACATTGAGCGCCCCCCGACCATCAAGCGGGACTCCGAAGCCATCTACGATGCGGCCGAGCAGTTGCGGGCCAACCGGCACCGACACCTGCTGGCCGGTGGCCACGACCTCACAGCCAGGATGAATACCGCGGGTATCCCCCAGAGGCATGAGCAGCACCCGGCTGTCACGGAAGCCAACCACCTGCGCGCGTACCGGGGGCCGATCCATCGCCGGCCTGACATAGCACGTCTCGCCCACCTGGGCCGGTGGCCCTTGCGATACCACCGTCAGCCCGACAACCTCCTGCACGGCGCCCAGCCGCTGAAAGCACTGTGCCCGATTGACCCGCTCCGTCAACTCCGCGAGCCAGTTGCCGAAATCAACATCAACTGTGACATGACTGCCTGGGATCAACGCCGCACCTCGCAGCTATCAGTCCTCACCATTGGTCAGTAGCAGGCCCATCTCTGCCATCTGCGTTTCTACTGTGGCATCAACCTGTCCGTAGTCACTTTGGAGGATACAGCCACCTCGGCTGATGGACGGGTCAGCGACGACTTCCAGTTCCACCATGCTCGGTGCCGTCCAGCGGTCCTGGTCCATGGCGTCCCGCAAAATGTCTGCGTCCTCCGGGCTCGCTCTGGCGATGATGCGGCCGGACCGGCCGAGGTCCTCCAGCGCCCGGTGCACCACCCGCTTGACGGCCTCTCCATCAGTGCGCAGTTCACGGTCCACAATCCGGCGAGCCACGGCGAGTACAAGCTTGACTATGACGGGCTGCAGGTGCTCGAGGAGTTGGGCCCTCTGCTTTCCGAAGCTGGCCACGGTTTCGTGTAGTACCCGTTGCACCCGCTCCAGGCTATCGGCAGACGCCTGCGGCGGATGTGACCCGATCTGCGGCCCCTGCCCCTCCAGCTTGGTCTCCTGCCGATCTTCCTCTGCATCATGCCGCCCGCGGACGGCCGCCAACTCCTGCCCCAGAGGCCTGATCCGACCAGTGTTGTGCAAGTCACCAGCTTTGTGCACCCGTGGCACTTCAGATTCCCCCTTGCGTACGTGTCAGTCGTCGGCCGCTAGCTCTTGCCGCACTGCACTTACCAGCGCCTGTACGACGGCCGGATGCGCGGCACGTTGAGGCACAGGCACCGTTGAGCGGCCGATGGCTCTCAGCACCGGCCGCAACCGAGCAGCACTGCGGTCGTCCAACTGCGTACTGATCGCCCCGACGACTTCAGGACGCTGCGACGCCAGCACCTTCGTGAGTCTTCCGCGCTCGACGGCAGCCAGAAAGGCCCACGGACTCTCCGGCGGCCGCTCCCGGGAAGGCCTACTGAGGGTGATGCCCGCACCCAGCAGCCGCCAGGCAGCTATCAAGGCGATGGCAAGTCCCAGGCCGAAGCCCACGGCTACCGGCCACGGAACCGCGTGCCGGTCGAGCCCAGACGCCGGGCCGGGCATTGGCTGGGCGGCCGGAAAGAACCGGCCGTTCTCAGAAAGGATGTGCCCCTGTAGGTCAACGATGAGAACCGCCTCCGGCGCTATACCTGGTTCGAGTTGCCGGACGAGGGCCGAGACCGTGCGGCACAACTCCTGTGACCACGGTTCGCCTGCGGCAAGCTGCAGACGGACAGCGGCCCTAACGGTCCCGTCATGGTCGCCGGCCGGAACCAAGCTGACACGCGCTGCGACAATCGCGTCCAGATCGGCAAGCACCGATTCCAGCTCAGCGGCTGTCTGCTGCAGGTCGTAGGCGGACGTGCCGGGAATCTCGCTGGGGAGGCGGAAGATGTCTGAAAGCGTATTGCCGGGGTGCCTGGTGTCAGCGCGACTCTGGCCGAGCATGGACACCGGAGCCACGACAGCGCAGATGACAACCAGACACGAGGTAACGGCTCGTGCAAGAGCCCGCGCAGAACGCCATCTAGCAGCAACCTGTGAGCGAAGTGCAACTCCTGACACAGATGTGACATCTCCCTCATCAGCGCACATGCTTCGTCCCCGGCGTGAGCAGACCAAGAAGCATGAAAAGATGCTCTGGTCCTTTCGCCAGAAGGTTACTCGAATCCTTGTTCACTCTACTTTTTCTTTGAATGTGCCAATATTTTTGCATATGAGGCGCCACGTGCACCAATGCTTACATAGGGTGACACGCCCAGACGCAATAGGGCCCGCGAAGCCGTGATGCCGAGTGGAGGCTTCCCACGTAGGGTATAATGAGAATGGCAGGGGTCAGTAATCAGGCGTGCGAGGTGGTGACGGGCAGGGGAAAGGAGCCAGACCCCGAACATAGCGGGCGAGCCGGATTCCATACTAGCTGACACAGCATGAGCAGAAGACCACGTACGGCAATGAGGGAAGTCCTGGCCCCGCTACTCCGGCTGCTATCGAGCCTTTGGCTGCTGGGCGG
This sequence comes from uncultured Armatimonadia bacterium, assembly GCA_964549395.1. Lineage (GTDB taxonomy): Bacteria > Armatimonadota > Zipacnadia > Zipacnadales > UBA11051 > UBA11051. Next base: position 24,494 of record CAZJVY010000023.1, on the reverse strand, counting down.
TCTGGTTGTCGCCCAGCCGGTGTCCGGTGCCAATTCGGCCGCCGCCCCACTACCGCCACTGCCGGTGTTCGGCAATTGCACTCCCAACCGTTCACCCCACGTAGTCCGTTCGTGGCAGATCATTGGCGGCGTCGGCGTCAATGTCGTGACCGTCAACACAGCAGCGCCGACGGTCCGCGTGATGCCCGGCTTCGCGCGCAATGCCGACCCCAAGCGCGGCTGCTTCCCGCAGGAGAGCTTCTATCGCATCGTCGCCCGCTATCAGCCGCGCGTGGCAATCAATGGGACGTATTTCAATCTACAGAACGGCCAGCCGACCGGCACCATCGTCCGCTATAGCCAGTTCCTGTATCAGGGCCGCTACGGCACGGCGGTCTGCTTTGACGAGGCCGGCAAGGTGCAGTTCCGCTTTCCGGGCAGCGGGGAGCCGATCGGCTTCGGCGAATGCGTCCACGGCATCAGTACCGGCCCGACTCTGGTGCGTGACTCCGCCCTGTATCTACATCCGCGCGAGGAGGGTTTCACCGACCCCTCAGTGCTGGGCAAGGCCCGCCGCAGCGTAATCGGGTTGACCTCGCATGACAAGCTGATCCTGGTGACGGTCCACACGCCAGTTACCTTGAACAAGTTGGCGCACATCATGCTGCGCCTCGGATGCAAGAGCGCCGCGAATCTCGACGGCGGCTCTTCCTCCGCGCTCTACTCCAACGGTCTGTACGTCACGGTGCCCCGGCGGAAGCTGAGCAATGTGATACTGGTTTACGACTGAGCCTCCTACCGTCCCCAAAAGAAGGAGCCCGCTTCCATAAAGGAGGCGGGCCTTCATCTCATAGGCTAGCAGATTGAGCGTGCCGTTAATGCGTGACGGTCACGGAGTCCTCATGTATCTCCACCGTCACCTCGCCGTCGGCGTCCACGTCAATGCGCATCACTCCGCTGAAATGCTCCTTGTCGTGCTGCAGCAGGCGGAGGGCGACGGGGTCCTCAACGTATTGCCGCACAGCCCGTCGTAGCGGCCGCGCGCCCATGTTCGGATCGTAGCCTTCCTCGGCAAGCAGCTCGTGCATCCGCTCCGTGACCTCCAGCTTCAGCCCCCGCGCACTCAACTGGTCACGCACGTTGCGCAGTTCCAGCTCGACTATCGCCTCGATCTCGGCGGGCGTCAGCGCATGGAACACAACCACGTCGTCCACGCGATTGAGGAACTCGGGACTGAAGGTCTTGCGCAACTCGTCGGTGACCTTGGTCTTCATCCGTGCATAGTCCTTGCGCCTGTCGCGCTTGGCCTTGTCGCTCTCAGCGGTCGCAAAGCCCACCGGCCGGTCAACAGTAATGCTGCGCGCGCCGACGTTGGACGTCATGATGACCACGGTGTTCCTGAAGTCAACGGTGCGGCCCTGCGCATCGGTGAGCCGGCCGTCCTCCATTATCTGCAGCAGTATGTTGAAGACATCACTGTGCGCCTTCTCGATTTCGTCGAACAAGACCACCGAGTACGGGCGGCGGCGAACCGCTTCCGAGAGCTGTCCGCTTTCCTCGTAACCGACATAGCCGGGAGGCGCACCGATCAACCGCGACACCGCGAACTTCTCCATGTACTCGGACATGTCAATGCGAACCAGAGCGTCGCGGTCGCCAAACAGGAACTTGGCCAGTGTCTGAGCCAGCAGCGTCTTGCCGACACCGGTGGGGCCCAGGAATATGAACGAGCCCGCCGGCCGCTTCGGGTCTTTCACCCCTGCGCGGGCGCGGCGGATAGCCTTGGCCACCGTCCTGATCGCCTCATCCTGCGCCACTACGTCCTCGTGCAGAGCGTCCTCCATCCCCAACAGCCGTTGCGACTCTTCCTGCGTGAGCGCGCTGACAGGGATGTTGGTCCACATCGAGACGATGTCAGCGACATCTTCCGCCAGAACAAGGGGCTGTTCGCTCTCGTCCCACTCGCGCTGCAGCTCAACGATCTGGGCCTCGATCTGGCGGCGCCGCACGTCAGCCCTCTGGGCCTCCTCGATGTCGTAGGTCTCAGGCGATAGGGCCTCCTCCATGCTACGCGCCAGGCCTTCCTGTTCCTCGACCAACTCGCCGATCTCGGGCTGGTCCTTGAAATGGCGAAGCTTGACCCGGGACGCCGCTTCGTCAATCAGGTCAATAGCCTTGTCCGGGAGCGACCGGTCGCTGATATAGCGCTGAGAGAGGTCCACGGCAGCCTGAAGCGCCTCCGAGGTAATCTGGACATGGTGGAACTCCTCGTATCGGTCCCGAATCCCGTGCAGTACGTCTATGGTCTGTTCGGCGTCCGGCTCTTGCACCTTGACCGCCTGGAAGCGACGCTCCAACGACGGCGTCTTCTCGATGTACTTGCGGTACTCGTCCATGGTAGCGGCGCCGATGCACTGGAGCTCGCCGCGCGCGAGGCCCGGCTTGAGGATGTTGGAGGCGTCCATGGCCCCCTCGGCTGCTCCTGTGCCGACGATGGTGTGCAGCTCGTCGAGGAATACGATGATCTTGCCCTTACTCTCCCTGATCTCTTCCAGCACCCGCTTCATGCGGTCCTCGAACTCGCCACGGTACTTGGTGCCGGCCACCAGACCCGCCAGGTCAAGTGCCACCACCCGCCTGTCATGCAGCAGCGGCGGCACCTCCTTGTTGACGATCTTCTGAGCCAGCCCCTCAACGATGGCGGTCTTGCCTACGCCGGCCTCACCGATCAGGCACGGGTTGTTCTTGGTGCGCCGACACAGTATCTGAATGACGCGCTCCGTCTCGGTCTCGCGGCCAACTATGGGATCGAGCTTGCCCTCGCGGGCAAGTCGTGTCAGGTCACGGCTGAAGTAGTCGAGAGTGGCCGTTTCGCTGGTCTCGCCGTCTTCCTCCGCACTGTCATCGCTGCGGCCCGAGATTTCGCGGAGGGCATGGCGTACCATCGCCAGGTCCGCTCCATGTCGGCGCAACAGACGGTATGCCGCACCCCTGCCTTCGCGCAGCAAGCCGATAACGATGTGCTCGGTGCCGATATGATAATCGCCCATCTGCCGGGCTTCTGCAAAAGCCCGATGCAACACGCGCTGGGCCTCGGGGGTGAATTGCACATCGCCCCGCCCCACCTCGCCGGTCGGCTCTGCCTCCATCTGCCTGCGCAGTTCGTTGCGTAGCCGGTCGAGGTCAAGACCCAGACTTTCCAGGATCTCGGCGGCTACTCCCTCGCGCAGTCGTATGAGTCCCAGCAACAGATGCTCGGTCGAGATAAGCTGCATGCCCATGCGCTGTGCTTCGTCATGCGCCATCAGCACTGCCCGCCGAGCGCGGCTGGTAAAGCGCTGCCATAGTTCCATGCTCTGATACTTCCTCCTGACTGTTGCTTTCGTCCAACAGGCGTGTTCTTACGTTTCCGCGACTAAAGCATCTTCTGACATGTTAGGCGATCCCTGGTCCCTGTTCCGCCAGGGCGGCGCTAACGGCCTCCAGGTCCGCCCCTCTGCCGCACAGCAGCTCTGCGGCCGGGGTGTTGCCCTCAAGCAGCATCCCGATGAGTATGTGCTCAGTGCCGATCTGGAAATCGTCCAACTGCCGCGCTTCATTGTACGACCGGCGCAGGACTCGCTGAGCTGCCAGTGTAAATGCCACCTCAGCCGATGTGTTGTCCTCCTGCGTATCCGCCTGCGCCTCAGGGCGCAGTTCCGCACGCAACTGGTCAATGTCCAGGTCCAGGTTGAGGCCCAGAAGAATCCGGGCTGCCACCCCATCGCGCAATCTGGCCAGCCCCAGGAGCAAGTGTTCGGTGGAAATCGCGATCGCCCCGTCACGCAAGGCCTCGTCGTGAGCCATCAGTATGGATTGTTTCGCACGGCTGGAAAAGCGCTCCCACAGCTCCATGCAATCCCCTCACCGCGTGCGACGTGAACCGCAACGGCCAAAGCGCGATTTCCAAAGAACTCCGAATCAAATGACGCTCTTGCGCACGCCAATGTTCCGGTGAGGCGACGTGCCGATGACAGGCCACTACGAGGCGCTCTTACGGGGCGTCTTGTTGCATGCCTCTGCGACTCGCAGGCCCCACCAGGTGCGCTGCGATCCCGGTCGGCAATTCGCGTTGCTGCTGCCAGTACAATAAACGCCGAACTCCGCCGCCTGGTTCCCCCCGACCGCAGTGCTGCGTGCTAACTATATATCGGCGTTCCTTCGGATTGAGTTAAAGCGGTGAATGCTTCGCGCAGTGACCGGGTGATCGGTCCCGGCCTACCATCACCGATCGCTCGACCGTCCACTGTGACCACGGGTATCACCTCGGCCGCCGTGCCGGTGAGGAAGCACTCGTCGGCGCAGTATACCTCCTTGGTCCGGAAAAGCGCCTCGCAGGCGGGAATGCCCTGCGCCTCAGCCAACTCCATGACGACCTCCCTGGTCACACCGGCGAGGTTGCCGACGTGTAGGGGTGGCGTCATAAGTCCGCCATTCTTGACCAGGAAAATGTTATCGCCAGTGCATTCGGCCACGTAGTCCTCCGACGAGAGCATGATGCCCTCAGGGACGCCCGCCTGCGTGGTCTCCATCTTCGCCAGGATGTTGTTGAGGTAATTGAGCGACTTGATGCCGGCGTCAAGTGCCGCCGGGTCGTTGCGCCGCGTCGAGCAGGTTATCAGCGACAACCCTGTTTCGTAGAACTCGTCAGGATATAGCTCTATCGAAGCGGCGATCATGAAAACCGTCGGCTTGGGGCACTTGCGCGGGTCAAGCCCCAGGTCGCCGGGGCCGCGCGTTACCACCAGGCGTATATAGGCGTCGCGCAGATCATTGGCCCGCAGCGTCTCCAGCAGTGCTTCCGTCATCTGCGCCCTGTCCAGCGGGATGCGCAGTTGCAGCGCCTTTGCTCCGTCGTAGAGCCGGTCCAGATGCCTCTCCAGGCGGAAGACTCTCCCGTTGTAGGCGCGAATCCCCTCGAAGATGCCGTCACCATACAGCAGCCCGTGGTCGAAGACGGATATCTTCGCATCCTCTTCAGGAACGAGTTCCCCGTCCAGGTAGATTGTGAGTCCCATGCTTCGTCACTCCTTGCAGTCTAAAGAGCCGACGCCCGAGCACGTCACATGCCCGTCACGAAGCTCCAGAGCGCCGCGTTCCTTACATTATACGCCAGGACCGCCGCATTTCAAACCCGGGCATCGGCGCGGTGCACATCCTGTCACACCATTCTCCGCGACTGCGGCGTATCCTTCCAGAAGGTCTTGCGCACTCGCTTGAGAACTTTAGAGCGTGCTGATCTCGGATAGTTTCGACTCTTCGGACGCGAATCAGGTGATTGTGCAATGGAAACGCTAGGATACGGCGTAATCGGCTGCGGGCGGGTCAGTAAGCGTCACATGGATGCGGCGGAACAGATTGACGGTGCGCAACTGGTCGCCGTCGCGGACGCCAATCTCGAAAAAGCCCGTGAGATTGCCGGCCAACGGGAATCGAAGCCGAAGGCGTATCAGGATTACCACGACCTTCTGGCGGACGGCAAAGTGGATGTGGCCGTAGTCTGCGTGCCGACACAGCTCCACGCCGAAGCGACAATCGCTGCAGCCGATGCAGGCAAGCACATCTACTGTGAGAAGGCCATGGCCTCCACACTGAAGGAATGCCGCGACATGATCGCGGCCGCAGACGATAGCAACATCAAGCTCACCATCGGGCAGAGCACGCGGTTCCACGGCGCATTTCAGCAGGCCCGCCGCCTGATAGAGGCCGGCCAGATCGGGGAAGTGATCTCCGTGGACGGCGCGTTCCCCACCGGCGCGACGCTTGCAGAGAACGTTCCGCCCGATTTCTGGCGCTTCAAGGCAGGCGCCCAGGGGCACGGCTATGTGGTCAATTTCGGCTGTCACTACATAGACACGGCTCGCTACATCTGCGGCCAGGACCCGAGGCATGTCAGCGCCTTCATCGCCAACCGCTATAGCGCAGGTCAGATACCGGAAGACCAATTCGTCATCACGTGCGTCTGCGATGGTCAGGCAATCATCACAATCGGGCTGTATGGGGCCCCGGTGTACACCAATGCGCCGAATACTGGCTTTACCGTCTATGGCAGCGAAGGTGTGCTTGAGGCGTACTACCGTCCCGACGGTCTGACCCTCAAGCGAGGCTCTGAGGAGGCCACGCCCATCGAGATTGACGCCGACCTGCGCGGCACTGACCCGTGGCTGCGCTTCCACACGGCATTCCGCCGCTGCATCGAGGAAGACGCGGCGCCGCCGGTGACGGGTCGTGACGGGATGCTGAATTTGGAGTGGGCGATGGCCGCCTATCTGGCCAATGAGCGACGCGCCTGGATGGACCTGCCACTCGGTCCCGAATTCTACGAGTACGGCGGACCCAAGCTGTACGAGACGGTACAAGTCGCCGAGGAGTAATGGCTCTACCTTCTGAGCGCAACCTGACGAGGAGTTGCTATATGGAAGATCTCGGGTATGGAATAGTCGGCTGCGGCAGAGTCAGCACCCGGCACATGGATGCAATCGAGCATGGCCCGGGAATGCGGCTGGTAGCTGTAGCGGACCGTGAGTTCGAGCGGGCCGACGGAATCGCCGCAGGCCGCAAGCCGAAACCGACCGCATATCAGGACTACCACGACCTCCTCACCGACCCCGCCGTTGATGTTGTCGTCGTCTGCCTGCCCTCACAGTTGCACGCTGAGGCGACGGTAGCGGCTGCGAATGCCGGCAAGCACATCTATTGTGAGAAGGTAATGGCCTCAACGGTGAACGAGGCCCGCGCCATGATTCGGGCGGCCGACGCGAACGGTGTCAAGCTGATGATCGGCCACAGCACCCGCTACCACTCGGCCTACATGCAAGCCCGCAGACTCATCGAGGCAGGCGAGATCGGCGAGGTCATCGCTGTGGACGGCGCATTTCCCACCAGAGCCGACCTCCCCGGCTCTGTGCGGCCCACGTTCTGGGGAATCAAGGCCGGAGCGCGGGGACATGGGGTTGTCATGAACTTCGGCTGTCACTACGCTGATACGGCGCGGTATCTGTGCGGCGAGGAGTTTGCCCAGGTGGGTGCCTACATCACAAACCGTTTCAGCCAGGGCCAGGCGCCTGAGGACCAGTTCGTCGTCACGGCCGTGTGCGCTTCACAAGCAATCGTCACGATAGGCCAGTATGGCCAAGTTGACTACGTGCCTTCCCGCAACACGGGCTTCACAATATACGGAAGCGCAGGCACCCTTGAAGCGTTCTACCAGCCCGATGCCGTAGCCGTCAAGCGCGCTGGCGACGACACGTACACGCAGGTGGCATTCGACGAGGACATCGTGGCCGAGGGGCCGTGGGAGCGCCTGCACCGCGGTCTTCGACAGGCGATCGAGGACGATACTGAGCCATCCGTTACAGGTACTGACGGCTTGAGGAATATCGAATGGGCGCTGGGGGCATATCTCGCTAACGAGAGGCGCGAGTGGATGGACCTGCCGCTCGCGGAGCAGTACTGGGACTACGCCGGGCCGACGCGCGAGCACAGCCTGCCGATTGCCCGCGGCTGGGAGCATGGCGACGCCTGAGCTACCCGGACCCCCGTACCCAGAACTCGACTACGTGCCTGTACTCGGGGAAGTCTCGCCCACGGATGTACTTGCGCTTCTTCTCGAAGTCAGGGTCTCGTGCGTACCGCCGGATATCTGACCGTTTGAAGCCCGCTGCCGCCAGTTCCCGGCCCATCTCTTCCCCGATGCGGATGAAGGGCGTGCCCTCCCAACCGCTTAGCGGTGAGTACTGAAGCAGCACCCGCCGTGGCGCCTGCCTCGCTAATCTCCGCGTGAGGGCGCCATCCTGCCATCCCCAGTCCAGAATGTAGAGCGCCTCGGGGCCGTAGTAGTAGGCAAATGGACTGGCCAGCGTCCACACCTCATCACCCGGACGCTGGGTTTCCTTCGCGGCACGCGCCAGCCCTCGCCAGTCATCGGCAAGCTCAAGGTACTGATACTGCCGCACAGTGTACAAGTTGAAAAGGCCGTAACCGACGACGACCGCCAGCACTATCCCTGCCGTCATGCGGGAAACTCGCGAACGCAAGCTCAATAGACCCCCGGCAACGAGTATCTGCCAGGGAAGCAACAGAATGAGCCAGTATCGCGGCCCTGATGCCGCCCGTACCATCAGCATTACCGGGAGGCTGAGAACAAGCAAGCCCACCACGAACGCCTTGAAGCGCCGCACTTCTGCCACGTCGCTGCGCAGGAAGCTGTATGTCAGAGCCACGAACAACACGACGCCGGGCACCGTCACAGCCCAGTTCCAGGGGAGTACGGTTGGCCCGATGGACAGGTTCTGCAATAGCAGGGCGGCCTTCCCCAGGCCCGGTACCGAAGTGCGCACCGGATCAAGCTGTATCTTGCCGGCACTCAACATCGGCAGCAGAAACTTCACCCAGGGCGATATCGCCAGAACGGTGATAACGGCGGCCAGCATCCAGCCCGTCAGTCTCCTGCGCGCCCTCAGAAGATAAACGAGGGCCATCAACATGAGAATGAAAGCAACCGCAGCGGCCAGGTACACGGTGTAGAAGGCCAGCGCTAATGCAACGGCAGCCATGCCCCACCCGGCCAGGCTACCGCGTCTCTCGCCCACTACCATGCCGAGGATAGCCACGGCCAGCAGCGCCGCCGCCAGCGGATACCAGCGGTTGGTCTGGCTGAACAGAATCCCCATCGGCGAAGTCGCCGCCAGCAGACCCGCAAGCAGCCCCACCCGCGGCGAACAGCACGCAAGCGGCGCCAGGAATACCACCCCGGCCAGTACTACGCCACAGCATGCCCCGAATAGGCGCCATTCGAATTCGCTGTCGGCTCCTGCTAGATACATGCATCGTGAGATGATGTGCGGCAAGGGGGGATGGCGTTCCGCAGTCTCAGCGTATTGCACCAGTTCTGGTATGGTCTTCTGACCGGCGATCTGCATGGAGAATACCTCGTCGCCGTAGAAGCTGCGACTGCCCAGACAACAGAGCCGCAGGAGCGTGGCGGCGACAATCACCACCAGTAAGCCATGCCATCCGCTGAAGCGCCGCCCCTTGAGGACGGCGACGGTAGTGCACATGCCGCACCCCGGTATCTCATCGCGGGGCATCAGCCTGTCAGTCATCAATCGTCCGCTCCCTCTATTTGCATGGGAGTGCGGCAGGGTTCAGCGTCTCTTGGAAACCCACAACTCCAGGACGTGCCGGTATTGCGGGAAGACCCGCCCCCTGACGTACTTCCTCTTCGCCGCCGCATCGGGATCGCGACCGTAGTATGCCCGCCAGTCGCGCTCAAAGCCAAGTTTCGCCAGCTCTTCGCCCATCAATTCGCCGATGTGGGAGAAACTGACGACCTCCCAGCCGCTCAGCGGCGAGTACTGCAGGAAGACGCGCGCCGGTCGCGTCTGCTCGATACGCTTCTGCACCTGGCTCCTGTCATAGTACCAATCGAATACATTCAGGGCGTCCAGTCCGTAGTAGTAGCTGAACGGCGTCATCACAGACCACACCTCGTCGCCGGGCTGAGCCTGCAGGCGCACCATCCTGGCCAACCCCCACCAATCGTCGGTCAGCTCCATGTATTGGTACTGGCGGTGTGTGTAGAGATTCGTGAGCCCGTAGAGCACCAGTGCGGCCATCGCCGCGACAGAGACGATCCGAACCGGACGCAACGGGATACTCAGCAGTCCGCCGGCGATGCCGATGTGCACTGGCACCAGCAGGATCAACCAGTAGCGCGGCGACGACGTCACGGGTGCGAGAAACATGACCGGAAGGCAGAGAAGGAAGAACGCAACCGCCGGCATGCGGATACGGGCAATCTGTGGGTCCGAGCTTCTGATGAAGCACCATGCCACATAGCCCAGCAACAGCACGGCGGGGATTACTATCGGCCAATTCCAGGGCAATATGGTCGGCCCAACGGTGAGGTTCTGGAGCAACAGCGCCGCTTTGCCGATCCCGGGCAGCACTCCGCGTACCGGTTCCCAGAATATCTCGCCGGGCTTGCTCCAGTGTATGGCCGGTCGCAGCCAGGGCACCACCAAAGCGAGGCTGAGCACTGCGGCGGTCAGCCAGCCGGTCAGCGCCTTCCGTTCCCTGTACGCCCCATACAGCGCCATCAGCATCAGTAAGGCTGCCACAACACCGCCCAGATAAACGGTCTGAAAGGCGAGAACGAAGCACGCCGCCGACAGCGGCCATCCCCACATCCGGCCGCGCTTCAAACCGATGACCAGCCCCAGGCAGCCGACGGCCAGGAGGCCGGCGACCACCGGATGCCAGCGGTTGGTCTGGCTGAATAGCACGCCCATGGGTGACGCGGCGGCTAACACACCGGCCGGGACACTCAGGCGCGGTGAGCCCCACAGCAGAGGTATCAAGAACGTGACGCCGGCAAGCACGACGCCGAAGAGCGCGCCTGCGATGCGCCATTGGAACTCCGTGCGAGCGCCGGCGAGGTAAAGCAGGCGGGGAATTGCGTAGTGCAGGGGCGGATGCCAGCTCGGCTTGGTCAGCTTCTGCGCCTCGGCCATTGTCTTGCTGCTGCCAATGGTGACCGAAAGCATCTCGTCGCCATGAAATGACCGAGCGCCCAACCCGTGCAGCCTCAGCGCCGCCGCCAGCACCAGGACCAGTGCGAGGCCCTGCCAGCCGCTTATCTGCAGGCGTCCGTACTGGCTCACAGTGTCCCGCAAGCTGACGTGCGTGCTTCGTGTACTGTCAGTCCATGGAGTCATGGGATGAAAGCCTGGCCGGAACCGCAAGCAATCCACTCACTCACTGGGTCCGCGGCTGGTCGGAAGTCGTTGCGGTCGTGCTTGGAGTGGTCGTCGTCTCCGAGGTCGCCGGCGGATTGAGTCCCGGATGGAATGGCTGATTGTACCTCACCGTGTCGCGATAGCGCTTCAGATCCTGCAGCAGGTTCTCCAGTCGCACGATCAACTGGTCCAGGGTGTCGCCGGTGGCCAACGCCTCATAGACCTCGATCTCGCCCAATTCAACGAACTGGTCCGAGAACCAGTTGGAGGTGATGTGTACCTTCATGTAGCGGCATTCAACCGGCGGGAAATCGAAGGTCTGCGTGATCGGCTTGTTCAGCAGACGGCCGCTCTTGACCTCGACCCACGGCCCGTCCGGGGTGGTGTTGGAGACGAATATCCTGAAGTCCTTGGCCCAGCGGCCTATCTCCGGCGGATCGTCGGTGACCGGGTCGAAGCGCACCCGTCCCACCAGGCGCGTGCGCTCGTCCTTGAAGGCAAGTATGAACCACTGCGGGCTGCTCGGCGTCGGCGGGACGGCAGACGACCAACCGTAGGAATCGCGCGGGCGGTCGCTGCCACGGACATACTGGCCATCTATGATATTCCCTATCTGCCATTGCCTGATCGGTTGCTTGTTCTCGTCCAGCACCTGGCTGGAGAAGGCAACAATGTGCCCTCCGTTCGCAGCCAAAGCGATGTTGGTCTCACCAATCGCGTAGTCCTCGGCACCCCATCCCGGCTGGGCTACGTGTACTGCGCACACCCAAGACACCAGCCCCACTAGCACCGCGCAGCGTTTGAACATGCCTTTCACCTCATCGTGCCTCGTGATTTGTGCCGCTCTTATCTACCAACGTCCTACTGATCCATCATGAACGTGTCGCTACGCACTACGTGCTCGTTGTGCTGTACCTCGACTGTGGCATTGCCCTCGATTATCACTGGGATTTCAACGCTGTCGCCGGGATTGAGTGTCTTCTCCTGCACAAGCAGCCGTGGGCTCCTCTCGTCACTCAGCAGTACCTTGACCTTCTGTCCGTCCTGAGTGCCTTGAGCCGCAATGCGCACGAGCAGTCGCCGCTCACGTGGCTTGGTGGCGGGATACGTCTCGTCCTTCGTGATTTGAACCAGTGGGTCGGCCGGCCGCGTCTCGACCCCCGTGTCCTCCCCGAGCACTCCCGTGTCCGGCTTCACGTCCTGCGCAGGTGGCGCTGCCTCCTCGGGCCCCTTGCTCACGACGAGGTCCACCGCCGTACCCTCCTCCACCCTCGCATTGGCGCGGATGCTCTGACTGATAACTCGGTTGGCTGGAATCTCGTCGCTAAAGTTCCAGTCAATGCGCCCGGGCTGTAAGCCCGCTTCGCCCAGCAATGCCTTGGCCCTGTCCAGATCTCTGCCGGCTACATCAACTACCACAACTTCTCTCTTGCCCTTGTTGACCGTGATATTGACCGCAGTCTCAGTCTGGACCGTCGCCCCCACATCGGGGCTCTGGGCGATCACAGTCCCGGCCGGTGCGCTGTCTTCATACACATAGGTTACATGCCCCAGCTGTAGCCCGGCCGAGGTAAGGGCCTCAACTGCCTCCGCTTCCGGCAAGCCCTTGACCATAGGAACCTGCACGTTCTTGCCCACGTGGCCGGGATAGAAGGCAGCCTTCGCCAGCCAGACCACACCCGCGAGTGCCAACACGCCAACCACGATAGCCGCTGCCATGGCCGCCCACATCGCTGCCTGATTATTCTCGGCTCTGGCCGGCCGAGCCGCTACCGGCGGAGCCGGAGGCAGCGGTTCGACGACCGACTCAACAGACTCGACTGGCGCCTCCAGTCGCACTGTGGCGTCTTCGGCGCTGGGTGTCAGTACACCCGTCTGGTCGAGTTCCACACCATCCGCCAGCTTCTCCAGGTCCATCAACATCTCGTTGACGTTGCGGTAGCGGCGGGCGAGGTCGCGCATCAACGCCTTCCCGACGACGAACTCCACGGAAGGCCCGATGTTGACGTTACGCAGCCGCAGAGGGGGCACCTTCTCTTGCACGTGCTTGGCGGCTATCTCCGCAGCGGTCTTGCCAGTAAACGGCGGCGACCCGGTCAGCGCCTCGTACATCACGATGCCCAGGCTGTAAATGTCAGCCTGCGGGCCTGTGGCTCGGCCCTGTGCCTGTTCGGGGGACATGTAGTGCGCCGATCCCAGCACCATGCCCTCATCCGTGAGGCCACGGGCCCCGATGGCGGCAGCGATACCGAAGTCAGACAGTTTCGCCCGCCCATCATCGGTGAACAGAATGTTGTGAGGCTTGATGTCGCGGTGTACGATGCCGAGACGATGCGCATAGGCCAGCGCACGACAGCACTCGATGCTGACCTGTATCACCTTGCGCAGCGGCAGCGGCGCGTACTCGCTGATAATGCGCTTGAAGTCCGGCTCGGGGAGATACTCCATCACGATGTAGTAGGTGCCGTTCGCGCTGCCGGTGTCGTAGATCTGCACGATGTTCGGATGGTTGAGTTTAGCGGCCGCATGGGCCTCGCGGCGAAACCGTTCCACGACTTCCGCGTCGTGGGCATACTCGCTCTTCAGCACCTTGATGGCGACCTGGCGCTCCAGCGAGATGTCGAGGCCGCGATAAACGACTGCGACACCGCCCTCACCGATGAGCTCGTCCATCCTGTAGCGCCCGGCTATGAGAGAGCCTTCCATGTTGGTAACCACCTGTCAGCTCACAGATTCATCGCTGGGGCCTGCTCGCCACGGCCGCCTGTAGAATGTCCACGGCGATAGGACCGGCTCCCTCAGCCCCCGAACCGCCGTTCTCGACTAACACGGTCACCACGACCGTCGGCTGTTCGTAAGGCGCAAAGCAGGTGAACCAGGCGTGTGGGTCCCCGGAAGGGTTCTGCGCCGAGCCGGTCTTGGCCGCCACCTTCAGGCCGCGCAGATTGGCCACGCTTCCGGTTCCATCTTCGACGACCGCTCGCATCATTCCTGCCACCGCCTGAGCCGTCTCCTCTGATACGGCACGGCCCAGCACCTTCCCCTGCCCATGGGCCAGACCCGTGCCTCCCGGGCTCTCCACGTGGTCCACCAAACATGGCTGGATGACTTCCCCGCCGCGCGCTATCGTTGCCGTCAACCTGGCGATGGACAATGGCGTAATCAGGGTCGCGCCCTGCCCGTAACTCGCCTCTACGAGTTGCATGTCGCCCTTGAAGCCCTTAAAGTCGGCCATGCGGCCAACGGCAGTCGGCAGGGGCAGATTCGCCGCATCGAGCAGGTGGAATTGCTTGACGTATTGTCGGAAACGGCCCGGCCCCAGTTCGTCCCCCAGCTTGGCGAAGGCGATGTTACACGAGTCCGCCAGCGCCCATTGCAGCGTGAGGTCGCCATGGCCGGAGCCTCTGCGGCACTTGACCACTGTGCCGGCAATGCGCTCCGTACCGGCACAGTGCAGCTTCGCGTCGGGTCCCGATATGCCCGCGTCAATGGCCGCCGCGGCGGTGAATATCTTGAACACGGACCCGGGCGGGTACATCCCCTGCAGCGAGCGATTGATCTCCGGCTTCTGCGGGTCGTAAACAAATACGTTGTATGCATCTTCCGACGCGGTTACTGCTGCTGCGTCATAGGTGGGAGAGCTGTACAACGTTAACAGTGCGCCGTCCCGGGGGTCCATCGCGATGACTGCGCCGCACCGACCGCGCATCAAGCGATGGGCGCGCTGCTGCAGGCCCGAATCGATCGTCAAGTACACGTTGTTGCCCACGTCGCCGCCGCGCAGGAGGTCCTCCAGCGGGTGCGCATAGGCCCCCTGGGCGTAGAACACGTCACTCAGCGACTTCTGCAGGCCGCTGCGGCCGTTGTAGCCTGTCAGGTGGCAGAACGCCTGGGTATCCGCATAGACGCGTTCCCAGCCCTTGTCGCCCTTCTTCGCGTCAAGGATGACCAGGCCGTCCCGCGTCAGCAATTGGCCCGGCTCCACCCGTCGCCGCATGCGCTCCGAGCGGTTGTTCTCCTTGGCGTTGTTGAGCTGCGGAGCGGCCGCTACCTGCCAATATGTGAGCGTGAGGCAGATGACGATAAAGCCCGCCAGCGGCCACACTGCAAGCCTTCGTATGCTGTCGGCCAGTTCCTGCATTGCTGTCACCTGCTAGGTGCGGCCCCGTTGCCTGCGACGAACCGTTCCGGGAGCCGCTCGCGCGCATCGTTGTCGGTTGCTCGAGGCACTGCACGTCTGCCGATTGCAGGCCGGCAGTCGCGCGAGACCGTAAGTACCAGCCCCAGTGCGATGAAATTGACCACCACCGAGCTGCCGCCGTAGCTGACAAAGGGCAAGGTGATACCGGTAAGCGGGATTAACCGGAGCAGTCCACCGGCAATGACCAGAGTCTGCAAGGCGAACACGATGCCCAGATTCGCCGCCAGTAGCGCCCCGAATCGGTCTTTTGACTGCCAGGCAATCGCGAATGTTCGGTATGCCACAAACAGGAATAGGAGCATGAGCCCCACTGCGCCCAGCAAGCCGACCTCCTCGGCGATGACGGCCAGAATCGCGTCGGTCTCGGCCGCGGGGAGGCTGTCGGGGAAGCCCTTGCCGAATCCGACGCCGCCAATACCGCCGGCCGCCAGCCCGAACAGGACCTGCAGAATCTGGTGGCCGGTGCCATACGGGTCGGCATCCGGTATGAGCCAGGCCTGCATGCGGCGGCTAACGTGCGGGAAGCTGTAGTAAGCTGCCACAGTACCAGCCGCAAACAGCACCAGCATCACCACCGCATACCGTTTCCGACCACTCGCCAGGTAGCTCACCGCCACGAACAGGCCGAAGAACAGCATCGCGGCCCCCAAGTCACGCAGAAGCACAAAGACGGCGAGGGAGAATGCCACGACGAGCAACAGCGGGCCCATATGGCGCAGAGCCGCCGAGGCCAGCAGATCCGAATCCCTGCTCTGACTGCGGATCAGGTCACCTTTATCTGCCACGTATCCTGCCAGAAACAGACACATGAGAATCTTGGCCAGTTCGCCGGGCTGGAATGAGACAATGTCGGCGATGTTCAGCCACAGCCGCGCGCCGCCCTTTTCCTGGCCCCAGATCATGGTGGCGACCATTAGGAGGACCGCGCCAATGCCGGCAGTGTACTTGTAGCGTCCCAGGTCGCGCACATCGTCCACCAAGTAGTAGACAAGAATCATCAGCGCACTGCCCATCAGCATCCAGATGATCTGCCGCGAGGCGAACTCCGGGTTCAGACGCCACAGGAACACCACACCGATGCCGGCTATCAGTGACACCGCCGGCAGCAGCAGATGGTCCCGGTCTTCCGAATCGACTTGGGTCAGCAATGCAGCGACAATGAAGCTGCCGGCCACTGTCAGTACCCGCAGCAGCCGCACCAGCGACTGCTCCTGCTGCAGGCACACCAGCGCAAGTCCCAGCGCCATTATTGCGGCACTACACAGCAGCAGGATTACCTCAATACGTCTTCGTCTCGAAATGGCAAGACCTTTCTCGGAGAACGATGCTCCGGCACGGAATCAGGTCACCAGGAGGTCCGCTACCGGCTATGTGCCACCGTCACTCCGATATTCCAGGACGGTGGTGCCGACTGTCACCAGATCACCATTGCTCAGGGCGACCTCGGCGGTGATGCGTTTGCCGTTGCGGAATGTGCCGTTGGTGCTGCCGCGGTCGCGCAGGATGCGGCGACCGCCTTTCAGGAAGATAATGGCATGTTGGCCGGAGGCAAAACGGTCTGACACCTGAATCGAGTTCTCCCGGGCGCGACCGATGGTCACTGCGGCAGTCAGCGGTAACACGGTCCCTGCGGTAAGCCCGGAGCCGCCGGGGTCTCGGACAACGAGACACGGCTTCCCCTTCACGGCTGGAGCGGCTTCAGGTTGACGCACGGCGGCTGGCGCTGCCCTGGCCGGGGCGACAGGTTGAGCGCGCCCGGGACCGCTGGGTGTTTCCACAGCCGGCCGATGCAGGCGCGCCGCCGGCGAAACCGTGCCCGCCGCGCTCTCCTCTCTCAGTGAGCGGAAGAGCTCCCGGAATATCCAGTAGATGAATACGTACAAGCCGGCGATGAACAGGAATTTGCCGATGAGTTGTATCAAGCCGAAGTACGGCACAGTCTCACTCCACAGAGAATCTGAGTTGGACCAGCCCTATTTCTACAAGGTCTGTGTCAAGAAGCGCCGCTTTCTTCACGCGTTGGCCATTGACGAAGGTGCCGTTGGCGCTGTCCAGGTCTTCCACCTCGTATTGCACGTACCGGTAAACCACGCGACAGTGCCGGCGCGATACCTCCGATGAGTCGATGACAATGTCGGAGCTGCTGCCACGACCGATGACAGCCTCAGTGCCCACGAAGAACTTGCCGCCGCCGGCCAGGCCCGCTTCCACCAGTAGATAGGCCGTTTGCGGACATGGTGCAAAGCGGGCCTCAGGTCGCGTACGTCCCTGCGCGAGCTCGCGATCCACCTGCAAATCAACGCTCACATAGGGACCGATCTGCCACCGCTCTGCATCTGCGTATGAGCGCAGATGGCCGGCAAGCTCGGCGCAAACGGTATCGCTGATGCCGGCCAGTTGCTCATGGTCGCTCTCCGACAGATGGATGACATACGCATTGGCGACGAAGGTCCCGTCTTCGGCACGCACGCGGCTGTCGCGCGCTGCGTCACGTAAGCCCGCAGCGAGCTCCAGTGGATGCAGCTTGCCCGGGAACAAACGCGCAAACGGTTCCTCAAGAGCCTTCTTCAGGGCCGCCTCTAAACGCTCTATCATGAGCACATTCGCCGGGTTTCTACCCCCGGCAGGAATTATAGCAAAATCGGCGCACAAAGTCACCTGCCTGGAGCCTACGCCTGCAACTGGGGGACACTACCGTGTGTATTTGGGGTTCTGCTTACTCACATCGGGCTTTGCAGGAATCGCGACCTGCTTGGATGCGCTCCGGGGTATCGTCAGCCCTTCTGGTAGATGAGCATGTCGGTGGCGCTATGCTGGGACCTGATGGCGCCGAGAAGGCGTCCCACCTGCCGGTAGCCTGCTTCCGCTACTACCGCAACTTTGTCCTCGTCTGCCTCTGCCAGGCGAGCAATGAAGACCTCGGCACTTGATGCGGCCTCGGTTTCGCGCAGCAGCTCGGCTCCATAATCCACATAGTTCGGGTGTACAAGGAACTCGATGTAGCGCAAGTGGGTCTGTCCGACCTGCCAGGCGGGGGCCTTAGCGGTGTATGCCATGCCCATCAGCCGCTGGCGCCCTCCGGTGACGAGGGCCATCCCACCCTCGCCTTCCTTCTCGATGTGAGCCACTATATCGAAGAACTGCCCCTCAAATGGGGCATTGTACATTATGCCCAGAAAGCTGTCCTTGACGGCCCACAGCGGCAGGTTATAGAGCACCTCGGCGCGGGCAAGATCGCCGGCGTGGATGGACCTGACCTCGGTACTGCGTCGGGGTTCATAGTACTCCGCCTCGAATGCATCGGCATCGCCGGAGAATATCAGCCGCATGATGGTGCCGGCGTTCTCGATGTAGTTGTAGTGCACGAACCCGAGCTGTTCGTAGATGAAGCGGGCCGGATTGGTGCGACCGGTGCCCAGATACATCGCCTGGCCGCCGGCGGCCCTGAACTCCTCGACTGGCAAGGCGCAAAGCGCTGCCGCGATGCCCTTCCGGCGCTGGTCCTCGCGAGTGATGATGCGCCCGTAAGTGGCGACATCCATGGTGTCTCGGGGCGCACCATACCATGATGTGCCGACGATCTCACCATCCAGAAGTCCCACAAAGAACACATCATGGGAGACATCCGCGTAATCGCCGTTAAGCACGCGCACGCAATTGTGGTGCCAGTTGCAGTTGGTGTAGTCGGAGGTGCGCACATACATGAAGTGGACAAGACGCGGCCCCCAGTCATCATCAGGGGCGACCACCCTCTTCACCTGCATGGTCTCGCCTGTCTTTAGTTGCACGCCGGGCAGGTCCTCTACCATCCGCAGTTCCCATCTTGGGATCGCACACTCCGGCTACCAGGCCCGCGAATCGGGGACATCGAGCCACACCGAGCCCTGTGCAATTGACTGCTGGCTGAGCAGTCCGGGGAGGGTCATGTCCATGGCAGCATGGATGTCGGTGGGCGGCGGTGTGCCGTTGACGATCGCATCCACGAAGTCCATTATTTCGAAGTAGTCCCCGCCGCCGTGTCCGGCCTTGACGGCTTCCTCGGGCGGATTCTCCCATATGTCGGGCATGAAATCGTCCTCAAGTTCGGACAGCGGGTGCCACTGCGGCGAGTCGCCGTGCAGTTCGCGCAGCCAGACCTTCGGCTCATCGTTCAGCCCGCGTGCGGCCTCATAGACACCGTCGGTGCCCTGCAGGGCATAGTAGGTCATGTTGTGCGGCCGGTCTGAGAGCATGTCGAGACGGATCCTGGCCATCCCTCCACCGCTCATTCTGCACAGCATCAAAATGCTGTCTTCGTTCTCGTAGTAGTCGCCACGCGGGTCGGTGTAGTGATGGCCGCTGCCCACGCACATTACACTGACTACCCGCTCACGCATCCATTGTAGCAACGGCCCCAAGCTGTGGGTCGGGTAGGTACAGCCGTTGATGCCGGTCTGCCACCTGCGTCGCCAGGTAGTGATCTCATTGAGCCCCTTGAGTTCGTGGAGGTACTCACCTTCGGCGAAGTACATCTCACCGAACAGGCCCTTGTGCGCCAGGGCTTTGACGAGTACGTTCGGGCGCATGTAGGTGTAATTCTCGGCCATCATGTAGGTGGCGTCGCTGGCGTTGGCGGCCTGAACCAGTGCTTTCGCCTCATCCATACTGACTGCTGCCGGCACTTCGGACAGCACGTGTATATCGCGCTGCAAGGCCGCTATGGACTGCGGAGCATGCAGAGGCATGGGGGTGCCGACCATGACGATATCTACGCCGCCTTCGTCCAGCATCTGCTCGTAGTCGGTATAGAGCCGGTCTATGCCCGTCTCCGCCCCACACTTGTGCAGCCCTTCCTCGTTGATGTCGCACAGTGCATGCAGAGACGTTTGCGGGTGGATGTTGAACGTGTTGAGAAACGATCCGCCGCGTCCTGCGCAACCTACTACTCCTACCTTGAGTTCTCCAGCCATTACTACCTCCACATGACTCACGCTCCAGCCGGGTCAAGTGCGGCCCCGACTGCACTCGCACCGATGCCTGTCCGAGCATCCGCCAGACAGGCACCGCGTCCTCCACTTCACGTGCCGGCGCCCGTGTGGCGCGTCAAGCCTGTGCCTTGAAGCTTCCCCTCAACTCATCAAGGTTGTCAAACACCTTGGCGAAGCAGGCGATGATGTCTTCGGCGTCCTGGTCGGTGTAGTTCTCGTTCACACTTACCTGGATCAGATCATCCAGAATCTGCTCAGTCTGCGGCGTTTCTCCCGCTTCATAGCGCACTTCTTGGCCTGCCGGCTGTAGATTGAACGGGAAGTCCGAATCGCCGTAGATCCTCTTGTTGCGCAGTAGGTCGTACATGAAGATTGGGCGGCCGATGTAGTGAGCGCCGACGGGAGCGCCCTCCTTGCTGAGCGCGCCGGCCAGGTAGGACGTGCTCACACTAAGCTCATCCTGGTTTGCCAGCAGGCCGAGAAACCAGCATGTGTGGCGTCCGCCCTCCGTGACCGAGGGCACCTCGATGCCCGGGTAGTCCTTGACGGCCGCGCATATCCTCTCCCCGATTTCGGCTCGGCGCTGGGTCACTCGGTCAACCTTGTCAATCTGTGCCGAGACCACGGCGGCCTGCAGTTCGGTCATGCGATAGTTCATCCCGAACATAACGTAGTCGCGCTCGCCCTTGCCGTAGTTGGGCCAACCCTTGTTGGCGAACAGGGGCAACTTCTCCCCGAATGTGTCGTCATTGGTCACGGTGAGCCCGCCGTCGCCACAGGTGATGTGTTTGCTCTGCTGGAGCGAAAAGGTGCCCAGGTGGCCGATGGTGCCGACATGCTTGCCCTTGTACAGCGTCCCGTAGGCCTGCGAGCAGTCCTCGATGACGTAGAGCCCGTACTTGTCCGCCAGGTCCATGAGCGGGTCCATGTCGGTGGCATTCCCGCACAGATGGACGGGGATTATTGCCCTGGTTCGCTCCGTGATGCGCCGCTCTACATCCTCGGCATCCAGCCCCATGTTGTCGCGGCGCAGGTCGCCGAAGACGGGTATGGCATTCTGCGACAGGATCGGAATGACGGTCCCGATATCAGTTATGGGGCCTGTGATGATTTCATCACCCGGGTTGGGGTTGACCACCCCCACCGCCACATGTATCGCCGCGGTACCCGACGTCGAGGCCGTGCAGTACTTGACGCCGAGGTGCTCCGCAAACTTGCTCTCGACTTCCGGGATGAACTTGCCGCCGGAGCGATTCAGCATGCCCGAATTGATGGCTTGCTGGAGATTGGAGATCTCCTCAGCGCCCAGCGTGCGACCGGCCGCACTGCCGACGGTCGGGTAGGGCTTATCCTTACGGATCGGTTCGCCGCCGTTTATGGCCAATACACCCATGGTTCTACCTCCAATGAGATTCCCGTCCGTGTTAGGGCTTGCGCATGTCAGCGCGCCGACTATACTTCGCCTTACGGACGCCAAGCCCTTCAAAAGAGAAGGAGCGCCGCTTTGGCGGACGCTCCCTGGGTCCGGATCGTTTCTGTCCGCGACGGCTACTCGCGGTTGGGCCAGTCACCACCGTCGGCCTGCCGGGCTCCTACCCACACGTCGCCGGCTTTGACGCCGGAGCGACTGGATGTGTAGTTGAACGGATACTGGCCCGCCGGCGCGAACTTCGCGTGCCCGTCCAGATACAGGAAGTTCTTGCCGTCAAAATGGAACATCGCTTCACTGTAGCCGGGCTGGCCGCTGGAAGAATGCGACTGGCGTACGTTCTGTCCCAGCGCGTCGCCCCATGTTGTCGGCAAGTTTGCGCCCTTCTCGAAGAGCAGCACCGTTCGGGTCGGCGCCGGAATCTCGTCCTGGTATACCCCACGCAGCGCACTCCAGCCGGTGCCGACTACGCCATCAACGCGCTTCTGAGTGTACTGTGCCATGGCGAACGCACGCGCGCTGCGTCCATTGGGGTTGGCACGGCACTTGATGATGTCACTGTTCTGCATGTAGGGCATCAGCACTGCATCCCACGTCAGAGATCCCGGGTCGTTGGGGTTCGACGGCGCGCTGCCGGGGTTGTTGTATATCAGGCACCAGGTAGGGATGAAGCCGCCCGTGTCGGCTATGTACGACTGGAATGCACCGCCGAGCTGCTTCAGGTTGCTGAGACAGGCTGCCTGGTAGCCCCGGTGTCTGGCCCGGCTGAAGACCGGGAAAAGCATCGCTGCCAGCAGGGCGATGATTGCGATGACGGTGAGCAGTTCAACCAGCGTAAAACCTCTAGGGCTCATCCACTTCTTCATCCATTAACCACTCCTTTTGCCACTGGCGCTGTGGCAATTGCATTACTCAGCAGGCGGCCAGTCCCCCGTCGGGGGCAACTCGGCGTACTCGCAGTCGCCCGGCTCACCCCCGTCGCGATAGGCTGCCGCGAAAGGGCCACCACTTCTATTATACCACTTAACATGGCCGTCCAAAAACAGAAAATTCTTCCCGTCGAAGTGGAAATAGCGCTGGTCGGGGGTCTGGCTGGTGGACTGATGGAAATTCTCGGCGGCTGCATCCTCCCAGCTCCCTGGCACATAGGCCCCCTTCTCCATCAGCACGACCGTATCAACCACGTTGGGGAGTCTGCCGTATTCGATGCCGCTGACGTAGCGCGGCATTGCGTAGGAGCGGAATTGACGGCCGTAGGGGTTATCGGGGCACATCAGGATCTGCCGGTTCCGCGAGTACGGCTGGATGGTGTCGTCCCAACTGCCGACGTAGCCGGGGCGTCGCCCGCTGCCGTCGGGGTTGCCCCCCGCCAGGCTCCACAATGGCATGAATTCGTCATAGTCCTCTACATACATCTTGATTGCAAGGCCGAGTTGATGAAGATTGGACTGGCATGCGGTCTGGCGGGCCTTGGCGCGGGAGCGGGCGAAAACCGGCATCAGCATTGACGCCAGCACGGAAATAATGGCGATCACGACCAGCAGCTCTATGAGCGTGAAGGCTTCTCGTTCGCCACGCGCCATGTTGCGCTGTGCGCAGACCCCTCGGTTCACGATACTGCCCCCTTGCTGCGCAGGATTACTCGGGCCAGTCGCCGTCATCCACTCCCGGGACCTCGCAGTGACCGGGGCCGTGCTCCTCGAAGCTCCCGGTACAACTACTACTCGAGTTGAGCGCGGCGAACGGCCCCTGACCTTGGCCGTACCACTTGGCGTGGCCGTCACAGAAGAGGAAGTTCTTGCCGTTGTTGTGCCAGAGCAGCTTCTCCAATCCATAGCCGGTGCAGCCGTGGGTCTGGAAGAAGTTCTCACCCGCTGCGTCTCCCCAGCTTCCCGGCGGGTGCATACCCTTGTCAAACGTCACGACCGTCGCTGCCGGGTTCGGCATCTCGTCCAGCATCTGGCCGCTGACATACCGCGTTAACGCGTATGAGCGGGCCGTTCGCGAGTAGCTATTGTCCGGGCACACCAGGATCTGCTGGTTCTTCATGTACGGGAGCAGCACGGTGTCCCAGGTGTAGATGCCCTCAGCGACGTTGTCGGTGGGGTCCGGGTTCGCCTTGTAAGCCCATCCCCAAAGTGGTAGGAAGCTATCATAGTCGCCGGCGTACATCGCGAAGGCCAGTCCGAGTTGCTTCTGATTGGACAGGCATTGGGCCTGCCGTGCTTTGGCACGTGCTCGGGCGAACACCGGGAAGAGCATGGCCGCCAGAATAGCGATTATTGCTATTACTACGAGCAACTCAATGAGGGTGAAGCCTGAACGCCTGCGCAGTATCATCCGTTCACCACCGCTATGTGTGATAGGCCCGGCCGCCCAGGAGTACACCTTGGTGTATGTATACCCAATAAGCGGTCAGGCTAACGCAACGTGGGAACATTGTGCCGTCGTGACGCTGTGTCACGGCATCGGGTGCACCGCTGACTTGTATGACGCCGGTTGGCCCGAGGCTATTCCGGGCAATTGCGGTGCCTCGCCCGCTGGTACGCAAAAGACGACGCGCGACTGCCTGCCGCGCGTCATTGGCTCCTCAGTTGTGTCAGCGGGTCCAGCCCTGCCGCAGTCCCCATCCGGAAAAGGGTGTTACTCCTCTTCGTCGCCCATGCCGCCAATCTGGAGGTCAAGGTCAGCGCGGTCGTCTACGCGCTCTACCTGCCCGTCGCGAATGTGTACGATGCGGTCCGATACGTCAATCATCTTCAGGTCGTGCGTCGCCGAGATGATAGTTGTTTCACTCTCTGCGTTCAGCCTTTTCAGCAACTCGATGATCTCTTTGCCCGTGTGCAAGTCAAGGTTACCGGTGGGCTCGTCGGCGAGGATGATGGCCGGAGCGTTTGCGAGAGCCCGTGCGACAGCTACCCGTTGCTGCTGTCCGCCTGACAACTCGTAGGGCTTGTGGTGCAGCCTGTCCCCCAGGCCGACAACGTCCAGGAGGAACGCACCGCGCTCCAGCATCTCGTCGGATCCCATGCCAGCGAAGATCATCGGGAGTGTCACGTTCTCCAGCGCGGTCATGACGGGGATCAGGTTGAAGGTCTGGAAGATGTAGCCGATCTTGCGGCACCGCAGCCAGGCCAGTT
>CAZJVY010000022.1:0-51244 GCA_964549395.1 uncultured Armatimonadia bacterium | reverse complement strand
GAGATGAGGTGGCATCATGGCCGAAGAGCTGCGGGTGCTGGCGGTGATCGCTCACCCCGATGACGAATGTGTGATGTCCGGGACGCTGGCGCTGCAGGCTAGAGCGGGCATTGACGTGACCCTCGCCGTGGCCTGCAACGGCAACATGGGCGGCCTGGCCGGTGCCGACCCCACCACCCGGGCGGCGACGCGACATGCCGAGATGCTGGCCGTCTGCAAGATGCTGGGCGTCAAGCTGCAATGGCTCGACTACGGCGATGACGACTTCATGCAGCACTACCACGAGGACTACCAGGCCATGGAGATGAGCTTCCGCAACCTGATCCGCCGCGTGGACCCGCACCTGATGCTGGTAGCGCCTCTGGATGACTATCACCAGCACCATCGCCATGCCGCCGAGGTCGCCCTCAATGCCGGCATCAATGCCGCCAATGCGGCCATCGTGAGCGATTCCCCGCCGTCCTCGGGAATACCGTGGGTGCTGCACTGCGCGCCGATGCCGGGGACGCCGTTTCTGCCGGCCGTGTACGTGGACATCGGCGAGACGTTCCAACTGAAGATGGAAGCCCTCAAGTGCCATGAAAGCCAGCACAAGTACCTGCAGGAACATCACCACACCGACATATTCGCGCAGGTGGAGGCCGCCGCCCGCCACTACGGAGCCGCCTGCGGTGTTGACTTCGCGGAGCCGTTCGCGCTCTGCCGCCGCTTCAACCGTACCGCCCCGGTACAGCAACTGGCGAGCTTCTTCCCGAGTTCACAGGAGGCTTAGGAGCAGATGCCGTTTGGCAGAGACCTGCTGGACATCCTGCCGTTCCGCGATGCGGACGCTTGCGCCTATGTGCGGAAGATAAGCAAGGCCGAAATTGCCCGGCGCGAGCCGCACCACCACGCGGATTTCGCCATAGAGGTTATCGAGGAGGCCGCCGACCTCTACGAGGCGCTTGCGCAGGACATGCACGGCCGCATTGTGCAGGCGGCTGAGCAGGGCCGGCCGTTTGTAGCGATCTTCCCCGTCGGCCCCACCGGGCAATACCCGCTGCTGGCTGAGAAGATCAACGCCGCCGGCACCGACATGAGCCACGTGCATCTGTTCTTCATGGATGAATATGCCTACGAGGACGGCTCCACGATAGACAAGCGGTCGCCGTGGTCGTTCGACAACATCGCCGGCAGCGTTCTCTTCGCAGGGATAAGGGAGGACCTCAGGCCGGATGCGGCCCGCGTGCACTTCCCCGGGCCGGACAACATTGACCACTATGATGACATGGTGATGGAGGCGTCTGACGGGCAGGGCGCGGAGGTCGTTTACGGGGGCATTGGGTGGTCCGGCCATTTCGCCTTCTGGGATCCGCACCTGTGGGCGGAATTCGGCGGGGATGAGCACATCTGGCGGCAGGCCCGGGCGGCCCACGTCCGCCTGCACCCGATGACCATCCTGCACAACTCCCTGCGGGCCGGCGGCGACTGGTCGTCAATACCGCCGTGCGCCTACACCATCGGCCCGCATCTGTTCCTGACCGCTCAGTACCGCAGCTTCTGGTGCGATGCCTACATGGGTGGCGGGATGAGCTGGCAGCGGTTCATCACGCGGCTGGCAACTCACGGGCCGGTCACTCCCCTGGTGCCCGCCTCTTACCTGCAAACAGCGCCGGGGAAGGTAACGATACTGGGTGCAGTCGCCGAAGACATCGGCGGCCCGAGAATTGCATGGCAGTAAAACAAACCAACAACGAAAAGGAGCCGATCTATCATGGACATAGCGGTCTGGGGACATCCGGCCAGTGAATTCCCCGAGGGCAAAGACTCAGTCGCCGATATCAGGACGTGGCTGGGCAAGCTGCGCGAAGCAGGTATCGGCAAGTACATTCCCTTTGTGACCAGCGGCGGTCAGGCCATATTCGAGAGCGTTGCGCTGGGGCCACCACAACGCGATCTGCTAGGCCCGATAATCGAGGTCGCCGGAGAGACCGGCATGGAGGTGCATCCCATCGTCGGCCTGGGTGGAGTGACGCCGGGGTTCAGCGAGGACGAGGGCTACTATGTGCCATTGGAGCGGCCCGGCAAGGAGCTGCCAGACTGGTCCAGGAAGTGGACGGATCCGGCGTGGTACGAGAATGTGGAGCTGATCTGTCAGGTGTCCGAGGAGCTGCTGGACAACTATGCGTGCGGCGGGTTGCACATGGACGCGGTCAGGTACCCGAACTCATCGGTTCTGAACGAACACCCCTGCGTGTGCGCCAGATGTCGGGCCGTGCGGGATCAATGGTTCGGCAAGGAGGTCCCCGACGAAGAGGACCTGGCGAGTCCGGGCGTGGCCTATGTGGAGGCGAAGATGCGGGGAGGACTTGTGGGCGAGGTCGCCTGGGAGCTGTATGAAATCTGCGCCGAGCGTGAGCTGCCGCTGTCACTGGCCGCGCGGGCGCGCTACTTGAAGGATGCCGTGCTTGAGGGCCAGGACTGGGCAGAGTGGTGCCACAGCGGGATGCTGGATTTCGTCTGCCCGATGAGCTACAACCCCTGCTTCGACCGCTTCCAGCGCTTCGTCGAAGAGCATACACGCCTTCTCGAAGGAGCGCCTGTGCGCCTGTATCCCGGGGTCGGACGCAAGAGCAGCCTGGGAACGCTATCGCCGCAAGACATGATGCAGCAATTGGAGTACCTGCGCGACCGGGGCATAGATGCGGCGTGCATTTTCCACGCTAGAGCACTGGAAGACGAGGACTTGCGGCTGCTGGCGGCGTTCAACGCAGCGGATGACTGACCTGCATTTCCGGGGCGGAAAGACTGTAAGACCTGCTGCGCATACTGAAAAAAATTACAGCCCGCCATCTGCGCAGATGGCGGGCTTGAGATTTTTACGGTACGCTGATTCTTAGTCAGCGTCTAGGTCCGTTACGGCTTTCCTACACCCATAGGCATCAATCCCGTACGTCCGTGGTATTTGCCTGGGCCGCCGAATTACCCCTCAGCGGGTCGGGGTCCTCAGGGAAATTAGTACATACATAGGCACCACTCCCCTCGGCGTTTTAGTTGTCAAGTGACCGCTCTTGTTTTACCCCGTTGCGGCCTTCGGGCGGAGTGAGCTTGCTACAATCATAGGCATCAGTCCCCGTGCTCTTGATCCCCACCGCTACTGCTCTCTCCGACTTCCGGCTATAGCCTACCCCTCTATTCGACACCTCAAACCCGGACTCCTTCTCTGGCCGAAAAAAGGGGGAAAAATTCTTTCCGCGCTGCCAAAAGCCAAAGAACTCGCCCGGTTTCGTGCCTGTGCCCGATGCATCTGTTGGAAGTTCTTCTTCCTGCGAGGCGGCCGTGATACGACATTCGGCTCCGTGCCTTCGCGCTGTTTTCATCGGGGCAGGCGGGGCGAGTTCCCGGTGGTGACTGCTTCCATACTAGCCGTCCTCCACCTCCCTTCGTTCAGGTTTTCAAGCTTCACCTTACGGCTTCGGTATATGTCAAGCCTCTAGAGGCTTTGGCACTGTATGTATACCCGTCCTGGAGCGTTGTCAAACCCGAGCAGGACAGGCCGGGTTACCTAGCGAATTAGCCTCACAACGGCCATTGCGGCGTGTTGAGTGGAGATAACGAAATGAGTAGGATGCCAGGTGCGTCCATCGTGGTACTGCTGGTGCTGCTTGCGGGCACCATCTGCCGCGCGGAAGAGCGCCAACCCGCCGAGCAACGGTCCCCCTGGGCGCCACTACCGCTGTTGCGCGGCCAGGACAAAGAGCTGGTGTGGATAGCGGGCGAGAAACTCCTGCACGGCTCGACGACAGAGCGGCGCAAGGCGGCATTCGTCCTCGGGCAGATCGGCACAGATATCGCTCTGGCGGCGCCGCTGGCCGACGGCCTCAGCGACAGCGATCGGCAGGTGCGGATACAGGCCGGCGTGGCGATGGCTCAGCGCGGCAGTCCGTATGGGTACGAGGGGGCCAAGGCCGCCCTGTACGAGGGTGATCCCTGGCTGCAGTACTATGCGCTGTTCGGCCTGAACCAGATCGGTGACAAGCGCGCCCGCAATCTGATCCGCCAGAACCCGTGCACCGGCGATCCCTTCCTCAGCCAGGTCGCAGCGGCGTTGGCCTCCGCCAAGGTGAGTGCACCGCAGGGGCCGTTCTTCGAGACCCCACTGGTCGCAAATGACTGGGATGAGCTTCTGGACGTGGCAGTGCAGGCGCTGGTTGACGAGGCCGACGTGTGGTTCCATGAGGGCAACTACGACCAGGTAATCCGCTGCAACGAGGCGGCCGTCTTCCTCGACCCCTCGTGGGTTGAGGTGTACGCGGTCACCGCGTGGCTGCAATGGTCCATGAACCGCCACGGAGCCGCAGTATCAACCTATCGCAGGGCCGCAAGCGCCAACCCGGACGATTGGGAAGCCTACTTCGAGCTGGGCTTCTACTACATGCACCACGGCCATTTGCGGGCGGCCGTGAAGTACCTGAAGAAGAGCTTCGAGCTTGGCGCTCCGGCAATCAGCGCGCGCAGCTACGCTCACGCATTGGAGAAATCGGGCAGACTGCAGGATGCCTTGCTGGTCTGGCAGCAGCTTGACAATATTGACGAATCCGGCGTGGTTGATGCCAACATCGCGAGGCTTCGAACGCTGCTTCCGGATGCGGCAACCCACTGAGGCAGGCGCGGCTATCAGTCTCGAGCGCCGGGAGGCGGAAGTGATGGTCAGAATGCGGTACTTGGCGATTGTGCTGGCGGCGACGGTCGGGCTTGGCGCTGCAGATATACCTGCGCTCGGACAACAGAAAGCAGGGCGCATGATCCTGGCGATGACCGGCTCCGTACTGCAGGATGTATCGCTGCTGTTGCGCCTGGCTCCCCTGCAACTGACGGCTGAGCAACTCGAGGGGATACTTCAGGTGCTGGAAGCAGGTACGTCGGATACTGCGCAACAGACCTGGGAGGACCTCGAACAGCTTCGCCAGCGGCTGCTGCGTGGCGAACAGCCGACCGGTGCAGACGTCCAGCTATACAGGCAGGGGTACAGGGAGATCCGCGCGCTGACCGGCGATGCCGCCGCAACCACAGCCAAGATCCGGGCTCTGCTCACACCCGAGCAGCTCACCGCCCTGGCGCGAGGAGGGTTCGGGCTGGTGCCCAGACGGGATGTGAAAAACGAAGCACAGACGGTTATTCTCAGTGTGCTCGAGCAGACGGTGAAGGACCTTGACGAGGTCAAGAAGCGACAGCAGGGGGACAAGCTCCTGAAGGCGGTGAACGAAGCCGGTGACGGCCAGCTTGAGGAGGCGAAGCTGCAGGACCTGCGGGATTTCCTCGACCGCGTCCTGGCGATGGACGAGGCCGAGTTCGCCGGCAGGAAGCAGGAGCTGCTGGCCGAGATTGAGCTGCTGGTGCCGGCGGAAGTGGATGCCGGCAAGCTGTATCTGGCAATGTACCCGGAGCGAGTGGAGCAGCAGATAGGCATTCTGTTCATGAGCGGCCAGGCCCAGAGCCTCCTGCGCGACATGGTGCAGGCAAATGCGGGGGTGCAGTAGGTCCGACGTCGGCCCCGGTATGGGGGCCGGCAGGCAGCAAGGCCGGCGCCAGGTGATTTTTCTGGGCTGAGAAGGAGTCGCCACCCGGTTGCAGGAAATGACCCAAGTATAGTATGCTAAACAGCGCTTTGTACGCCAATTCTCTTGAAGTGGAGTAAGCACTCCTATGGCGAAGATGCGGGAGATTGAGGAGCTCCAGGAATACCGCGACCTGATGGAGGCGCCCGAGCAGTACAAGGAAGGCTTCGGGTGGAAGACGATCATCGGCGCGCTCTTCATCGGCTTTGTGATGATGCCCGGCTCGATATACCTCGGTCTGGTCGCCGGTCAGACGATGGGTCCGGCGGCGGAGTGGACGACGATCATCCTGTTCACCGAGGTGGCGCGCCGGTCCCTCACGACCCTGACGCGGCAGGAAGTATACATCCTCTACTACATCGCCGGCGGCTTGACGGCCATGTCCGGCGGCCTGGCGCTTGCCGGCGGCCCGTTCGCGGGCCTGGTATGGAACCAGTTCCTGCGGGCCTCGGCTCCCGGCGGTCTCGGCGACCAGGTGCCCAACTGGGTGACTCCACCTCCCGACTCGCCTGCAATCCGCAATCGCACCTTCGTTCACCGCGACTGGGGAGCGGCGATCGCCGTTCTATTCGCCACCCAGATATTCTCCCGCATCGCCTGGTTCACGTTCGGCTACGTTCTTTACCGGCTGATGTCGGACGGCGAGAAGCTCCCCTACCCAATGGCGCCGATCAGCGCACAGGGAGCGACGGCCCTGGCCGAAGCGTCGAGCAAGGAAGAGACCTGGCGCTGGCGGGTGTTCTCCATCGGCAGCATGATCGGGATAGCCTTCGGCTTCATCTATGTAGCCCTGCCGACGCTGACAGGTGTCATGCTGGTGCAGCCGGTGGCGATATTGCCCATCCCGTGGATTGACTTCACGGCCGGCACCGAGTCGATCCTGCCGGGTGCCGCGACCGGCATCGGCACCAACATCTCCGCCATATTCCTGGGCTTTGTCCTGCCGTTCTGGATGGTCGCCGGCTCCTTCAGCGGCGCGGCGGCTACGCTGATCGTCAACCCGATAGTGCAGAGAGCAGGTTACATGCCCACCTGGAGACCGGGCATGGAGTCGACGCGTACGCTGTGGGCGTCCCAGATTGATATCTGGCTGTCGTTCGGGATCGGCACGGCGTTCGCCGTCGCCTTCATAGGCATATACAAGAGCGCTACCCAGTACATAGACGCACGTCGCTCAGGCGACACCGGAGGCGCACTGGGATTCGGAGAGCCGAAGTACGAGCGCGGGGACTTCAACCCGTACACCTGTCTGGCTCTATTCTTCCTGACTACCACAGGCTATGTGATTCTGTGCAAGATCCTGGTGCCCGATTTCCCGATCGTTTTCGTGCTCGTGTACGGTTATCTGTGGACGCCTTTCCAATCCTACATCAATGCGCGAATGGTGGGACTGACCGGCCAGTTCATCTCCTTCCCGATGATCCGCGAGGCGACGTTCATCTTCAGCGGATATAAGGGCGTTGACATCTGGTTCGCGCCGATTCCCCTTAGCAATTACGGCGCTACCAGCCAGAAATTCCGCGAGGTCGAGCTGACCGGCACCAAATTCACGTCCGTCCTGAAGGCGGAGTTGCTGACCTTCCCGATCATCATCATCTGCAGCTTCATGTTCTGGAGCTACATCTGGCGGCTCAACCCGATCCCCAGTGTTCAGTATCCATATGCCCAGAAGTTCTGGGACTTCACCGCTCTGCAGCAGTGGCTGTGGTACTCGTCCACTTCCGAGGGCGGCCATGCCGAGATGTTCCAGCGAGCGATAAAACCGTGGCTGATGGCGGGCGGACTGGGCTTCGGCATATTCACATACTGGCTGCTCAACGTACTGAATGCGCCGGTGCTGCTGATATACGGCTTCATCCGCGGCCTCAGTTTGATGCCGCACTTTGTTTTCCCGGAGTTTGCAGGAGCCCTCATCGGGCGTTACTACATGCGCAAGCGCTTCGGTGAGGAGAACTGGAGGCGATGGCCGCCCGTTCTGTACGCCGGTTTCGCCTGCGGCATGGGGCTGGTCTCAATGCTATCCATTGCATTTGCGCTTGTATCTCAGTCAATCACGCTGCTGCCGTTCTGAGCGCGCCGCGCATGCTTGCCCGGGTGGCATTGCGGATGTCGTATGCCGTTCAGAAGCGGCCCTCATATGATGGGAACTTGCAGCCCACGTGAAGATTGCGTGGGCTGTGACGCATGTAGCTGCGGGAGGAGACGGTGATGACGCCACGAGAGCGTTGGCTGGCGTTGCTGAACAGAGAGAGCTATGACCGCGTCCCCCTGACTTACAGGGCGACCCAGGAGTTCACCGACAAGCTGCTGGCATACCTGGGCTGTAATACGGTCGCGGCCATGAAAGAGCGGCTGCACATAGACCCCGTGGTCACCGTCTCGCCACGGTACGTAGGGCCGCCCATCGAGGGGGACAGGAACGTCTTCGGCGTGGGCTATCAGTACACCGACTACGGCGAGGGGGCATATCACGACGCCGTGTACCACCCTCTGGCGCAATATGACTCGGTCGAGGAGATTGAGGACAACTACCAGTGGCCGGATCCGGACTGGTGGGACTACTCCGGAATTGCGCAGCAGCTTGACGGCAAGGAGGACTGGGTCGTCCAGGGAGGCTACTACGAGGAGTTCGCGGCATTCAAGTTCCTGCGCGGCGTGGAACGCGCGTACATGGACCTGGTCGAGAAGCCCGAGATTGCCCACTACTGCATGGGCAAGCTGTGCGATCTGCGCTATGAAGATGCGGCGAGGATATACGAGCAGATCCCCGGCAAGGTAATCTGGACCTGGGTGGCGGAGGATGTGGGCGGCCAGAACGGCCTCTTCATCTCCGTGCAGCACATCCGCGAGTTCCTGGTGCCCCACATGAAGCGGATGATTGACCTGGTCCACGAGGCAGGGGCATTTGCGTTCCACCACAGCGACGGATCGCCCAGAGACAACCTGCCGCAGATGGTGGAGATCGAAATTGACGTGCTGGAGCCGGTGCAGTGGCGCTGCAAGGGCATGGACCGCGAGGGTCTCAAGCGCGACTTCGGCGATGATCTGGTCTTCATGGGCGCAATGGACAACCAGTACACACTTCCCTTTGGGTCGGTCGAAGAAGTCAAGCAGGAGGTAGTTGACAACATACGCATCCTCGGTGAGGGCGGCGGTTACATGCTCGGCCCCTGCCACAACATCCAGGTCATCACTCCGCCGGAGAATGTCGTCGCCACGTACGACACGGCCTATGAGACCGGCTGGATGTGAGGAGATGGGCGAAGTCCCCGGCACCGCGCCAACCGACGAACTGCAGCCGATGGCGAGGGAGTCCCGATGACGTTTGAGGGCGTGCTGGGTGTTTCACGCCTGCGCTGCAACCCGGCGCAGGCTTTTTTGCGTTCGCCAAGAGGAAATGCCAAGAAGAGCGGCGAAGGTCATTCCTGGCGGACACAACTCCACGCATGGGAGGCAGCCTAGTGAAAAAAGCGATGTGTTATGGTAGCTTGCCGGCAAAATTATCGGCCCGTGACAAGCTGGTTCTGGCGAAGGAAGCCGGCCTGGACGGCATTGAGATCCCCAGCTTCAAGACGCAAAAAGAGGTCGAGGCCGTTGCTGAGGTCGCCGGGGATGTCGGGCTGAAAATCCATAGCGTCATGGGAGGAACGCACTGGCAGTTGCCACTGTCAAGCACCGACGAGGATACGAGGCTTGACGGCGTTGAGGGCATCAGGCACGCCCTGCGGGTGGCAAGTTGGGCGGGAGCGGACACCGTCCTGGTAGTGCCCGGCGTGGTCACCGAGGACGTATCGTATGCCGCTGCCTTTGATCTGTCACAGAAGAGCATTCGGGAGCTGCTGCCCGCGGCCGAGGACCTGGGGGTCACCATGGCCCTCGAGAACGTGTGGAACAAGTTCCTGCTCAGCCCGCTGGAGTTCCGTGACTACATTGACGGCTTTGACCACGAGCTGGTGAAGGCTTACTTCGACGTCGGCAATATCCTGCTGTACGGCTTCCCGCACCAGTGGATTGACATTCTGGGCGAGCGGATCGTCAAGGTGCATATCAAGGATTTCAACACTACTACCCGCAACTTCGTGGCACTGCTGACGGGCAACGTTGACTATCCGCGCGTAATCAACGCCTTGCGCGGAATTGGATATAACGGGTACCTGACGGCCGAGCTGAGCCCGTATCCGCAGTTCCCCGAGCAGATGGTCTACGATACGGCGGCGCAACTGGACCGCATCATCAAGAGCTGAGGGAACGGGCCCAAGCGCGTGTTGCCAGAGGACCTGCCCGGCCGGCGTCGGGCAGGTCCTCTGCTGACGGGTGGCGGCTGCGGGGCAGTTCCGGTAGCGATGCGGCAGCCGCCGGAGAGACCTGAGGTGACTTGCGCCGTCGCTGAAACGCCCAGAGACGGCGTCCAGCTTGCCAACAGCCTGTTCTTGTTGCTATACTTGCTGAACCCACCCATTCACGCCATGGCCGCTGAGCGTGCCGAAGGAGTGGAATATTATGGTAGAAGAACGCGCTACTTCCTATATACTCACCGTTGCTGCAGGCAAGCGGCTTATCGGCAAAGGCGTGGCCGCCATGCCATGCGTCAAGGCCGCCATGGAAAGCGGCATGGTGGCGGTGGCCAAGGGCACAACCAACGCCTATGTCCTGGAGGAATTGCTCGGCAAAGCCATTGACAAGGGCGCCTACTGCCTGGGCAGTACGCTGCCCCCCGGCTCCAAGCGTGGGCGCGAGGTATTCGCCGGCAATATGCCCGAGGTTGTGTTCAGGAACGGAGAGATCGTGGACGGCCTCGGCGTCAAAGAGGCGGCACCCGAGATGAACCCGGGCGATGTGGTCATCAAGGGCGCCAACGCGCTCGACTACGCCGATGGTTGCGCCGGGCTGCTGGTGGGAGACCCCCGTGGCGGCACTTGGGGCGGCCTGGTGGGGCCGGTGCATGGCCGCGGCCTGCACGCGATAATCCCCATCGGCCTGGAAAAACAGATAGCCGAGCCGTTGCGCGAGATCGCCCAGATGCTGGCGACCGTGCCCGAGATATGCCGGCCGCACATACCGGGCCTGCAGGTGATGGAGGGCGAGATAGTCACCGAGCTGGAGGCACTGGAGGTACTCACGGGTGTGACGGCCTGCCAGATCGGTGCAGGTGGGGTGTGCGGGGCGGAAGGGTCGGTACGCATCGTCGTGCTCGGCGCCCCGGATCAGGTGGCCGCGACGGACGAGTTGATCAAGCAGATAGAGAACGAGCCGCCTTTCGGAGGATAGCAAGCGGGAGGGCCGTCTGATGGCCCAGGAAGCGCGATACTGGCACAAGACGGAGGGGCAGACGGTGGAATGCCTGCTCTGCCCTTGGCATTGCCGCATCAAGCCCGGGGACACGGGGCGCTGCGGTGCCAGAGAGAACCAGGACGGCACGCTGTACTCGCTCAATTACGGCCAGATTACGTCGCTGGCGCTCGATCCCATAGAGAAGAAGCCGTTGTATCACTTCCATCCGGGCAGCAACATCATCTCCGTGGGGAGCTTTGGGTGCAACCTGAGCTGCAAATTCTGCCAGAATTGGCAGATATCGCGAGGTCGTCCACCCACCGAGACCATGAGGCCGGAGCAACTGGCCCGCGTGGCGGCCCAGCGGCGTTCGCAGGGCAACATCGGCGTGGCCTACACGTACAACGAGCCGATGATATGGTTCGAGTACGTCATGGCCTGCGCCCCGCTGATTGCCGCGGAGGGCATGGTTAACGTGCTGGTGACCAACGGCATCATTGAGCCGGACCCGCTGGAGGAACTGCTGCCGCACATTGACGCGATGAATGTGGACATAAAATCCGCCGACGACGAGTTCTACAGGCGGCTGTGCGGTGGTCGGGCGCTGCCTGCACGCAGGACCGTGGAGCGGGCGATCAGTGACTGCCACGTGGAGATAACCAATCTGTTGATCCCGGGAGAGAACGATACGGATGAGCAGATCCGGGCGCTGGTGGACTGGGCGGCGGGCCTGTCTGCCGACCTGCCCCTGCATTTCTCGGCCTACCATCCGGCCTATGAATTCAACGCGCCGCCGACGACGCCGCAGACGCTGAAGCGCGCCTATGGCATCGCCACAGAGAAGCTTCACTTCGTGTATGTGGGAAACATGCATCTGGACGGAACCACCGACACGAAATGCCCCAATTGTGGGGCTGTTGCGGTTGCGCGCAGTGGCTTTGCAGCCTGGCCCAAGGCCATTTCGGAGGGAAGGTGCTCCAACTGTGGAGCCGGACTCAACATCCGCCAGTGAGACGGAAGAGCAGTCTTCCGACGGGCGAACGCGGCGGGGCGGCAACTGGGCCGCGCGTATCGGCCACATCACCAGCGTACTGGCCCGCTTCGGCTTCGCCTCGATGATACAGGGGCTGGAGCGACTGGTGCCCGGCGGCATCAGAGTGACGCCGGACCCGGAGGCCAGCGCGCTGGAGATGCCGGTGCGCCTGAGGCTGGCTATCGAGGAGCTGGGGCCGACAGCCATCAAGCTCGGCCAGATGCTCAGCAGCCGCTCGGACCTGCTGCCCCGGGAGTATGTAGAACAGTTGCGCCGCCTGCAGGACCGCGTGGCCCCCTTCCCCGTCGAGCAGGCCCACAGGGTCATCAAGCAGGAACTGAAAGCCGACGTCGGCGAGCTTTTCGCGGAGTTCGAGGAAGAGCCGATTGCCTCGGCCTCGCTGGCACAAGTGTACAAGGCGCGCCTGCACAGCGGTGAGACTGTCGCCGTCAAGGTGCAGCGGCCGGAGGCCGAGGACACGTGCAGAACCGACCTACAGATCCTCATGGCGGCCGTCGAGTTCGCAGAGAGACACAATGCCTGGCTGCGCAGCAAGCAGGCCTTCCGGCAAGTGGAAGAATTCCGCCACTCGCTCATGAATGAGCTTGACTTCCTGGTCGAAGCGGAGAATACGGAGCGCTTCGCCGAGAACATGGCGGAGCTACCGTATGTCAAGATCCCTCACATCTACAAGCAGTACAGCAGCAAACGCGTGCTGACCGTCGAATGGATAGACGGCGTCAAGGCGGGTGATAAGGAAGGCTTCGCCCGCCACTCCCTGGACCCCAAGCAGGCGGCACGGGACTTCGCCCACATGATTATGCACCAGCTCATGATAGACGGCTACTTCCACGCCGACCCTCATGCGGGCAATGTCCTGTTCACGCCGGACGGCAAGGTGGCACTGCTGGACAGCGGGTACGCCACCACCATCGGGGACAAGATGCGCCGCACCGCCATCCGGATCATCTGGGGCTGGTTCCACAATGACGCCCAGGAGGTCAGCGAACTGCTGCTGGACGTGGGCGTGGCGGGCGAGAAATTCGACGCCTTCCGCATGGAGAACGACATTGACCGCCTGATGAGTCGCTACAGCCAGGTCCAGCGGATATCGCAGATCGGTCTCGGCCAGGTGATGGAGGAGCTGCTGCGCGTCATTCTGGAACACGATCTGATGATGCCGCCGACGTTCTCGGCCGTGACCAAGACGACACTGGTGAGCGAGGGACTGTGGACGCAATTGGACCCGGAATTCGACTACCGGCCCATCGCCGAGGAGATCATCACCGAGG
Organism: uncultured Armatimonadia bacterium; assembly: GCA_964549395.1. Classification (GTDB taxonomy): domain Bacteria; phylum Armatimonadota; class Zipacnadia; order Zipacnadales; family UBA11051; genus UBA11051. The sequence continues at coordinate 38,051 of CAZJVY010000022.1, read as the reverse complement.
CCCTGCTCCGGGAGTTGAGCCCGAGGAACGTAGGCGGCGAGCTGATCCGGTTGCTGCGCGATACGGCGCGGTACATGCGGCTGTTGCCCCGCCAGGTCAGCCACATTCTGGCGCGGGCTAACGCGGGGCACTTGGGGCTGCAGGTGAGTCTGGAGAACGTCGAGATACCGTTGCGCAAGTTGGACGCCATCGTCAACCGGCTGTCGGCGGCCATTCTCGTATCAGCCATCATCCTCTCATCTGCGGTCCTGGCGATCCTGGCGCAGCCCAACAACGTAATCGCCAATGTCCTGACACCGGTGTATCTGGTCGGCGGAGCGCTGCTGGGTCTGTGGCTGCTCATCAGCGTCTTGCGAACCGGGCGGTTCTAGCCGACAATGGGCAACACAGACGCAGTGCGTGATGAACGAGCCGGACTTGCGGAGGCGCTGGCCGGCCCCTTGATACTGGCCTCGGCCTCGCCGCGCCGCCAGGACATGATGCGGGAGGCGGGGCTGGCATTCATCGTACGCGTCAGTGACGCCGAGGCGCAGTCACGGGGGGCCAACTGCAGCTGCGGAAAGACGGACACCGCCGCTGATGTGTCTGCCGCTCTGGAGGCGGCGCGAGTCAAGGCGCTGGACGTTGCGCGGCATCACCCGGGCCGACTGGTGGTGGGGGCTGATACCGTGGTGGCGGTTGGCGAGACGATGCTGGGCAAGCCGCACGACCCGGCCGACGCGGCCAGGATGTTGCGCCTCCTGAGTGGAAAGCGCCATCGGGTGACCACTGCTCTGGCCATCGCACATGGCGACGGCGAGCGCGCAGTTGTGCTGCTCGAGGACCATGAGACATCGCAGGTGGTCTTCAAGTCGCTCACTGACGCCCGCATCACGGAGTACGTCGCCACCGGCGAGCCGCTGGACAAAGCAGGGGCCTATGCGGTGCAGGGGCTCGGCGGAGAATTGGTCGAGGAAGTTGAGGGATCATTCCTGAACGTGGTCGGCCTGCCGATTGGCAGATTGCGGTCCATGCTCGAAAAGCTGGGCTGGCGACAGGCACAACTCACCGAAGACTGAACGCGTTTGCGAGGTGTGGCAGGGCCAGGTGCAAGATTACACAGGCGGCGGCTTGATATCCAATCTATACGATAAGGCTACCAGATCGGCCCGGCACTGGCTGTCGCGCCTCTCATGTGACATGGGCATAGATCTGGGCACGGCCAACACCCTCGTGCACGTGAAGGGGCAGGGCATCATACTGCGCGAGCCCTCGGTAGTAGCCATAGACCACGAGCGGCATATGGTCTGCGCGGTGGGTGAGGAGGCCAAGCGGATGGTGGGCCGCACCCCGGCGAAGATCTCCGCCATCCGGCCGTTGCGAGACGGTGTCATCGCCGATTTCGAGGTCACCGAGGCGATGCTGCGCTATTTCATCAAGAAGGCCCACGCCGGGCGATGGCTGGCGCATCCACACATCGTCATCGGCGTTCCGGCGGGCATCACGGAAGTGGAGCGGCGTGCGGTGGTGGATGCCGCGCGCCAGGCGGGAGCATGGGAGACCGAGATCATGGACGAGCCGATGGCAGCGGCCATCGGTGCCGGCCTGCCGGTGGCCGAGCCGGTTGGCAACATGATCGTTGACATCGGTGGCGGAACCACGGAGGTGGCTGTCATATCCCTCGGCGGCATCTGCACGCAACGCTCCATGCGGACCGCCGGCGAGGAGATTGATGAGGCGATCAGCAGCTACACCCGCCGCGAATTCAGCCTCTTCATCGGGGAGACAACGGCGGAGCAGATCAAGATGCGCCTCGGCTCGGCGTTTCCCCGGGCGGAGGAAGAGACCATGCAGGTACGAGGCAAGGACCTGGTCTCCGGCCTGCCGAAGAGCATTACCATCCACTCGGGCGAGATCAGAGAGGCGATATCGGAACCGATTTCGGCCATCGTTGATTTGGTGAAGGAAACCCTGGATGGCACGGCGCCCGAACTCGCCGCCGACGTGATGAACCGCGGGATCGTGCTGGCGGGCGGCGGAGCACTTCTGCAGGGCCTCAACCAACTCATCAGCGCCGAGACGGACATCCCCGTATACGTGGCCGAGGACCCGCTTACCTGCGTGGTCATGGGCACCGCCGGCTATCTGGAGCAGCTTCACGGTTCCCGGCCGGCAGACTGATAACCGATGCTAACCAGATCACAGGCACCCCAGCTAAACCTCAGGTGGCTCACGGTGTTGTGTCTCCTGGCCGTGATCCTTACCTACTGGCAGCACCGCGCCCACGGCGGCGGGCAACAGAGCCTTCCGGAGCAGGTCGCTCAGCGCCTCATGCAGCCGCTGCAGTCCACGGTTGCATCCGTGTTTAACTGGAGCTATGGGCTGTTCGTGTCTCTGACACATGCGCGCGAGCTTACTGAAGAAAACCGCAGGCTGAGAGATGAGAACGCCCGACTGGAGGCCGAGAAGCTCGATCTGCACCAGTACTTCCTTGAGAACAAGGAACTGAGGGACAAGCTGGGCTTTGTCATCGCCGGCGAAGTCAAGGGCGTCCCGGCAAGGGTCATCGGTCGCTCCAGCACTGCCGGGGGCCCGAAGATCACAATCGAGTCGGTAGGCAGTCGCGAGCTCGAAGTCGGCAACATGGTCCGAACGCAGCAGGGCCTGGTGGGCCGAGTGATATCGGCGCAGAAGTCGCGCGGCGATGTGTTGCTCCTGAGCCACTCGGACCACGCGGTAGCCGCTACGGTGTACCCATCGGGCGATCAGGGCATGGTTTACGCCATGGCGCCGGGCCCGGCGGGCGAGATGCTGCTGCAAATGGAGAAGCTGCGCGGAGAAGCGAACATCCGCGTCGGCGATGTGGTCGTGACCTCCAATCTCAGCGGCATCTATCCGCCCGGCATTCGTATCGGCACGGTCACAAGGGTTCAGACGGCGCCGGCCAGCAGTCGCGCTTTCAGAGCCATCATCAAGCCTGCCGCCGATCTCAAGAACATCACCTATGTTCTGGTCGTCAGGAGCGCCAAGTAACCGCCGCGCCCGGCTGGAAGCGAGGACGACTTGTTCTATCTGGTCAGCGGATTCCTGCTATTGCTCAGTTGCGCCACGCAGTACGCGTGGCCTCCCTGGCTGCAGACCGGCGGGGCGACGCCACAGTTGGCGCTCATTGCGGTGCTCAGCATGGGGTTGATCCGCGGCCCCCTGTCCGGCTGCGCCGCAGGGATGATTGCAGCCTATGTGTGCGCGAGCATCGGCTCCCTGCCGATGGGCGGACAGTTCATCACCTACATGGGCGTCGGGCTGCTGGCTGGTTTCCTGCGTGGTGGGGTCTTTTCCACACGCATCGTCGTGGCCGTGGTGGCCTCGCTCGTCGCCAGCATTGCAGGGGCGCTTATCACTCTGATACTCGCTCCACCCGGAGAGCCTCTGTCCTGGCTCCGTCTGATGCTGACTACGGCCGTGGTCACGGCCCTGTGGAGCATTCCGGTCTTCGCGGTCTTCAGGGCGGTCGGCTACAGATTCACTAAGGACCGTGACATGTACTAGGCCCAGATCGGCCTACGGAAGATGACAAGAGATGGTGAAGGATGCGCGTTGCTGCAATCATACCGGCGCGTTACGGTTCCACGAGGCTTGACGGGAAGGTGCTGGCCGACATCGCCGGCAAGCCGATGATCCGGCACGTGTACGAACGGGCTGCAGAGGCCGAGTGCCTGGACACCGTCATTGTGGCCACCGACGATGAACGCGTTGCCGGGGCCGTGAGGGCCTTCGGCGGTACCGTGGAGATGACGCGCTCGGACCATGCCTCCGGAACCGACCGCATTGCCGAGGTGGCCGCAAGCAGGGACTTCGACCTGATAGTCAATGTCCAGGGCGATGAGCCGCTGATGGAGCCCAAAGCCATACAGGCCGCCGTGGAGCCGTTCCTGGGCAATGGCGACTTGCGCATGGGCACCATCGCCACCCGCATCACGGAGTTGCAGGAGCATCTCAACCCGGCGGCGGTCAAGGTAGTTGTTGATCGGGCCGGATTCGCCCTCTACTTCTCGCGGGCGCCGATCCCATACTTCCGCATTGATGGCCGGCAGCCCACCGGGAACGCGCCCCGGCAACATCCGTGCGGGTTGTGGCCTCTAAAACACATCGGCCTTTACGTCTATACGAAAGAGACGCTGCTGTGGCTGGCCGGTCTGCCCCGCACGCAATTGGAGCAGACCGAAGGGCTGGAGCAATTGCGCGCTCTTGAACACGGCTGCCCTATTCGCGTGGTTGAAGTAGATTACTCGCCCATAGGGGTTGACACGCCCGAAGACCTGGCGCTGGTGCGCCGAATAGTGGAGGAGAGAAATGGGAATGAGTGACGCAGTGCAACAGTTCAGAGTACGGGACGTGACAGTTGGGGGACCGCAGCTTGTCCTGTTCGCCGGGCCGTGCCTCGTCGAGGATGAAGAGACGACCTACGAAATGCTCGTGCGGCTTCAGGAGATCACCACACAACTGGATGTACCTTTCATCTTCAAGGCGTCGTATGACAAGGCCAATCGCACCTCCGTGGACTCCGAACGCGGCCCTGGATGGCAGAAGGGGCTGCACATTCTGGCCAAGGTCGCTCAACGGGTCGAAGTGCCGGTGCTATCCGACGTACATGACGTGAAACAGATCTCACCGGCGGCGGAGGTGCTGGACATGCTGCAGATCCCGGCGTTCCTCTGCCGGCAGACCGATCTGCTGGTCGCGGCCGGGGAAAGCGGGATGCCCATCAACATCAAGAAGGGCCAGTTCATGGCACCGGAAGACATGGCACACGCCATCGGCAAGGTCACATCCACCGGCAACCAATCCCTCTGCGTCACCGAGCGCGGAACCAGCTTCGGCTATCACAACCTGGTCGTTGACATGCGCGGCCTGGTCATCATGCGCGAGCTAGGCTACCCGGTGGTGTTCGATGCCACGCACAGCGTGCAACTGCCCAGCGGAGCCGAAGGGGCTTCCGGCGGACAGCGCGCGCTGGCACCCGCATTGGCGCGTGCAGCCATCGCGGTCGGGATTGACGGGCTGTTCCTCGAGGTGCATCCCGACCCCGACGCCGCGCCATGCGACGGTCCCAACATGCTGCCTCTGGACAGCGTGCCCGGGTTGCTGAAGCAACTGCTGGCGATCCGTGAGGCCGCACGGGCCGACGACGAAGGGGAGACCGACTGAGACGACATGGACCCGCAAGACATGCTGGAGCAGGCCAGGAAAACCATGAGCATTGAGTACCAGGCGATCGAGCGAGCGTCGCAGCGGCTCGGCGAAGGCTTCCTGCAGGCCTGCCGGATGCTGCTGGAGATGAAGGGGCGCGCAGTGCTCTGCGGCATCGGCAAATCAGGCGCTGTAGGGCGGAAGTTGGCCGGCACCTTCGCCAGTACCGGCACCCCCGCATTCTTCATGCACCCCGCCGAGGCGATCCACGGCGACCTGGGCATGGTGGTGGACGAAGACGTCGTCATCATGCTCTCAAACAGCGGCGAGACGGATGAGCTGTCGCGCATTCTGCCCGCACTCAAGCGGCGCGGAGTGAGAATCATCGCCATTTGCGGCGATGAGAACTCCGCCCTCGCCTGTGAGGCCGATGCGATGATCGATTCGGCCGTCGAGTACGAGGCCTGTCCGCTGGGCCTGGCACCAACCGCCTCCACGGCTACTATGATGGCGCTGGGGGACGCGCTGGCGATGGCCGTAATGTACGTGCGTGGCTTCTCCGTCGAGGATTTCGCGGCCTCGCACCCCGGCGGCGCTCTCGGCCGACGCCTGCTCACCCGCGTAATGGATGCGATGCACAGCGGAGACGACAATCCCACCGTCGCCCCCGATACGCCGGTGATGCAGTGCCTGCTGGCCATGACCCAGGCATCCGTGCGGGGAGTGCTGAGTGTGGTTGACGAGCACGACCGCTTGCTGGGCATCTTCACGGACGGCGACTTCCGCCGCCTGATGCAGACGGCACAGAGGCGCGACGAGGCCATGGACTTGCCGGTGTCCGAGGTGATGACCAAGACGCCGATTACGGTCTCGCCGGAGACGCTGGCCTCCGAAGCCGTGCATATCATGGAGGTCAAAGCGGTTGACAATCTGCCGGTCGTTGATGCGGACGGCAAGTCGGTGGGCGTGGTGGACATCCAGGACCTGCTGAGGCTTCGAGTCATCTGAGACCGGCGTGTGGGTTGTTATGCGGCCGATAACGGTCATACAAACGGCGGACATGCACGGCCGGCTGACGCAGGAGATCGCCGGCCGACTGCGCGAGTTGAAGCGCCGTGAAGGTGCGCTGCTTTTCGACTGCGGCGATGCTCTGGACGCGCCCAATTACCTGCCCCTTCCGAGGAAGCCCGACATTGTCGCTGCCATGAACTCCGCCGGTTATGACGCGATGGCGTTGGGCAACCGGGAATACGGCTGGCGGCGCTCCACCACCGCCCGCAAACTGTCCGGCCTTGTGTTCCCGGTGCTTTCGGCCAACATGGTGACGGGTGACGGCTATCCGCAGGTGGTGCGGGCCTCCGTGAGCCTTACCACAGACGGCCTCACGGTCGGGGTGTTCGGCATCAGCCCGAACATGGCGCCGGCGGGGAGTCTCGCCCAGCGTACTTCCGATGTTCAGTTCATCGCCGCCGAGCGGGCGGCCCGTCAGGCCCTCGCCAGGCTCAGCCAGGAAAATGACATCGTCATCGGCCTGCTGCACTGGGGCACCAACATGGAAGAGCAGATGCAGTTGATCCAGAGGCTTGAGGGATTGGACCTGGCGCTTGCCGGTCACTGGCACGTCGAAACAGGATCACTCACCTTCATCGGCGACATCGCGGTGAGTCGCTGCGGCTGTCGAGGCCGCGAGGCCGCCGTTCTCCGCCGCCAGTCCGACGGCCGCTGGGAGCAGGAGCTGGTGAGCCTCCGATGAGCTTCCGTCTATACGCCGATCTGGGCAATATGACGCTGCACTGGGGCGTTTTCGTCGAAGGGGAATGGCTTGCCGTTGACCGCATTTCCGCCGGAGATGACCTGGCACGGTGCGCTGTTGCCTCGCTGAACGCAATGCTGCAGGACGCCCACATGACACTTGACGGCTGCAGCGGCGGTCTGCTGTGCAGCTCCAGCCCGCGGCTAACCCCGCAGCTTGTGGCGGCCCTGAAGCAACACGCCGGCCTTGCTTTGCCCGAGTTGGATGAGGCGACATCGGCCCGCGTGCCGACGCTCTACCACGACCCGCGCCAGATCGGGCGGGACCGTCTTGCCAACGCCGCAGCGGTGCGTGCGTACCACGAATGTCCCGCGATTGTCGCCGATGTGGGCAGTTGCATCACGGTTGACCTGATAGACGCCGATGGTGTGCTGGTCGGCGGGGCCATTGCGCCCGGGCTGCCGGCAATGAAGGCCGGCCTGGCTGCCCAAACGCCGCACCTGGGGCCGGCTCTGGACGCTCTGGCACCGCCCATTGACTTCAGTACGCCGGGCCGCTCGACGGAGGAATGCATTGCGCTGGGTATCTATGCCAGCCTTGCCGCGGCGACGCGGGGACTGTGCGAGCATCTGTCACGCGGCCTGGGAGACGTGCCGGTGCTCATGACCGGCGGCGATGCGGCGTGGGTTCAGTCGGTTACCGGGTTCGCTGATGTCGTGGATGGAATGCTCACATTGAAGGGCCTGCAGAGCCTTGACCGGGATGAGTGACAACTCGCCACCAGGGCGCACCTCCGGCAGACTCGTCATCGGCAAATTGGGCATCACCCCGCCTTTGGTGCTCGCGCCCATGGCGGGCCATACAACTTTGCCGTTCCGTCTGCTATGCCGGCGCGCCGGAGCGGGCCTTGTGGTCGGAGAAATGATCTCCGCGAAGGGTCTGCAGCACGCCAACAGGAAGACGCAGTTGCTGACGGCGACGTGCCATCAAGAGCGGCCCGTAGCTCTGCAACTGTTTGGCGACGCTCCCGAGGTGTTGTATAATAGCATTTCAGAGCTGGAGGCGGCCGGGGCAGACATCATTGACCTCAACATGGGCTGCTGTGTGCCCAAGGTCCGCTCTGCCAACGCCGGTATCGAGCTGATGGCCGATCCCGCGCGGGGCATTGCGTGTGCGGCCGCGATGGTGGAAACCGCATCGGTGCCGGTCACTGTCAAGCTGCGCACCGGGCTTGTGGACGGGGACGACCGCTATCTGGAAATGGCGGTGAGGCTGGCCGAAGTCGGCGTCAGCGCCATCACGCTCCATGCCCGCAGTGCAGAACAGAAGATGGGCGGAAGAGCCGATTGGGCGCACATAGCCAGGCTGGTGGACGCCGTGAGCGTTCCGGTGATCGGCAATGGCGACGTCACCGGCCCGCATGATGTCATGGCGATGTTCGAGCAGACCGGCTGTGCGGGCGTGATGTGCGGCAGGGCGGCGCTGGGAAGGCCCTGGATATTCCGCCAGGCGGCCGCTGCCGTGGAGGGATTGCCGCTGCCGCCTGACCCGAGCCCGGCCCAGATCATGGCCATAGTCCTGTGTCACGCGCAGATGCTGGTCCTGCAGGGCGATGAGCGGGCGGCGATGCATCAGATGCGCGGGCAAATGGCCTACTACAGCAGGGGTCTCCCGCATGCCCTGCGGCTGCGACGGGGAATGCAGAGAATCCGGGCTCTGCAGGAGCTGAAGCGGCTCGTCAGCGAGTACCTAGCGGCACTATGAGGAACTCATGGCCGACATAGCTCGTGTTGTGAGTATAAGCCTGGGGCCGTCGTCACGCGACAAGACCGTCGAGTGTGACCTGCTCGGCAAGCGGCTGCTAATCGAGCGTCTCGGCACTGACGGTCACATAGGCAGATTCGCTCGCTTCCTGCGTCAATATGACGGAGTCGCCGATGTGCTGTGCCTCGGTGGCATAAACCGTGCCATTCAGTGGCGCGACAGGCATTACCCGTTCACACAGGTCCGCAACATACTCAGAGAGGTGAAGAAGACGCCGGTGGTTGACGGCGGTGGCCTCAAGGCCACACTGGAGCCCCGCACGCTGCAGGCGCTGCGCGAGCGCGGGATTGTGGACCTGCAGCAGAGTCGGGTTCTCGTGATGAGCGCCTTCGACCGCTATCCGCTCGAAGAGGCGATCTGCGGGTGCTGCCATGACGTCATCTATGGCGATCTAATGTTCAGTCTCGGCATTCCACTGGCGGTACGTTCGCTGGATGCCATGAACTCATGGGCGCGGCTGCTCTTGCCGGTCGTCACCCGCCTGCCTCACAACTGGGCCTTCGCCACCGGCATGCACAGCGACAGGATCGTGTCCGGGTTCGAGCATTACTACGAGTGGGCTGACCTGATTGCCGGCGATTTCTCACTCATCAGACACTACATGCCCGATCAGCTTGTGGGCAAGACTATCCTGACCAACAGCATTACGCCGGACGACATCATGCTGCTGAAGGCGCGCGGACTGAAGTATCTGGTCACAACCAGCCCCGAAATCGAGGGCCGCACTTTTGCTACCAATGTAATGGAGGGAGTGTTCGTGTCGCTGCTGGGTCGGCCGCCCGAGCAACTGACCGCCGAGGACTACTTCGGGCTTGCCGAAGAGATCCGCTGGGAACCGGTCATCAGGGATATCGCAGCCGCCTAGCCGACACATAACCGGACTTGACACGATTTGCCTTCGTACTCCATGCGCTGGATGTCAGCGATATAGCTCGTAAGTACCCCATAGCGAAACACCTACCCGATTGGGTGGTGGAGCCGCTGCTGCGGTGCATACCGGCTCGCGTGATCAGCGAGATCACCGGCGTGAGGTCGCTTACCGGGGCGGAGACGAGCGGCTGGTTTGTGGGTTGCACGCTGACCTCGCGACAACTGCTTACCGATCCGCCGGAGCGCTCCACGGCCAGGATCATCCAATGCTGCAAGCTGGCGGCCGAGCTGGGAGCCGATATTGTCGGCCTCGGCGCACTAACCGCGGTAGTGGGCGATGCGGGCATCACCATCGCCGACGAGGTGGACATCGGCGTCACCACCGGCAACAGCTATACGGTGGCCACGGCTGTGGAAGGTCTCCTGCAGGCGGCTGAGATGATCGGGCACGATCCGGCGCTCTCGACGGTGGCCATTCTCGGCGCAAGCGGCTCCATCGGCAGCGTCTGTGCAAAGCTGTTGGCCGGTCAGGTCGCGCGGCTTATCCTCGTTGGCCGCCGCCAGGAGGCGCTTGATGAGCGGGCCGCCCAGATTGCCGGCGCGACAGCGGTTGAGACGACCACCAGCATCCCGGAGGCGCTGGCCAAATCGCCGCTGGTGATCGCAGTTACGTCTGCAGTCGAGACGGTCGTCCAGCCGCATGACCTGCTGCCTGGGGCAGTGGTATGCGATGTCGCCCGTCCGCGCGATGTCTCCAAGCTCGTCGCCGAGAAGCGCGCCGACGTACTGGTCATCGAGGGCGGCGTCGTAGCAGTGCCGGGTGACGTGCAGTTCAATTTCGACTTCGGCTTCCCGCCCAAGACGGCTTACGCGTGCATGGCCGAGACGATGATACTGGCCCTCGAGGGGCACACTACCGACTACTCTCTGGGACGGGATCTGGGGATTGACCGCGTGCTGGAGATCCGCCGACTGGGAGACAAGCACGGCTTCAAGCTGGCCGGGTTCAGGTCGTTTGAGCGGGCGGTGGATCAAGCGACCATAGACCGCGTCCGGCGGCTGGCCGGCGAAGCAATCGAGGGGTACCAGCAGGGCGACTAGCACATCGGGCGCGGAGTCGTCATCGAGACGTCTGCCGCTTTTCGGGATAGACTACAGGTTTGGTGACACAGCGAAATGCCTCTTGATGACGAACAGGCTGGGCAGAGGAAAGAGAAGCTACGGCGTCTGAAGGAGCAGGGCAACGACCCCTTCCTCATTCACCGGTTCGACCGTCGGCACACTGCACAGGAGGTGGCGGCGGAGATCGCGGCTGTCGAACAGGCTGCCGGCGATGAGGACGTTGACTGGAAGAGCGCGGACTTCGAGACCGCCGTCGCCGGCCGCCTGATGGCAATGCGCGACCAGGGCAAGTCAATCTGGGCCGACCTGCACGATGGCAGCGGCAAGATCCAGCTCTGGGCCGCCAGAGACCAACTGGGCGATGATGGGTTTGAGACGTTCAGAGGCCTCGACCTCGGTGACATCATCGGTGTGAGCGGCCGTGCCTTCCGCACCCGGCGCGGCGAACCCACCGTGCGGATGACTTCATGTCAACTGCTGGCGAAGTCGTTGCGCCCGCTGCCCGAGAAGTTCCACGGCCTGCAGGATGTCGAGCTGCGCTACCGGCGCAGGTATCTCGACCTGATGATGAACGCCGAGGTCAGGGAGATTTTCGCCAAGCGCACCGGCGCGGTCAAGGCGATCCGCGACCATCTTGATGGCCTCGGCTTTCAGGAAGTGACCACGCCGACGATGCAGCCGTTGTACGGCGGCGCTAATGCGCGCCCGTTCACCACGCACCACAACACGCTGGACATGGACCTGTACCTGCGCATCGCGCCCGAGCTCTATCTCAAGCGGCTGGTGGTCGGCGGCATGGAGCGCGTATATGAAATCGGCCGCGTGTTCCGCAACGAAGGCATTGACGCGCTGCACAACCCCGAATTCACCATACTGGAAGCCTACCAGGCCTATGCCGACTACGAGGACATGATGCACCTGTTCGAGGGGCTGCTGGGTGCCGTCGCCGAGGCGGTCAACGGCAGTTTGCAGTTCACCTATCGCGGCAATGAGATTGACCTGCGACCCCCGTGGCGGCGCGTCCCACTGCTCGACTCCATCCGCGAGGCGACGGGAGTAGACTTTGCGCGGGAGGGCAGCGATGCGGAGGTCCGCGAAGCATGCCAGGGCTTGCAGCTAGGCGACATAGAACAAGACAGCCGGGCGGCGCTGCTGGACAAGTGCTTCGACCGCTATGTCGCTCCCGATTTGATACAGCCGACCTTTGTGGTCAACTACCCGGTGGAGATCTCTCCTCTGGCCAAGCGGCTGCCGGATCAGCCCCAACTGACCGCCCGCTTCGAGCCGTTCATCGGCGGCGAGGAGATCGGCAATGCCTTCAGCGAGCTCAATGACCCCTTCGACCAACGCGAGCGTTTCGAGGCCCAGGCGCGCGCCGGCACCGCAGGCGATGAGGAGGCCCACCCGCTCGACGAGGACTACCTGACGGCCATGGAGTACGGCCTGCCGCCCACGGGCGGGATGGGCATGGGCGTTGACCGGGTGGTAATGCTGTTGACCGGATGCACCAACCTGCGAGAGGTCATCCTGTTCCCGCAACTGCGGCCGGAGGAAGGTTGAGCGATGAGCCTCATCCAGGACATTGCGCAGTCAATGCGCCCGCGGCAGTGGACCAAGAACCTCCTGGTCTTCGCAGCCATCCTGTTTGCGGGTAAGGCCGGCGACATGGAGGCAGTGCGGCAGGTCGTGGCCGGCTTCGCGGCCTTCTGTCTGCTCTCGGGAGCGGTCTATCTGCTCAACGATTCACTTGACGCCGACCGCGACCGGCTGCATCCGCAGAAGTGCAATCGCCCGATAGCCGCCGGCCGCATTCCCGTGTACGAGGGGCTCCTGCTGGCGGTCTTCTTCGGGCTCTTCGGGCTGACCGTCTCGTACTTCATCACCTACGGCTTCTTCATCACCTCGGTGCTGTATCTGCTCCTGACCACGGCATACACCCTCTGGCTGAAGCACGTCGTCATCCTGGATGTGCTGGCCGTGTCCCTGGGATACGTGCTGCGCGCCGTCGCGGGCGCGGAGGCGATCTCCGTCGAAATCTCCCCCTGGCTGGTCATCTGCACTCTGCTGCTGACGCTGTTTCTGGCGATGGCCAAGCGGCGCAGTGAGATTGTGGAGTTTGAGGAAGACGCCGTGAACCACCGTGAGGCGCTGAGGGAGTACAGCCCGCAACTGCTGGACCAGATGATCGCCGTGGTGACGGCCTCCACCGTGGTTACCTACTGCCTCTATACGGTGGACACGCGCACTCTGCAGGTGGTCGGCACGCAGAACCTGGTCTATACCGTGCCGCTTGTCCTGTACGGCATCTTCCGCTACCTGTACCTGATGCATCAGAAGAAGCTGGGCGGACAGCCGGACCAGCTCCTCTTGACGGATGCTCCACTGCTGCTGACGGTCGTGCTCTATGCGGCAACGGTGGGGGTAATCCTCTACTTCTGGCGCTAACTCCCGCCCACAAGAGCGGCGTTGGGGCCGTCCCGCCTGACGAAGATGAGCACCTGATTGTCGCGGTACACTGCCGCCCACTTCCCCCATCCGGTGACTGCCCTTGCGAGCGGGAAGCGGGGTTCGACTATCCCCCACTCCACCCCGTACTTCGCTGCTATCTGCTCCCAGTTCGGTTTCGCATCGCGGATGGCCATCCAATCATTGAACACCTGCGTGCCGTACATGTCCACACGGCCGTCTATGAAGACACGGTACCGGGGATAGAGGCGATGGATGAGATAGCCGCCCCACTGGTAGGGGTTGTACATGTTCCCCTGCGGGCGGTGCGCCTCGACCCACGCAACTGCGGCGATGGGGGGGTGGACATTCCGGTTCAGCTCCGCCTTCGCCCTCACCGGTCGGTAGATGGAGACGATGCCGAGAAGGCTGATGACGATGAGCGCGGGGGCAAGCAGTCGCTCGGGGGCCATCTTGGACCGCACACTCCAGCCTAACAGCGTGGGCGATACCTCCCGCAGCCATTCGCTGATGACCGGGGCCGCGATCCAGGCCATCACCACGGCAGAGTGCATTATGGCCCGCCCCCAGCGCATTCCCATCATGAGCATAAGCGCCGCCGCCAGCAGCCCGAACAGCGACACGCGACGTATGCGCAGCAGCATGACCAGCCCGCCGCCCACCAGTATGAGTGTGGCGGCCGCCAATTCCAGGGTGCCGAGCGGCGCAGGCCGCCATTCCTGGATAACCTTGGCGTGAAAAGCGTATTCGCCGCCGGGCAGGTACTTGAGCGAATAGAGCAGCAAGCCCACGCCCACCGGGTTGACCAGGCAAGCGGCTAACGAGCCCAGCAGCACCAGCATTCCCTGCACGAACCCGGCGACCGACAGCCTGATCCCATCGGCAAGCCTCTCCGGCGAGCCGACGGCGCGATGCAGCATCCAGGCCCCTACAATCGCCAGGCCCACCGTGAAGCTTGCGTGCGTGTTGGCCCACAGCACGAACACCAGCGGTACAAGCCACTGCAGCCAGGGCCGTCGCCCGCTGCCCTCCAGCAGGCTCACCAGCGCCAGCAGCAGCAGCGGCAGCATCAGGTGAGGGCGGCAGGTGATACTCGGCATGCTTGCGGACGCCACAAGTACCAGCAGCACCGCCGTCAGCAGATAGGAGCAGTTGCGGCGCACCAGAATGAATCCGAGCACGACCAGCGCAATCGCGGCCAGCACCGTGCGCAGCCCCACCAGAGCGCTATCCTCGCCCAGGCTGTACACGCCGGCCTCCAATACCTCGAAAAGCCACTGCTGCGGCGGCCGGAAGTTGCCCGTGGCGGTGTGCGAGTACTCGTCGTAGAGGGATATCTTGCCCGTGCGCAGGATGTCCTGGCCGAGCCGCAGGTGCCACCAGACGTCATAGCAGCGGATCTGCCCGGAGCCGATCAGCACCCCCAGCACGATGCCCAGAAGTAGCAGCAACACGAGGAATCTACGGTGCAATACCTGCTGCATGGTCCTCCCACGCAACCTCCTTCACATCAGCGAGACGGCAAAGGCACCACTACAACGACCGCGCCAACTCGATGCCCTTGTTGATGAGAACAGCCACTGACTCCGGCGTGTAGCCCAGAGGTCGCGGCTCCGGCGTGAGCGAGTAGAGGAACGCTGTTTCGACCTCGTAGCCGCCCTCCGAATGCGCGCCCAGGGAGGCGACATAGGAGCGCAGCAGGTTCGAATAGCCAAGCGTGCATACTTCCAGGTCCGAGAGCTTTTCCTTCAGCTCCAGGCCGATCTCACAACTTATCTCCCCGCCCAGTGCGATGATGTAGAGGCCGCCTATCCTGAACACCTGCACTTCGACCGGTAGCGTGTCGGCCAGGCCGCCCTTCTCGGCGATGGTCTTGCGGGCGGCTTCGGCATAGGCCTGCTCCCACTGGTTTCCCGCCTCCAGAGCGGCAAGGCGCTCCTCGGTGGGAGTGCCCCTGGTGGGCAAATTGGCAATCCCGCTAACGGCGGCTACCCCATCAGCAAGCGGCCGCGGCTCGCCGCACAGCGCCCCTGCCACTGCACGCCCAACCTCATGGCCGATCTCATATACTATCTCCAGCGGCCCGGCGGCGAATTTCCCGTCGCCGGTCAGGTTCCTCGGCTTGACATCGCCACCGCAGCCCTGTAGGAAGATGGGCAAACATCCGGGGATTTTCTCGCGCAGATAGTCTCTCGCCGGGCCCGGGTAGTCGGTGCCGACGAGTTGCCCGCCCATGGTCGTGGGATGGCACGCATAGGAGAACAGCACGGCCCGCACTTCACCCTCGGGGCCCAGAACGCGCACCACCGGCACGTCCATGTCAATCGGCTTATCCGGGGCAGGCAGCATCCCCGCGTTGCTGCCGTCCGGGTTGGCGCGACGCCGGTTGATGCCCATCGCGCAGCAGCCGACCGTATAGTCCAGCGTGCTCTCCTGCAGGTCGGATACGGCCTCCTTCAGCAGATCGGCGAGCTTCTCCTTGAGAGCCGCCAGGTATTCGTCATCGAACTTCCGGCACGAGCCTCGCGCCACTCGACATGCCGGCGCGCAGTGCGTGTGGCTGCAGCTGACCAACATGCAGTCCGGCGGGATACCCAGTTCGGCGGCGGCATTGCGGATCGGGTCCAGCAGGAACTCATCAATACCGACCAGGTCCAGAGCCATAGTGGCAACGCGCATGTCCCCGTCCTCAAACACCACGACGGATGCCTCCAGATCGTTGTAAGCGCCTTCGGACGGCGCGGTCCGCGCCGCAAACCCGGTCATCCAGATGGGGCGATCCGGCGTTATCGTCGTGTTGGCAATTCCGACTTTCATGGTAAACCTTGCCTCCTGCTTAGGTTAGTGACCATCCATGCTGTCCAGCCCACTCAGCAGTTCAATGATACTCTCAATGAGAATGTCCTCAGAGTCGGGAGAGAAGCCGCGTGGCTGCACCCACGGCCAAACCGTGTCCATGAAGCTGGTGAATACCTCATAGCCGTGCTCATAGCCCGCCTCCCTATGTGCTTCTCTGGGAGCGAAGTAATCCCACGCGCCGTTGCAGTATCCCAGCGCGCAGACAGTGCGGTCCCTCAGCGTCTGCTTGATGCGCAGGCCCACCTCCGCGCATACCTCCGCTGCCATGCCAATCACATACAGCCCGCCGATGTTGAAGGCCAGCACCTCGATGGGAAGCTGGTAGGGGAGCTTGTGGCCGCTGTCCCATACGCGGCGAACCGCCTCCGCCCAGGTAGCATAGAAGCCGCCCGTTGCTTCGACCGCGATGACGTCCTCTTCAGTAGGCTGCGGGCCGAAGGGAATCTGGACGTACTCGCCGTCGGCGGCAAGCTGCTCGCCCAGAGGCATCGGTGTACCCGACAGTGCCGCTAGGACCGCGCGGCCCAACTCGTGGCCCAACTCCACGCTTTCCGGCACCGACCCGAACGCATAGCGCCGTTGCACCGGATCCAGACTGCGCGGGTTGATGTCCGCGCCGCAGCCCTGCAGGAACAGCGGCTGGCAACCCGGTATCTTCTCCGCAATCATCTCGCGCGCATAGCCGGGGAAATCGGGGCTGATATCATAGCCGTTGACGGTCACCGGATGACACGCATACGAAAAGAGCAGCGCCCGAGTGCGGCCGTCGGGGGCCAGCACTCGCAGCACCGGCACATCCATGTCAATCGGCTTGGTCGGGTTGGGGCGGTTCAGGCCTTCCATGCTCCGGCGGTTCATCCCCAGCGTGCAACTGCCTACCGTGTAGTCAAGCCGCGCCTCCTGAAGGTCGCCGACGGCATCGTGCATCAGGCCGCAGAGCTTGTCGCGAGCCTCCTCCAGGTATCCCTCCTCGTAGGAGCGCATGAAGCTGCGGCACGGGGTGGTGTTCGGCACCGCGTGGCCGTGCGAGGTGTTGATCATCACGTGCTTGGCAGGAATGCCCAGGTCGCGGGCGGCGCGGCGGAGCGGCACCATCATGTAATCGTCCACCGCCAGCAAATCGAGGCCCATAATACACAATCGGGTCCCGCCGCTTTCGAAGACGGCACAGACACCCTCAATCTGGTGCTCGATGCCTCCCGACAGCTTGTCGCGGCTACCGAAGCCGTCTATTGTCACAGGAATGGACGGCGTCAGGTCCACCTTGGCGATTCCAACCTTCATCCGATTCCGTCCCTTCGCGTGCATCTGGTTGACAGGCGCAGGAAGCACTGGCCCCGCATGTGGTTGTTCCCTGCGCGCAGGATTCTGCCCTTCCCGTGAAGAACGAATGGTCACATGGCGGCCATGGGAGTGCGCGACCCGAACTACTATTGCGGCGGAGCCGGCTGCGGCGGCATCCTGTTGGTGCTGGCGGTGGGGGTGGTTGTGGGCGGAGGTCTTGCCTACCGTCACGGCCCCCATTGGCCGTACATGCTGCTGCACCGCCACGCCCCCGGAGTCATCATCCACCATTCCGGCACCGGTGCCACGGCCGGGGGGCGCATCATTGATGCCGACCTGCTCGACGTGGCACACGCGCAGCGCGGTTGGGCGATAGCCGACGCCCGGCATACCTATCACATAGGCTACCATTACGTGATCCTGCCTGACGGGACCGTGCAACGCGGCCGGCCGGAATGGATGCCCGGCGCCCATACCGCAGGCAAGAACCGGTACCTCGGAATATGCCTCGTGGGCAACTTCTCGTCGAAGGACAACCCGGATGGCACCCAGAAGCCGTCCCGACCCACCGCCGCTCAGTTGGAGACGCTCGCTTCGCTGCTCAAGGAACTGATGAAGCGGCACGGCTTCTCACCCGACGATGTCCACGGGCACGACGAGTTCCGGGCAACCGAGTGCCCCGGCGACAGGTGCCCGATGGACCGGATCAGGCTGCGCCTGGCGGAGGAGACCAGTCGCATGTGACGCAGCGGCTCGCCGGCCGAATCTGCAGAAAAATAGTGGCCTCCTCCTGAAGGAATAGGCCGCAGGGAGGAGAATAGTGGAGTAAAGAGAGAATGATAGACTGTAACCGGTGACTGCTAGGCGGGACGCCCGGGAGGGATTGTATGGAAACGCGTGTGAGCCCGGCCGTGGTCGTGGTTGTATTGATACTTGTGGCCGCGATTCTGCTGGCCCTGTACTACGTGGTGGTAGTCGAGGAGCCGATGCCTGGGAAGCAGGAGGTTCCCAGCGACATTGTGGTCCCGATCGAGCCGCCTCCCGCGGCAGAGAGCCACCAGCCGGCCGCTCAGGAGAAGCCCTCCGAAGAGGCGACAGGAGCCGCAGGTGAGGCCGGCGCAGAGGGGGCGTCTGCTGCAGAACAGCCCGCCACTTCTGATGCAGCCCCGGCGGATGAGAAGCCTCAAGCGACTACCGGAGCCACAGCCCCGGATGCCGGCGGCGAATAGAGACGCGCCGCCTCGACTGTGACGGTGCGGCGTAATGCTTCGCGTACGGCACACCGACCGCCACTTTCATGGCGGTCGGTTTCGCGTTTCCACTGATTGGTCGTACTGACAGCCGCCGGCCCTCAGGGCCGGGGAATACCTACCGCGTCCCTGCGGGTTGCTGCGTTTCCTGCGGTTCGGGCTTCAGTGCCATGCTCCAGTCAACCTGCACGTTGAGCGGGAATCCCCCCATGTCCACCTGGGCGTTAAACCGCGCCTTCCCCTCGGCATGTATCACGACACCGTTGGCCAGATCGAATATCCGCCACAAGTTGCTGATCGTCATCTCGCCATTGTTGATGGGCACAGGATCGCCATAGCCGAGCGGATTGGGCGCTCTGAAGCTGGCCAGGTGTACCCGCACCTGCGAGAGCAGCCGGATGTAGCGGTCATGCTCGACCCTATCGAGCTTCGTCGTCACGTTCATCGGTATCGGCATGCACCTCTCGTCAACCTGAAGCGTCTGTGCGATCTCCCATTCCTCACCGACTGCCACCGGATGATCGGGAAACCTGACCAGATAACACATGACGGCCAGCAACTCCGTGGGTATCCCGGCCGTCCCCAATTGCGTGAGATCGAAGTTCCTGCCCTGCGGCCCCACCAGCTCACCCAGCGGCGAGACTTCCAGGCACAGACTCGTCTCCGTCTTCCCTTTCATCGCCTGGCCGTTGAATTCTTGCTGAATGTCGTCGAGCTTCAGGGTCATTATGAATGTCTGTTTCTGAGCGTCAATGGCAGTTGCCGTGTGCTGCAACTTGCTTTTCATCCACCCCTCAATGCCGAGGGGATTGCTCTCCATGGTGACGTTGTCAATCTTGGCACTTAGCTCCTGTCGTGTGACGAGTTCTCCCTGCGGATTGTAGCGCAAGTCGTACTTCTTTACCGCTGCTTCCTGGGCAATCACGGTTCCTGCCAACCCAGCCAGGATCAACACACTCAAGAAATGCAAGTATTTCATCTTCCGCCTCCGGAATTGATGAAGGATGGTGTCAGCTTGTGCACCGACACCGGTGCATATATAATGCCAGAGCCTGTCGGCTCAATCAAGGACGCACATCGCCTTTGACAACGCCGGCAGGGCCGTGTTACGGCTCCGCGAGCGCTTTCTATTATATAGCGTAGTAGATAGCGAATACAAGAGGGCAGCGAAAATGAAGGCTGCAGTCGTCGTCACCGATGCCAACGCCGTACCTACGGACTGGAGTCCGCTCGCGACCATGCTGGCGGCGGCCTGTGAGGAGCATGTAATTCTACGCCCCGCAGAACTGCCGGTTCCGGTCCCCGGCCCACAATTGAGCCTGGATCGCAGCGACGAACTCAGTGCCTTGAAGGCGGCGCTGACGTGGAGCCAGGGAGAGCCGATTCTGCTGGTGGCAGCCGACATCGCCTCTCCGTCCGCGGAGCTTGCCCGCTACATGGAGTACGTCAGGGCGGGCCATGACGCGGTTGTGCCGATGCTCGACGACGAGGACCATCAGCCGCTCTTCGCCATCTACACCGCCGCCTGCATCGGCGGCGTCAACTCGGCGCTGCTCAGTGGCAAATTCCGCATTGCCCCGTTCTTGGGCGGTCTCAACGTCAGGTACGTGGCAACCACCGAGGTGGCCAAGTTCGGGGACGCCGAGGTCATCCTCTCACGGGGGCCTACTCCTTGAACTGGCCGAGCAAGGCCTCGATGCTGGCCTTGGCGTCGCCGAAGAGCATGCGCGTGTTGTCCTTGTAAAACAACGGATTCTCTATCCCCGCAAAGCCGCTGGCCATTGACCGCTTGAGCACGAATACGGTCCTGGCCTGGTCCACGTTGATGATCGGCATGCCGTAAATCGGGCTGCCCTCCTGCTCCCGCGCGGCCGGGTTGACGACGTCATTGGCGCCGATCACGATTGCCACGTCTATGTTATCTATCTGCGCGTTGACGTCGTCCATCTCCAAGAGCTGGTCATACGGCACGTTCGCCTCCGCAAGCAGCACGTTCATGTGGCCGGGCATGCGGCCGGCCACCGGGTGGATGCCGAATGCGACCTGCGCGCCGTTGCCTTCCAGCGCCTCGGCAAGCTCGCGAACGGCGTGCTGCGCCTGTGCCACCGCCATTCCGTAGCCGGGCACGAACACCACCGAGTTGGCCGCCTCGAGGACGTAGTAGGCCGATTCGGCATCTATCGGCTTCACCTCCCCCTCGACCGTCCCTCCTGCTACGGCTCTGCCTCCGAATCCCCCGAACAACACGTTGCGTAAGGAGCGGTTCATCGCCTTGCACATGATGCTGCTGAGTATCAGTCCGCTGGCTCCCACCAGCGAACCGGCCACGATGAGAACCGTATTGCTGATGATGAAACCGGCCGCACACGCCGCCAGACCCGAATAGCTGTTGAGCAGCGAGATCACGACGGGCATGTCGGCCCCGCCGATCGGTATGGTGAACAGCACGCCGAACACCAGCGAAACGCCGACCAACACCAGGAACGGCACATACATGCTCACCGGGTCTGCGATGAACATCACGCCGCAGGCAATGGCGACGAGCAGTACCAGGGCATTGAGCATCTGCTGGCAGGGGAAAAGCAGCGGACGCCCCGGCAGCTTCTGCGCCAGCTTGCCGTACGCCACCATGCTGCCGGTGAACGTCACCCCGCCGATCAGCACCGCCAGCACGGTCCCGAGGAGGGTCACGAAATCGGTCGGCTGGCCTATCCATGCCCACCTCCCCTTCTCATACTCGGCCCATCCCACCAGCAAGCTGGCAATTCCACCGAAGCCGTTGAACAGCGCCACCATCTCGGGCATCGCCGTGATCGCCACTCTAATTGCCGCGACCGCGCCGATCAGCGCCCCCACAGCGAAGCCGATGATGATGTATCTGTAGTCCATTCCCTGGCTCAGCAGCGCCATCAGCACCGCGATGAACATGCCAAGCGCGGAGACTTTGTTGCCCATCCGCGCCGTCTTCTGACGGCTCAACATCTTCAGCCCGCAGATGAACAGCACGGAGGCGACCAGGTAGCCCACATTGATGACGGTGCCGCTTATCATCACCGGTCACCGTCTTTCCTGGTGCTGAACATGCCCAACATGCGGTCTGTAACGAGGTAGCCGCCGACCACATTTATCGTGGCAAAGGCCATCGCCGCAGTGCTCAGCACAATTCGCAAGGTCTCGTTGTCAGTCGTGCCCGCCGCCAGCAGCGCCCCCACGATGGTGATGCCGGAGATGGCGTTGGACCCGGACATCAGCGGGGTGTGAAGCTGCGAGGGGACCTTCGATATCAGCTCGAAGCCCAGGAAAATCGCCAGCACGAAGTTGAAGAAAAGCAACATGCCGATGGACATGACCACGCACCTCTTAGCCGTTCTTGCTCATGATATCGAGCAGCATCTGGTTGACAATCTTGCCGTCATGAGTTACGACGCACCCTCTGACGATCTCATCCTCGAAATCCAGATTGAGGCCCTTCGCCTCGTCGTTCCACAGCTCCTCAACCAGGGCGGTGATGTTAGCCGAGTACATCTGCGAGGCATGCACGGCCACGCGGCCGGGCAGATTGGCCAGACCGATGATCCTCACACCGTTTACCTCCACCACTTCGTCCAGTTCGGAGCCTTCCACGTTGCCGCCGCTTTCCACGGCCAGGTCAACGATTACGCTGCCGGGCTTCATCTGCTCGACGACTTCGCGGGTCAGAATGCGGGGAGCCGGCCGACCGAAGAGCTGCGCGGTCGTGATGACCACGTCCGAATGCATGCATACCCGGGCCATCTCCTGCCGCTGCAGCTCCTGCTGCTCGGGTGTCAGCTCCTTGGCATATCCCCCCTCCGTCTGCCCGGTCTCACCGAGGTCAACCTTCACGAACCTGGCGCCCAGCGACTCGACTTGCTCCGCAACGACGGGACGGGTGTCGAACGCCTCCACACGCGCGCCGAGACGTTTGGCGGTGGCGATGGCCTGCAGCCCCGCAACGCCGGCACCGATGATGAACACGCGCGCCGGCGCGAGCGTGCCGGCCGGGGTCATCATCATCGGAAATATCGTGTCCAGCCGCTCGGCGGCCAGAATCACCGCCACATATCCTGCCAGCGACGCCTGCGAGCTCAGCGCGTCCATCTTCTGGGCCCGGGTTACCCGTGGGATCATTTCCATGCTGATGGCCGTGATGTTGCAGGCGGCCAACTCGCCGACAAGCTCCGGCTCGTTGAAGGGGTCCAGATAGCTCACGTGAACGCAGCACGGCTGCAAATGCTTGACCTCATCAAGCGGCGGCTTGCGCAGGCGCAGTATCATGTCCGCTCGGCAAAGCGCCGCAGTGCGGTCGTCGGCGATTTCGGCACCCGACTCCCGGTAGTCCGCATCACTGTGCCGACACGTGACTCCCATGCCCGTCTCGACGGTGACGCCCATGCCCTTGCCGACCAGCCTGGCGACATCGGCGGGGATCATCGGCACCCGGCTCTCACCCGGATGGGTCTCCCTCGGAATGAAAACCTCCATGCGGCATCCCTGACCTCTCTACATCCCTGGCATGACTGCGACCCGGCAGCAACCAGAATCAACGGCACTGCCGGGCTGCGCATAGCCCTTCAGTGCCATTGCATTGGCTCTATTCGACGGCCTGCATACGCAATATCCCAAGCATCAACCCGACTGGCGCGTCCTCAACCGTTGCGCCGACTCGCACGGTACCGGTGGGCGACCAAGCCAGGTCGCAGTGTGCCCCCTGGCTTGGTGTGTGCTGCCGCGACGGTCGCCGCCGGCGCGCTGTGTCGCAGCTAGCGGCCTATTTCCCCGCCGGTGCGACTATGTAGGGCGTGATGATGAGGGTCGGATTCACTGATATCAAGTCGTGGTATCTGCGATCCAGCCCCTCGATGTTCTGGTTGACCACGTACCTGTCTCTGTGCAGCCCGGTGATGACGATGCTCTGGTCCTCACCAACCGTCACGCTGGTAAGCGCCGACTGGTATCTGGTCAATGGCACCATGTCGTACAGCTCGCCGCACAGGGGGCCGGCCCATTCCGTCAGACGAGGCCTCATGACTATGGTGATGCGGTTGTCCTGCTCAATCATGGGCCTTATCCATAGCTCGATTCCGCCGAAAATCGCCTTGGCGCATTTGGGCAAAGAATAGCGGGCCAGACAGGGCCCCGGCTTGCGGCGGGCGAGCGAGCAACATTCCTCGGCCGCGGTGAACTCGCAGCACCCGAACCCGTAGCCCATCGGCACCACCTCGCCGAGCGCCACGATGGCCTGAGCGCCGTCAACCACGCCCGCCTCGCTACTGAGCACGTGCAGGCGCGGCTTGCGCGGCTCCACGTATGCCAGCGACACGTTCTGCGGATCAAAAGCGTACTTACACATGGGCACGGAGGTGGTGCTGTTGCCCAGGCTCATGTCACCCCCTACGGGCGGCAGCGGCGTCCACTCCAGACCCCATCGCTCCACGTCCCGTTCCGGCACGTCGGCCTGCTGAATGTGCAGGTACACTCCCAATCGCGGCACGTCATACATCTGCAGAATGGCCTCCGCTTCCGCAATCGCCTGGGGCGTGCCCGTCAGCAGGATCTTGCTCTCACACAGACTGGGGCATGGCGGTTGGGCCAGCGGCGTCGCCATCGGCTCGCACAGGACCGGACGCTCCTTGCTGTAAGTCCACGTGCAGACCCCTTCGACGCGCCGCCGGTCGTTGCGTGGCAGGCCCTCAACCGCCGTGGCTATCAGTTGTGTAGCGAAGTGCGGGAAGAAGTTGCGGGCCTCCATCTGTGCCTGTGTCTGGCCCCACAGCAGAGACACCAGGTAGCCGGCGTCTGAGTGCTTGGGCGTGTAAACCTTGGTCTGGCATTCCTGGGCGTTGGCCGCCTGCCAGACCGGCAAAGCGCACAGCATCACGAGTACGCTGACCAGGTGTACCCTCTTCATGGTGCTCTCCCGATTCGCTTAGTCGTCCCGATCCTGCAGTGCATGTGTGAAGTCCCGCTTATGTTACTATACAGGAGATATGTTTTTCAACTGGAATCAGGCCGAGAGCGGCTGGCGGGCCGGGGGACCGAAGCGGAAAACCCAGTTCGCGGACGCCAATGGAACGGGGGACACTAGCGGAGGGACTGGTGCCGGATGATCGTCGGGGTGACGATCAAGACGGGATGCGATGTCAGCCGACGATGGTAGCGGCTGAACATGCCGCCGAACTTCTGGTTGATGTCATCGGTGTCGCGCAGCAGCCCACCGATTACCATGCTCTCGCCGTCGGCTACCGTGACAGAAGTGCGCACGGTCTGATGCCTGGTTATCGGCAGCGGGGTCGAGTAGGGAATCGGCACCTCGCCGGCCCATTCGGAAAGCTCCGGCGCAAGCTCCATGGTCACCGTATTATCGGCATTGATGCGCGGCACGACCCACAGGTACACGCCAAGGAAGATAGCGTCCACTTGCTGCGTGGTGGCGCGCCGATACCCGAATGCATCGTACTCGGTGACGGTAGTGAAGAACGGTACGGTCTCGCCGAAGAAGACCTCGGCGGGGCTATTGTTGAAGGTGGTGACGCTGGCGCCCTGCACGTGCCTGCCGCGCGAGCTGCTGTTGACCATGCTGAGGGCGGCGTTGGTGTCTGCCAATGTCAGCCGTACCCGCAGGCCGCCGGCCACAGGGTCTCCACCGCCCCCGGCCTCCAGGTCGCCCCGGGTCCAGTGCCAGTCCAGGCCCCAGCCATCAAACTCCTGTACGGGAAGGTCCACAGACCGCACATCCACGTGCACCATGTCCGTCGGCACATCCAGGAGAGCGATCAGTTCCGCGAGTTCGTCAATGGCGATGCGCGTGCCCTGGACGATCATCGCGTTCTGGCCGGCTACTACCAGCGGCCGCCCGGCAATACCCTCCGGGATCATGCCGCTCAAGTTGCCGCCGCTTTTCGGCGGCCGGGTCCTGAAGCTTCCTCCCTGCGCCCATCTGCCTTCGCTGCGTGGCATCGCCTCAGCCGCGTCATACACCAAGTCTGTGGCAAAGTGCTGGAAGAAATCCGTCCCTCCGGTCTCCTCACCCGCCGGCCCCCACAACATCGTCACCATCTGCTCCACGTTCATGTAGCGGAGCACGATCCGCTGCGTGCTCCGCGACTGCGCCGCCAGCGGCTGCAGGCTGGCAAGCAGCAACGCCACAAGCGCCGGCAATATGAGAGGCCGTCTCATCGAGAGTCTGCGTCCCTTCTCTATTGTGTGAAACCATATCCTTAGACACCATCGCCACTCTCTGGGTTCGCCCAGGCATCGCCATCGAAGGACTGCGCGGGCGGTCTGATGAATATTATCCGGTCAAGCTGTTGCACAAGTTCACTTCTCGAGGAGACTGCTCATGGCACCGCGCATCGGCTTCATCATCATCGGTCACCCCGACTACCAGAACGATATCGGCGAGCACTTTGCCGGACAGGCCGTGGACGCACTCCGGCAACGGGGCGTTGACGTGGTGTTCGACCCCAAATCCCACACCGAGGCCGTGGATGCGGGGAAGGCCGCTCGCGACCTCCTCAAGCAGGATGTCGAGGGCGTCATCACCTTCCTCGGCACCTGGATCGAGTGCTCGACTGCTCTGGCCGCCATCAGGGAGTTCGAGCACCTGCCCTTCGCCATCTGGGGCTTCAACATGTTCCAGCGGGAGGGCAAGCGCGACTCGACGGGCTCGTTCGTCGCCGTGTGCGTGCTGAAGGGCGCACTCGACCGCATGGAGTACCGCCAGAAAAACATCATCGGGCTGCCGGAAGACGCCGAGGTCATCGAGCAGGCCGTGGCCTTCTGTAATGCGGCCCATGCGGTGCAGGGCCTGAAGCGCACGCGTCTGGGCCTGGTCGGCTATGCGGCGATGGCGATGTACCCAGGCACCTTCGACCATGTGCTGTTGCGCAAGCACATCGGCCCGGAGGTAGTGCATTTCGACAGCTATACGGTAATCCGGCGCGCCGAGCGGATCGCCGAGACCGACACCGAGCAAGCCGTGGCCGAAATCAAGGGGCAGGCCAACGTCCAGGCCGCCGATGACCGGCTGCGCAAGGCCGTCAATCTGGGGCTAGCGCTGCAGCAGCTTTGCGAGGAGCACAGCCTCAACGCCCTCAACGTCAAATGCCAGTACGAGCTTTCGCAGCAATACTGCATGACCGCATGCCTGCCGATTTCGATGACGGCTGACCGTGGCATCGTTTCCGCCTGCGAAGGCGATGTCATCATCACGACGACGATGGCGATGCTGCACCACGTGACGGGGCAGGTTATCTACTACGGCGACATCCTCGACCTGCAGGGGGATCAGATGCTGCTCTCATCCTGCGGCTTTGCCCCGTTCAACCTGAAGAACGAGGATGACGAGCTGCTCATACAGGAGTTCGGGCACAAGGGCTTCGACGGCCTGATCTGTTCGATTACGCTGAAGCGCGGGCCGCTGACCTTCGCCCGGCTGGTCGAGGGCAGCTACGGTGACTATCGGCTCAACTACGGCACCGGCACCGGCGTCCATACCGAGCTGCGCCAGGGCCGCTTCCCGGGCTTGGAGGTCAAGCTGGATGGTTCGCCCGAGAAGCTGATTGAGACGATGGCCTCGCAGCATTTCGCCATCTGCTACGGCGATGTCACTGAGAGCCTGGAGGACCTGTGCCGCTTCCTGGGCATAGAGGCCGTGCGCATCTAAGGCCCAGGACATTGGGAGAGATGACCATGCCGCTTTTCGGAGAGCTGTCGAGTCCTGAAATCGGTGAGTATGCGGCGAAGAATGCGCTGGTGCTGCTGCCCGTCGGCCAGATCGAGGAGCACGGCGACCACCTGCCGGTCAATGCCGACACCGCCATCGCGGAGAGCATCACCCGCGCGGCGGCGGAGCGCCTGGAGGCGGAGCTGCCGGTGCTGGTGCTGCCCGCGGTATGGGCCGGCTATTCGGGTGCGGAGCTGTCGAAATGGCCGGGCACCATGCGCGTCCGCACCCGCGTCATAGCAGACTACATCTACGACATAGTTTCCAGCCTGGCCGAGATGGGCTTCCGCAAAATTGCCACCATCAACGGCCACGGACACCACCCGGCGATACTCGAGATGGTGGCACGCGAGATTGCCGATGCCACCGGCGTGTACATGGCCTGCGTGGAGGCGGCGAAGATGGCGGCTCCGGCGGTCGTCGAGAACCGCACATCAGAGCCGGGCGGATGCATCCACGGCGGGGAATTCGAAACCTCGCTGATGCTCTACCTCGGCGCCCGCGTACACATGGACAGGGCGCACAAAGACGACATCTTCACCTACCACTCGCCGAACTTCCCCGGCGACGGCTTTGCCGGCTCGAAGGCCGCCTTCTGGTCAACCTGGGGCATACAGCGCAGCAAGACCGGCATCTACGGCGACCCGACGGTGGCAACCGCCGAGTTCGGCGAGAAGGTCTTCGAGACCGCGGTGGCCAACCTCTGCGACTTCCTTCGCGAGTACCACGCTGCGGAGGCCGCTTGCTGGGACTGAGTGCCGGATACGCTCACGCCTTGGGAGGGCGAATTGGCCGTACAGACCATTGCAGCCGTAGATCTGGGGACGACATCCTGCCGCGCGGAGGTCTTTTCACTTGACGGCGAGCCGCTGGGCCGCCACAGCGTGGAATACTCCGTGGATACGCCCGTGCCGGGAGCCGCCGAGCAGGATGCAGAGACATGGTGGCAGGCCGCCTGCGAGTGCCTGCGGGGAGCGCTGCAGCGGGCCGGCGCGGAGGGCAAAGACGTACTCGCGGTCGGCTTCAGTTGCCAGGGACACTCCTGGGTGCCCACTGACGCCGGATTCCGCCCGCTGCGACCGGCCTTCACCTGGCTCGACCAACGCGCGGCTCGACAGGCGCAGAGCCTGCTCGACGAGGCAGGCGCCGAATGCTGGGGAGCGCTGGCCGGCAAGACCCCGGGGCCCTGGCACATGCTGCCGCAGATACTGTGGATGCGCGAGCACGAGCACGACGTTATCAACCGGGCACAACACCTGCTCTTCGTCCAGGATTTCCTCATCGCGCGGCTGACCGGTAGACCAGCCACGGACTACACCACCGCCGCCGCGACGCTCTTCTTCGACATCACGAGCAACGCGTGGGACGGCGCGACGCTGGACCGCTATCGGATAGCCATGCGCAGCCTGCCTGAGGTGGTCGCCTCAGGCACGGCGGTCGGCACGGTGACTCACGATGCGGCCGCCGCGACGGGTCTGAGCACTGAGACCGTGGTCGTTACGGGCGCGCAGGACCAGAAGTGCGCGGCCTTCGGGGCGGGCCTGGCACCGGGGATCGCGACCGCTTCGCTGGGCACTGCCACCGCCATCGAGGCGCTGATGGACCGTCCCGCCTTCGATGTGAATGTGCCGATACCGTGCTTCCCGTACCTGCAGGCAGACACATGGGTACTGGAGGCGGCGATAACCACCACCGGCGGGGCGGTCAACTGGCTCCGCGACGCGCTGCGGCCGGTCAACCCGCAGCTCTCCCACAATGAGCTGGCAGACCTTGCCGCCCAGAGCCCGGCGGGTTGTGACGGAGTGCTGTTCTTCCCGTATCTCGCCGGCGCCGGCATACCCCACATGCGCTTTGATGCCTCGGCCGGATTCGCGGGCATCACCCTGGCCACCAGAGCGCCGCACCTCGCCCGCGCCGTGCTCGAGGGGTGCGCCTACGAGATCGCCACGGCGCTGCAGGCCATGCGGACGGTCGGCACCCGGGTTGAGAAGCTGTACCTCTTCGGCGGCGGAGCGCGCAGTGAACTATGGGCCCGTATCATTGCGGCGGTAGTCGTCATGCCGCTGTATGTCTGCCGGGAAGCGGAGACGGCTCTACGCGGGGCCGCGATGCTGGCTGCGGCAGGCGTACTGCCGGCCGACCGCGCCGCCACATTACAGGACGCACTACGCTCGCCGGTAGAACGCGTTACGGTAGATGGCGATGTCTCGGCGCGCTATCAGTCGCTTTTCGAGCGCTACCGCCGCGCCCGCGAGCGATATTGGCAGTTCCAGGATAGCCTGACACAGGAGGATGAATCATGAAGGTGTTCATTATCACCGACCTCGAAGGGCCGGCGATGATCAGCCAGTTCAGCCAGACGCGCGATGTCACTCCGGAGGAGAAGCTGCGCTCCATGTACTTTCTGACGGGCGAGATCAACGCCTGCATTGACGGCATCCTCGACTTCGACCGCGATGCGGAAGTCATCGTCTGGGACGGCCACGGTAGCGGGGGAATGGACTATCAGCGTTTCCACAAGCAGGGCAAGCTCATCGCCCGTGGCCCGATCCGCCCCCCGTATTACCTTGACGAGAGCTTCGATGCGTTGATGTTCGTGGGTCAACATGCCAAGATGGGCGACCGCGGCGTGCTGTGCCACACCTACTCATCCAAGAGCATCGAGTATTACAGGATAAATGACGTGGAGATGGGCGAGTTCGGCTGCCGGGCATTGATGGCCGGCACGATGGGCGTCCCCACGACGTTTGTGACCGGGGATGACGTGACGGTCGAGGAGGCGCAGGAGCTGGTCCCCAACATCGTGGGCGCGGCGGTCAAGATCGCGCTTGCCCGCGAACTGGCCATTCATCTCTCACACGAGGCGGCCTGCGAGTTGATACGCAGCAAAGCCCGCGAAGCTTGCGAGCGCACCGCGCAGATCGAGCCGTACTTCTTCGCGGGCCCTTACACCCAGGAGATACGCGTTCTGGAGGGTGTGAGCATCCAGGGCTATCTCGACAGGGGCGCTGAATTCGTGGATAGCCGCACCGTCCGCCTGCACAGCGCCAACATCTGCGACCTGCACGTATAGCGCCGGCACGGGAGATGACCCCGCATGTTCAAGTCCGTCTTGAGGACAATCAGCCCGTCTGTGTCCGGGGCCAACACGCTGGACATGGTGGCGCACATCCACGACCTCGACCGCTGGTCGTCCTTCGACAGGCACCGCGAGGCGAGCCGCTACTGCTACGAGAAGATGAAGCAGTACGGCCTGGAGGCGGAGCTTATCCCCATTCCCGCAGACGGTGAGAGTGTCTTCGGCGACTTTGTCATGCCCCGCGCCTGGGATGCCACGGAAGCGACGCTTGTCCTGGTGGGTAACGGCGAGCGGGACGATCTCGAGCTATGCAGGTACACGCACGAGCCCTGCTGTCTGCTGGTGCACAGCAAGGCGACTGCGCCCGGCGGCGTCACGGCGGAAGTTGTCATGATGGACGGCGGCTCTGATGCGAAGGATTACACGAAGACCGATGTGCGGGGCAAGGTCATTTTCACGGGCCAGTCCGCGCGTGCGTGCAAGGTCGAGGCAATCAAGCACGGCGCTATCGGCATCATATCGGACTTCCTGCCCGAGTTCCCGATGCGGCCGCCGCTGACATTGCCCGACACGCTGGCCTGGGAGCGCTACATGTCGGACCACACCGGCGGCGGCTGGGGCATGCGTAAGGGGGACAGCGAATGTTGGGGGTTTGTGCTGTCACCGCGCCGGGGACAGTGGCTGCGCGATGTTATCGGCCGCGAAGGCACGGTGCGGATCCACGCGCAGGTAGACTCCCGCCTCTACGACGGAACGCTTGATGTGGTCACCGGCTGGATACCGGGCGAGACTGATGGGCAGGTCGTGCTCAACGGCCATCTGCACGAATACGGTGCGATAGACAATGCCAGCGGTGCGGCCGTGTCCATGGAGGTTCTGCGCGCGCTCTGTGAGCTTGTCGAGGCCGGCAAGCTGCCGCGCCCCAAACGCAGTATAAGGATGGCCTTCACCTACGAGTGCATGGGCACGATGGCGGCGGTCGTGCAGCGGCCCGACATCTACGGCCCCGGCACCGTGGCCGGTCTCACGCTGGATTGCGTGGGCGGCCGCGAGTCGCTGAACCAGGCGCCGCTGGACATCTGGCGCAACCCACATGCCGCCGGCTGCCATACCGACGTACTCCTGAGCGCCATCATGAAGCACCTGAGCGATGATGAGACGACGCTGGTGAACTGGCGCGCCAAAGGCTTCGGCGGCGCCGACAACCTCATCGCCGATCCCAGCATCGGCATCCCCTGTCCGGCTCTCATCGAGTGTCCCTACCTGCACTACCACAGCTCCACCGACACCCCTGACAAGCTGGACCCGGACAAGCTGGCCTGGGTGGCGAAGGCGGCCGCCACGTATGCCTGGTTCATCGCCAACGCGGGAGCCGCCGAGGCCGGGTGGCTTGCCCAGCAGGTCTTCAGCGCGGCTCAGCACGACATGGTCGCGGAGGCCAATGATTTCGTATCCGCCTTCTGCGAGCGGGCAGACACAGCCGAGCCCCCGCGAGCCGCCGATCTGTGGCGGCGCTTGAAGTACCAACTTTCCCGCTACCAGGTAGGGCTGGATGGAGTGAGAAGTCTGGCGGGAGATGACCGGACGCTCGCGCAGCGACTTGCGCGGCTCAGTAACGAGCTGGCTGAAGTGGCTGACGCCGAGTTCAGGCGAGCGGCGAGGGCTGTCGGCGTGCCTGCCCGCAAGCCCGCCGCTCCGCGAGGCAAGTACAGGCAGGAAGCCTCCCGTCTGATCCCTGAACGGCTTGTCATCGGTCCGGCGCGTCAGACGCGCATCCCCTTGGAGGAGCGGGAGCAGTGGGCCGCCACCTGCAAGCGCACGGGCGTCGTCGGACAGGCCGCGACCTATGCCGAGTTCTGGGCTGACGGGAAGCGCACGATCGCCGAGATAGAAGAGCTTGTGGCCGGCGAAACCGGTCTCAAGGACACCAAGCTGCTTGACTTCTTCTGGGGTTACGAGAAGTACGGTTACGTGAGGCTGCGCGAGGTGTAGGCGCATCTCCTCCGCTGTTCCGCATCGCTCAAAGCAGGAGGCGCCCGCCGCAAAGGGGGGCGCCTCCTGATGTTGCCGGGTTGACCGAGCAGCAGCTCTCCTACTGCTGCACAGCGCCGACCGGACACGCCTTTGCCCCCTTCGTCACCGAGGCGGCCGGCGCGCCGTCCTTCACGTACGCCTTGCTGGTCTTCCTGTCTATGGCAAAGGCATCGGGAGCAACCTTCACGCACTTGCCGCAGCCGATACACCTGTCGGTGTCCACATACGGCTTGTCGGTCGCCTGTGCCTTGTCTGCGGCAGCCGCAGGACACTGATCCGTACCGGCAAACGGACACGCGGAGCAGTTGTCGGTCGTCCCCAATGCCGTGTTTTCGCTATGTACCCCGGCAGTCGGGGCGGTTGCGTCAACTGCAGCGTACACCACCGCCACCAACGCCAGTGCGGCAACGCCTATGAGTAACGCTTTCGCGGTCTTGGTCAGCTTCATCGCATGAATCTCCCTTCTCTCCTCCCTCGCATCACCAGTATAGATGACGTGTCGGCAAGGCGTGGAATTCCCCGAATCGCCGCCCATGTCGGTTACTTGACGCAAGCGGCGCTGGGATAGTTCACAGGCACTAGCGGCGCCCGTGGCAGGTATGCCGCCGACGGAGGGGAAGGTTTTGCACTCACTTGGACCACTATGCGCAGCAACGATCTCGCGCAGGGCATCGTCGTCATTGACGTCGCGGCCGTCTACGGTTGTCGCATGTGACTGCCTTGTAGAGCGCGGAGTTGTGCCGCAATGCCCGGCAGGAGAGTGCTTGACATGAGAAAGCCAATGGCGGTGCTATTCTTACTGGGGGCGGTGAGTCTGGCCATGGGCAAGACCGAGCGCTCGTACTTCACGGCGGAGCGGGTGGCGGCCGCCAAGTACAACATCGAGCACTATGACTGGGCCAAAGCCGAGCTGCAGACGATCCTGGAGGCGGCTCCGGCGCAGCACGACATGCTGGGCAACAACTACGTCGGTGCCAACAAGTTCGTCAACAAGACCGATGACGAGCTT
This sequence comes from uncultured Armatimonadia bacterium, assembly GCA_964549395.1. GTDB lineage: Bacteria > Armatimonadota > Zipacnadia > Zipacnadales > UBA11051 > UBA11051. The sequence continues at coordinate 4,586 of CAZJVY010000022.1, read as the reverse complement.
TCCGCTATTCCGCCGCCAATAGCGATCCCGCGCATGCGCGACTCCGCCGCAACCGCCTGGTGCCCGGTCCACGGCGCCGACATCCGCAGGTACAGCGGCTACTGCCCCTGGCTGCTGGACTTTGAGAAGTACCCGTACAAGGTCAAGTGCCCGGTCGGCGGCGAGTTGTACCCCAGCAACGACTTCGCGGCCGGCGAGATGACCGGCGGCGATTATCCCGACGACGGGAGCGGCTACACCGCCGACGGCAGGACCTACAGCTTCATACGTTACTACGTGCACTCCTGCTATAACGCCTGGATAACCCCCGGTATCAACGGCCTCGCCACGGCTTATCTGCTGACCGATGACGCCCGCTACGGCCACAAGGCGGCCGTCCTGATGGCGGCCCTGGCATCCCAGTACCCCGGTCCCACCTACAACAGCCAGTACTGCTATGCCGGCGAGTATGGCAGACGCTCAGGCATGGTCACCGACTATATTTGGGAGAACATCAAGCTTGTTGACCTGGCGAAGGCCTATGATGCCCTCTATCCCATCTACGACCGCGACCCGGAGTTGCTACAGTACCTGAAGAGCAAGGGCTGCATTGACGAGACTGTGGGTGATGACGCCGCGGGCGCGCGCAAGTACGTTGAGGACCGCATCATGCGCCAGGCGATGCAGGCGCTGCTCGATCAGGCCATCCAGGGCAATCCCGGCCACCACCAGCTTGCCGCCCTGACGCTCGCCCTGGTGATGGACGACACCTCAGACGTCAAGGCGAGCAGCCGCGACCTGGTGCGGTTCGCCTACTACGGCGGCTATGCGCCCGCAGCCTGGATCTTCTCCAACGCCGTCACGCGCGACGGCGGCGGATACGAGGGCCCGGGCTACGACAGGATAAAGTTCAACTACATCGCCGTGGGGAAGCTGATGGAGGAGCTGCGGGCGCGGCACCCCGAGCTGTATCCCGAAACCGAGTTCCCCTCCATCCTGCAGCAGACCAAGGCGCGCAGGATGTACGACTTTTTCATCGAGGTGACCAGCCTCGGCTTCTTCACCCCGCCGGTGGGAGATGCCGGGGGTGCGCGTCTGCGGCCTGGGATCATCCCCAGGCGTTACTACACGTACGTGCCCGCCCAGTACGTTGACGGCTTCCGCCTCTACGGCGATCCCCGCTATGCAAGGGCGCTGCTGGGGCTGGATGGCAAAATGCCGCAGGTGGACTTGTTCGAGCCGTCTATCGAGGAGCAGGCCCGCGAGGCCGCCGCCCTGCCGGAGGCGGCCATCAATTCTGAAACCCGTCTGCTGGATCATTACGGTTTCGCGTATCTTCACGGCGGTGAGGCCGGCCGCTACGAGCGCGAGGCCTGCATCAACTACACCGCCTTGCGGGGCCATCAGCAGTACGACTACCTCTCGCTCTACCTGTTCGCCCACGAGCAGGCTCATCTGCCGGACCTGGGCTACCCCTACAGTTGGCAGTACCGTTGGCAATGGGACGCCAACATCTATGGGCACAACACCGTCGCCGTGGACGGCTGCACCCCGCTGTGGCCCCATGCCGTCCCCCGTGGCTGGGTCTCGCTGATCGGCGACCGCCTCGGAGTGCAGGCCGCTGCCGTCGCTCACGAGCCGTACAGGTATCACCCCCAGCTCGAGCCTGACCAGCCGCCGGTGAAACGCTATGAGCGTATCTGTGTCATGGTCGAGGAGAACGAGCACGAAAGCTACCTCCTGGACCTGTTTGTGGTGCAGGGCGGCAAGCGACACGACCAGAGCTGGCACAGCGTCCTGCGCGATCCGAAGCTCCCTGACCTGGATTGGGTTGATCAGCAGGAAGGCACCGCCGCCGGCCCCGATGTGCCCTATGACGGCAAGTATACTAACGTGCGGGGACAGGAGACCCAGGACGCGCTCTGCTATGTGACCGGCGTCAAGCGCGCCACGCTGAAGCAGCATTCGGTGTTCGAGTGGGAATACGGGCTGAATGAGCCGACCGGCCTGCGCCTGCACCTCGTGCCTGTGGACGGGGAGCGCCAACTGATCTTCGGCACGGGGCGTTCGCCGGCCCGCCCGGAGGAGTGGCACCTGCCCTATGTCTTCGTGCGCGATGAAGGCGACGAAGGCCTGGCGACGCGCTTCCTGACCATCCTGGAGCCATATCGCGGCGAGGGCCAGTCACGCGTCAACAACGTGACGGCGACCGGCACGTGGCCGCTGAAGGTCACGGTTGAGCGCGGGGATGCGGTGGATGAAATAGACATATATGCGCCATCAGAGCCTGACGGCATCGAGCGCGGCAAGCAGCGCGACATCGGGATATCGGTCCGGACGATCAGCGGCGGCAAGCAGACGCGCAGCGTCACCTTCGGCCGCCTGCCTGGCAGCGAGGAAGAGGCGATTCTCCGTGGCGAAATCGTCTCCGTGGATCGTGAAGCGGACACCATTACCGTTTCGGGAAAGCTGCCGACCGGCCGGAGCGCACCCCGGCACATCCGCATCTTCAACTCCGGCCGCAGCTCCATGTACGCCGTTGTCAGCGCACAGGCAGGTCCGGGCGACACCACGGTCGTGCGGCTCGAGGAGACGGCTCTGCTGGGGCGCGGCATTCCTGTCGGCTATCGCGAAGGCCGAATCGACAATGACATCTGCTTGCCGTTCGCGACGGGCAGAGTCGACGCCGAGGGCAATCTGGCGGATTTCGCCTGCCGTTTTGCGGGTGCGAGGGTGGAAAGCGAAGACGGGGCCGCGTCGCTGCTACTGCGCGGTGTGAACGGAGCGGGGTGGATTACCGGCACCTGCGACTATGACCTGTACCTGCAAGACGCCGTACCGCCCGCCCAACTGGAGAAGATGTTCGGCACGCCGGGCGGCGCCAGACCGTTCTCCATTTATGATTACGGAGCCGGTGACAGCTACGAGGTGATGCTGTGCAGGGCGGCACAGTGACGCAAACCGCCTCGGTTGACACCCGGTGTCAATCACGTTAGAATAGCCCGAATGTCTGCCATCCAATCACAGGAAGAAACGCGATTGCAGTCTTTTCGGGCCGCGGGCATCAGCGGCCTGATAACGGATATAAAGAAGTTCGCCATTCATGACGGCCCGGGGATCAGGACTACGGTGTTTCTCAAGGGCTGTCCCCTCCGCTGTCTCTGGTGCCACAATCCCGAGACGCAGAGCGACGAGCCGGTCCTGGCCTACTATGTGACCAACTGCATCGGCTGCGGGCAGTGCATGAAAGCATGTCCGGCAGGGGCGCTGTCGCGCGGCGACGAAGGAATCATCATAGACCGGGGGCTGTGCACGAGCTGCGGCGCGTGTGCTTGCGTCTGCCCGGCAGAGGCCATGGTCATGCACGGCAGGGAAGCTACCGTCGAGGAGGTCCTGGCGGAGGTCGAGAAGGACCGCCCGTTCTATGAGAACTCCGGCGGAGGTGTGACGCTGTCGGGCGGCGAGCCGCTGCATCAACTCGCCTTCGCCGTCGGGCTGATGCAGGCGGCAAGGGAGAGCGACCTGCATACCTGCCTGGACACCTGCGGCCATGTGCCGTGGTCGGCGTTCGAGGCGATCCTGCCCTACACCGACCTGGTGCTATACGATATGAAGACGCTTGACGACGAGCGGCACCGGCAGTACACGGGCTGCGGCAATGAGCTGATACTGGAGAATCTGGCGGCGCTGGCGACGGCAGAAGTCGAGTTACTGGTGCGCACGCCGGTAGTGCCGGGTTTCAATGCTACTGCCGATGACATGGGTGCAATAGCTGACCTTCTGATCGGCTTGAGGCAGGCTTCTGCAGCGTTTGTTCCTGCGCTGGAGCTTCTGCCCTATCACGAACTCGGAGAGTCGAAGTTCGAACGGCTGGGGATGACTTATGAGTTGAAGGGTCTCAAGCCCCCCGGCAAGGCATTGATGGCGGAGCTGGTTCAGACAGTTCAAGACCGCGGCGTCAGGTGCAGCGTCGGGAACTAGGCAGTTCCTGCAACGGTCGGATTACGCGGTGGCCGCTATCAATGGCGGGCACCGTTATTTGTGACTGGTAGCCGATGTTGACACTCAGCGGAGTTGACAGATGCCGAAGCGCACCGACATTAAGAGCATCCTTCTGATCGGCTCGGGCCCCATTGTCATCGGTCAGGCCTGCGAATTCGATTACTCCGGCACCCAGGCCTGCAAGGCACTGCGCGAGGAGGGCTACGAGGTTATCCTCATCAACTCCAACCCGGCCACAATCATGACCGACCCCGAAATGGCCGACCGCACCTACATCGAGCCCCTCACCGTCGAAAGCGTCACCGAGATCCTGGCCAACGAGAAGCCCGATGTGCTGCTGCCGACGTTGGGCGGCCAGACCGCCCTCAACCTGGCCCTGCAGCTTGCCGAGAACGGCGCTCTGTCTCGCTACAACGTCGAGCTGATCGGCGCATCTCGCAAGGCGATCAAGAAAGCCGAGGACCGTGAGCTTTTCAAGGACGCCATGATCGCCGCCGGCCTCGAAGTCCCCGAAAGCGCGTTTGCCTCCAACCTCCGCGATGCCAAGCAGATAGCCGACAGAATCGGCTTCCCGCTTATCATCCGTCCTTCAGGCACTCTCGGCG
>CAZJVY010000021.1:15307-52566 GCA_964549395.1 uncultured Armatimonadia bacterium | reverse complement strand
GGTATCCACCGACTACGACACTTCAGACAAGCTTTACTTCGAACCGCTCACCATTGAGGACGTGCTCAACATCTGCGAGAAGGAGAAGCCCTTTGGCGTCATGATGCAGTTCGGCGGCCAGACCCCGCTGAACCTTGCCAAGGGTCTCGCCGAGTACGGTGTGCCGATACTGGGCACCTCTCCGGACAGCATTGACCGGGCGGAAGACCGCGAGCGCTTCAAGCAGATGCTGGAGAAACTGGGCTGCCGACAGCCACCGAACGACACGGCCACCAACGTTGACGATGCCATCAAGGCCGCCAACAGCATCGGCTATCCGGTGGTCGTGCGGCCTTCGTATGTGCTCGGCGGCCGGGCGATGCAGATTGTCTATAATGACGCGAGACTGGCCGAGTACATGTCGTGGGCGGTTGAGGCCTCCCCCGAGCACCCGGTGCTGATTGACAGGTTCCTGGAAGACGCCGTTGAGATTGATGTGGATGCGGTATCTGACGGCAAGCGCTGCGTCATCGGCGGCATCATGGAGCACATCGAGGAGGCCGGCATCCACTCCGGCGACTCGGCGTGCGTGCTGCCCGCCTTCTCCCTCGCGGAGAGCGAGCTGGACCAGATCCGCCGGCAGACCGAGGCCATTGCGCTGGAGCTGCAGGTCAAGGGTCTGCTCAACATCCAGTACGCCATCCGCAATGAGGAGCTCTACGTGCTGGAGGTCAACCCCCGCGCATCGCGCACCGTCCCCTATGTCTCGAAGGCCATCGGCCTGCCGTTGGCCAAGATCGCCGCGCGTGTGATGGTCGGGCAGACCCTGGAAGACCTCGGCTTTACGGAAGAAGTACATCCTCCACACATGGCCGTCAAGTGCCCGGTGTTCCCCTTCAGCAAGTTCGCCGGTGTGGACACGCTGTTGGGGCCGGAGATGAAATCAACCGGCGAGGTCATGGGCATTGACGCTCATTTCGGTGCCGCATTTGCCAAGGCCTACATCGCGGCCGGTCACAACCTGCCCGACCGTGGCACCATCTTCATCTCCGTGCGCAACCGCGACAAGCGCGATGTCATCTTCCTGGCCAAGCGCCTGTCCGAGTTGGGGTTTGACATCGTGGCGACGGCGGGCACGGCCCATGTGCTCAGCCGCGCCGGTGTCAGAGCCGAGGAGATCTCCCGCCTGTCGGATCCCAGCGGCGGGCGCAACGCGGTTGACCTCATCCGCGACGGGCGCATCAACCTCATCATCAACACGCCCACCGCCGGTCAGGAGCCGCGTGAAGACCAGCTTGCCATTCGCCGCGAAGCGGTCCTCTACAAAGTCCCATCCATCACCACGATGGCCGGCGCGATGGTCGCCGCGCTGGGCCTGGAGGCCCTCCGCGACGGCCACATCGAGCCAAAACCCCTGCAGGAATATCACCGCGCGATGACGCATCAGTAGGCGACCAGGTAGCGGCGTGAACGGGCCTACCCCCGGCCATGCATCCATATGCCGGTACCTGACCGCCCGGCGCCTTACCCCCTCAGGTACTTGTCGAAGAACGGAAAGGCCCTGGTCCCCGAGAACTCGTGCCCTCCCTCGAATATCTGCTGCTGCAGCATGTCCGCAGCCCCCTGGTCCCGATAGATCTGCTTCAGCGACCTGTAGGCCTTGCGGAAGCTCTTGACGGGCGCGACACCGTCATCGGGCGTAGTCGTCACCAGCAGCGGCCGCGGGCAGATCAATGCGCAGACGTCGTCCTGCTCGAAGTAGCGCAGCAGTCCGGGTATGTAGTTGCAGTTGCAGTGGGTCGTGTCCATTATCTGCCCGGCCCAGTAGGCGAAATAGCCCTGGATGCAGGCCGCGTTGATGCGCGTGTCAACCGCACTGAGCAACTCCGTGGTATGTCCTCCTCCCGACAGCCCGACACAACCCAGAGGCACGGTCTTCTCGCCCCGGCGCCGCCGAATCCACCCGATCAGGTGCATGATATCCTGCACGCGCAGCCCCACGTCCGTGGTGCCCAGCAGGATGGCCCGGGAGTTGATGTCAATGCACGAGGCGCTCACGCCGCTCTCTAGCGGGTCGCCGTGGTCGTTGCGCTGGTTGAAGCCGCGATGGCAGGGGGCGTACACCAGGTATCCCCGACGGGCGAATTGAGCGCCGTAATCGTACTTGAACGTCGCCAGTTCCTCTTTCTGGCCCGGCCGCCCCTCCATCACGCCGGCAACCAGGTCGGCGCCGAACTTGCCGTGTCCGTGCAGGGCCAGCAGCACCGCCGCCGGCTTGTCCATGCCGTCAGGCACCAAACGATAGAACAGGATGTGGTCGCCGAACGGTGACTCCATGACCCACTTCTCGCGAACGAAGCCCCGGTCGCTTTCCGTGCCCAGCAGCCGGCTCTTCGGATTGCGCACCTTGACGGGCAGGAAACCCAACAATTCGATGAGCTTCCTGCGCGCCTTCGTCTGCCAGCCCTTGAAATCGCGCTTCCCGCCGGCCTCCTCGTACCCCATCAGCCTGGGCATGGTCTCATTAAGCTCGTTGAGCAGTGCCACCGTGCTGCGCAGATTCAGCTTGGGATGCCTCATCATTCGCCCCTCCTGAAGGAGCCGCCGTCTGCGGGCGCTCCTCGGTCATGTGCCGACAGAGTTGACTGCGCGGCGAGGCGATTCCTTCCCGTCACGCCAACGAGCAGGCAAAAGCAAATCGCGGCCCGCTGACGGACCGCGACTCGTATATGATTGAAGCTCACACAACCCACATCGCTACTGCTTGGCGTCCTTCTTGGGCGCCGGCTTGCTTGCATCGGCCTTCGCCAGAGTTGGGGCCACGCTGATGGTTGCGACCTGCCCCAGCGGGCTGCCCTGGCCGTTCTTCAACTCGACGACCACGGTCGCCGCGGTCTTCTCCGCCGGCAGCACCTTATCCAACTCAAGCATGGCATTGGCGGCGACGGGGAACTTCAGCGTCTCGCCGACCGGCTTGTTTGACGCATCCTTCTGGTAAATCTGCAGTTCGCCGGGTGCAAATACACCGAGTTTGCCCGTGATCTTGAACTGCTCTCCGCTCCTGGTCGCCTGTATCTTCTGCTGGACGGCGGCCACCTCGGTCACGTCGCGCACCGGCCCGGCCATTTGGGTTCCGTACCACTCGACCTTGCTTTCGGCCTTGGCGCCGGGGGCCAGTGTGAACACCGGGCTCAGAACCCCCAGTTCCATGTACGAAGCGGCGGCATTGGTGCGCACAACGACCGTCGAGTTCTCCTCGGGATAGCTGCCGAGCTTCTGCGGGGTGAACCGCTGCGCGAAAACGTAGTTGTTGACGCCGTCCAGGTGCGCCGCCCAGCCGGCGACGGAGTCGGCACCGATGCGACCGGCCTGCCCCTGACAACTGACCTCCATCAGCGCGCCATTGTCGGTCGGCGCGAATTGAGCCGTCCCGCCGTCGTCAAGATATACGAAGCGCCGCTTGTGCTTGCTTTCCGGGTTGAGCGGGAAGTATATCTTCGACTCCGGGGAAAACTTGGTGTCGGGTGCAAGCGAGCCGAGCACTTGCGAGGTGTGCTGAACGGCCCACTCCACCTGCCTGTCGCTGGAGTTCTCCAGCTTCTCGGTAATGACCACATTCGTCGTGCCCGCATACATGACGACGTTGCGGGTGAAGGTGATGCCCGTGACTATCCTGTCGGGCGGGCTTGTCATCTCGATCTCCACCTTGCGCCCGCGGTCCGTGAGGACCTTGTATGTCCAACTGCCACGGTCCACCCAGCCGTTCTCCGGGTCCGGCGGACCTCCCCACTTGTCCATGGGCGCTGGCCATGCCTTGTAACCGCCGAAATCATGGAATGTCGGGGTGCCGGTATCAACAACGTCCTCGTACCTGAAGCCCAGCTCGTTCGGGTTGACCCACAGGAATGGGTGGTTGCCGAGCTTATACTCGATTATGCGGCCGCCGATTTCAGGAACTGCCACGAGCGTCACCAGGCCGTTGCTCATGCGCAACGCCTTCCAGCCGTGGTAGTCGAACTGCTCCACGGTCGCCTTGCTGGCCGCCTGCGTCGCTCCGGCTCCTTTGCCCCGCTCGCCCTGGATGCCGGGCACGGTGCGTTGCTGCTTGGACTGCTGCACGCCCCCGCCGCAGCCGACGAGCAGGCTGATTGTGATAATACCAACGACAAACCACGCACATCTACGCATCATTGAACTCTCCTTCGGCAATTCCGCCTGATAGGAAGTCCCTTGCAGTTTTCACTCTATTTCCACAGGAGCCCCGCGCCCGGCGCTACATCTATCTCCAGAGGTGTCTGTGCGAGCAAGTCACCGTCAACCAGCGCCGGCGCTCGCCGCTCTGTCTCGATTCTCACGTGCCGTCCGCGCAACATCCGCACTTTCGGGTGACGCTCGTGCTGCCCGCGCAAGGCCAGGCGCAGGCTCCGCAACACGTCCAGTCGCCCGGTTCGCTGTACCAATACTACATCCAATTCGCCGTCGTCGCAAGCCGCTTTGGGCGCAATCTTGAATCCTGCACCATAGGCGTTACCGTTGGCGACCGCCACCAGCAGCCATTCATCTTCGAAGACGCGCTCATCTACTTGGACTCTTGCCGGCAGGAAAGTGTTCGCTGCCAGTTCGTGCAGCACCGCAGGCAGATAGGCCGCAAGACCGCGTGTGAGCCGCCTGCGGCGGTTGATTCGTCCGGCCACCGCCGCATCAAAGCCGACGCCTACGGTATTGACGAAATGACGTGAGGGGGTGCTCAACCGGCCCATGTCAATCGCCACGGGCCGCCCGCCGAGTATCTGCCTTGCAGCCATCTCTGCGCTCTCATGGATGCCCACGAAGCGAGCGAAGTCGTTTCCGGTGCCGCAGGGCACCAGGCCGCAGGCAACGCCGCTGCCCAGCAGGCCGTTGAGTAGCTCGGAGAGGGTGCCGTCTCCGCCTACACCAACAACCAGGTCGCAGCCGGCGGCGGCATTGCGGGCAAGGGCCTCGCCCTCACCGGGCGCGCTAGTGGTTTCAACCGCCACTTCCCACCCGGCCTCTTCCAGAAGCCGACAGGCAATTGCCGCCACGCGTCTGCCGGTGCAGCGACCGGCACGCGGGTTCACAATCAGCGCCACTCTCATGCGCACGCATTATACACTGGAAACATTCCAGCCTGCTACAAAGCATCAATGTATGCCAGCTCTTCGACCAGTGCCTCTTCACCGTGGAAGTGCTCCAGCACCGCCGGGATGCCGAGATACTTGACCCTCCGGTGCATTTCACTGGGAATGGTCCCAGTGCCGATGCACAGATGTTTGTCCACGCGGCCCTGCGGCTCGAAAGCCTGGTGGCCGTTCCAGTGCACGTGACCGATAGCCTCCGGCCGATCCAGAAAGCTCAACAGTGCCTCGGCGCGCTCTGCATGGTCATCAATCGTGTGGCCGTAGGTGCAGGCATGCGCGGTGTCCAGGCAGAGCTTGAGGTTCTCATGCGCCGCGTCGTCGTAAGCCTGCAGCCAGTGGTGGGGACTGCAGGCGAAATAGCGCATGTCGGGGGAGACGACGGCGCTTTCCCAGCAGAACTCACCCGCCGCATTGACCCAGTAGGCGTTGTTGTTCTCCAGCGTCAGGAGCAGACCGTGCCGGCCGGCAAAGCCCGCCAGCTCGCGCAGGCCGGCAATGAAGAGCTCATAGTCGCCGGTGCGGCCGCCGACGTGCTCGTGTATCGCCCAGCGATACGGCGAGCCGTGAATTACCACCAGCCGCGCGGCGGGGAAGTGCTCGGCCGCGAAGGCGATGCGCCCCTCGATCATCTCGATGCACATGCGCCGGAAGTCGGCGTCCACGGCTGCATAGTTCAGCCGACCGATCTCCGGCTCGCTCCAGGGCATGTGCACGCTGTAGGCCAGATCGGCGGCCTGCTCCAGGGCCGCCTCCTCCGCCTTCCGGCACACCTCGATACGCATGCCGTACCTGACCACAAGGTCGCGGGTAACTCCGCTCTCCGGCGTATAGCCCATCACGAGTTCCGGCAGCATCGCTCAAGCATCCCTTCCCCGGCACATAGCTGCAATGGTGAAACGGGCGCCCCCGTCGAGGAGGCGCCCGTCATCCTCCAGCGCCCGAATCTCAGTCCCAGCCCAGGTCCTCGCAGACCGCCTGCATGTACTGGCAGTCAACTCTGGCGAAGTGGTTGCGGTCGCCCTGTCGCGGCGCCTCCAGGCCCAGCGGGCCATCGTAGCCCTGCTCCTTGAGAATCTTCATGAACCTGTAATTATCAATCACGCCGTCGGAGATGTGACAGCAGATCCACCCGCCGCCCGGGACGATGTACACGTTCTTGATGTGCGTGTAGTATATCTTCCCCTTCAGTATCTCCAGAGCATCATCCAGCGATTCGCCGGTCGGGTGCAGAACGATGTTGCCCATGTCCAGGTTGGCCCCGACTGCCGGCGAGCCGATCATGTCAAGCAGCTTCTTCGTCGGTGCCGCGAGGTCGGTAAGCGCTACCATGTGCGTCTCGAAGGCCAGCTTGGCCCCGCCCTGCTCGGCGATTGCGCCGAGGGTCTGATAGGCTTCAGTGGCCCATTTCCAGTGCTCCTCGGTGGCCGCACCCGAGCCGCACTTGTCATACTCGTAAGGCCCTATTCCCTCGGGCCGCACGCCCCCGCACATCGCGTTGTACGTCTTTATCCCCATGTCTATGCCGCGCTGCAATACGTATGACCAGTGCTCGACCTCGGCCTTCCGCGCCTCCGCATCGGGGTTCATGTAATTGCCGTGCAGCGCCAGGACCACCTCAAGGCCGGTGCGCTCCTGCTCCCTTTCGATCAGGTCCAGATAGTCGTCCAGGCTCATTGCTTCATCGCGCTGGCGCCCCCGCAACTCCAGGCCGTCATAGCCGTGTTCGGCGGCCTTGTCGAACGTGGTCTCGACCGGGTAACCTCTCTCGAAGTAGTTGCAGTGCATAATCAGTTTCGGCACGATCCCTCAACTCCGTTCCTGTTTTCAACTCCGGTTTCTCGACGGACTATGCCAACGGGCACCTCAAACATCTTGCAGCAGCGGCCGATAGCTCCACGACTGCAACTTGCACAGCAGGTTCATGCGGCCGGTGTCATAGAACGGCGGCGCGCTTATCGAAGCGGCCTTGGCGTCCCGGAAGATCGAGAACTCCGCGCACTTGGGCAGCCCCGCTACAGGCTGCACGGTAACCTGCTCCGGCAGCTCCTCCTGCGAGAACGCCTCCGCCAGCGCCATCAGCACCTGCGCGGGCCCGGCGTTCACCGAATGTGCCTTGATCGCGTGCGGAATGCGGCTGTGCGCCATCGTATAGCCGTACACCGCCCGTGCGGCTATCAGGTAGTCGGCGCGGCTGAAGGTCAGCGGCTGGCTGATCTCCGGCACCGCCTCCACCGGCCCGATCGTGCGCCGGACCTGCAGCTTCTCCGGCAGCTTGTTGTAAAGCATAATGTGCTCACCCAGCGTCGCCAGCAGCACCAGCGCGTCGGCCACCGACACCGTCGTGTCGCCGACCTTCAGCGCGTCGAAGTTCTGCAGCAGCACCCGGGCCATCTGCCGCATCTGCCCCACCGTCACCCACTGCCCCGGCGGCTCCTTGTGTTGCGCGTGGTAGTCCTGCAGCCTCATGCACTGAACGTCGTTGCGCGCTGCTACCCACTCGGCGGCGCGCCGCGTCCATTCCATGTGCGCCTCGATGTCCGCAGGCGTGCGCTCCATGACCCGCATCCATTGCCGGTCGTGCGGGTATAGGCCGACCGGGCCGCACTGCTCGCGGATGCGGAACGGCAGGCTGAAGTCGTACCAGCCCCACCATTCGGCGAACGCCCAGCAGGTCGGGTGCCCCACCACATTGACGTGGTCCCAGCCCTGCTCTAGCTGCGCATCGAACGCCTCCTGGAACCGGCGCAACTCCTCGGCGGGGTCCACGGCGGGCTTCTCCCGTTCCGGGTGCAGCGGGTCGTACGGATATGACCAGTCGCCCTGCGGGCCGACATTCCCCAGCGCCCTGCCCGCAAACAGCGTATCCATGACCCAAGCGTTGTGCGGCATGGTGCCGCCGAACCCGCCGTTGTTGATGTGCACTCCGCCCAGCCGCATCGCGTACTGCGTCGCCGTGCTGTGGTTGGCCTGATGCTGCACGTAGGCGGCGGGGAACTGCCCGGTCACTTCCGCCACTTCGTTCAGTCCCGGCACCTCGATGCTCAGGGCCTTGCTCAGCGCCGTGTCCCAGTCATCAAAGGCCCCGTACACCAGCGCCGGCTCGGGGTATTCGAACCAGTAGTTGCCGTGGTAGCAGATTTCATGGTCCTTCAGGGCGGCGATGACATCGTGGCGGCCGTTGCGCCGCAGCACGCGCGCCTTCTGCCCGGCGAAGAACAGGTTCCACGGTATGCCGACATCGCTATGAATCTGACAAAGCCGCAGCAGCGCATCATCCGCCTCCGGATTATGCGCATCCTCGACATCCAATCCCCAGAACACGGGTACCTTCGCCATTCTAATCACCTACGCATCTCGAAGCTTCTGTCCCTGAATGCCTATTCCCCACGCAGCCAGCATACCCTTGTTTGCCCTCATGTGAGCCTCCCTGAGAACTTGGCTGTCCTGATGTGGGGAAGGCTTCTCTCCGCGGTCGGCTATCAGTCACCAAGGAGGGCCGGCCGTTTGAGGGCCGCCCCCGGTGTTCGTCAAGTCGCATTCGGCGCTATGCGGTGCCGCCGTCTTCCTCCAGTAAGTCCATCACCTGGGCCTCAAGGCCGGGCAGATGTTGTTTCACTATGTCCCATACGACCAGGTCATCTACCACGTCATAGCCGTGAACCAATATATTGCGGAACGCTATGATCCGAGCGCCGCCGTCTATCTGCTGGAACACCTCCAGATCGGTACGGGACAGACGGTTCAACGCCTCTCCTATGATCTCGAACTGCCGTTCCACACCGGACTTCAGGAGGACATCACCGGCGTAATCTGTAGCGCTCTTCCCCGCAGTGAACTGCGCGATGAGTCCCGCCGCCTGGCGCACCGTCTCCACAAGCGCTTTCGCCTCAAGCCGCATACAGCACCTCACGTTGCCCGGATATCGCCTCGAGGAAATAGGGATTCCTCACCGCGCTTGCCATCACCAGGTCCACTGCGCATCCGAAAAGGCTCTCCAGGCTCTCCAGCAGTCCGAAATAGGCGTCTGCGTGCTCACCCTCCTGCAGCGGGAGGAACTCCACGAGGAAATCCAGGTCGCTTTCCTGCGGGTCAAAGCGGTCCTTGCTGACAGCCGACCCGAACAACTCCAGGCGTCTGACCCGGTATTGCCTGCAGAGATGCGCAATTGCCTCTCGATGTGTGTCAATTGGGTTGCTCATGGATTTCGCACATCCTGGTTGTATCTCACCGGCCGCCACTGCGTCACAATGGTCATGATGGCCCGACAGCGCTGATGCCGGACGAGCCGCACTGCTTACTTCCGTGGCAAGCTCGTTCCCTCGCCTATTCTACCCGCTCTCGGCCCTGTCTTCAACCACCAGCGCGTGCAGGAAGCCGTTCGCCTCGCGTATTCGACAAGGGCAATTGATTATATAATACAAATCTCTCTCAACTGTTAAACGTTGCCCTTCAGCGGCCGGTAGGACCACGACTGCAGCTTGCACTGCAGGTTCATCGGGCCGGTGTCATAGAACGCCGGTGTGGCGATGGACGAAGCCGTAGCATCCCGGAAGATCGGGAACTCGGCGCACTTCGGCAGCGCCGGCACCGGCTGCACCGTCACGGTCTCGGGCAGCTCGTCCTGCGAGAATAGCTCGGCCAGCGCCATCAGCACCTGCGCCGGACCCGCGCTGATGCCGTGGGCGCGGATCGCGTGTGGCGTCCGCCCATGCGCCATGACATAGCCATACACGGCGCGGGCTGCGATGAGGCAGTTGGCGCGAGTGAACGTCACCGGCTCGGTCATCTCCCGCACGGCTGCCACCGGCCCCAGCGTGCGGCGGATCTGCAGCCTGTCGGGCGCCTTGTTATACAGCATCATGTGCTCCCCCAGCGTCGCCAGCAGCAGCAGTGCATCGGCGACCGACACGGTCGTGTCACCGGCCGTCAGGGCGTCAAATTCCTGCAGCAGCCGGTGCGCCATCTGCTTGATTTCGGCCAGGCTGAGCCATTGCCCGGCAGGCTCGGACTGGCGCTCCAGGTACTGCTTCATGCTGAGGACTTCCAGGTCATCGCGCGAGCCCAGCCACTGCGCCGCCCGCCGCGTCCATTCATAGTGGGCTTCCACGTCGGCCGGGGTGCGCATGATGGCGCGCCGCCACTGGCGGTCCTGGGGGAAGGGGCCGACCGGGCCGAAGTCGCCGGCAATTCTGAAGGGCAGATCGCAGTCATACAGGCCCCAGTACTCGGCGCACACCCAGCACGAGGGGTGCCCCACGATGCTGACGTGGTCGAAGCCCAGCTCAAGCTGCCGGTCGAACGCCTCCTGGAAATCGCGCAACTCCCGGTCGGGGTCCACCGTCGGCTTCACGCGCTCGGGGTGCAGCGGGTCGTAGGCCATGGCGAAGCTCCCCTGATAGCCGACGGCTCGCCCGGCTCTGCCGGCGAATAGCATGTCCATTATCCAGGCGTTGTGCGGCATGCCGGCCCCGAAGCCGCCGTTGGCCGCGCGAATGCCGCCGAGCCGCATAGCGTGGGTCGTGGCCGGGCTGTGGTTGCACTCGTGCGACACGAAGGCCGTCGGGAACTGGCCGGTCACCTCGGCCACCTCCTGCAGGCCGGGGACCTCGATGCTCAACGCCTTCGCCAGCGCGGTGTCCCAGTCGTACTTCACCCCGTACAGCGCCGCCGGTTCCGGATATTCAAACCAGAAGTTGCCGTGATAGCAGACATCGTGGTCGCGCATCGCCTCTATGACGTCATGGCGTGCGTTGAGGCGCAGAAAGCGCGCCTTCTGGCCGGCGGTGAACAGGTTCAGCGGCACTCCGACGTCGCTGTGGATCTGGCACAACCGCAAGAGCGCGTCATCCGACTCGTGATTGAAGGTGTCCTCACAGTCCAAACCGATGAAGACCGGGATCCTCGCCATCTTGTCTCCCCTCTTTCGGCGTCTGCCTGTACTTCACTCCGGCAGGCCGTTCGCGGCGGCATTCGACGCCAGGGACGCCGGTGCCGGGGTAGTTTTCCCCGGGTTTGTCCTACAACCTGCTTTCGCTGCCGCCTGCCAATATGGGCAGGAATGTGGAGCGCGCGGCGGGAACAACAACGATAGTAGCAAGGCCGGCCCAAGCAATAGGCGTCAGGGGACGGAGGGCGAAGTGCTCCCGCCCCCAATGTGGATTGTGCCCGACAGGTGACGGTTGGCCCATCTAGTGAGGGAGAGGGAAAGATGGCACCAAGAGCGGTAAGGACGGCGCTGGCGGCAATCGTGGTATTGATAATGGTGATGTCGGTGGTCGGCTGTTCCAGGATTGGGCGCATCATCGGGGCCGCGAAGGAAGCGGCATCCAAGGGCTCGGCGCTTCCCGGGGCCGCGCCGGGCACTGCGCAAGGCGAACAGCCCTCGGCAGGCGCGGCCGGATCATTCGACGAGACGCTCAAGAAGCGGGCGAAGCTGACCAGCTATGAGCTGACCGTGGAGATGGACGGGCAGCAGATGAAGCAGATAATGAAGATGGAAAACGGGGAAATGGTCCGCGTGAAGACCATTATGGGCGACGAAGGCACCTGGATGATAGTGCTGCTGGACAAGAAGGTGCAGTACATCTACGATGAGAAGCAGAAGACCGCGATGAAGATGCCCGTCGAGACCGAGGACGCCGACAACCTGGCGAACATGGGGCCAGACGTCCCGGATTTTGGTGACGTGCCCGCCGATGCCAGGAACATGAAGAGCGACACGGTGGACGGTGTGGAATGTTGGATGATCGAGGCACCCAACGTCGGGCAAGGTTCAATGGCCGTATGGGTGGACAAGGAGTACGGTCTGATGCGGCAGATGAAGGCCGGAGACAACATAGTAAAACACAACTACACGCGAATAAACGCCGTGCCCGACAGCGAGTTCGAACTGCCTCCGGGGACGAAAATCCAGGACATGTCTGACATGATGAAAGGCGTGCCCAAGCCGCCCGGCGCCTGAGCGGACTGCCATATCAGGAGCCACAACAAAGCCCCCTGCCGCAAGCGGGGGGCTTTCTTCTGTCAACGTGGGACGCCGCTCAGCACTCCGGCGAGGGTTCCGTTTCGGGCACGGGCTCGGCCGCAACACATTCGCTTTCCTGCTGTGCCAGCCCCAGCTTCGTGGCGACCATCAACTCCAGGAAGCCCATGATACCTCCGAGGCCGACGCCCGCCATCACGTCCAGGACGTGGTGCGCCCCGGCGTAGGGGCGCGAGTAGAAAGTCAGCAGGGAGAGCACGATCAGCGGCCACAGCCAGCGGCGGCAGGTCAGCCCGTAGAGGATCGCCGCCTGCGTCCACAGGTGAGCATGTGCCGAGGGGAAAGACGACTTGTCCCACGGCACACCGAGTTGGCGCATTCCGGCAATGTAAGTGTACGGACGCGGGCGCGGCCACAACTCCCGCAGGTGCGGCATCAGAACGTACTCGGTCAGCACCAGGCCGCCGACGAATACGAGCGTAACCATGCGCTCCCTGTGGCCCCCGAGAATCAGCAATATCAAGATGATCGCGATCCAGCCGATGCCCGCTTCCCCAAACCAGGAGATGGGCATCAGCAGCCAGTCCAGCACCACATTGTGATGCTGGTTGATCCATAGCGTGAGTCTTTCGTCCGCTGCTAGCAGCCCTGCCACGTTCACATTAATCACCAATCTAATCCTGCGGCGGGAGGTTTAGCTTGATGTGCAGCTCCCGCAAAGCCTCCGCGTCAACCGCTGCCGGCGCGCCCGACATCAGGCACTGCGCCTTCTGAGTCTTCGGGAACGCAATGACCTCGCGGATGTTGTCCTCGCCCGCCAGCAGCATCACAAGCCGGTCGAAGCCGGGGGCGATCCCGCCGTGCGGCGGCGTCCCGTACTCGAACGCCTTCAGCAGGAAGCCGAAGCGCTCCTCCGCCGCCTGCTCGTCTATGCCCATGACGTTGAACACCTTCTGCTGGATGTCGCGGCGGTGGATTCTGATGCTCCCGCTCCCCATCTCGATGCCGTTGATGACAACGTCATAAGCCAGCGCCCGCACCTTCCCCGGATCGCTTTCCAGGTAGTCCCAGTCCTCCGGGTGCGGCATGCAGAATGGGTGGTGCTCGGCATCCCAGCGCTTGTTGTCGGCATCCCAGACGAACAGCGGGAATTCCGAGACCCAGAGCGGCGCGAAGGTGCCTTCGGGAATCAAGTTCTCACGGCGCGCCATCTCGCGGCGCACCCAGTCGAGGCTTTCGGCGACGATGGCGGGCTGGTCGGCCACCATCAGCAGCAGGTCACCGGGCTCTGCCGCGAACGCCTCGACTATCCTCGCCATTTCCTCATCAGTGAAGAACTTGGCGATGGGAGTATCAATGCCGCCCTCGATGACCCGCATCCAGGCCAGGCCCTGCGCCTTGTGCTGTTTGGCGAATTCGGTCAGGGCATCGAGCTGCGCGCGCGGGTATTCCCCGCAGCCCTTCACGCAGATGCCCTTCACCTGCCCGCCCTTGGCCACCGTACCCGAGAAGACCTTGAACTCCACGTCCTTCACCACGTCGCTGAGGTCCACAAGCTCCATCCCGAAACGGATGTCCGGCTTGTCGGTTCCGTATCTGGCGACGGCCTCGGTGTGTGTCATCCTCGGGAGCGGAATCGGCAGATCAACACCTATTGTCTCCTTGAACATGTGGCGAAAGAGCCGCTCGGTTACATCGTAGACGTCCTCGCGGTCAATGAATGACATCTCGATGTCTATCTGCGTGTGTTCGGGCTGACGGTCGGCGCGCAGGTCCTCATCCCGGTAGCAGCGCGCCAGTTGAAAGTACCTCTCGACGCCTGAGACCATCAGCAACTGCTTCATGATCTGCGGCGACTGCGGCAGAGCGTAGAAATTCCCCGGACTGACGCGGCTGGGCACCAGGTAGTCGCGGGCGCCCTCGGGAGTGGGCCTGAACAGTACGGGGGTCTCCACCTCCCAGAAGCCCTCAGCCGTGAGGAAGCTGCGCACGGCCTGCGCGGCGCGGTGACGCAGCGCCAGGTTCCGCTGCATCCGCTCGGTGCGCAGGTCTATGTAGCGGTACTTCATCCGCACCAGGTCGTCAACATCGCCCGCGTCGGCCACGGCTATCGGCGGCGTTTCAGCCGGGTTGAGCACCTCCGTCTCCAGTGCAACCACTTCCACATCTCCGGTGCTCAGCAGCGGGTTCTCGCTGCCCTCGGGGCGCCGCCTCACCTGTCCCTTCACGGCTAGCACGTACTCGGCCCGCACATCGTGGGCCGTCTGCCATGCGATATTGGCGATCTCCGGATCGAATACGACCTGGACGAGCCCGGAGCGGTCGCGCAGGTCAACGAATATCAGGCCGCCGTGATCGCGGCGGCGATGGACCCAGCCGTTCAACACGATCTCGGTGTCAATGTGCTGGGGCCGCAATTCACCGCAATGGCCGGTGCGCTTCATGAATGTGGATGATGTGGACATACGTATGTGCCTCCTGGGGACCGCGCCCTTCCCGGAACCGTCCTGTGCAAGATTGGGCCTGTCCGCATATGAGGTCAGGTTGCCGGCAGCGGCGGGCCGCTACCGCTCATCGAGTTCGCCCACGAGCCGCCGCTCGTATTCGGCAACGTCGTCTCCGAGCCTGATGCCTATGATGGTAAAGACCACCCAACTAATGCCGAGGAATATCGTGAACCATTGCACGCTGCCGAGAACGAAGTATAGCACCAGCCCCATGATCGCGATGCTCTCGGCGAGTGCCGTCTGTATTATCAGGCTCCTGAACACCGCCGCCGATCCCGGCTGCTTGCGCACCAACGGAGCCACGCCGCCAATGGCCACGGCTCCGATGGCACCCGCTACCGCCAGGAACACGTAGATGATGAACGTCGGGCCTGTCGCCTGCGGCGGCCCGATCTGCTCCATGACGAACACTATCACGCCGTAGATGACGGTCGCCAGCGACACCGCAACAAGCACGATGTAGAGCCGCAACACGCTGCGCTGCGCCGCTCTCACGCAGAAGCCGCAAAGCATGCAGTCCCCCGCATCGGTCAGCGTCGTCGGCTGATTACACTTCGGGCAATGCGTCGCTCTCATGCCCTCCCGCCTCCCCAAGACGCTGCAGCAGCTCCCCCATGCCGACTTGCTCCTGCTCGCCGCTTTCCATGTCTCTGACCGAGACGACGCCCTGGGCCAACTCGTCATCGCCGATGATGAGGGCCTGGGCGAAGCTCTCGCCGTCCGCGTGGCGCAACTGTGCCCGCATCGAGCGGCGGCGGTAGTCCAGGTCCACCCGCAGGCCTTCTGCACGCAACTGCGCCGCCAGCTTCAGCCCCGCCTCCCAGGCCGCGTCACCTAAAGTGACGATGAAGCAGCCGCTGCGGGCCGGTTGACCCTCTTCCACGCCGAGCTGCCGCCGCACCAGCAACACCCGCTCGACGCCGATGCCGATGCCGACGCCCGGTGTCGGTCGCCCGCCCATCTGCTCGACCAGACCGTCATAGCGACCACCCCCGCCTATCGAACTCTGCGCGCCGATCCCCTCCGCCACGAACTCGAAGGCGGTGCGCGTATAGTAGTCCAACCCGCGCACGATGTAGGGGTCCAACTCGTAAGCGATGCCGAAGATGTCCAGGTAATGCCGCACCTGCGCGAAGTGCTCCGCACATCCGTCGCACAATATATCGGTCATCCTGGGCGCTTCTGCGATAATGGCCTGGCATTGCTCGCTCTTGCAGTCAATCATGCGCAGCGGGTTCTCGGCATAGCGCCGCACGCAGTCTTCGCACATCCGGTCCAGCCTCTCGGCCGCGAACTCCTTCAGTGCCCTCACATACTCGGGCGCGCAGGTCGGGCAGCCGACCGAGTTGAGCTTCAGCGCAGCATTCTCAATGCCGACGGCGCTATAGAACTCAACCGCCATCTGGATGATCTCGGCGTCCACGGCGGGGTTGTCCGAGCCGATGGCCTCCAGGCCGAACTGCGTGTGCTGCCGATAGCGGCCGGCCTGCGGCCGGTCGTACCGGAAGATCGGCGCGATGTAGTTAAGCTTCACCAGCCGCTCGGGGTCCTGCTGCATCAAGTTGTTCTCCAGGTACGCCCGCACCGCCGGAGCGGTGCCTTCGGCCCGCAGTGTCAGGCTGCGGCCGCCCCGATCATCGAACGTGTACATCTCCTTCGAGACGATGTCCGTGCCCTCGCCGACCGACCTGATGAACAGGTCCGTATCCTCGAAAATCGGCGTGCGCAGCTCCCCGTAGCAGTGCCTGCGGCACAGTTCGACGAAGACCGCCTCCACCTCATGCCACTGGGCGATCTCATCGGGAGTAACGTCGTTTGTCCCCGTGGGTCTCTGGTACTTCATCCTCAACACTCTCCGGCCCTCGCCGGTATGGGACTATGCGACCGCCTGCTGCCGCCCAAGACAAAGAATGGCCTTTCCCTGCGCGACGCCCGGACCGTCGCTGGGCTCAAGGCCAGGTGACGACCAGACTGCCGGACGCTACCGGCTCAGGAATCCGTCTTCCCGTCCTCGTCCGTGTCCGGAACGAGGCGGCCTGCCGCGGCAGCCTCGATGATGTCCATGTAGTAGGGATGACGGGAGAGCACGAAAAGCTGGTATTCGGCGGCCAGCGCCAGGATCAGCAGCGCATAGTAGATGCCCAGCCCGATTGCCGCCGCTATCACCGCGCTGAATGCTATCGCCACTCCCGCCAGCGTCAGCGTGAGGCTCGAACCGGCAACGCTGTTGAAGACCACAGGCGCGTACTCGGCCAGCGTGTCCGCCTTCAGACGACGACCGTCCTGCTTGACCAGGTTGGCGATGCGCCGCGCCAGTCGCTGTGAGTTGGTTCGGTGCCCGTCAATCGTGAACGCCACCAGGAACAGCATGGCGCTGATGGCGAATATCGCCTGAAAGTTCAACTCCAACTGCCGCGGCTTCATCGAGAAATCCGAGGCTTCCACTGCATCCACGGCTAATGTCAGCAACAGACAGACAACCAGCGGCAACAGACCCCATGTCAACCATGTCCGCCGCAACTGCTGCCTCGTCACCCGCAGCTTGATTTCGGTCTTGTCCGCTGATTTCATCATTTCGCAATCACAGGCAGTTCCGATTCGCGCCCCCGCGCGGGGGCGATTGTTTGAGTATATCAACTGCCCACATGCAAGTCAATCTGCGGCATCGGGCCGCTGCCGGTGCGTGCAGACCCGATTGGCCCTCGACCTGCGCGCGTGCTATAATCACGCCCGGAGGCGCGCAATGATTGATCTGCACTGCCACATCCTACCGGGACTGGACGACGGCGCCGCCGACATCGAGCAGTCGCTGGCCATGGCGCGCATGGCTGTTGACGACGGCGTCCGCGCCATGCTCGCCACCCCGCACGTCGCGATGGGGAGCTGGAACCCGTCGCGAGATGCCATAATGCGTGCAGCCAACCATCTCCGTGAGCGCATCCGCAGCGCCAGCATTCCCCTCAAGTTGGGGGTCGGGTCGGAGCTGCCGGCGACGGCGGACATCAAGGCGCTCGCCGATGCCGGCGAGGTTATCACGCTCGGCGAGAAGGGCCGCTTTCTGCTCATTGAGTTGCCCTTCAGCGGTCACCTCGGCGCTATGGATCAGCAACTCTTCGAACTGGAGGTCTCCGGCTACAAGATACTACTCGGTCACCCCGAGCGCGCCATGTGCTGTCTCGACGACGAGAAGCTGCTGCCCAAACTCCGCGACCGGGGCTACTGGGTGCAGGTCAACGCCGGCAGCGTGGCCGGACGGCAGGGACGCAAGGTGCGCAATACGTGCATCAGGTGGCTCCGTGAGGGGCTGGTGGATGTCATTGCCTCCGACGGTCACGGTCCGGGCAGGCGGCGTCCGTTGCTCTCTCCGGCCCGCAAGACCGTCCTGCGCATCGGCGGCGAGGAACTGTGGCAGAAGCTGACTTTCGACAACCCCGCCCGCGTCCTCGACCCGCGCCGTTGACCCAAGCCGTCATCTTGACGTGCGCCCGCCGAACCGCTAAAATCAAACGCGCGTTCGACACACTGCGGCTGCGTTTGCTCGAGTTTACCTGGAACCGATCCCCTCATCCAAGCGATGTAACTCTACAGCCCACAGTCAGAAGGTAGTCATACTTGAAGACCGACAATATCAGGATACGAGGTGCCGGCCAGCACAACCTGCGCAACGTTGACCTCGACCTGCCGAAAAACTCCCTTATAGTATTCACCGGCGTCAGCGGCTCCGGGAAATCCTCGCTCGCCTTCGACACGATCTTCATAGAGGGGCAGCGCCGCTACGTTGAATCGCTCTCGACCTATGCTCGGCAGTTCCTCGCCCGCATGGGCAGGCCGAACGTGAAGCTGCTGGACGGTCTGGCCCCGGCCATCGCCATTGACCAGGGCGCGCGCAGCAACAACCCCCGTTCGACAGTCGCCACCCTCACCGAGATCTACGACTATCTGCGCGTGCTCTACGCCGCCATCGGACTGCCGCACTGTCCGGACTGCGGCACCCGCATCGGCAGCCAGACCCGCGAGAGCATCGTCGGGCGCGTGCTGGACCTTCCCGAAGACTCGCAGGCCATGGTAATGGCTCCGGTCGTCAGGGGTCGGCGGGGCGAGTTCCGCGATCTGCTGGACGAGATGAGCCGCCGAGGCTACGTGCGCGCCCGTGTTGACGGCCAGATATTCCGCATCGCCGAGGTAGACGCGCTCGATCGCTACCGCCGCCATGACATCGAAATCGTCATTGACCGCATCACCGTGAAGCCCACTGCCCGCGCCCGCATCGCCGAGGCGGTCGAGGACGCGCTGAAGGTCGGCGAGGGATCGGTTCTGATTGCTCCCGAGGCGGGTGACGAGTTCCTGCTGTCGGCCGGCTTCTCCTGCGATTCGTGCGGCCGCAGCATCCAGGAGCCGACGCATGCCACCTTCTCATTCAACAGCCCGCACGGCATGTGCGCCAACTGCAACGGCCTCGGCACCGAGCGCCAACTCATCCCTGATCTGCTCATCGCCGACCCAGCTTTATCGCTGGACGATGGCGCTATACCGTTGCTGCCCTCGCTGAGGGACGCCAAGCGCCGCCACTGGTACCAGGGCGTCGCCGACCGCTACGGCTTCACGCTGCAGACGCCTCTGAACAAGCTGACGGATGAGCAGATGGACGCTCTGCTCTACGGCTCGCGAGGCGAGAAGATCGAGTTCTACTTCAAACACCCCCGCCATAGCTGGGAGTGGCGCCATGCCGACGCATGGCCGGGTGTCATGAGTCTGCTCATGGAGCGCTACCGGGGGTTCAAATCAGGCGGCCTGGCCCGCTACCGCTTCGAGCAGGCCATGCGTATCGGCACCTGCCCCGTATGCGAGGGCCGGCGGCTCAATGAAGAAGCCCTCGCCTTCACCATCGCGGGAAAGAGCATTGCTGAAGTCACCGCGCTGACCATCGCCGAGGCTTGTGAGTTCTTCGATGGCCTGAGATTGTCCGGCGCTCAGGCCGTCATCGCCGAAGATGCCCTGCACGAAATCAAGGCGCGTCTGCAGTTCCTCGTCAAAGTCGGCCTGCACTATCTCGCACTGGACCGCAAGGCGCCGACCCTCGCCGGCGGCGAGGCACAGCGCGTGCGCCTTGCCACGCAGGTCGGCAGCGGCTTGGTGGACTGCATCTACGTGCTCGATGAACCCAGCATCGGCCTGCATCACCGCGACCAGGGCAAGCTGCTTGATACCCTCAAGCAACTCCGCGACCTCGACAACACGATCATCGTGGTCGAGCACGACGAGCAGACCATGCTGGCGGCCGACCGCATCATTGACTTCGGCCCCGGTGCGGGCACCGAAGGCGGCAGAATCGTCGCCCAGGGCACTCCGAGACAGATTGCAGGTAACGACAGGTCGCTCACCGGCCGCTACCTGAGCGGCCTGCGCGAGATTCCGCTGCGCACCGACATGCGCCGGCCCGGAAATGGCAAGTGGCTCACCATCACAGGCGCCAGGCACAACAACCTGGCCGACATTGATGTCGCCTTTCCCATCTCCCGCCTTACTTGCGTTACCGGCGTATCAGGCTCCGGCAAGAGCTCTCTGGTCACCGACACGCTCTATCCCGCCCTTGCCAACGAGCTGCAGCGGGCACAACTGGACGCCGGTGACCACGACGGCCTGGAGGCCGCCGACATAGACAAGGTCATCATCATTGACCAGGACCCCATCGGCCGCACCCCGCGCAGCACGGCAGCCACCTACACCAAGCTGCTCGATTACATTCGCGCCCTGTATGCACAGATGCCGGAGAGCCGCCAGCGCGGCTACAGGCCCGGCAGGTTCAGCTTCAATGTCAAAGAGGGGCGCTGCGAGGCCTGCGAGGGCCACGGCTATATCAAGCTCGAATCCGATTTCATGGCCGACGTCTGGGTCGAGTGCGAGCAGTGTCAGGGCAACCGCTTCGACCGCGAGACGCTGGACATCCGCTATCTGGGCCGCAATATCGCCCAGGTTCTCGACATGTCGGTCAGGGACGCGCTGCTGCACTTCCGGAACCAGCCGAAAATCCGGCGCATCCTCCAAACGCTGGACGATGTGGGGCTGGGGTACCTCAAGCTCGGCCAGCCGGCGACCACGCTCTCCGGCGGAGAGGCCCAGCGTGTCAAGCTGGCCCGCGAGCTGGCCCGCCCCAAGTCCGGCAATACCCTATACATCCTTGACGAACCCACCACCGGCATGCACTTCGAGGACGTCCGCCAACTGCTCCAGGTCCTCCACCGCTTCGTGGACGAAGGCAACACCGTCATCGTGGTCGAGCATCACCCAGATGTCATCAAGACGGCCGATTATGTCATAGACCTGGGCCCGGAGGGTGGAGCCGACGGCGGCCGTGTCGTCGCACAGGGCACGCCCGAAGAGGTCGCAGACAACTCCGAATCGCACACCGGCGTCATGCTCAAGCGCCTCCTGAACGGCAAGTCGCAGTTGGCAATCCCTCGTGCGCGCCGCCGTCCTGCCTACCAAACCGATTACATTGCCGTCACCGGTGCGCGCCAGCATAACCTGAAGAACATCGCAACCCGCATTCCCAGGCATCAGCTTACCGCCTTCACCGGCGTTTCCGGTTCCGGCAAGACCTCGCTGGCGGTGGATACCATCTATGCCGAAGGCCAGCGCCGCTATGTCGAATCGCTTTCCTCGTATGCGCGCCAGTTCGTCAGGCAGATGGAGAAGCCGAAGGTCGAGCGCGTCGCCGGCCTCTCCCCCGCCATTACCATTGACCACGCCAACCGGGGCCATACTCCCCGCTCCACCGTGGGCACTGTAACCGAAATCTACGACTACCTGCGCGTGCTGATGGCGAGATTGGGCGAGCCGCATTGCCCTTCATGCGGCGCAGAAGTCGGCGCGCAGAGCGTGGATCAGATAGTTGACAGGATACTGGCCGACTTCGCGCAGCAGCGGGTACTGGTCTGCGCGCCACTGCATCCCGCCACCAATGAAGCGTTCGAGCCCATCCTGCAGCGAGCCGCGCGCGACGGCTGGCGGCGCATGAGGCTGGACGGCCGGCTCCACGATCTGCCCTACGAGCCGGCGATAGACCGCCGCCGCAAGCACGCTGTGGAGGTCGTCGTTGACCGGCTGACCGTGGCACCGCGCCGCCGTTCCCGGCTGGCTGAGGCGGTCGAGGCCGCCTTCGCCATATCCGGCCAGGACGTGGCACTGGTTGCGGAGCAGGGCGCGACCGTTCTGTTCTCGCGCCTGTTCGCCTGCCGCAAGTGCGGCAAAAGCTACGAGCAGATTACCCCGCGCAGCTTCTCCTTCAATCATCCCGACGGCTGGTGCAAAATGTGCGAGGGCCTGGGAACTCAGCCGGGCATTGACCTGCGCATACTGGTGCCCGACGAAAGCAAGTCACTGCGCGAGGGAGCGGTCAAGATCTGGGGTCCACTGGAGCATGGGACGCTCCTGGAGCAGTTCGTGCAGGCGCTGGCCGACTTCGACGGTTTCAGCCTGGACATGCCCTGGAAGGGCCTCAACAAGCGCCAGCGCAACCTGCTTCTCTATGGCGCTAATGAACCGATCCCCGTGCGGCGAGGGCTGGAATTCCATTACAGCGGCCTGGTGCCGGCCATCGAAGAGGGCCGCGCGATGAGCCGGGATTTCCGCCACAACTTCGGCCAGCTCCTGCGCGATATGCCATGCCCCATGTGCGGCGGCCGGCGCGTCGTGCCGGAAGCGGCCGCAGTCAGGTTCCGAGGTCATACCATCGGCGAGTTGTGCACCTGGCCGCTCAGCCGCGTGCGCGAGTTCTTCGCCGGACTTGAGCTCGATGCGATCGAGCGACCCCGCGCCGAGGACATCCTGCGGGAAGTCCGCAAGCGGCTCAAGTTCCTCGATGACGTAGGCCTGGAGTACCTGACACTCGACCGCGCCGCCCCGACGCTCTCCGGCGGCGAGGCCCAGCGCGTCAAGCTGGCCGCACAACTCGGTGCCGACCTGACGGGCGTGCTCTACGTGCTCGATGAGCCGACCGTCGGCATCCACCCGCGCGACAACGACCGCATGTTGAGGGCGCTCAAATCCCTGCGCGACGAAGGCAACACCGTCATCATCGTCGAGCATGACCGCCAAACACTGCGGGAGGCCGATTATCTGGTTGATTTCGGCCCGCAGGCCGGCCGCGGCGGCGGAGAGATCGTGGCGACCGGGACTCAGGCCGGCCTGATGCGCTCGAGGCGCTCACTAACCGGGCGCGTGCTGGCCGGAGACCTCGATATTCCGATTCCGCAGCCACGCCGCGAGCTACCAAGCCGGGAGGCGCCGGACGGCCGGCTTACCATCCTCGGCGCCCGCCAGAACAATCTCAGGAACATAGATGTCCGGATACCACTCGGCGTCTTGACGGTCGTCACCGGGCCGTCCGGCTCCGGCAAGAGCACTCTCATCAGCGATATCCTGTTTCCGGAGCTGGTCTTCCGCTTCCAGCCCACTGCCGCCGCACCCACACCGGGGCTGCATCGTGACATCATCGGCACGGACCGCATTGATACCGTGTATAGCATTGACCAGACCCCCATCGGCCAGTCGCCGCGCTCCAATCCGGCCACCTATGTGGGCGTCTTCGACGAAATCCGCAAGCTCTATGCATCTCTGCCGCCGGCACGCACGCGCGGCTATACCCCGAGCCGTTTTAGCTTCAACCGCAGCGGAGGTCGCTGCGAGGCATGTGAGGGCATGGGCAGCGTGCATGTGCCGATGCACTTTCTGCCCGATGTGTGGGTCGCTTGCGAGGAATGTCAGGGCCGCCGCTACACCGCCGAGACCCTTGAGGTAGAATACCGGGGCCACACCATCGCCGATGTGCTTGACATGACGGTCGAACAGGCCGCCGAGGTCTTCGCGGCGTTTCCGGCAATCACCCGGCGGCTGCAGGTACTGTGTGATGTCGGCGTTGGCTATCTGCCACTGGGCCAGGCCGCACCTACTCTCTCCGGCGGCGAGGCCCAGCGCGTGAAGCTGGCCGCCGAGCTCTCCCGTCCCGCCCGCGGCCATACCCTCTATCTGCTCGATGAGCCGACCACCGGCCTGCACACCGCCGACATCGGCAAGCTGCTTGCAGTCATCAACTCGCTGGTTGACCGTGGCAATACCGTGCTGGTCATCGAGCACAATCTCGACGTCATCAAGACCGCCGATTACGTGATTGACCTGGGGCCCGGCGGAGGCGAAAGCGGCGGCCGCATCGTCACCGCCGGCACCCCCGAGCATGTGGCAAGAAGCAAGCGGTCGGCCACGGCTCCCTACCTCGCCAAAGCCCTGCAACAGGCGACACGCGTTCCACGCGAGCAGCTCTATGCCCCGCAGCAGGCCGTGTCTCGGCCCGCCAGGGCCGCTCAGCAGGTCAAACAGGCTGCCGCTCCGTGGGAAAGTGACGGCCGCAAATGGCATCTGCAGGACATCACCATCGCCGGTGGCCAGCGGCCCGCCTGGCCTGCAACCACACTGGAGAGGCTCATCGCCATGGCCGCGAAGATGCCCGGAGCCGCGCCCGCAGACTACGCACATGCGGACCGCATCGTGCTGCGCGCCGAAAGCCGCAAAGATGAGTGGGCCTTCGTCAAGACGAGCGGAGAATGGGCGCTGGAACTGGTCATCTACACGCCCAAGGGCCTCTTCGATGAGCAGGACCTGGCCGAAGCGCTGGCTTTGCCGCCCTGGGACGAGTTGAAGGACGTGCTGCTCTACGGGCGTCGCCCCCGGGTGCGCGTTTACACCAACGCACGTGCCTACGACCGCCTGCGCATCACGCTGCACCACAGACAAGACGTCGGCACGCCGGCGTTCAGGGACATGCTGGGACGAGCCTGGCATGCCTACATCAACGCCGGACAACACGAACAGAGGGAGCGGTGAGCATGGATTTCCCCTCTCGCCTGCTGTTCAAACCGGTTGTCGAGTGCCCGCGGGTGGATGCCATCGCGGTTGACGGCGACCTCGGCGACCGGCAATCCATCCCGCCTCTGCCGGCCCTGGCAGCGCTCGACGGCGAGAAGCCGTTTGCCGAGGTGAAGATCGCCTACAGCGAGGAGGGCATATACCTGGCGACCTTCACCGAGCGGCAGGAGCCGGTCGCCGTCAGCCGCCAGCGACCCCATAGCGCCGACAGTTTCCAGGTGTGGCTGGATACCCGAGGCGGCGCCAGCGGCCATCGTGCCACTCGCTTCTGCCACCATTTCATCATCCTGCCCAAGGGCGGCGGCCCAGGTCGCCAGCAGCCCATCGCCTGGCAGACCCGCATCCGCCGCGCCTACGATCAGCCCGCAACCGCCGGCCCCGAACAGATACCGGTCACCATGCGTCAGGATGACAGGACGTACGCCCTTGAGGCCCTGCTGCCGGCTCAGGTCCTGCACGGCTTCGACCCGGAGCCTGGACAGATAATCGGGTTCACGTACCTGATTACCGACCTGGTGCGCGGGCGGCAGACATACGCGAGCGGAGACGCGTTTCCATACGGCTACGACCCGAGCACATGGGGGCAACTGCGGCTGGGCGAATAGCGAGAGATGCTATGGTAGCTTTTCGCATTCAGCGCCGACGCTTCACAGCGGATAGGCGAGTAAGCGACTTGGGTGTTGCGCGAGGATGCGAGGGGGCGGGAATGCCGCGCAAGCGGAACCCTCGGGGACTTGCCTCAATTCGCCACCCTTTCCTGCGGAGGCGTTGCACTTGGTTGTGGACGACGTGCCTGGTAACGCCGGCGCGGAGTGCGTCGGTCCACCACAAGAAGCCTCGGCGCTGTAGATGCTTTTCGACAAATGCGGGGCGTCGGGTAGCTGCAGGCCTGGAGGGCGGGGGGCTGCGAAGCACCCAGCCGCGCGCCGTCGTCTCAATCTGCCATCCTCTTCGCCGAAGCCAATAGACCTGTTGTCGAAGTTGGTGTCGAGTAATGGTGTCATTGGCGACCTCCTGGGGCCAGAGGTGACCGTGCAGGAGTAGTAGTCTTCTGACGAAGTGCGTGTGGGGGCGAGCCGCGTGCTTCGGTTGTGGTGGAGGAGGCGTGTCGGGCGGGTGTGTGCTTTGGGGCCGTGCGATGAGCCTATATCCCTTGTCGCGAATGTTCTCAATCCGCCACCCTTTGCGGCGTAGGTGGCTGACCTGGCACGATATTGCATTCCTGCTCAGCCGGCGGGGCTCAACGTCTATCCACCAGAGGGTGCCGAAGGTTTCGAGATACGATTTGACGAAACCGACTGCACCCCGGCAGCGTCTCGGTTTCTGTTGGATTGGTTTGCTGTGGAAAGTGATCCTTATTACCATGATTATCGCAAGGTCTCTTTCATGCTTGAGCGCACGGATTCCTGCTCCGGCGTGGGGAGTAGTCGGACAAAGCCGCTCTGCGGCCCAAGCGGCAGTACGTAAGAAAAGAGATTGGGGCAGGATTTGAGAGTGCACTTTGCGAAGGCAGGTTGCAGCAGCAACTACCGCACCTGTTGGCGAGCATTTCCGGAGTGAGCTCGCCGGAGACAGAGCGTCAGCAAATGGGGGGTAACGGAACGCACACTTCACCACGCGATTATGAACCATCTGCGGCGTCTTTCGCGTTCACTTGAGACGGGTTACGAAGGCCGGTTGGCAATAGAGCGTGCGGTGCTGGAATGCCCGGGTATCACAACCATTTCCGATAACGATTTGCGGAATGTTCACGAAGAGCTAGACGAGGAAATGTTGAGGATCAGGCACTTGAGGAGAGATTAAGCAGAGGCTGTATTGGCTATCCAGTCCACGCATATTGTACCCCATAATTGGGCGAGTTTCGCCGCCGTAGCCGGATAAATCTAGTACTCACTTGCGCAAATCCGCGAAAGAGTCCCGTCGGCCAGGACAGGCAGGGATGCCTGTCCTCCGCGAAATGAGTGTCATACGTAGTTGTGCAAGTGAGCACTAGCTGGAGCCTGGCGCGAGGCTGTCCCGACGCGCGTCCTAGGTAACGGCGGGGCACAGACACCCGATCGGACAAGGCCAGCGCACCTGTGACATCAAGACCGGAAGCTGGGACAGCTTGGACTCTGCTGGGAGAGAAAAGCCGTGAAGGAGGCGCACAATTGCCCGACCAACACAGACTCATTGACATCATCACCGCTGCAATCAAGATGGAGTGCAAGGCCCAGGGCGGCAAGCGCCCTGTCAGCGCCAGGCTCAAGATAAGCGAGCTTGCCTCGGTTACGCCACAAGTCGTCCAGTTCTGCTTTGACCGCACCGGCCAGAAGGACGGCCTGGACGGCATCAGGCTGGACATCCAGATCGTACCCCTGCTCGGTGAGTGCGCGGTATGCGAGAGGGTCGTGGAGATAGACAGCGTCCTGCGCTGCAAGCGGTGTGGCAAGCCCTATGTGACCATCGGCGACCATAACATGATACTTCTCGAGTCATGCGAGTTTGCATGAGCCGCGAAGCGCGGAGAGAGCGTCCTGTCCATGCCGCGTATACCTGAGCCTGAGAATGGAGGGACCGCCGACCGGACCGGGCTGCTGCATCTGCACATCACCGTCGAGGGCATCGTCCAGGGGGTAGGCTTCCGACCGTTCGTTCACCGCCTCGCCACCGAGCTGCAGCTTGCCGGCCAGGTACACAACTTCACCGGCGGGGTCGAGATTGATGTCGAGGGGTCGGCTGACGGGTGCCGGCTCTTTGCCGACCGTCTGGCTGCCGAAGCGCCGCCGGTAGCAGTCATCGAGCGGATGGAAGTCAAGGAGCTCCCGCCCGCAGGCTACGCTGACTTCGTCATCACCCCCAGCGCGCGCAGCGACACCGGCGTCATCTTCGTGTCGCCGGAAGTGGCCACCTGTGCCGACTGCCTGCGCGAGCTGGCCGATCCCGGAAATCGCCGCTATCTGCATCCCTTCATCAACTGCACCAACTGCGGCCCCCGCTATACGATCATCCGGACCATGCCTTATGACCGGCCGGCTACCTCGATGGCCGACTTCCCGATGTGCCCGCAGTGCGCCGCCGAATACGCCGACATCCGCGACCGGCGCTACCATGCCCAGCCGGTGGCCTGCCCCAGCTGCGGACCGCGCCTGTGGCTCGAAGCCGACGGCAAGCGGCTCGAAGGCCACGCTGCCATCACACACGCCCAGAGTCTATTACGGGACGGGCGCATCGTGGCGATCAAGGGTCTGGGCGGCTTCCATCTCGCCTGCGACGCCACTAACCAGGATGCCGTCGAGCGTCTGCGCCTGCGCAAGCACCGCGAGGAGAAGCCGCTGGCGGTGATGGTTTCCGATGTGCAGACCGCAGAGCGGCTGGCGTATCTGTCCGACAACGCCCGCGAGCTTATGACCAGCCCGCAGACTCCCATCGTACTGGTGCGCAAGCGGCATCCCGAAGGCCTCGCCGAGGCCGTCGCCCCTGACAGCACGGATTACGGCCTGATGCTGCCATACACCCCCGTGCACCATCTCATCATGCACACCGGCCCGCACCTGAAAGAGGCGGCCTTTACGGCTCTGGTGATGACCAGCGGCAATGTCAGCGACGAGCCGCTATGTATCGGCAACGACGAGGCCCGCGAGCGTCTCGGCGACATGGCCGATGCCTTCGTGCTCCACGACCGCGACATCCTGGTCGGCTGCGATGATTCGGTGGTCCGCGACACTGCGGAGGGTACGGTATTCCTGCGCCGGGCGCGCGGCTACGTGCCTTTCCCGGTGCGGCTGGGCGAGGAGTTGCGGCCGGTTCTGGCGCTGGGCGGAAACATGAAGAACACAGTCTGCCTGACGACGGGCAGAAACGCCTTTCTCAGCCAGCACCTGGGCGATCTGGAGGATGCCGCCGCACTGGGCTATTTCGAGCGGGCTGCCGAGCACCTCATGGACATCTTCCAGACGCAACCCGAGGCGCTTGCTTGCGACCTGCACCCCGACTACCTTTCCACCCGCTACGCGAAGCGGCGAGCCGCCGAGCTTGACGTGCCTCTCATCCAGAGCCAGCACCACCATGCACACATCGTCGCCTGCATGGCCGAGAACCGTGCCGCTGCGCCGGTCGTCGGTCTGGCCTGCGACGGAGCCGGCCTGGGAGATGACGGCACGGTTTGGGGCTGCGAGGTGCTGCTGTGTGACTACAAAGGCTACGAGCGCCTGGGCCATCTCAAGTACATTCCACTGGTCGGCGGCGATGCGGCGGTCAAGCAGCCTTACCGCGTGGCGATGGCCTATCTCTACCGCATTTACGGCCTGCAAGCCGATGAGCTGATTGCCCGCCTCTATCCTCCGGAACTGGTGGCTGCCTGGCCGGTGTTCAAACAGATGATGGACAATGATTTGAATGCGCCGCCGGCGTCGTCGGCCGGTCGCCTGTTCGATGCGGTCGCCTCACTGCTGGACGTGTGCCAGCAGGCCACGTACGAGGGGCAGCCCGCTATCATGCTGGAGGGAGCCGCCGGAGAGGCCGTCACTGCCGATACAGACCTAGTGTGCGCAGAGGGCGGCCTCGATATGAACCCGGACCCGCTGGTGCGCGCGGTTGTGGATGCCCGGCTCGCGGGTGAACCGCGCGAGATGATTGCCGCGCAGTTCCACGCTCGCTTCGTGCGGATGCTGGCAGAAGCCGCGCCGGCGGCGTGCAAGACAGCCGGCCTCGATACCGTGGCTCTGTCCGGCGGCACCTTCGCCAACAGGCTGCTCGTCGAGGGCCTCAGCAGGTCTTTACGCAGCGCCGGTTTGCAGGTATTCTTGCACAAAGACCTGCCGCCCGGAGATGGCTGCCTGTCGCTCGGACAGGCCGTCGTCGCCCACCATCGGCTTACTCAGGAACGGGAGAACATATAAATGTGCGTCGCCGTTGCCGGATGCATAACCCACATAGACGGCAAGCTGGCCACACTAAAGGTCGGACAGACCTCCGTCAGCGCGCGCCTCGACCTGCTCGGCGATGAGGTCAAGGTCGGGGAATACGTGCTGCTCCATGCCGGCTTTGCCATCAACAAGATAGAGAAGGAAGAGGCTGAAGAGCTGGAGCAGTTGTGGGCCGAGCTGGGAGGGGCTTCCTGGTGAACGCCGCCGCCCGCTGCCACGAACTCGCGCGGCTCATCGCCGATGCCGACCCGCCCGATTGCACGATAATGGAGGTGTGCGGCACTCACTCGCACGCCATCGCCCGCTACGGTCTGAAGCAGCTGTTGCCCGGGCAAATCCGTCTCATCTCCGGCCCCGGCTGCCCGGTGTGCGTCACCCCCGATGCGGATCTGGACGCCATCGTCCAGATTGCCGCCCAGAACGCCATCATCGCCACCTTCGGCGACATGGTGCGCGTCGTCGGCCCGCGCGGCAGTCTCGCCGATGCCCGAGCGCAGGGCGCCGATGTCCGCGTGCTCTATTCGCCCATGCAATCGCTCGAACTGGCGCGCCAACATCCTCACCGCAGTGTCGTCCTGCTCGGCATCGGCTTCGAGACAACCACTCCCGGAATTGCCGTGACGATCGCCGAAGCCGCCGCCCAGCGCCTGCGCAATTTCAGCGTCTATTGCGGCCACAAGCTCATTCCGCCGGCCATGGAGGCGCTCGTGAATGACCCCGAATGCCGTATTGACGCCTTTCTGTGCCCCGGCCACGTCAGCACCATCATCGGCACGCACGCTTATGACTTCCTGGCCGACGACTATGGCATCCCCTGCGCGGTGGCCGGATTCGCTCCCACCGACATAATGGAGGCCCTACACGCTCTGGTCGGTCAGGTTCAGGCCGGCGAGGCCCGTGTTGCGAACTGCTATGCGCGTGCGGTTCAGCCGCAGGGGAATGTGACCGCGCAGAAGCAGATCGCCGCCGTCTTCGAGCCGGCCGACGCGCTGTGGCGGGGACTGGGCAATATCCCTAACAGCGGCCTGCGGATACGGGACGAATACGGTGCTTTCGACGCGCTCAACCAGTTCCGCCTGGAGCCGCCTGTCGAGCGCGAGCTTGGCCCCTGCATCTGTGGCGATGTTCTGCAAGGAAAGGCCGCTCCCACCGACTGCCCGGCATTCGGCAGCGCCTGCAGGCCGCAGTCGCCGGTCGGCCCGTGCATGGTCTCATCGGAGGGCTCCTGTGCCGCTGTGTTCAAGTACGAAGCTATGCGCTGACCAAGTCCGTAGAAAGGCCGCTTGACTCATGCCATCAGGCGACAGTGAGGGGAAGATTACGCTCGGCCACGGCAGCGGCGGGGCAATGATGCAGCAGCTTATCGCCGAGGAGCTCCTGCCCGCCCTTCCCGGCCAACTGCCCGACGCATTGGAGGACGCCGCCACGTTCAGCTTGCCTGCACAGCGTCTCGCCTTCACCACCGATTCGTTCACCGTCAAGCCTCTCATCTTCCCCGGAGGAGACATCGGCAGCCTCGCCGTGCACGGCACCGTCAACGATCTGGCGATGCGCGGAGCCATGCCGCGCTTTCTCAGTCTGGGCCTTATCATCGAAGAGGGACTGTCCATGGACCTGCTGCGGCGCATAGTCAGATCGGCAGGCGAGGCGGCGCGCAACTGTGATGTCGGTATCGTCGCCGGAGACACCAAGGTGGTGGAGCGCGGCAGTGCCGACGGCATCTTCATCAACACCTCCGGCATCGGCGAATGTGGCCCGCACATCCCGTCGGTGGCCGCAGCGCGGCCGGGCGATGCGGTCATCGTCAGCGGAACCCTGGGGGATCACGGCGTCGCCGTCATGGTCGCCAGGGAAGAACTGGGCATATCGGCCGACCTGCAGAGCGACACCGCGCCCCTGCATACGCTGGTCGCGGCAATGCTGCAGGCCGGCGGCGAGGCGGTGCACGCATTGCGCGACCTCACCAGGGGCGGACTGGCGGCCGGTCTCAATGAGATCGCCGCAGCATCGGGCGTAGGGATGCTTGTCGAGGCGGCGGCCATTCCAGTGCGCCCGGAGGTGGCCGGGGCCTGCGAAATCCTCGGCCTGTCGCCCTATGCCGTCGCCAATGAGGGGAAGCTCGTGGCCATGGTTGAGCTGGCGGCCGCTGAAGCGGTGCTGCAGGCGATGCGCTCTCATCCGCTGGGCGGCAACGCCGCGATTATTGGGCAGGTCGCGGCCGAGTCGCCGGGGCTGGTCCGCGTGCAGACCGCTATCGGCACCAGTCGCGTAATGGAGCTGCCCGCCGGCGAGCTCCTGCCGAGGATATGTTGAGTAGCGCGATTGCCGCACGGCACTTGGAGAAAAGAAAACGGCGGCTCCCGTTTCTGCTCTGGGAGCCGCCGGTTGCTTTCATCCAACCCCGGGTGCGATCACTGCTAGGGCCAAGGTGCGATTTGTGGTCCGGCCGTTTGCGGATCAGCTTGTGCAACCCACTACGCCGTCTTGTTGACGATGTCGCTCACCGAAACGATGCCCTGGACCTTGCCGTCGAAGATGACCGGCGCGCGCGACAGCCCGAAGTTGGCCATCAGTCGCGTCACGTACTTCACGTCCAGATCCGGGTTGACGACCACCAGCGGCTTGGACTGGATCTCGTGTACCTCCACGTCCGCCGGGTCCGTCTCCTGTGCCAGCACGTTGTAGGCGATGTCACGCTGGGTGATCATCCCGTAGGCGTCGTCTGGTCCCCGCCGGTCCACGATGAGCGCCCTCACCCCCTCGTTCTTCATCACCTCGATGGCCTCGGCGACGGTCGCCGTGCCATCAATCATCACTACCGGACTGCTCATGATGTCTCTTGCCGTTGCCATGAATCGCACCTCCCTGAAGAGTTTTGTTCCACCTATATTCTTCGACGCCCCACCGCATCCTCCTGCAGACAATATTCATGTGCCGGCGTTCACCGACTCTAGCCTGTCACCTCCGGGTGCCATTGACCCGCTGGTGCGGCGCGGATATACTGGCCCGCAGAAAGGTGTCCCATGAGCTTGGCAAGCGTCCGCAAGCGCCTGCGTGGCGTTGATCTGCAGGTCTGGTTGTTCCTGCTGGCCCTCGGCTTCACGGGGGCGCAGAGCGGCGTGTTCCACACCACCTTCAACAACTTTCTCGCCGACATCTACGACATCTCCGCCGGCACTCGCGGCATCCTGGAGTTCCCCCGCGAGCTGCCCGGCCTTCTCGTAACGGCGTTCGCAGGCTTCCTGGCTTTCATGCCTGAGACCCGCGTCGGCGGCGTCGCGTTGTTGTGCGGCTGCATCGGGTTCCTCGGTCTGGCCGGTGTCGGGCAGATCGGGGATCAGTCCCTGGGCTGGCCGCTGATGATTGTGTTCACGTTCATCTGGAGCATCGGCAACCATCTCATCATGCCGGTGCGCGAGTCGGTGGGGATGAGCCTGGCGCATGAGAGCCGCCGCGGCCACAAGCTCGGGCAGGTGCGGATGGTGGGGCAGTTCGGAGGCATCCTCGGGGCCGCGGCCGTCTGGATTACCACCGCCGGCACCAAGACGGCGGACGCCGCCGGCCTCAACATCACCGGACCGGCTCAGCCCATGGGCCAGACGAGCTTACCACCGTATTGGCTTACGTTCAGCTGCGGCGCGGTCTTTGCTTTGGTCGCCACGGTCCTGCTCCTGAGGATCCGCAATATCGGCGTACAGACGCACCGTTCGCGGCTGATAGTCCGTCGCCGCTACTGGCTCTACTACGTGCTGTCGCTGCTTTTCGGGGCCCGCAAGCAGATTTTCATCACGTTTGCTCCCTGGGTGCTGGTCCGCATCTTCGGCCAGCCCCCGGCGACATTCGCCAAGTTGTGGATCGCCTCATCTCTGTTCAGCCTGGTCTTCATTCCCCTGGTGGGCAACCTGGTTGACCGTTTCGGCGAGCGCGCGGTGCTCATCGTCGACTCAATGGTAATCCTGCTCATCTGCGTGGTATATGGCTTTGCCTATCTCTGGGGCACCCTGGGCCTGTGGATGACGTTCGCCTGCTACGTGCTCGACCAGTTGCTTTTCGCGGTCACCATCGCGCGCTCCACCTACATGTCGAAAATCGCCGTCACGCCCGATGACATTCCGGCTTCGATGAGTCTCGGCGTGACGCTGGATCATGCGATGGGGATGTCCACGCCTGCCCTCGGCGGGCTGGTGTGGATGGTTTACGGGCACCAGTGGGTATTCGTGGGCGCAGCCGGCATCGCGCTGCTGATGTGCCTGTTCGCCTCACTCATCCACATCCCCGAGAGGGCCGATGCACCCACCCCCGCTGGCCCTGCGTAGCCGGTTCCTCGTGTTGACGGGAAGCAGAATGCGTGGTGCGGTCGTCAAGGTGGCAGGCTGACTTATGGCGAACACTCCCAGAGCCTATGGGGTCGAGCAAGTGTTGCTAGCGGGCCGCTTCACCACACAACAACGTAATCACTCACGGAGGCTTTGAAGATGGATTTCGACATTCTCATCAAGAACGGTCTTGTAGTTGACGGGTCGGGTGCCAAGGGATATGCCGCAGACGTCGGCGTCAAGTACGGCAAGATCGAGGCCATCGGGCAACTGGCGGACGCCACCGCCGCCCAGGAGCTTGACGCGTCCGACATGGTTGTGTGTCCGGGCTTCATTGACCCACACACCCACGTGCATAACAACATCAATAAGGACATCATGCACGAGGACAACCTGGTGCGACAGGGCATCACCACGGTAGTCGGCGGCAACTGCGGCGGCTCGGGCTGGCCTGTCGGCGAGCATCTGGACAAGGTTGACCGCCTGGGCATGAAGCAGAACTATGCCATGCTCATCGGGCACAACACCCTCCGCCGCGTGCTGCTGGGCGATGAGCAGCAGCAGTTCATGGACCCCTGGCAGCTCAAGGACCTGCAGGAACTGGTTGTCCAGGGGATGGAGGAGGGCGCCTTCGGTGTCACCGCCGGCTACATGAGCCCATACGCGGCCAACGATGAGCTTTTCGCGTTTGCCCAGCCTGCGGGCGAGCGCGATGGCCTCTACGCCTCGCACATCCGCAGTGAAGACAAGCACCTGCTGCAGGCGCTGTCCGAGATTATCGAACTGGCTCAGGCTGCGGACATACGAATTCAGATCTCGCATCTCAAGACCATGAATCCGCCCAACTGGAACAAGCTGGACTCGGTCTTCCACCTGATGGAGGACGCCATTGACCGCGGCCTGGAGGTGCGTGCCGACCGCTACACTTACTGCGCGTGGGCCGGCGGCTCCACCAATGCCCTCCCGCGCGTGGCGTACCAGATAAAGGCGCAGCGGGGCGGTTGGGAGCATCTCCACGACCCGGATGTCGAGGAAGTCATCTATGAAGAGACAGACAGATACTGGGCCGAGATCGGCGGGGCGGACAAGATACAGTTCTGCTCCATGGGCGAGCCGAGGCCGGAGGTGGAGAACAAGACGCCCGCGCAACTGGCCGAGGACTGGGGCTGTGACTTGCTCGAGGTGGGCGTGCGGCTGGAAGAAATGGGCGGCATTTCCGCCATCGGCCACGCCATGTCCGAGGACAACATCAAGCGCATTCTCGCTCACCCGCTGGTATGCGTCGGCTCCGACAGCCACCAGGAAGCCGACAAGCGCGTCTTCACTCATCCGCGCAGCTATGGCACGTTCCCACGGATGTTGGCCAGGTACGTCCGCGACGAGAAGGTCGTTGACGTCGCGACCGGCGTGCACAAGATGACCGGCATGACCGCCGCGCATTTCGGGATTACCGACCGCGGCCTGCTCAAGGAAGGCCTCGTGGCCGACATAGCGGTCTTCGATCCGGCGACGGTGCAGGACACGGCCGAGTTCCACGCGCCGCACCAGTATCCGGAGGGCATCCCGCACGTAATCGTCAACGGCAAGCTCGCCGTGAAAGACGGGGACACGACGCCGGAGAACCACGGTCGGGCCCTGCGCAAGACGGGGATGTAGGGAGCCCAATGCGCGGCGCGGCCCAAGGTCCGTGCTGGTGTCCTGTCCAGGAAATTCATTTATGCGTTAGCGGGCTTCGATACCGCAGCAGAACAAGTCGAAGATGCTCAGTTGGAGAGCTCGAGCCGAACTGACGCCCTCACCCCCACCCACTCCTGCGGAGCGGGTACCCCCTCTCCCGAGGGGAGAGGGGGGAACGGCGTTGGTAAACGGATATGGAGGACAGGCTGGAAGCTGAGAATGCTGTCGCATTCTCACCTGACCTGCGCGAGGCGCAGGTCAGGCCGAGCTACGCGTTTGGTGGACTATTCGGATTGCGTGAAGTCATCTGTGGGACACGGCACTAGTTTCTCAGGAGGAATCTGACAGTGGACGGCAAGGCACCAGCCGGCGAGAGCGGACAGGCGCTGACAGAGCGCTGGCAGGCGGCGCAGCGGCAGGAAGACGAGTTCTGGAAGCGAGCCGGTGTGCTCGACGGCCAGATGCAGAGGGTGCTCAACCGCTATGTGGACGCGATCGCCGACCTTTCGGCGCAGCTTCCGCAGGACTGCGCCATACTGGATGTCGGCTGCGGACCCACGTGCGTGGCCCGTCTGTTCTCAGTGGGTTCAAAGACCTACATTGATCCGCTGATGGACTCCTACTCCGCAACCTATGCGGACCGAATGCCCGCAGGGGAACTCATTTGCGGCACTGCGGAGGCCATTCCCAGGCCTGATGAGTCGTTTGACGTGGTGCTCAGCGCCAATGCTCTCGACCACATGATGAATCCTGACGCAGCTCTTGTGGAAATGCGCAGAGTATTGAAGGCGGACGGTGTATTCGTGCTCATCCTGTACACCCACTCCCCACTGGAGGCGGTAGGGCGCGGGGTTCTGGAGCGCTATGTGCCGGCCCTGCGCCATGACGCCCATCCCTACTGCTACATACGCAGGAGCATCCGCAAGGTGCTCGAGAGGCACTTCATCGTGCGAGAGCAAACGCCGGTGTGGCTGACCGACAAGCTGGGGCTGCGGCCGATCCACCGCGAGGAGTGGCTCTTTATCTGCGAGAAGCGGTCGCCTGCCGATGCGGATGCACATTAACCGGGGATGTGATCTGGAATGACTGCCACAAAGCGGCCCGACGATCAGGAGTTCGAGCTTGTCCCCCACACCCGGATCCGTTCGGCCATCGGCGACCGGACCCTGCAAAGTGTCAACGAGATCCCGCAATTCCGCGTGTACAAGCAGGTCATCGCGGATGAGCTCATCGCTTTCCGCACCGCGTTGAAACAAGATGGGAGCAAGCCGCTGCCCACCTACAATGACATTCTCATCAAGCTGGTCGCGGCGACGCTGCCGGAGTTTCCCCGGCTCAACGCATGGCACTGTCCCGAGGGGCTGAAGCTGCTGAAGAACGTGAATGTAGGCTTTGC
Organism: uncultured Armatimonadia bacterium; assembly: GCA_964549395.1. Lineage (GTDB taxonomy): Bacteria > Armatimonadota > Zipacnadia > Zipacnadales > UBA11051 > UBA11051. The sequence continues at coordinate 15,722 of CAZJVY010000021.1, read as the reverse complement.
GGCCGCCACCGATGAGGGGGTGCTCTTGCCGACGGTGCTAGATGCCGGCCGCAAGAGCCTCACCGAGATCGCCGCCGAGACTGCCGAGATGATCGAGCTGGCGCGCAAGGGGCGGCTGCGGGCCAGCCTGCAGATGGGCGCCGGTTTCACCATCTCCAACATCGGCCCTGTTGGCGTGGACGCATTCGATGCCATCATCTCTCCGCCACAGACCGGGATTCTGGCAATCGGCTCGATCATGCCGAGCGTAGTAACCGTTCAGGATGAAGTGACGGTGCGGAGAACCATGTGGTTGTGTCTGACCATGGACCACCGTTCCATTGATGGCACCTATGGAGCAAGTTTTCTGGCGCAACTGTCCGCACGGTTAGGTGGCCCCCTGGGGGCGCTACGGGGCTAATTTCATGCTTTCTGG
>CAZJVY010000021.1:0-15207 GCA_964549395.1 uncultured Armatimonadia bacterium | reverse complement strand
GCTTTCTGGTCCTCGCACTTCTGACCTTGCCACTCGCAATCGCCAACGCAGACCTCATCACCGTGGACGGCAGCCTGGCTGACTGGATTTCGCCGGACTACAGCAACCACGACGGCGCAGACCTCGGGCCAGGCCATGAGGCCTACGACATTGATTGGAACTACCAGGAGTGGGACGCCACGACAGGCCGCGCCTACTTCGCCTTCGATGTCGTCGGCAGCACACTCCAGGCTGATAACACCGGCAACCACGTGGACATCTTCATTGACATTGACAGCAACAAGTCCACCGGCAGCACTGCCGGCAGCGGAGATTACGGCATTCTCGGCATGGAGTACTGGCTGTACTACGACCTGAGCGGCGCCGGCGGCAACCAGGGCTCTGCGGGCTACGGAACCAACTTCGCCATGTATGCGCTCTCCGGCGGCACGTGGACCTTGGTTAACAGCCCGGCGTATTTCGCCGTCGCCCGTGGCACCAAAGCCGTCGAGTTCGGGATCGCCGGTCTCGACATCGGCTCACCGGACAACTTCCTGTGGGGCGCATACTTTGACAATGGCGTTCTCGCCGGAGAAGACTGGTGCCCCGACACCTTTGACCAGCCCGGCCGCGCACCTGAGCCCGCAACACTCGCTCTGTTCGCGCTCGGCGTGACCGGCCTGTATCTGAAGCGCCGCCGCAGCAGCACCACCGAAGAAGACGCATAGGCATAACTCCTACCTCGCCAAACGATGCGGGCCGCTCTTGATGAGCGGCCCGCTTCTTTTGCGGCAAGGCTTCCGCGCAACGCTTGCTACCGTCCTCCGCAGTCACGCCTCAGCGTTTAGTTATGCGCCGGAATTCATCACGATAGGCCGGCGACAACTCCACGGTCGGCAACTCCAGTTCGGTATCCTTGCTTGTCGAGTATCTCTGGTGCTGAGCGACCATGTGCGCCGTCAGGTCCGCTCTGCCATCCAGCAGTGCGACCACATCGAGCAGATCCGGCGGCTGGTCCGGCGGGTGGTCAAGCTGTGCGAATATCTCGCAAACCACATCGTAGTCCCGCCGGGTGTCCACACACAGGCGATAGTGACCGCGACGAATCGGCTGCGGCGCTACCACCGACAGGCAACTGAACACCTCCGGGTGCCGGCGCATCGCCGGAGTGACATGCTCGTGGTCCGTGTCCAGGTCTGCGACCTCCCAACTGCGCCGCAGGACATCGCTGCTGAATATCTCCACCTGCGTGCCGTAGGGGAACGTCTCCCGGCTGGTATTCGAGACGTAGTCCATGCCCGACTTCAGGTACTCCTGCACGATGCCATGACACACCCAGGGCGAGAACAGCGGCGCGTCGCCACAGATCCGGATGATCACATCCAGTTCCAGCGCTTCGGCTCCGCTCACGTAGCGAGCCAGAACATCATCCTCGTCGCCTCGATAAACCTCGGCACCGTTCCTCAGGGCCTCATCAGCCACAGGCGCGTCCTGTTCGTTTACACTGGTAGCCACGATGACGCGGTCAATTGAGGGACATGCCCGGGCCGCATGTATGGTCCAGCCCAGCAGCGACCTGCCTGCGATCTGCATCAGCGTCTTGTTCGGCAGCCGGACGGCTCCCATGCGCGCCTGGATGACACCGCTAATCATCCTTCTCTACACCGAACCTTTCCCGGCCCCGAGCCGGCTTCCTCAGTCGTCCCCATGCACGTACGTTCCGCGCTGTTCCCGGCACACACGCACGTCAGGAGGATTAAACGCGCCCGAAGAACAACTATATCTGTGCACGCACCTCGGTAGGAGCGCTCGCGGCGGCGATCGGCGGTCTGTCCGCTGCGGCATGTCAGCAGCCGACCGCCTGCCGTAGAATACAACAAACAGCAGCCCGCTGCAAAGGCAAGCTGCCGGGAAAGAGGGATGACAGTGAAGATCTATATTCTCACGGATATGGAAGGGATAAGCGGCATTAGCCGTCGCGAGATGGTCATGCCCGACGAGGGAGGCGACCACTACCAGTACGGCCGCAAGTGCCTTACCGAAGACATCAACGCTGCAGTCGCCGGGGCCTTCGACGGCGGTGCCACGGAAGTGGTGGTCAATGACGGCCACGGCGGCGGCAGGCACCTCATCCTCGAAGACGCCGACGCCAGGGCCATCTACGAGCGCCCGGTGAGTGCCGTGGACATCTGCCCATCGCTCGACGAATCGTTCGCCGGCATGCTCATGGTGGGTGCGCATGCGATGGCCGGCACGCTGAATGGCTTTCTCGACCATACCCAGTCGTCTATGAGCTGGTACAACTACTATCTCAACGGCGAGAAGCACGGCGAGATCGGCGAGTGCGCCGCATGGGCCGGCCACTACGGCGTCCCGATGCTGATGGTTGCCGGCGACCGGGCGGCATGTGATGAGGCCAAGCGGCTCTACGGCACGCCGGTAACGGTTGCCGTGAAGACCGGCCGCGGCCGCGAGCACGCCATTCTCATTCATCCCAAGAAGGCCAGAGAGATGATCAGGGAGGGCGCGAAGGAAGCGATGTCGTGGATCGGCAAGCAGGAGCCGTGGGTGCTGGAGAAGCCCATCACCGTGCGCCTGGAGCTCTACCGCAGCGACATGGCTGACGGAATGGCCAATTCCGACCGCATCACCCGCATTGACGCCCGCACAGTCGAGATGACGGTCAACTCGCAGATAGAGATTATGAAGTGGTCGTAAGGCGCACGCCCATCTGGTAGGCCGGCTGTGCGTGTGCCGGCTTCAGCCGGCACCATTAGCACTCTCCGTCATAGAGTGCTAAGTAGCTCTTGATTCTTCTCCGCGTTTGCGCTATCATTAGCTCCGCTCCACGGAGATTCAATGTAGCCACTCCTCGATTCCCGATGAAGTGGCTGCACTTGCGCTAAGAAGGAGGTGCGCGACGTGGCATTAAGGATTCTGGGCGATAGAGTCATGATCAAGGTTGATGACGCCCCTCAGACCGAAGGTGGTATTCTCCTGCCCGAAACGGCCCAGGAGAGGCCGCAGCGCGGCACGGTTGTCGCGGTCGGCGAGGGCAAGCGGCTGGAGAGCGGCGAGGTTGTGGCCCCCGACCTCGAGGAGGGCGATGTGGTGATCTTCGCCAAGTACGGTGGCACCGAGATCACCGACGAGGGTGAGGAGTACAAGATACTCGAGACCAGTCAGGTGTACGCCAAGTTAGTCTGACCTACAGCCCCGGCCATTACCGGGACGCGGTCTGAAGAAAAGGAGAACCACGCCCATGGCTGCAAAGAGCATTGTTTACGATGAGGAAGCCCGCAAGGCCCTCGAGCGGGGCGCCAACAAGGTCGCCGACGCCGTCAGGGTGACCCTCGGGCCGTCCGGGCGCAATGTATTGCTTGACAAGAAGTTCGGCTCCTCCACCATCACCAAAGATGGTGTGACGGTGGCCAAGGAGATCGAGCTGGAAGACCACCTCGAGAACACCGGCGCCCAGTTGCTGCGCGAGGTGGCCTCCAAGACCAACGACGACGCCGGCGATGGCACCACAACCGCGACGGTGCTGGCCCAGGCCATGCTCAAGGCCGGTCTCAAGGCCGTTGCCGCCGGTGCCAACCCGATGTTCGTCAAGCGCGGCATTGACAAGGGCGTTGCCGCCGCCGTCGAGGCCCTCCGGGGGATGGCCGTAGAGGTCAACACCGAGGACGACATGCGCAACGTGGCCTCCATCGCCGGCAACAGCGAGGCCATCGGCGATGTCGTCGCCGAGGCGATGCAGGAGGTCGGCAAGGACGGCGTCATCACCGTCGAGGAGTCCAAGGGCCTCGAAACCACATTGAAGCTGGTGGAGGGCCTGCAGTTTGACAAAGGCTATCTCTCCCCATACATGGTCACCAACGCCGAGAAGATGGAGGCCGTCCTGGACAACCCGGTGATCCTCATCTACGAGAAGAAGATCAGCTCGGTTCCCGACCTGGTCCCGGTTCTGGAGAAGATCGTCCGCGCAGGCCGGCCGCTTCTCATCATCGCCGAGGACGTCGAGGGCGAGGCCCTGGCGACACTGGTCGTCAACAAGCTGCGCGGCGCGCTTCAGGCCGTTGCCGCCAAGGCCCCCGGCTTCGGCGACCGGCGCAAGGCGATGCTTGAGGACATCGCCATCGTCACCAACGGCACCTTCGTCAGCGAAGACCTCGGCATCCAGTTGGAGAATGTGGAGCTTGAGATGCTGGGCCAGGCCGAGCGCGTCACCGTCACCGCCGATGAGACCACCATCATCGAGGGCGCCGGGTCGCAGGACGCCATCCGTGCCCGCATCAATCAGATCCGCACCGAGATCGAGAAGACCGACTCCAACTATGACCGCGAGAAGCTGGAAGAGCGGCTCGCCAAGCTCTCCGGCGGCGTGGCCGTCATCGAGGTCGGCGCCGCGACGGAAACCGAGTTGAAGGAGAAGCAGCATCGCTTCGAGGACGCCCTCTCCGCAACCCGAGCCGCCGTTCAGGAGGGCATTATCGCCGGCGGCGGCGCTTCCCTGGTCGCTGCAATCCCCAGCCTCGACTCCGTTGATACGGAAGGCGACGAGGCCATCGGCCTTGACATCGTCCGCAAGGCGCTCAGTGCTCCGCTGCGGCAGATCGCCGAGAACGCCGGACACGAAGGCTCGGTCACCGTCAATGAGGTCGCCAAGTCCAAGAAGAAGGGCTACGGCTTCAACGCACGCACCGGTCAGTTCGAGGACCTGGCGAAAGCCGGCATCATTGACCCGCTCCTGGTAACCCGCTACGCACTCGAGAACGCCGGCTCCATCGCGGGCATGATATTGACCACGGAAAGCCTCATCGCGGAAGCGCCTAAGGATGATAAAGAGGAAGACCAGTAGCGAACCGGTCAAACCGATTCCGCTGCTGAATCCGACACCAGAGGCGAGCGCAATGCGCTCGTCTCTTTTCTTGACTGCCGACACATCGCATTGCGGTATTGGTCGCCTTGCCCTCCACGATGGGAGGATTGTGCCCGCAGGCGACGAAGCACACCCACTGCGTACGCGAGTACGACATCGCCCAAGCGCCTCAGCTTGCTTGAGAGGAAGAATGCAGATGGACCTCCGCTACAAGGCAAGAGTATCGGTTCCCGACTTCTGGCCGGTTGACGAAGCCGCTATCAGGGATCGCCTCGCCACGGTGCCGGCCGAGCGCCTGGTCAAGTACGGCAGTTCCGCCGGCGGGCGCGACCTGTACCTGGTCAGATGCCCAAATCCGGGCAAGCCGAGGCTCTGGGTCATCGGCGGCACGCACGGTCACGAGCCCGGCACGGTCGCATCGTGCTTCAACTTCCTGCACATACTGGAGCACGGTGAGGACCTCAAGGGCAAACCGTGGCCCGATATGGCGGAGCTGTCGGACGCACTGGACATCACGGTGGTGCCGGTGTTCAACCCCGACGGCCGCGCCCGCTGCCCGGACAGCTTCGTCGGCTGGCCCACCGGCGGCCTCGACGGAATGGCCCAGTCGTGGGACAAGAGCCGCCGCGTCATCCAGATTGACGAGGCCGTCGCCAATGGCATCAATCCCGATGATGTCATCTTCCTCGGCGGCCGCTTCAACGATTCCGGCTTCCTGGCGAACCGGCCCGTTGATGTCAATACCACTCTCTTCGTCGAGTTCCAGCAGTTGCTCCAGTACATGGAGTCCGAGCCGCCCGAGTGCTACATTGACCTGCACGCCTGCGGGTCCAATTTCTTCTGCATGAATCGGGGCTTCACCGAGCCGTATCGCCGGAAGCTGCGCAAGATCAACGAGGCCACCGCCGAGGCCATCCGCGCCTTCGGCCACCAGTACTCGGGTGACATTTATGGCGACACCGGCACGGCCGATGAAGAGGGCGCCATACTCGGCAACGTCCGCATCCTGTACGTCCGCTTCGGCACACTCGCCTTCCCCTACGAGGGCCGACAGGGCTTCCTGGACATCCTGCCGTGGTGCGAGGAGGCCGACATAGTTGACGACTATCTCATCGCGGTGCGCGAGACAATGCGCCTCGGGGTTGAGGAAGGCTACATCCCCTGAACCGTCGGAGTGCCACCCGCAGAGAAAATGGGCCCTTCGTGAAGGGCCCATTTCGTTTTGTCTCATCATCTGCTGGTGGCGGATGTCTGCGCTACTGTTCCTTGTCGTCGCCGACAAATAGCTCGGTCAGGCTGTCGGTCATCGTGTCCTCGATGACAACCGACGCCTCTTCCGTCGCTTCTTCGGCCTGTTCGGCCTCGGCCTCTTGTTCCTGCTCTGCAGCGGCTGCGGCAGCTACCTTCTCTGCAGCGGCTTCGGCTGCTGCTTCGGCGGCCTCAATCTCGGCGTACGGGTCCTCGATGCTACGTCCAAGTATCTGTTCGACGGTCAGTTCTCGCTCCTCGGCGATGCGGGTCGGGTTATGCAGCGCCTTGAGCGCTTTGAAGCAGGCATGGGCGCGGTTGAATACGTTCCCGCTGCCCAGTGACTTGGTGAGAATGTCGCGGATGCCGCTCACCTCAAGAATCTGGCGAGTCGCCCCGCCGGCGACAACGCCTGTGCCGCGCGAGGCCGGACGCAGCAGAATTACCGCCCCGCCCACCTTCGCCTGCACCTGATGGGGGATGGTGTAGCCGTCCATCGGGATGCGGAACATGCTCTCGCGAGCGCGCTTGATCGCCTTCTCAATGGCTTCCGGAATCTCGCGCGCTTTGCCGACACCCAGTCCCACATTGCCCTTGCCGTCACCAACGGCGGCACAGACCCGCACGGACGATACGCGGCCGCCCTTCACGGTCTTGCGGGTGCGGTCAATCCGTACCACGCGCTCCTGGAATTCGTCGCGTTCCTCTTCTACCGGTTTCCTGGTCCTCATACCTCTACTTGTCCCTCTCGTTTGCGGATGACTTGCGCCCAGTGGTGCGCGTAGACTCCCGCTGCGCCTCCGATGCGGAAGCGCCCGGGCATCTAACATATCTCAAGTGACGCACGCTGCCAAAACTTAGACGGCTTCCCATCCACGCAGGAAGCCGACGGACTATTAGAATAGCACATGGGTTGCGGTACTGTCAACGGATTTGCGGCCTTCGGACCCCTCACCAAACGGGCGTGCCCGGGCCGGAGTGCTTGAGTATCATTGCGCGCGTATTGTCTCGCGCAGTGCATCCAGTACACGCTGCCGTCCGGTCTGCGGGCAAGTATACGTCCAGTTGGTCCAACCATTGCAGCCGGCACTGCCGGCTACCTGAGCGCCAACGTGGTGGATGGAGCCTCGACAGCCGTTAGCGGAAATCGTGCCGTCCGCGTTCACGATGGCTTCGACATCCAGCCGAATGTGCTTGAGCTTATCGCCTGGGTGCAGAAGTCCTTCCTGAATCAACTGCTTGAAAGGGATACGCTTCGGCGGCGGAGGGTCTTCAGTGAACTGCCTGAGCCATTCATCAGGCATCGGTTCCACTGCCTCTATCCTCTGGCCTGCGAGCTCGACGTATCGCTCTTCCTTTTCGATCCCGATCCACCGCCTACCCAAGCGTTTGGCTACCGCACCAGTCGTCCCAGCACCAAAGAAGGGGTCAAGCACCAAGTCGCCCACGCGCGTGCTGGCGACTATTACTCGTTCGAGAAGCGCTTCCGGTTTCTGCGTAGTGTGAGCCTTCTCACCGTTGACCTTCAGCCGCTCTGCGCCTGTGCAGAGAGGCAATTCCCAATCACTACGCATCTGCTTCCCATCGTTGTACAGCTTCATGCTGTGATGATTGAATGTGTACTTCTTCTGGTCTTTTGATTTCTTGGCCCAGAGCAGCATTTCATGTGCGTTCGCAAACCGCACCCCACGAAAGTTGGGCATCGGGTTGGTCTTGACCCACACGATGTCGTTCAGTAACCAGTAGCCTAAATCCATCATTATCCTGCCAACACGGTAAATATTGTGGTAGGAGCCGATGACCCATATGGTACCATTGTCCGAGAGTGCGTGGCGGGCTGCACTCAGCCATTCCTCCGTGAACCTGTCATATGCCTCGAAGCTCTCGAAATGACTGTCGGCTCCCGGCTGGCCGAACTGATCCCACTCGTCATCAACTGCATCCACCTTGGTCATATTCGGTCGCCATAGCTCGCCCTCAAGCTGGAGGTTGTACGGCGGATCAGCAAAGACGCAGTCCGCAATCTGGCCGGGCAACTGGGGCATGACCTGGATGCAGTCGCCCTGTATCAACTCATTCTCCATAGCTGTCTGGCCCCACCTATCCTCGCGTCATTCTCGCGGATCTCTTGAGTCTCCGAATAGTCCACACGAATTGGCCCACATAGTCCCTCCCCGGTCAGCACGTGATCCTCACTGAAGCGCCCCTTCGCTCCCACCATTATAGCTGTCTTGTCCGTCTGGTTGAAGCAGCAGAAGTGCAGGGAGACACGATAACCTGTGTTGTCGCCTACCCAACTCCCAAGTATTGTCATGCTCTCCAGCTCACCTTGAGCTTTCTTCGTGTCGCAGGTGTCCCCGTCCTTGAGTTCGACTACCAGGGCTGTCTGGGAGTGCTTGTCTATCATCACGATATCAGATGTGATAGCGTGAGCGTGCAAGGTGGCGTCTGCAGCCACGCGCCGTGTGGACCAGCAGTCTCCCTGGATGGCTCGATCCCACTTCCCCGCCTGCCGACGAAGAATCCCCGGCCCCATGATTGGTGCCGTGCAGGTGCCCGTGGCCGCGCGGGGAAATGTAGTAACGGGGGTTTCGGCCGGGTGCGGGTGCGGGAGACTCGAAATGGATCGGCACTTACGCAGACCGCCAAGATGGGCCGCGGACGGTTGCCCATTCGCAGCCATTGCGCGCGTTGTGGCGGGCGTCTGGCGCAGCTTGACAACGGGTCATTCTGACTGCTATCTTCGTGATGACTGCGGTGAATCGTGCTGCGCGCCGCCGCAGGCGACAGGTGGGAGTGTGGTGTCATGGAACGGATCTTGAGTTACTGGAAGGACCAGAGGGGACTGAGCACGGTGGAGTACGCGCTGCTTCTGGCGATGATCGCCGCCGTGGCCGTGACCACATGGTCGGCTCTGGGCAGCAAGGTTAACAGCACCGTTGGCGCCGTGGGCGCGTCGTTGCCCTTTTCCTCGCATGTAGGAGGGCCATCTTGATGTCTCACAGCCCGGCCCCGCCGCTGACGGCCAGGCAACACGAGATCCTGATGGCGGTGGTGCAGGAGCACATCGCTACGAAAGCACCCGTGGGCTCCAAGCAGCTCAGGAGCAAGTACGACTTCACTGTCAGCAGCGCCACCATCCGCAACGAAATGGCTTATCTGGAGGAGGCCGGCTACCTCTGCCATCCTCACACCTCTGCAGGGCGCGTTCCGCTGCCCGAGGCGTATCGGCTTTTCGTCAATGCCCACCGCAGGGGGCCGCTACCCAGACATACCCAGGCGGTGCGCATATATGACAGCGAGTGTCGGCGACTGAAGGGGCGACCGCGTGCCTTGATGCGGGCCACGTCGCGCAGCCTGTCGGCCCTGACCGGTTATCCGAGCATCGTGATGAGTCCTTCACGCGTTCACGAGCGGTTTGATGACATATCCGTGTCGCCGGTGAGCAGCTACAATCTGCTGCTTACATACCAGACCACCGCCGGGAAGCGAGTGCAGCAACTCCTGCGCAGCCCGGAGCCGATGACCGCCGAGCAGATCGGCACGCTGAGCCGTGCGCTGCGCAAGATCTACCGCGGCCGCGCCATCGGCGAGCTTGCGACTGTCACGGGGACGGACCTGGCGGCGGCGGTATTTGAGTGCAATCTGCCCGAGGTGTTGCTGCAGGCACTGCGACAGGCCGTGGACACGGAGGAGGACCGCGAGTTGTACGTGGATGGTACCTCCTACATGCTGGACGAGCCGGAGTTCCAGGAGCCTGAGAGCCTCCGCGAATTCATCGAGACCATTGACCAGCACGCACTGCTGCGGGAGGCCCTGTTGCTGGCTGCCAGGGCCGCCGAGGTCACTGTCGCCATCGGCAGTGAGAGCCGAGTGAGGGGCATCCGCCGCTGCAGCCTGGTTGCGCGCTCCTTCGCTGACATCGGCCTGCGGGCCGGGACCGTAGCGGTGCTCGGGCCGCTGTGCATGGACTACATCAACGCTATGTCGGTTGTCTCCTTTGTCGGAGAAAGACTGGACGAAGCCTTTTCAGAAGGGGAAGACGCCGGCCGGTAAGCGCGTGTATACCCGGTCATCGCTGTCATCCCCCGGTAACCTCCTGCGGCGCAGCGTGCGCCGTCACTGCTAATGGGCATGGACCGTCCAATCGCTGCTACATCAGAGAATGCCGACATTGTCGACCGGACAGTCACCGCGAGCCCGGATGTCCGGTACTGCGAGCTGTTGCAGACCAACGCCGCGGCCGCCGCAAGCGTGGCTTCGGCGGTGCTAGGCAGCTTCGGCCCCCGGGGTCTGAACACCGCGCTCGCGGACGGTGACGGCGATTTCGCCGTTACCAGCGACGCGGCGGCCATCGTCGAGAAGCTCGACACCAAGCACCCGGTCTCGCACCTGGTCGCCGGTGCCGCCCGTACCCAGGGCGCGCAGGTGGGCGACGGCGCTGCCACCGCAGTGATCATCGCCTCTGCGCTCATCAACGAGGCCGTGGCTCAGGCCTGCGTCGGCGTCCCGATGGTTCATCTGCTTGCCGGCATCAGGCTGGCCACCCCTGTGGTGCTGGACTTCCTCAAACAGACCGCGCGGGCGTCGGCCTATTGCGATGACCCCATGCTCTACCAGGCTGCACGGACCGCCGCGCGCGGCGACAAGCAGATTGCCGCTCTGATCATCGAGGCGGTGCGAGCGATCTCACCCGAACGCCTGACCGAGGATGAAACCTTCTCCCTATCAAAGCGCGTTATGGCTAGACAGGGAGCGACCACTAGGCTGGCTCCGGGTCTTATCCTCGGCACTCAAACGCCCGGCGAGCGAGCGCCCGTCAGTGTGCCGAAGCCGTGGCTACTGCTGATTGACGGCGATCTTGCGCCCGAGCGCATCCCCGACGAGGGCCTGGGCACCGAGACCGGCTTCCAGCGCCACCTGCAGCTTCAGGAAGACTTCGCTGAGGATGTGCGGAAGCTCGCCACGGTCGGGGCCAACTGCGTCTTTGTCACCGGCGACATCGCGCCAAGCGCGCGCGTGCTTCTGGAGGAGGCCCGTATCTTCTGCGTCGAGTCGGTCCCCGCCAGCGACCTGGCCGAGCTTGCCGCTTATACGGGCGGAGTGCCTGTCAGCAGGGCCGGGCTGCGCAGGAGCATCGGCGAGTTGAGGAACCACCTCGGGACGGCGAACACGGTGGCCCGGGACCCGAGACTGCAAGCCGTGTACGTGGAGGGCGGCAGCGGCCGACCGATGGTGACGATACTGGTCGGGGCCGCCACCCCGGAGGTGCTTGCCGAGAAGAGCGGCATTGCCCGCAAGGCTGCTGCTACCGTCCAGGCGGCGCTGCGTGGCGGCGTACTGCCCGGAGGAGGCGCCGCCGAGCTGGCCGCCGTCAAGTACGTACGGAGAGTGCGCCAGGCCGCCCCTGACAAGTACGTACACGGCGTGGATTGCGTCATCGAGGCCCTCAAGGCCCCCATGGTGTCCATCGTCCAAACCTGTGGCTTCAGCGCGCGCCAGGTGGAGGAGGCGCTGCGCGCCGACGCTCAGGGCCGTGCGGAGGGGTGGGGTATCAGTGCCGAAACCGGTCGCGTCACCTATATGTACGACTTGGAGGTCGTTGACGCCGCGCCGGTGAAGATTGGCGCCTTCGTCACCGCGGTCGAGGTCGCCGACGCGGTGTTGCGCATTAGTGCTATCATTGACAGTGACGCAGATACTCGTGCCGGCGCGCTGGATTGATCCGCTGCCGCCGGCTGATGTGAGGATGAGGAGCTCTAGATGACTGATCGCAAGCAGGACAAGCCCGTTCCAGTGAGAATCGATTCCGGTCCGCAGCCCGAGGAAGACAGCGCTCCGGAGCTTGCCGAACTTGAGGCGGAGCAGGAGGCAGACAGCCGCGAGGGGCACGAAGACGCCGCCGAGGAGACCGACTGGCAGGCCAGGTACGAAGAGCTACATGAGAAGTACCTGCGCGCCCTGGCCGACCTGCAGAACTACCGCCGGCGCATGGCCCAGGAAATGGCCCAGCAGAGGCAGTATGCCAACGAGAATCTGCTCGCCGAACTGCTGCCTGTGACCGACAACTGCAACCAGGCCCTGGCCAGCATCTGTGACACCGATGACCTGGAGTGCGTCGCCCGAGGCGTCGAGATGATTTTGGACCAGCTTCACGGCTTCATGAAGCGCCACAACGTGAGTCAGGTCAACCCGCAGGGGCAGCCTTTCGATCCCGATCTCCACGAAGCCGTGGAGGCGGTGCCGACTGCCGATGTGCCGGAGAACACGGTCGTAGAGGTAGTGCAGCCGGGCTATCTCCTGCATGATCGGCTCCTGCGGCCTGCCAGAGTAAAGGTCGCTATCGCACCGGATTCATCCCGCTAGAGACGGCCGCAAACCAAGGCCGCGAGCGCTGCACCGGTGAAACATGTACGGGGCGCGTATCTGCCGCCGGTATGCCCTGTGTGGCGGCTTGACGTGGCCTGAGTCGGGTACTATAATGCCCGCACGCTTCTCGATTGTGGCATACCAGAACTGAGCGCTAGGGAGGAAACAGCAATATGCTGAGGCCGAACGTGGAGGAATATGCCAAGATCCGCGTGGTTGGCGTCGGCGGCGGCGGCTCTAACGCGGTGGACCGGATGATCGAGTCCGGCCTCCTGGGCGTCGAGTACATGGCCATCAACACCGACGCGCAAGTTCTGGACCTGTGCGCCGCCGATAAGAAGCTGCAGATCGGGGAACAACTTACTCGCGGGCTGGGAACCGGCGGCGACCCCGAACTGGGCAACGCTGCCGCCGAGGAAAGCCACCAGGACATACTCATGGCGCTTGATGGCGCCGATATGGTTTTCATTACCTGCGGCATGGGTGGCGGCACCGGCACCGGCGCCAGTCCTACCGTGGCACAGATATCCAAGCAGATGGGCGCACTGACCGTCGGCGTAGTGACCAGGCCGTTTGCCGTCGAGGGCCGCAAGCGCGGACAGATCGCCGAAGACGGCATCGAGCGCCTCAAGGCCAACGTGGACACCCTTATCGTCATTCCCAACGACCGCCTGCTAGACATGGCCGAGCGCGATGTCTCCCTGCAGGAGGCCTTCCGACTGGCCGACACCACGCTGCAGCAGGGCGTGAAGGGCATTAGCGAGGTCATCGTCGTGCCCGGTCTGATCAACCTTGACTTCGCCGATGTCAGAACGGTGATGGCTGATGCCGGCACCGCCATGATGGGCATTGGTGAATCGTCCGGTGACGACCGCGCCGCCGAAGCCGCCAACGCCGCCATCTCCAGCCCGCTGCTGGAGACCAACATTGCGGGCGCCAGGGCCGTCCTGCTCAATGTCACCGGCGGGCCGGACATGACGCTGGCTCAGGTCCATGAAGCCTCCCAGATCATCCAGGAGGCCGCCGGCGGCGATGACGGCGTGGACCTCACCCTCGGCGCAGTCATTGACGAATCCATGGAGGGCCAGATACGCGTCACCGTGCTGGCCACGGGCTTTGATGAGAAGCGCAAGCCCCAGCCCAAAGCCTCCGCCTTCGCTCACGAGGAGCCGTCCCACGCTGCCCCTGCAACGCCCGCGTCTTCCGTGGCGCCGGCCTTCGAGCAGGAGCCGCCCACCTACGACCAAGACGATGTGGACATTCCCGCGTTCTTGCGCCGCAAGGATTAGACGCTCGACATTCGCCAGATAACCGAAAGCGACCAAGGCCCCGACATTTGGATGGTCGGGGCCTACTGCAAGTGCGTACCAGGCATGCCAGCGGACATTGCGAACCCCGGTACGGATGCACCCGCCGGCCTAGTATCACGTGGGCTGATGCCTCCGCTCCCTGCTCACCATCTCCCTGGAAGTACATGTCACATTAGGAGGTCTTGCCATGGACTACCGCAATTATGACCCCGCCAGAGACGCCGATGCCGCGCATCGCATCTGGCGCGAGGTCGGCTGGATCGGCACCTCGGACGCAGCCGCGCGCCAGATGGACACGAAGATCGCGGCGGGCCGCGCACTTGTGGCCGAACTGAATGGCGAGCCGGAGTGCCTGGTCCACACAGCCCCCGGCACGATCCAGTACCTGGGCGAGACGCTGCCGTACATGTGCATCGCCGGTGTCACCACCAGCCGCGTCGCACGCCGGCAGGGCCTGGCGCGCCGTTTGACCGCCGCAGCGCTGGCGATGGGAGCGGCTGACGGCGCTGCCGTGGCCGGCCTCGGCATGTTCGAGCAGGGGTATTACAACCGCCTCGGCTTCGGCACCGGCAGCTACGAAACGCGCGTATCTTTCGATCCGGCGCATCTTACCGTGGACGTCGAATTCCCTGTCCCCCGCCGGCTCACGAGCGACGACTGGGCACTCATCCACGCGGCGCGGCTCAACAGGCCGCGCATTCACGGCTCATGCACCCTTGACGCGCCGCAGAACACCCGCGCGGAAATCATGCTCACTGACAATGAATTCGGCCTCGGTTACTGCGGCGACGACGGGCAACTGACCCACCACTTCTGGTGCCGCCCGGAGAGCGTATCCAGCGGCCCCTACAACATCAAATGGATGACCTTCCACACCGGCGAGCAGTTCCTCCAACTCATGGCCCTGCTGCGCAGTTTCCGCGAGCAGGTCAAACTGGTGAGCATGGTGGAGCCGCCCGGCATACAGCTTGTGGACTTCGTGCGCCATCCCAACCACAGCAGCTTGACCAGGGAGGGCTCCAGGTATCAGCCGAAGATCGTGACCGTTCCCTGGTGGCAGATGCGCATCTGCGACCTGCCTGCGTGCATGGAGAAGACTCATCTGGCGGCCGGTGAGGTGCGCCTCAATCTCGAACTGACCGACCCGATTGAGCGGTTCCTGGACGATGGCGCGCCCTGGCGCGGCCTGACCGGCAGCTACATCGTGACACTCGGCCCGTCTTCATCTGCCAAGGTGGGCACCGACTCATCGCTACCCACACTCAAGGCCTCGGTAAATGCCTTCACGCGCATGTGGCTGGGTGTCCGTCCCGCCAGCGGTCTTGCCATTTCGGATGACCTCAGCGGCCCGGCGGAGTTGCTGGAGCGGCTCAGAAGTGCCAATCGGGATTGGGCACCGGCAGGCGCAGGAGTACGTCG
>CAZJVY010000020.1:0-53007 GCA_964549395.1 uncultured Armatimonadia bacterium | reverse complement strand
TGGCAGGGCCACTGCGGCATCATGCCGGAGGACCCCCGTAGGCCGGAATGGCAGCGCTTCATTGACGGCATGGGCCTGCTGGCGGAGCACGGTGAGAAGACCGGCGTGCGCCTGGCAATTGAGACCGGGCCCGAGCCGCCATATGTGCTGCGCCGCCTCCTGGACACCGTGGGCAGCAACTACCTGCGCATCAACTGGGACCCGGCGAACATGATCCTGTGGCCGGCTCATTACGCCCAGGACCTTGGTGAGCCCTACGACAAGCTGAAGTGGATCGAGAAGTACCAGCCCAACGAAGGCGCGTTGGCGCTGGCTGACGTCATTGTCCACACCCATGCTAAGGATGCACTTGTCCACGACGACGGGACGCGCCAGGAGGTGCCGCTGGGCGAGGGCTGGGTGGACTGGCCGAGGTACACCGGCTACCTGCTCGACTCCGGTTACGACGGCTACTTCGCCATAGAGCGCGAAACCGGCCAGGACCCGGTCGGTGACATCAAGAGAGCCGTCGAGTTCCTGCGCTCGCTCTAGTCAGGGCGCAGAAGACTGGCAGACCGCTCCAGGCACGCGGCTGCTGCTCTAGTCAAAGGGGTTCTCAACCGGCACCGAGGGGTTCCACCAGGTCGTAGCGAAGACCTGGTTCCAGATCTCCTCGGTGCTGGGTATCTTCTCCATCTCCAGGTAGCGCTCCAGTGCAGTGCGGTTTGTGTTGCCTCGGAAGATCGTCAGAACCGTCTGTGTGTCCTTCGTGCTCACCGGCGCGATGACCCGCACGGTGAGTGAGCGGAGGCTGGTATCGCGCTTCATGGCGGCGACCGCCACCTGGTACGACACGACCAGAGTCGTGGAGAACTGCGCCGACTGCTTCAGAGACTGCGGCAGCATCAGAGTGATGAAAGTGTAGCCGGTGAACGGGTCCACCATCGCGTTGATGTCGCCGGAGAGGCTGGTGCCATCGGGCCAGTTGAGCGATGCAAGCGCCTTGAGCAGGAGACGATCCTGGTCGCTTAGCGGCGCACCGATCTCACGCGTCACATATACCGGCGGTAGGCCCTGCTGGGTCGGCTGCTGCGCAGCAGTGCCGGACGGCGGATACTCAGCAGAGGGGCGGCGTGTCGGGCCGGAGGGTGCGGCTCGCTCGGCCCGAGAACTCGGCGCGGCCCCCGTGGGAGCCTCAGGCTGGCTGCGAACGGCCTCTCTGCTGGACACCGCGCGCGGCCGGGACGGCGCGCCTTCGGTTCCCGACGGCTTACTGCCTCTGCCGGCGAATATCAGGAACAGCGCCAGAATGAGCAGAACCGCCGCGCCTGCTATCGCGGCGATCAGCTTGTAGTGGCGGCCCGTTACAGCACCTTCCTCGGCCTCCTCAGCATCCGGCACGGGGCGCCGGCTTTCCTGAAGCAGGCGCCTTTGCTCCTCAAGGCTGTCCATGACGCGCTGATGGAACCCCAGTTGCAGCGCCAGCTCGTACCACTGTATGGCCTCGGCGTGGTTGCGCCGGCCCGCCGCGACATCCCCCATCGCCTCGTGCACTCGCGCGCTGCTGGGATATGCGCGCAGAAGCTGCTGTGCCAGACTCCGTGCCCGCTCGTACTGCCGCTGTTCGCACAGAAGCTCGATCTCGGTAATGTCTTCCTCAAGCGTGTCGTCCGGCAGGTTGGTGTTAGCCAACGGAATTCACCTACACTGTCCGAATGCAGCCCTCATCGGTCCGCATCGTCGTAGCGCTTCTCCATCCGGTACCGCGTAATCTTGTAGCCCGCGTGCTCGTAAAGCCTGACAGCGCGTTCATTGCCGATGCTGGCGTCGAGTGTCGCCCGCGCGGCTCCGTGATCCTCAAACCAGCGGTCGGCGGTCTCCAGGAGCCGGCGGCCGTATCCCTGTCCGCGGAACTCCGGGGCGACGTAGATGTTCTTAATGTAGCCGATACAGGAGTCCAGCAAGTTGGACAACAGCGACAACCACATGAAACCCACTACCCGCCCATCTCTCTCAAGCACCACCACATGCTCCCCCGGGTTCTTGGCGGCGTCTCGCAGGTTCAGGCCATAGTCGCGTATGAAATCGTCGTCAACCGTGAACCCCGGGAAGTTCGTCTCATAGATTTCATACTGGAAGCTCAGCACTGCAGTGCGGTCGGTGCGCCAGTCGAATCTGCGCAGACGCACAGTGTCCGCATCCATCTCTGCCGCCGCCATCCTGTCGGCTCCTTCCCCCTCAGCGGGCCGATACGGCTCATCCGCCCTGATCTATCAAGTGAACGTGCTCCTCCACCACCGTGCGAGGGCAGAGCCGTATGAAGGCCTTGAACGCGAAGTACACCACTACCGCGTCGTCAAGCAATCCCAGCCCCGCCAGCGGGGCCAGAAAGTCGGGCAGTAGATCGCTGGGCACGAAGAGGTACGCCAGCCCGGCCAGCAGGACAATCCTGGGCAGCCAGCCTACCCGAGGGTCGCGGAACAGCCGCCAGTACAGCTTGATGAAGTTCGGCAGATGGAACAGAATGCGCGCGTTGCGCATCTGCGAACTCGAAAACGGCATCCTGAACTTGTCATTATCCATCCGGCGAATTCCCGTCTATTGCCAGGATCCCGTCAACGCGGGCGTCCCGTCCATGCTGATAAGACGCCTGTACCTATCTAGTTTGACACTTCGGTCCCGAATCCTTTGTCGGCGCAGCCTGCACGGGCAATTCGGCAGGCGCAGGCCACCGCCTGGGACCGAAGCCCCTCGGAAGGTATTGCGGCAGGCGGACTGGAATGTGCGCCTGAAACCGGTGCGCAAGGCAATCTACCGGCCGGTTTTGTCATTGTAAGCAAGCCAAGCGAGGTATACAGGAGGAAGTAAGTGATGAGTGATTTCATGATTCAAGACGGGCAGACAGTCGTCATGCAGGGCGACAGCATTACGGACGCCGGACGGCGAGGGGAGGCCGCGCCGTACGGTCAGGGCTATGCCGCCATCTTCCGCGAGATGGTCATTGCGTTGTATCCGGAGCGCAACATTACCATTTTCAACAAGGGCATCGGCGGCAATAGAACCACCCACCTGCAGGAGCGTTGGGACGATGACGTTATCCGCCACCAGCCCGATTGGCTCACGATGATGATCGGGATCAATGACCTGCACAGCTATCTGCGAAACCCCGATGACCCCGAAGCGGTTTCGCCCCAGCGCTATCGCGAAATCTGCGACTGGTTGCTACGCCGTACCAAAGACGAAACCAATGCGCGGATTGTTCTGCTCGATCCGTTCTACGTCAGCATCAGCCCACAGGACACCTTCCGCAGCAAGGTGCTCGACATAATGCCACAGTACACCGGCGTCGTTCACGAGATGGCGGAGAAGTACGACACGCTGCTGGTGAAGTTACACGAGGTTTTCGCACACCATCTGCTCTATCGCGACAGCGAGACATTCTGCCCTGAGCCGGTGCATCCGGCCAGGTCCGGGCATGTGCTGATTGCGCTGGAATTGCTGAGAGCTTTGCAGGGCATCTGACCGGCGGCCTGCTGCAACCAAGTGCCCAACTGGTAGATGGGGAGTGAGGCGACCTATGAGCGAGATTTCATACCTGGATGCCTGCTGCTATCTGGGGCGGCACGTACACATGGCCGAGGGCGAGCCGGAGACCCCCGAGCAGATACTGGAGGTGATGGACCACTACGGCATCGCCGAAGCGCTGGTGATAGACAGCCTGTCCGCCGCGACCAGTCCCAAAGCCGGCAACAGCAGAATCCTTGAACGCACGAAGCACCAACCGCGACTGCATCCGGCATGGGCAGGGCTGATGACGCACAGCCGCGAACTGCCCCCGCCTGCCGAGCTTGTGGCGCAGATGCGGGAACTGGGGGTCGGCGCGCTGTACCTGTTCTACCGCCAGTTCGACATCTCGCTGAACGCATGGGGCGTTGACGATCTGCTTGCCGAGTTGGAGAAGGCCCGGGTGCCGTTGTTCCTCTGCCCCACCAATCTGCTCAGCCCCGGCACCGTCAATGCTACTGACTGGGACAGCGTGGTGCGCATCTGCCATAGCTTCCCGCAACTGCCCGTCGTTGTCACCGAACACCGCATCTACAACAGCCAGCGCAAGGTGCTGGAGGCGCTCGCCGCTTGCCCCAATCTCAAGGTGGACCTGTCGGCCATCTGGCTGCACAAGCGCATCGAGTTCATCTGCCGGGAGTTCGGAGCGGAGCGGCTGGTGTGGCGCTCCCGCCTGCCCCAACTCGAGCCCGGCTCCGCCCTCATGCAGTTGAACTACTCCGACATCAGCGAACGCGACCTGGCCCTGATAGCCGGCGGCAACATGCGCGAGATGCTGTCATGGAACCCCAACATCACCTTCGCGGAGGACGTGCAGTTCCCCGAGCCGCTGGACGCGCTGCACCGGGCCGCGCGGGAGCGGGCATCGCTGACCCGTGAGGAGTTCTACGACTGCCACGGCCATATCGGCTGGTCCAGTCCCAACCATGTGCTTCTCGACGGGCCGGCCGACATAGTGGCGGAGATGGACAAGTTCGGCATCAGGGCGTGTTGCGTCTTCAGCCTCGAAGGGGTGTTTGCTGACGAGACTTACGGGAACGACGAAGTGGCGAGGATGATCGCCGGGTACCCGGACCGTTTCATCGGCTTCACCCTGGTCAATCTGAACCACGGTGAGAGACTTGTGCTCGAGGAGCTGGAGCGGGGGCTGACGTTGGGGATGCAGGGGGTCAAGCTCATCCCGCACTATCACGGTTACCCGGCTGAGGGCCCGCTGATTGACGTGGCCTGCCGCTTCGTCAATGAGCGCGACCAGTTCATCCTCAACCACAATTGGGGCTCGGCGGAGCAGATTCGGCGCCTCTGCACCACATACCCCGACGCATGCTTCATCACCGGTCACTCCGCGGATGCGTACGGCGATGTAGTCAGGGAGGTGGACAACCTGTTCATCTGCACGTGCCCGTTCCTGACATGGGGACAGACGGAACGGTACGTGCAGCTCTACGGCGCAGACCGTATCCTGTTCGGCTCCGACCTTTCGGACCTGCCGATTGGATGGGGCCTCGGACAGGTAATGTACGCCAGGATCTCCGAGGCCGACAAGCGCAAGATCCTGGGTGAGAACCTGCTGCTACTGATGGAGAAGTACGGGATACGCCCGCGCGGCTGGTAACAGCATCCATTGACAGGAAACACATAGGCCGAGCCCGCAGCACGATGCTGCGGCTCGGCCTCTTGCGTCTGCAGCCGCCGTGCAGGCTACTGCAGCGCCTTCAGCACGGCGTCCACTGCCAGTGTCCTCAGATCGGCATCCCGCACGGCCTCTCTCGCCTTGCGGATTCGTGAGGGCTCCACTCTGTCCTTGTTGAGCCCCAGCTTGGCGATGACAGCCTCGGTCAAGCCGGGCGCAAGCTGGTCGTCCAGAACGGCAATGAGCTCAGCAAGTGCCGCGTAGTCGGCGGTGCCGAGCTTGTCCTTGGCGTCAATCTCGGTGGGCGGATCGGGGAGCAGCCCGCAATTGAGGTATTCCACCATGCGGGCCGCTGTGAAGTACTCGCCGCCGGCCGCGATCATCTGGTCGGACAGGCGGCCGAGGTTGGTGTAGTTGGGAAGCCTGCTGATGGCCGTCAGTCGCGGCCGGGTATCCGAATTCAGGTCCTGCATGGTCAGTGAGAATCGGACTGTGTTGTCGTCCACACGGGTGCCGCTGGTGGAGACTATGCGCCCGGGCATGTGCACGGTCAGGTCGAACTTGAAGGACGACAGCATGCCCTCCATCATCGCCTCCATCGCCGCCGCACTCTCCTCATCATCTGCAGCGCCCTCGCCGCTCGGCGGCTCCTTGGCACCTTCACCTTCTCCGGCAGGCAGTTCCATGACGAACACGTAGTAGGTGCTGAGGCGGTGCGGCACCTTCTGACGCATCATCTCCATCTGTGCCTCTTCTTCCGCCCCGAGTTGCTCATCAGGCCCCAGCGCACGGCTGCCGCTGATGATGCGTTCCTTATCCGTCTCCTGCACCTTCACATTCTCCATGCCGCCCATGTCCTTGAGGTCAGGAGCCTCCATCTGCGCCCCCATCTTCAGCGGCATCACCATCTGCATGCCGACATCCATTCCCAGGTCCGGCTTCAGCGTAACCTGCAGGTCCATCTTGAAGCACCCCAGTGAGGTGGCCACCAGCACCAGCAGCCCCACTGCCAGCAGCATCTTTGGCCTGATCACGACGATTCCTCCTCCATCAGCGGTCGTGTTGTGTGCGCTGTGACATATCGAGCCTTCCTAACATGCCCATGCGGGCCTCAACTGCGCAGGTATAGATAGGCCAGTGACGTGACGAAGGCGCCGACGAAAAGCAGCCCGACAAGCGGCACAGGTGCACCTGCAACCTTCGTGCCGATGCTGAGAACCAGCAGGCTCGCGGCGGTGCCTGCCAAAGCCTTGAGGCCGGCCTCGGTGGCGCAGCCGGCCAGAAAATCGCCGGGCAAGGCAAGAACGCGGCCGCAGCTTATGCACTTGCCGGCTCCGGCGTAGTTCTCCGTGCCGCACTCCGGACACAGCTTCGCACCCGTGCTTTGCTGCCTGACCGTCCTTTTCAGTTGCCGCAGGCGCCTCTCCATCTCCTTGTCGTCGGGCACCTGCCGCAGGTAGCCCTCCATATACCCGATTGCGCGCTCGTACTCCCCGCGTCGCCGGCATATGTTCACGGCCCGCTCGTAACTCCACTTGTTCTTCGGCTGCCTCTCCATGAGCTCTTGACATTCTTCCAGGTCCTCGCCATCCATGATGTTCATGGCGCGGCGCTCGACCATATGTTGGATGAGCTGGTAACCCAAGCACAAGACCCCAAGCATCACGAGCAGCAACCAGGCCAGCGGAGTGCCCCACGAGGTCATAATCCCCACAACGAAGCCGGTCAGAGCCCCCAGGTAGATGACCGCTTCCAGCGCATCAATGGAGCGCTCGATCAGCAGCGATACCACCCGGTAAATGGGATATGATATCATCATCAGGACAGCCGCCATGACGGCGACATTCATGTATGCGCCACCGGGGCTGGCTAGGGGATCCATTCCCTCACTCCCGCCGGTCTGATGTATCGCTCATCGGCGCTCGTATATGCTGGCTCCGCGTCGCTTCAGCAGCGAGCGCAGTTCATCTGCGTCAACGCCTCTGATGTCGCGCCTGTCGCGCACGCACAGCGCTGCGGCGACTCCCGCCGCCTCGCCGTTGCAGGAGGCGATCGGCATCACACGGTGCGATGAGTGTGCGGCGTGGTCGGAGCTGATGGGCCGACCGGCGATCAGCATGTTGTCAAAGCCCAACGGGCACAGGCACCTGTAGGGGATGTCATAGGCGTCACCGGGCGGCACCTTCTTGATAACCGTTCCGGTACCGGCAGGATTGTGGATGTCAACGGGATAGGAGCCGCGGGCGATGCCGTCAGCGAACTTGCGTGCCGTGAGTACGTCGTCCTCGGTCAGTATGTAGTCGCCCATGATCCGCCGCGACTCGCGCACGCCCGTTTGCGGCGCGATCTCGCAGATGTACGCATCCTCGAAGCCTGGCACCCGCTCGCACAGGAAGCGCGCCATCTGCTCGACCTGCCTGCGCGCCACCAACTCCGCCTCGGTCATCGAGGCGGCATCGGTCGAGTCGTGCTTGACGATGCGCGTGGTGTTGAAATGCACCTCTCCCGCGCGTGGAGTGTAGAAGAACAGCACGTTTTCGCGCGGGTTGTCAATCTCTCCGGCTGCCTTGGCGTCCTCGTACAGCTCGTTGATCGTCTCACGCGAAGGCATCCGCTCCTCATCCACGCCGATCATCCGGAAGCACAGGGTCATGGGCTGGCTGTGGCCGTCTTCCGGCCGCCCCTTCTCGAACGTGGCCCCGGCCCGCGCTGCCAGATCCCCGTCGCCGGAGGCGTCTATAAACAGCTTGCCCTTCACGGTCTGCAGGCCCGACTTGCCGGCCAGCACCCCCAAACGCACGGTGCCGTCATCGGCCACTGCGTCAACCAGGAACGTATGCAGCAGCAGCCTCACCCCCGCATCCTGAGCCAGCGCATCACACGCAAATCGCATGATCCGAGGATCGAAAGCGCGTCGGGACTTGGGTCTGTCACTCCATCCTCCCTTGGCCTGCAATGTCTCGATCAGCCGCTGGAAAAGCCCGGCGTTCACCTGCTCCTCCCCCGCGAAATACGACATGAACGGGTTCACAAGCCCGGCAGTGGCCATTCCACCCAGGAACCCGTATCGCTCAACCAGCAGCACTCCGGCGCCCTCTTCAGCCGCCGCCACTGCCGCGCATAGACCTCCTGGTCCTCCGCCGATGACGACAACATCCGCATCTGCTGCAACCGGCAATGTCTCGTACGCTTCCTTCATCATGAATGGCGTCTCCTCTGCAGTGAGCTGTATCCCATATTTCGCAGCGCCGACGACATCTACCTGCAAGTCTAGGATGCCGTGCGGCCGTGTTCGGTGCTCCACCGCACCGGCCACAGCAACAGAGGTAATAGGGGGATGTGGGAGAATACAGTCGTGTCAGTTGCCATCTGCACAAGGAGGAGTAGCACATGAAGGTCGGGCTTAGCGGGATCATCACTCCACGGGAGTGGTCGTTTGCCGAAACAGTACAACAGGCCAGAGCGGCCGGCTACGCAGCATTGGAGGTTGTCATCGCCGATGAGGGCGAGCTGGCCATGTCCACCACCGAGGATGAGCTGCAGACCCTTGCCGGCATCGCTGCCGACGAGGGCATTGAGCTTGCGTCCGTGTGTCCGCTGGTCCGCGAGGCCCCTAAGGACATCATGACCAACGACGACAAGGTGCGAGCCGACAGCATGGAGACAATCAAGCGCTGCATTGATGTCACCAGGGGCCTCGGCGTTGACACCATGCTGTTGACGATTGGTGCGCTGAGCGATGACCTGTACTACAACGAGGCGTACGCCAACTCCCTCCAGGCTCTGCAGCGCCTGGCTCCCTATGCTGAGCAGATGCAGGTCAACGTCGCGGTGGAGTACGTATGGAACAAGTTCCTGCTCAGCCCGATGGAGTTCGCCCGTTTCTGCGACGAAGTCGGCAGCCGCCGCGTCGGCCTGTTCTTTGACACCGGCAATATGGTCGTGTTCGGGTATCCGCAGCACTGGGTGCGCATCTGCGGCCCGCACGTCATGCAGGTTCACTTCAAGGACTTCAAGCGCCAGGGCTATCAGTGGACGCCGCTGCTGGAGGGTGATGTCAACTTCCCAGCCGTGATGGCCGAGCTGCGCAAGATCGGCTACGACGGTGCCCTGCTGTCGGAGGTGTCACCCGGCATCGCCTCACTGGAGGACACCGCCGCCGCAATCCGCAACATCATGCAGATGTAGCCACACGATCATCACGTCAGAATGCCTGTAGATACAGAAAGGGCGAGCAGCGATGCTCGCCCTTCTGTGCCCTCTGAGGTTACAGCCGCCTGATGCTAATACTCCAGCTTGATGATGCGCCGCGCATTGCCCTCCATGATGGCCTCGCGGTGTTCCTCATCCATCGGCGTCTCGCGAATCCACTGCACGTGGCCACCTTCGTGACCGGCGCTAAGATAGTCGGTAGCGAACAGAATCTTGGACCAGTTCCGCTCGATGAACCCCTGGGTGAACTCCGGATCGCGGGTCATCGCATTGTAGCCCGAACCGGCGGAGATGTCGGCGTACATATTCTCATATTCCTGCAGCAACCGGTCCCCTGCCCCGCCTTCGACTACAGGCCCTTTGGGGTACCCGCAACTGCCATCGTCATCGGCCGATATCGAGTTCCACCAGCGCGGCCCATGGCCGATGAAATACATGTTCGGGAACTCCTGCAATAGCTTCTCCAGGCGCGGCAGACCGACTTCGTCATAGTTCGAATTGCCACTGCCGTAGAAGACCAGCGGCAGGCCCAGCTCATTGCACTTGGCGTAGATCTTCTCCTTCAGCGGGTCGTCAATCGGCAGGCTGTCCACCGTCTCGCCGTAGCCCTTTACGTCATAGTTGGTGACGAAGTACTCGATGAGCTGGTCACTGCGCGGCGTGCGGGGGTCAATGTGCACGAACGGGATAATCCGCTCGGGATACAGCCGTGCTGCGGCGATGGCCTGTTCGGTCGTGCAGGTGCCGGTGACGATCTCCGGGCTTTCGATGGGCAATACCACCGACTTGTCAATTCCTCTCTCATCCATCTTGTTGACGAGCTGCTCAGCGGTTATTCCAGGCTTCTCGCCGGGCAGCCGTCCCGTGTAATGCAAGTGAGTGTGGGTATCAATCATGGTACACCTCGCGTTGATGGTTGGTTTTGGCCGAAGACGCACGCAACGCACGCCCCGCGAAGGGTATTCCAATTCGCTTCGGAAATCAAGAGGCACTCGACAGGCCCGGTTGGCGTGCGAAGTGCAGGCAGTCTCCATGATACAAGGGGCGAGCCGTTGCCGATTCGCCCCTTGCCCAGACAGGTACGCATGTGGCTTCATCTATTCTTCGCCGATTGTGATCTGCGGTTCGTGCCCCGGCGCTCTCTCGAAGTTCTCATCTGCAGCGACCGCTTCCGCTTCTCCAGCTTCGGTGGTCTGGGCCGAGTAGATCGTGCTCTTTGCGGGCAGTACCAGCACGTCTCTCACGAATATCTCGTCCGGCTCGTAGTCGGCGATCGAGACCCTCGTCTGGGCGCTCCAGTAGCCCGCCCTGCCCGCCTCGATGGTGAACTCATCTCGGTCGCCAGGGTAGTTGATAACGACCCGGTAATCGTCGCTCGTCCAGTTGGCCAGCCAGCCCTGCCATTTCCGGGGGTAGCCCTCGGCGAGCGGATGCAGGCGCCTGTCGGTGGTTGTGTCGTCCTCGTGGTCGGCCACCCAGACGCTGGCACCGCCGATCGGATTGCCTTGCGGGTCCACAACGCGCAGCACGATGGTCAGGTTCTTGTACTGCGGGTAGTTCCGGTATCCTGGATCATACCCGTCATCGTCGTCAATGTCAGATCCACTGCACCCCACCAGAGCCGCGACAGTCAGTGCCAGCAACAGGGCCTTCAGGGCCGTCCACTCTCTCAGTAGTCTCGTGTTTCTCATCACTGACACCTCCTCTGTCCTGTTACTACCATCCGTAGTTGTCAACTACTATATCCTATAGTAGATATACCCAGGTGTCAACACCATAAAACAATATTCCACTGCTTCTTCCCCTTTGCTGTCCCCCCAAACGCGCGCTTCGAGGAAGGTTAGGGGGCGAATGGCAGGGAAGTAGGCGGCGTCCAAATCGAACCCTCGCAGGGAGCCGTGAAACATGCCTTTGGAAGCAGGCTTTGCCACGTGTGACATAACACCGCCGATTGGCTGCCCCCTATCGGGATGGGCCGGCCGCGACCAACTGGCCTCGAGCATTGACGATCCCCTTGAGGCTGTGGCGCTGTTCATCGCCGGTGATGGCGGTGCATTCGCCATTGTGTGCGCCGACCTTGAGGACGTAGATGCTGCCTTTGTGGCCGACGTTCGAGCGCAGGCAGCCGCACAGGCGGGCCTGGAGCCTCACCGGATCATGGTCTGCGCCACTCACGACCACTTCGCTCCGTGCCTGAGGCCTGTGCCCTACACCAAGAGGCTGCTGCGGGAAGCGGTTGACGATAACTACACCCGCGAGACTGCGCGGCGATTGGCTGACACAGTGGTCGAGGCCGCCAGGGCGCGGAGACCGGCCGTTGCAGCCTGCAGTTGCGCACGAGCGCCGGGCATAAGCTTCAACCGCAGACCGGTAGATGTGTACCAAAATGTGCAATGGCGTGGGGTTCTGGAACCGCAGGCGGCTGAGGTCGCCTCACGCGTGGGAGCTGAGCTGGCCGCCGCCTGGCCCCGCCACGGGCATCTCGGCCCTCGGCTCAGTCCTCCGCTGGTTGAGTTGGACGGCCTCAGAGCAGCGCCGGTGGATAACGAGGTGCCGATTCTTAGGATTGACACGACCGAAGGCACTCCCCTGGCGACGCTGGGCACCTTCGCCGCGCACGGGGTGGCGGGCAAAGGCGACCTCTACGCGATATCCGCCGACTATCCCGCCGAGGCGCGCCACAGCTTCCAGCGTGCCACCGGCGGGCCAATGATACTGGCTAACGGCTGCTGCGGAGACGTTGGGCCGGCGTGGAGAGGCGGCGATTCACGTGCCCGAGTCGGCGGCGCCATCGGCTGTGCGGCGGCTGCCGCCTGGCACAGGGCGCTGCCGCTTGAGGCCGACCCGCCGGTAGGAGCGCTCTCCTGCATGGTGCAGATTCCGGTACCGCCCGGCTTTCCAACCATAGCAGAGGCGACCGCCGAACTGGAGCAGTATGGCCACCTCGACGACGATGTGGGTATCCGCGCGCGGCGGCGATACAAGAGAGCCCTTGAAGTCGGCGACCGGCCGGCTACGCCCCGCGAGGTATGGGCCGCCCGCGTGGGTGACATGGGTATCGTCGGGCTGCCCGGCGAAATCCTGGCCGAGATCGGCCTGCAAATCAAGCAGCGCTCGCCATTTGCTATCACCTCGGTGATAAGCATGGCAAACGACTCGGCCCAGTACATGTGCACCGACGCCGCCATAAGAGAAGGCGGTATGGAGCCCGGACCTCAGCAGCCCGCACAACGCACCAACTGCAACGGTCCCGGCACCGAAGCGGCGCTGGTCGAGAGTGCGCTGCAGATGCTCCGCCAACTGCACGCCGGCTGAACCACAGCTTGCCCCATCCCATTACTGAGGAGTGTGCGACGATGTCTCTACGAGCTGGTTTCGCCAAGTGTGACATAACCCCGGCCCTGGGGTGCGCAATGTCCGGCTATTCGAGCCGCGACCACGGCGCGACTGCAATCGGGGACCCCCTGGAGGCCCGAGCGCTGGTCCTGTGCAA
The DNA here is from genome assembly GCA_964549395.1 of uncultured Armatimonadia bacterium. Lineage (GTDB taxonomy): Bacteria > Armatimonadota > Zipacnadia > Zipacnadales > UBA11051 > UBA11051. The sequence continues at coordinate 40,126 of CAZJVY010000020.1, read as the reverse complement.
CACCTACACGGCCATCGCGCTGGTCTGCACGGACCTCATCGGTGTTGATGCCGACACTGTGGCCGACATCCGCCGGAAGGCGGCTGAGGTCACCGATCTGGGGCCGGAGCAAATCATGGTCTGTGGCAGCCACACCCATTTCGGGCCCAGCCTTAAGGCGCAGGGCTACCACTCGGAGGCCCTCAAGTCAACCGTGTCGGAGGACTACCGGCTCAACGTGGTAGACTCCATTGCCGGCATGATTGCCGAGGCATGGGATCATGCGCAAGCTGCCGTGGTCGGCTATGGCACAGGCCGGGCGTGGGGCATCTCCTTCAACCGCCGACCCGTTGAGATCACGACGCGCCAGACGGTGATGAGATACACCATGGACCCGGATCAGGCGGCCCTCGCGTCAATCGAGGGAGCCAGGCTGGCCGATGCATGGCCGCGGCACGGCCATCTGGGCCCGCGTCTGACGGCGCCGCAGGCGGCGCTCAACGGCATCAGCGCCGGTATCGTTGACAACGAGGTGCCGGTGCTGCGAGTGGACGCCGCTGACGGCAAGCCGCTGGCCACGCTTGTTTCGTTCGCATGTCACGCAGTTGTTGGCAGCGACGACCACTATGCCATCTCCGCCGACTACCCGGGTCAGGCGCGCTGGGCATTCGAACAGATCATCGGCGGCCCGATGCTCTTCGCCGCAGGCTGCGCGGGAGACCAGGTGCCGACCTGGCGTGGCGGCAACTCCCGGCAGCGGGTCGGCAGAGCGCTGGGGTGCCAGGCCGCGGAGACGTGGCAGGAAATACAGCATTTCGGCGACGAGGTGCCGCTGGGATACGTATCCCGCACCGTCGAATTGCCGATGTCGCCCGACTATCCGAGCCCCGATAAGGTGCGTGAGCAACTGGAGGCGGTCAAGGACACAGAGAGCGGCGAGTACCGCGTGCTGCAGTCCCGGCTCCTCAACGCGGAGAAGTACCACGGCCGCAGCGGCGTGGAGTACGAGATGTGGGCCGCGCGAGTCGGAGAGATGGGCATTATCTGCACGCCGGGCGAAACGCTGGTGGAGATCGGCCTGCAGCTCAAGCAGCGCTCCCCGTTCACATTCACCTCGGTGATAAGCATCGCCAACGATTATGCAGACTACCTGTGCACAGACCATGCCATCAGAGAGGGCGGCTACGAGCCGGGCTACAACCCCAGCGGCCCCGGCACCGAAGCAGTGCTGGTGGACAGCGGTGTCGAGATGCTGCAGGCACTCGCCGAACTACCCGATTGACTTCCCGACGTGCGCCTTGCAGTCGTCGCCGTCACATCAAACGGAAAAGGGCGGAGGCAAACCAGCACTCCGCCCTTTGAGCTTTCTACTTGGCTTGGCGGCCTCAGGATGCAGTCTTTTCTGCTGCATCTTCGAGCCTGGACTGAACTTCGGCTATCTCCTTGGTCTCGCGCTTGGACATGACCAACGCGATTGCCACTATGGCTGCCAGCAAGACGCCGACTATGACAAGGCCCACGCCCGGCTGCGTCGCATTATGGCCAACTGACCCGCCGATGATGACCGGAGCGATCAACAGGCCGACCAGGTTCATCACCTTGATGAGCGGGTTCAGCGCCGGGCCGGCGGTGTCCTTGAATGGATCGCCAACGGTATCGCCGACCACAGCAGCCTTGTGAGCTTCAGATCCCTTGCCCCCGTAGAGACCGTCCTCGATCAGCTTCTTGCCGTTGTCCCAGCCGCCACCGGCGTTGCACATCAAGACCGCCAGCAACATGCCTGAGACGATGATGCCGCCGAGGAAGCCGCCGAGGCCAGGCCACCCGAGCCAGGAGCCGACGATGAACGGAGTCAGGACGGCCAGCAGCGCCGGGGCGATCAGTTCCCGCAGCGCCGACTTGGTGCAGATGTCCACGACTTTCCCCGACTCGGGCTTCACGCCTTCTATGCCTTCCATGAGGCCGGGAATCTCGTGGAACTGCCGGCGTACCTCGTTGATGATAAGGAACGCGGCACGTGAGACCGCCCGTATCGTCATCGAGCTGAACAGGAACGGCATTGCGCCGCCGATGAGCAGTCCGATGAAGACCTTCGGCTGGTCTATCGAGATTGGGAACTTCGCCAGAGCCGCGAGCGTAACGTCCTCGCCGCCGCCCGCAAGCTTGGACTGGAACGAGCCGAAGAGCGACACGGCTGCGATGACGGCCGAGGCGATCGCGATGCCCTTGGTGGCGGCCTTGGTGGTGTTGCCGACCGCATCCAGGACCTCGACATTCGGGCCGGCCTCTTCCACATTGGCCATCTCGCATATCCCCTGCGCGTTGTCAGCCACCGGCCCGTAGGTGTCCATCGAGATGATCACCCCGGTGGTGGTCAGCATGCCCAGGCCGGTAAGCGACACGCCGTAGAGGATCTCCACGGCATTCGCTTCGCTGCCGAACACGATGATCGAGCCGAAGATACAGCCCGCAATGACTAGCAGCGAGAAGACGGAGCTCTCCAGGCCCTCGGCAAAGCCGGTCAGGATGGTGGTGGCGCTGCCCGTCTGCGACGCCCTCGAAATCGCCTGCACCGGCTTGTACATGCCCGACGTGTAGTATTCGGTGAGCTTATACATGCCCACGGCCATGATAATGCCGAAGAGCGTCGCCCAGAACAGGCGCGTGTCTTGAGCATAGTACCTGGCGATGATGAAGAAGCCGACCACCGACAGGGCTGCCGACCAGATGAAGCCGCGGGTGATGCCCTTCAGTGGGAATTCGTCCTCGGTCCGCGAACGCACAATGTGGATGCCGAAAATCGAGGTCAACACACCGATTCCGCGGACCAGCAGCGGGAACATGATCCAGATTACGCCGTCTCGCGGATTGCCCGTCACTGCACCGTGCGCCAGTGCCAGGATCATCGAGGCTACCAGCGTAACCTCATACGACTCGAATATGTCGGCGGCCATGCCGGCGCAGTCGCCGACATTGTCACCGACCTGGTCGGCGATGACGGCGGCGTTGCGGGGATCGTCCTCGGGAATGCCGGCTTCCACCTTGCCCACCAGGTCGGCGCCCACGTCGGCCGCCTTGGTATAGATGCCACCGCCCACACGCATGAACAGCGCCAACAGACACCCGCCGAAGCCAAAGCCCAGCAGGACCTCGGTGGCCCTCTCATGGAAGATCATGAAGATGATCGTCGCGCCGACCAACCCCATCGTTACGGTGAACATCCCGGCCACGCCGCCGGAGCGGAAGGCGATGCGCATGCCGTCCGCGAGGCTGGTGCGCGAGGCATTGGCGCACCGCACATTGGCCTGCACGGCCAGCGTCATCCCCATAAAGCCTGTGAAGGCCGAGCAGAAGCACCCGAGGATAAAGGCGACGCCGCGGCCGATGGCGATGTCCCAGCCCGCTGAGATGCCGCTGAGGACCAGCGCGATGAACAGCACGACTACTAGGCTGCCGACGGTCCTGAACTGGCGGCCCAGGTAAGCGTAGGCCCCCTCCTGGATCTGCCCGGCGATCGCCTTCATCGTATCTGTGCCCTGGTCGGCGGCCAGGACCTGCTTGCGCAGATGGAGCGCGTAGAGAATGCCGAGAACCCCGCAGGCCAGTACGGCCCACAACGCGTTCTGGTCGAACGCAGACAAGTGTTGCTGCATACTTTCGTGCACAAGAATCTCCTCCCTGTACTAGTTGCCCGCAGCGCGCCTATGCAGCTCGCGTCCCGGGTCCGAGTGACCGGTCATTCGACCTGTTCTATACCCAACCAATCAGGTTCGCCAGTATGCTGAAACTGCCCAGTATCAGGCAGTAGATGCCGAAACGCACGAAAAGCCGCCCCTGCTGGACGGTCCGGATGACGGCGTATATTGAGATGTAACCCACCACTGCGGAAACCACGAAGCCACACACGTAGCAGGGAAGCTCTGTCGCCCACTGCGTCGTGCCAGCTGCGTCCTTCAGCGCGATCCCGAAAGCCCCGGCGATAGGCGGTATGGACATGAGAAACGCGAATCTGGGCGCCCATTCCTGGCTCAGACCGCGCCACAGGCCGGCCGCTATCGTGGAGCCGGACCGCGATACCCCTGGTATGATGGCAATGGCCTGCGCGACGCCGATGAGCGCCGCATCACACCACGACAGCTCCCCCGGCTCGCCCTTGCCACTGAACCGGTCGGCGGCGTACAGCAGAGCGCTGGTCACAAGCAATGCAACAGCCACCGGCAGCGGCCCTGCGCCTGTAAACAGGTTGTCAATGAAATCCGCAAAGGCCAATCCGGCCACCGCGGCCGGTACCGTCGCGACGATGATGAGCAAGGCCAAACGCCGACCGTCATTATTCCCCAGCGGACCGCCTTTGTCCTGCACCCGATGTCCCGAAAAGATTGCGGCCAGTACCGCCCACAGGTCCCTGCGGTAATACGCCACAACCGCCATCAGAGTGCCGAAATGCACGACTATGACATAATCCAGCGGCGCCGGCTGCCATCCGAGAAATGCCGGCACTAGCACCATGTGCCCTGAGCTCGAAACGGGCAGGAACTCCGTCGCCCCTTGAGCCACGGCCAGGACTATCGCCTGCAGCAATCCCAATGTGTACTCCCCAACAGCGCGCCGACCTCGTCAGCGGGCGGTCTCGTTTCGTGTCCACTTGAAATCATCGGGCCGATGATCTGAAATGCCGAAATGGTACTCCAACGCATCGCAGATACGGGCCGCCGCTCTGCCGTCGCCGTACGGACACGCTTGCCTGCTCATCTTGGCGTAGGCCGAAGGGTTGCTCAAGAGCTCGGCGGCCTCGATGGCTATCGTCTCGGTTGCCACCCCGACGAGTTTAGCGACACCGGCTTCTACCCCTTCGGGCCGCTCGGTAGTCTCCCGCGTCACGAGCACAGGAATGCCAAGGGCCGATGCCTCCTCCTGAATGCCGCCCGAATCGGTGATGATGAGGTCGGCGCGGCTCATCAAGGGAACGAACTCGGTATAGTCCAGCGGCTCGCACAGGACAATGCGCTCCTTGCCTCCCAGTAACTCGCGCGCGGCTCCGCCGACGGCCGGGCTGGGATGCAGCGGCCAGATGATCGTCACGTCCTGAAACTCGCCGGCTACCTGCTCCAGAGCGGCACAGACACTTGTCAACGCCACCCCCTGGTTCTCGCGGCGATGCACCGTCACCAGAATGAGGCGGCCCTCCACATTCTCCAGCAACGCCGCGGCCCTGTCGGGCACTCGTGCCGAATGGTCGGCAATCATCCGCAGCGCATCAATTACGGTGTTGCCGGTCACATGGATGCTGCCCGCCGCGATGCCCTCCGCTAGGAGTTGCTGTCTGGCTCCTTCCGTGGGCGCAAAGTGCAGATCGGCCAGCACGCTGGTCATGCGCCGGTTAACCTCCTCCGGATAGGGAGAAAGCTTATTGCCGCTGCGCAGTCCCGCCTCTACGTGTCCGACGAGTATCTTCTCGTAGAACGCGGCCAGCGCACCCGCAAGCACGGTGGTCGTATCGCCCTGCACCAACACCATGTTGGGCGAGAGCTGCCGGAGGGTGTCCTGCAGGGCTTCGAGTGCCCGGCACGTCACCTGGGCCAGGGTCTGGCCTTCCTCCATGATGTTGAGGTCCACGTCCGGCACGATGGCGAACACGGCCAACATCTGGTCCAGCAGTTCGCGATGTTGGGCCGTCACCACCACCGTGGTGGCAAACCTGTCGGCACGTGTCCGCAGCTCCCGGAAAACCGGAGCCAGCTTGATCGCCTCGGGCCTGGTGCCGTAGACCAGGCAGATGCGGGGCCTTACGCATTCAGCCATAGCGCGATAGCTACCACACAGAGAACTGCGGTCAGTCCGTAGATCACCAGCACCGCCTGGCGCGTGCTCAGCCCGCGAGCCAGCAGGCGGTGGTGCAGGTGCTGATTGTCCGCCGCGTAGATTGACTTGCCCTGCCGCAGTCGTTTTGCTATTGTGCTCAGTGAATCAAAGATCGGGACGCCCAGAACCAACAGCGGCGCGAAGACGGCCAGGGCGGTCGGCGACTTGTATGCGCCCGTAACTGACAGGCTCGCGAGCATGTAGCCCAGGAACATTGCGCCCGTGTCGCCCATGAAGATGCGCGCGGGGTTGAAGTTATAGGGTAGGAACCCCAGACACGCCCCCGCAAGCGCGACCGCCGGCATTGCCACCGGACCAATCTCGCTGCCCCGAGCTATAAATGCCAATGTGAAGGCGGCGATGGCACTTACACCGGCGGCCAGGCCGTCGAGCCCATCCAGCCAATTCAGCGCATTGACTACCAGCACTATCCACAAGACCGTCAGCGGGCCGGACAGCCATCCCAACGAAACGTAATGATATGCCCCCAGGATTGAAAGAGGGCTGGTGAAGCCTCCCCACTGCACGCCCCCGACGAATGCGACGATGGCGACAAGAATCTGACCGCCCAACCGGGGAAGGGCCGGTAGGCCGATGATGTCATCTGCCAGACAGATGGCCAGCAGCAGCAGAGAGCCCGCGAACATCCCCAGCAGAGCCCCGTGAAGCGGCCAGTTCTGTAACAGGGTCGGCACCCAGAATGCCACGAATATGGCCAGCCCCCCGGCTGTCGGAGTCGGCATGGTATGCACGTGCCGTTCGCCCGGTTTGGCGACCGCTCCGAGCCTCGGGGCCAGTCGAACCATGGCCGGCGTCAGCACCAACGCAATGACTACTGACAGGGCAAATGGAGCCAACACTATTGTGTGTCCCGTTCCTCCGGTCGGCGGTATCGCACTACCTCAACCCCTGCCTCCTCCAGCATCTGCAAAGCCAGTTCGTCCGGATAGTCGCCCTCGCACACGATTCGTACCACATTGGCGTTGATGAGCATCTTGGCGCATGTGACGCAGGGCTGGATCGTGCTGTAGCAGGTAACGTCCGTCAGTTCCACGCCGTGCACGGCAGCCTGGATGATGGCGTTCTGTTCGGCGTGAACGGCGCGACAGATCTCCTGCCGCTGCCCGGCCGGCACTCCCAGTTTCTCCCGGTAGCAGCCGCCAAGCTCCGCGCAGTGAGCCAGGCCTTTGGGCGGGCCGTTGTAGCCGGTGGTCAGAATCCGCCGGTCACGCACAAGCACGGCCCCCACCTTGCGGCGCAGGCACGTCGAACGCTTGGCGACGACGTGGGTGATCTCCATGAAGTAATCGTCCCACGCGGGCCGGTCGTCACTCACTGGCATTTTGAGCTCATCCTGCGGCATGTGCAGGCTCCTCCGCTGCTCTCACAGCCTGGCGGCCGGCGTTACGGGCGTTCGCGCGCTTCTATCTGGCACACCTTGTCGCGTCGCTTCTGGTGTCGAGCGGCCGTGTCGGTCTCAGTCTGCAGGTACGTCTCCAGGATTGCCCTGGCCGGCCCAGGGCCGGTTACCCGCCCGCCCAGACACGCGACATTGGCCGCATTGTGCTCCGCCGCCATCCGCGCGCTGTAGCAGTCAGTCAGCAGCGCCGCGTAGCAGCCCGACACCTTGTTCGCAGCGATGGACATGCCGATGCCGGTGCCACAGGCCAGCACTCCCCGCTCGCAACGCCCCGAGGCCACGACTTCCGCGACCCGAACAGCGTAGTCGGGATAGTCAACCGGGTCGGTGCCATCCGTCCCGAAGTCGAGCACCTCGTGTCCAAGCTCTGTGAGGACCTCGATGACCGTCTCGCGCAATGCCACGCCGCCATGGTCAAAGCCGATTGCCACCTTCAACTGTCTCCTCCTCAATAACAGGCGAATACTGCCCCCGGGGAATGTATTTGCGAACTGGCCGCCCCCGCCGAACGTCCGGCGAGCGCGGCCGGGGGGTCCGATCTCGTCCCGACACAGCCAGGACATCAGGAGGCGATTGCGGCATGAGTGCGCGTCTTGCTGGGTCCCCTGGCTTCCCGTGTTACCAGGCATTGCCGCATTGCCTACTCGGAGCTCTTGTCTATCTGCGGCTCCTTGGGCAGACGGACACTGAAGGTGGAACCCTTGCCCACCTCCGAGTGCTCAAGCCACACTACTCCATTCTCGCCGTGTGCGCGGGCCAGATGCTGCACGAGGTAAAGACCAATGCCCGTGCCCTGGACCGTTCTACGGTCTTCCTCATCGTCTATGACGTGGAACCGCTGGAATATCTTGTCACGATGGGCCTCAGGAATGCCGAGCCCCTGGTCGGTAACGCTAATCCTGACGGTGTCGCCTTCGTCCTCACCCGTTATCGTGATGTCCCCGCCGTCGGGCGAGTAGCGCACCGCGTTGCTGACAATGTTGTCGAGTATTTGGTTGACCTTGTCCGCGTCAGCGATGATCTTGGGCATATCTCTGGGCAGCTTGTTCATGATGTTGTGGTCGGCGGTATAGGCCAACTGGCTTGCCACGACCTGGTCGGCGATGAAGTTGAGGTCCACCTCGCCCAGATGCAACTCAATGCCCCGTCCGGCCTCGATGCGCGAGACGTTTAGGAGGTCCGTAATCAGACGCGTGAGCCGGTCGCACTCGGAGTTGATGATCTCGTAGAACTCCTGCCGAGTCTCGCAGTCGTAGATATCTTCCGTGTCATCCATCAGGGTCGTGATGAAACCCTTGATTGAGGTGAGGGGAGTTCGCAGTTCGTGGGAGACTGTGGAGACGAATGTGCTTTTCATCCGTTCTATCTGACGAATCTCGGTGATGTCGTTGAAGATTGCCACTAGGGACGCCGGCTCATCGTCGCGTGGTCGCATGAGGGTGAGTTGTGTCTGGTATATGCGCCCATCGCCGGGTCCCGTAAGCTCCTTGCTGGTTTCCTCCGGCGACTTTGTGGCGGCGTCGAAAAGCTCCAGCACCTCGGAGGACCGTATGATATCCTCAACGTTGCGGCCGACCGGGTCTTCCTCATCAATGCTGAGCATGCGCCGCGCGGCGGGGTTGATCAGTCTTACCTCGCCGGTGCCACCTACGACTATCACGCCTGCGCTGATGCTCTCGAAGGCGCCCTCTAGCTGCTCGGCCTTCTCCGTGAGCTCGATATAGAGCTGCGCGTTCGATATGACCGCTGCCGCCTGGTCTCCGAGCATCTCCGTCAGACGGACGTCGTCACTGTTGAAGTCCTGCTCGAAACGCTTGTTCAGGACGTGGAGTACGCCGATGGTCTTCCTGCCGGTCACACGCTCCTCTTCGTCGCGTTGCTGAATGGCCAGCGGCACGCAAACGCCGTTCCGCACTCGCAGGACCGATATCTTCTCCTTATCGGTACGCTCATCGCTGATGGCGTCATTGTACAAGATCGACTCGCCGGCGCGGAACACCATGCCGGACACGCCGCGGTCGGGACCCATGCGCAATTCACTGACCTGTTCCTCGGTGACGCCAAGTGTTGGCTGCAGCACGGTCAGCTCGCCGACCTCTGGCTGATAGAGCATGATTAGGACCTTTTCGGCCTGCAGAATCATGGCTATCTTGCTGACGAGCCGGGAGAGTGTCTGGCGGAGTTCGGGCTGGGTGACCACGACGGCGGGGACCTCGGCCATCGTGGCGGCCGTGCTCAATTCATCCTCAAGTGCGGATATCTTACCTTGCAGCTCCGTGACTACAAGCTTATAGCGCTCAAGTTCCTTCCGAAGCTGGTCCGGATCATCTGGCATGGCGTCACCCGCCATCCTCGAGAGTCCTCCTCACGCCACCTGCAGGCACTGAGAAAGCGAATGGGATGGGCTCAAGTCACAGTAATCGCGTGACGGCCAGCTAGCAGACGAACAGAAATGCACGTCGCCGGTGCTGTGCTGTCCGCCGTGTCGTGCGGCTTGCTGCATTCGGCGAGTTCAGCGGCTCTTCCTGCGGCGGTTATCGCGGCTGCGTCGCAACTCGTTAATCCGCTGCGCGCTGCGCTTCATGAAGTCGCCTAGCTTGTCCTCGAAAGATTCCGAGCCGCCACCACGACGCTCGGGGCCCGATCGCGCCGCCGGCGCGGGACCGCCCTCCCGAGGGGCGCGAGGTTCCGCTTGCTTGGCCGACAGCTCGTACCGCCCCTCGGCCTTCTCCGCAAGCACTTTCACCTTGACCGCGTCGCCCTCCCGGAAATACTCGGAAACGTCCCGCACATACTCGTTGGCGATCTCAGAGATGTGGATCAGCCCAGATTCGCCGTCGGGCAAGCTTACTATCACGCCATAGTTAAGCAGTTTTTCTACCGTGCCATCTACGATGGCTCCCGGCTCCACTGCCATAGTACAGATGCCTCCGCTCAACGACTTCTGAGGGCTGAAACAGGGTGTTGGAACAGCCGTCCACAATAGTATCCTACGTCGCGATTATATAGTAACCCACCCGAGGTGTCAAGGAACCACGTGAGCCGCCGCCAGGCGCTTCACAAGGCCACTTCAAGGGGCTGACAGGCCCATTCCCTCGGCGTGTAGCCGCTGGTTCCCGCCACACACACCGGCCGAACGGGCACTATTGCTGTATCGTCACCGCCTGGCCCTTGGCGGCGGATTGCCAGGCAGCTTCGCTCAAACGAATGACTTCCAGAGCATCCTCGGGACGAGCCTGGACCTCCTCCTGGCCGCGCAGAGCCGCGACGAAATTGCTGTCAGGATCCCAACTCCGTCCAAGAGCGTCGCCGCTAATCACCTGCTTACTCTCGTCCTCCCAGCGCCACACTTCCTGCCCCACGATGGCGAGGGTCGCCTTCTCGCAGAACAGCGCGATCTCTTCGTAAAAGTTGACGGAATGCCCGACAACAGAGAAGTTGCACAGCGCGCCGCTGTCAAACTTCACCGAGATGGCCGAGAGGATGTCAACTTCCGCACCCATGTTGTCTTGGTAGGCAAATACCTCTACCGGCCTGCATCCGATCATCCACAGCACGACATCGAGCAGGTGGCTGCCGGAATCGTTCAACTGACCACCACCGGACCACTTCATCTGGGAACGCCACGTCCCCCGGCCAACCTGGCTACGGTACCAGTTCTGTGACTGCCAGCAGCTCACGAAATGGCAGTCGCCGATGTCCCCTGAGGTGATTGCCTCCCGGCAGTAACGGTATGGGGCCAGGGTGTGCCGCTGGTAGGACACCCCCATCGTCAAACCGGTCTCCTTGACCTTCTCAATGACCGCATCAGCGTGCTTTGCAGTACACACCATCGGCTTCTCGGTCAGGACATGGAGTCCGGCGGCGAGTGCCGCCATGATTTGCTCATAGTGCAGCGTATGGGGTGTGGAGACCTCAACTGCGTCCATCTCCACCTGCCGTAGCATCTCCCGATAGTCGCTGAAGCCGGGTACGTCGGCCAGTCTGTCGTCAAGTTCGCGGGATGCAGCGATGCCGGCCTTCGCTGGGTCGCACAGGCCGACGATTTCCACGCCGTCAATCCCCAGCAGGCGTCTCATGTGCCCGCGTGCATTGCCACCACAGCCGATCATCCCCACGCGGATCGCGTCGTCTGCTCTAACCATCTGTCCACTTCCTTTCAGTGTGCGACGGCCCCACAAAGGGCCGCCGCTCCCTGCGCGCATACGCCGCCAATTCCCTGTGCCAATGGCCTGCACCTTCTACCACGTTCGGGCGGCGAATCAGTGGCGATTCGGAGCTTCCAATGGCCCGCTTTGGGGCCGTCGCCGCCAGCCCGGCGAGCCGCCTGTCAAGGCTGCTGCACAATGCACGAGTTTAGCCAGTTCTTGTATAGGTTTAGGCTGGCATTGCTTTACATACTTTACCACCATCAGTGGCGCGGAAAGCGCCCCGAATCGCTTGACTTTTGGGGCAGAATCGGGTAAAATGTGGGTACTGGAAAATCGGTTCGCCTTCCTCTGGAAACAGTGCTTCAACAGAGACCGAATCTGAGCCGTCAGAACGTGCCCCGTTCTTCCAAAGAACCGTGATCTACGGGCTTTTCTGTCTGCCGGGAGGCGGACGGATGTGCAGACTATCCCGGCCTCACCACATCTCTGCGTGGAGGTTAATGGGAGGTATGCGGCGGCATACCTCGGGCACGAAGTTGGTACTCACAAGCAAGGAGCAGTGATACATGGCGCAAAAGAAGAACTCCTACAACGCGGCACAGATCAAGGTACTGAAGGGTTTGGAGGGTGTCAGACGTCGGCCGGCAATGTATATCGGGTCCACCGGCAAGCTGGGGTTGCATCACATTCTGTTCGAGGTGGTTGACAACAGCATTGATGAGGCCTTCGCCGACGAATGTGACAGGATTGACGTAGTGATTATGGCCGACGGCTCGGCGTCGGTAGCCGACAACGGCCGCGGCATCCCCGTGGACAAGCATCCCATTGAGAAGCGTCCTGCCCTTGAGGTTGTCATGACCACCCTCCATGCCGGGGGCAAATTCGAGGGCGGCGGCTATAAGGTGTCCGGCGGCCTGCACGGTGTGGGCGTGTCCTGTACGAATGCGCTCTCGGAGTGGCTCGAGGTCGAAGTGTGCCGCGATGGAAAGAAGTACTATCAGGCCTACCAGCGCGGCCTCCCGAAAGACAAGATGACAGAGGTCGGCAAGGCCAAGAGCACGGGTACCTACACACGTTTCATGCCCGACAGCGAGATCTTTGAGGACAGAGAATTCGACTACGATGTCATTGCGGCCCGCCTGCGCGAGCTGGCGTACCTGGCGGGCGGAGTGACCATCATGCTCAAGGACGAGCGGCCCGGCCGTTTGCGCTCCGAACGCTGGTGCGAGAAAGGCGGCATCAAGGCCTACGTGCAGATGCTCGCAGAGGGCAAAGACCCGATCCACAAGCCGATTTACTTCCGCCGCGAACGCGATGATGTTGACGTCGAAATCGCCATCCTCTACACCGAGGGCATCTACGAGAACATTGTCAGCTACGTCAACTCGATCCACACTATCGAGGGCGGCACGCACCTGTCCGGCTTCAAGACGGCCATCACCCGCACGATAAACGCCTACGCCCTCGATCAGGGCCTGCGCAAGGAGAAAGAGCGCAATTTCACGGGCAACGAGGTCCGCGAGGGCATGACTGGCGTCATCAACCTCAAGATCATGAACCCGCAGTTCGAGGGTCAGACCAAGACCAAGCTGGGCAACTCGGACGTAGAGGGCCTGGTCAACTCGATTGTGGGCGAGGGCCTCAGAGACTTCCTGGAGGAGAACCCGCGTGTCGCCAAGCGCGTAGTGACAAAGGCCACGACCGCTGCCAGAGCGCAAGATGCGGCCCGCCGGGCGGCCGAGGCCACACGCAAGACCGCGCTGTCCAGCGCCGGAATGCCTGGCAAGTTGGCGGACTGCGCCAGCCGCAACCCCTCGGAGTGTGAGCTGTTCATCGTCGAGGGCAACTCGGCCGGCGGGAACGCCAAACAGGCCCGTGACAGCAAGTACCAGGCCATTCTGCCCCTGCGCGGTGTCACCATCAATGTTGAGAAGTCGCGTCTCGATAAGGTGCTCGATAACGAGGAGATCATGGCACTGGTCACAGCGCTCGGGGCCGGGATTTCCCCCAACGGCGAGAACGGTGAGAACGGAGACGCGGAAGCCACCAGCAAGTTCGACCTCGAAAAGCTCCGCTATCACCGCATCATCATTATGGCCGACGCCGACATAGACGGTTCGCATATCAGCGCCCTGCTGCTCACCTTCTTCTTCCGCTACATGCAGCCTCTGCTTCACAAAGGGTATGTCTACGTCGCCCAGCCTCCGCTGTTCCGGGTCAAGGCCAAAGGCGATACCCACTACGCCCTTGACGAGAGTGAACTGGATGAACTGCTCAAGGGTCTCGGGAGCCGCGACGTGACCGTCAACCGCTTCAAGGGTCTGTCCGAGATGGACGCCAACGACCTGGCCGACACGACCATGGACCCGCAGCACCGCGTGTTGCGCCAGGTGACCGTCGAGCAGGCTGAGGAAGCCGACCGGATCATCAGCACCCTTCTCGGCGACGACGTACCACGGCGCCGCAACTTCCTCGTCGAACACGCCAAGGTGGCCCATGATTTGGACCTGTGGGCCTGAGGCCTGTATCCCAGCCCTCAAACAAGACGGAGGATGTCTATGAGCGCCCGACTGCGTACGGTAGTCCCCGCATTGACACTGCTGATCGGCACGCTTGGTGGCGTGCGTGCCGATGAATGGACGCCTCTGCCTCAACAGGTACTGGCCGGTTGGCGTTGCACGACAGCGCCGGGCGAGCAGTGGACAGCCTGGAGAGGCCTGCCCGGCGACGGGGCCCAGTGGCAGCCGGTTGCTGTGGGAACGCCGGCCCCGTACCCGTTGGAGGTGGAGCCGGCAGACCAACATAGGTGGCCGTTCGTATGGACCCCGGAGGACGTGCCGCCCGGGAAGGCTGTCTATTTCCGGCGGAACTTCCAGATGCCCGGACAGGCTCCGATGGCAAGGCTGCGGGTGTGTGCCTATGGCTCCCTCGCCCTCTACCTGAATGGGGAGCGCCTCCTGCACGCGGATGAGGAGGGCAAGCTGTTCGAGGTTGATGTGACCGACAAGGTGGTCACCGGCGCCAACCAACTCGCCGCCGCCGTCATACGCGGCGGGAAGAACTACGGGCTTCTGGTCATGGGGGAGGCGGAGTTCCTGGCGACGGACCAGACCTGGCATACCACTAAGGAGCTAGGCAAAGAGGACCAGTACAATAGGGCGTTGCAGCGCCCGGGCCGCACACCCGTCTCCGTGCCGGCCTGGGCAATGCCGGGCACTGCCCTCCGATGGGACCCCGTTGAGCCGGGACTGAGTCTCGAGTGGGAGGGTGTCAGCTACCCAACCATGCAGCCGGTCGGCGGCATGCCCGAGTACTCGACCGCCTACTTCCGGGGGTCCCTCAACATTGACGGTCTGCCCGTCAGCGGCGTGCTGCAGATATTGGGAGATGACGGTTACGAGGTGTATGTCAACGGGCATGTCGTCGGCGTGGAGAAACGCGCGGACAAGGCGTACATGCCCGCCGTTGTGGATATCACGGACTACCTGACGTGCGGAGACAATCTGATTGCCGCTAAGGTCACGAATGACTGGGGGCCGGGACGCATTCATCTACAGCCCACCATTATCATGCAGTTCTAGCCGCAAGTGATGCACCACTCCGACGCTGCCACGGTTGCGGAAATGGACTAGGAGCGATCTGATGCCAGGACAGGCTGACACCCACTCAATAGGACAGGTAGAGCAGATACCCCTGCAGGACGAGATGCGGGAATCTTACGGCCGTTTTGCGCTAAGTGTCATCACGGCCCGTGCCCTGCCCGATGTGCGCGACGGCCTTAAGCCGTCTCAGCGCCGCATCCTCCAGGCGATGAACGACGAGCACCTCTACCCCGACAGGGCCCACGTGAAGTGCGCAAGCATCGTCGGCGAAACCATGAAGAAATACCACCCTCACGGCGACCAATCCATCTATGACACGCTGGTGCGCATGGGGCAGGACTTCAACGCCCGCTACCCGCTCGTGGACCCGCAGGGGAACTTCGGCTCCGTAGATGGCGACCCCGCAGGCGCTCCACGCTATACGGAGGCGCGCCTGTCGCCGGTGGCCATGGCGATGCTGGAGGACCTCGACAAGGAGACCATTGACTGGCAGCCCAACTTCGACGAGCGCATCGAAGAGGCCAGCGTCCTGCCGGCCATGTTCCCCAATCTGCTGGCCAACGGGACCTCAGGCATTGCCGTGGCATACGCCACCGAGATGCCGCCCCATAATGTGAGCGAGTTGTGCGATGCGCTCATAGCACTGCTCAATGACCCCGACCTGTCCGTCAAGAAGCTGATGCACATCGTGCCCGGCCCCGACTTCCCCTCCGCAGGATACGTGTTGGGGCAGAAGGGCATCAAGGAGTACTACGAGACCGGACACGGCCGCATAGTCATGCAAGCAAAGGCGGTCATCGAGCCGCTCGACCGCAACCGCAACGCCATCCTGGTCACCGAACTGCCCTACCAGGTCAGCAAGGCGAGCCTCCTGCAGCAGATTGCCAGGCTGCACGAGACCCGCAAGATTGACGGCATATCCGACCTGCGCGATGAAAGCGACCGCAAGGGGATGCGCGTTGTCATCGAGCTGAAGCAGACGGCCAACCCCAACGTGGTGCTCAATCAGCTTTACAAGCGCAGCGATCTGCGCAGCGCGTTCAATGTCAATATGATGGCACTGGTCCCGGACGGGGAGAATCTGGTGCCGCGTCTCTGCAACATCGCCGAAATGATGCAGCAATTCCTCGACCATCGGCGCGTTGTCATAACACGCCGCACGAAGTTCCTTCTTGGCAAGGCAGAGGCGCGCCTGCATATCGTCGAAGGCCTCCTCAAGGCCCTGGATGTGCTGGACGAGATTATCGAGCTGGTTCGCGCCAGCGACAACCGCACCGAGGCACGCAAAGCCCTCATGGAGCAGTTCGACTTCAGCGAGAAGCAGGCCGAAAGCATCCTTGCCATGCAGCTGGGCCAGCTGACGAAGCTCTCACGCATTGACCTGCAGAAGGAGCACGGTCAACTCGAAGGAGAGATCGCCGGTTACCGCAAGATCCTAGGCAGCGAGGAGGAGAAGGCCAAGGTCATCATCTCCGAGCTGCGCCGCATCAAGCGCGAGCATGGTGACGAACGGCGCACCCGCATCATCCCCGAAGAGGCCAACGAGATCGAGATGGAGGACCTCATCGCCCAGGAGGACATGGCCATCACCATTACCCGCGACGGCTACATCAAGCGCATGCCGCTGGACACCTACCGGCTGCAGCGCCGTGGCGGGCGCGGGATTGTGGCCCTGTCAAAGAAAGAGGAAGACAGCGTCCAGGACCTCTTCGTCGCCACCACGCACCATCTGCTCCTCTTCTTCACCGACCAGGGCCGGGTGTACCGTACGAAGGCCTACCAGGTGCCCCTCGCCAGCCGTACCGCCCGTGGCATTCCCATCATCAACATCGTGCCCATCGAGCCCGATGAACGGATTACTGCCTGGTTGGCGGTGAAGGGCTACGATCAGGGCGGCTATCTGGTCATGGTCACGCAGCAGGGCATGATCAAGAAGACCGTTCTCGACGAATATGACACTCCCCTGCGCAGCAAGGGCCTGATCGCCATCAACATCAACAAGGGCGACCACCTCAACTGGGTCATGTGGACGGACGGCTCGAAGGACATCGTGCTGGCCACCAAGCTCGGCAAGGCGTTGCGGTTCTCGGAGGCTGATGTGCGCCCGATGAGCCGCGGGGCAGCCGGCGTGAATGCCATCAAGCTGGTCAAGGGCGACAAGATAGTCGCGACCGCTGTCGTGGACGCCGACGAGCAGCGCGATCTGCTCACGGTCTCGGAAAAGGGGCTCGGCAAGCGCACGCCGCTTGAGGAGTACCGCACTCAGGGCCGCTACACGCAGGGCGTCATGACCCTCAAGGTAACCGGGAGGAACGGGCCGGTAGTCGGCGTGCAGGTTGTTGATGACGACGACGAGATCATGTGCATCTCCTCCGAAGGAGTGCTGATCCGCGTGCCGGTTGACCACATCAGGCGAACCGGCCGCTCGGCACAGGGCGTCAAGATAGTGGCACCGGATGATGGGTCTGTGGTTCGGGCGGTGGCAAAGGTCGTCAAGCACGCTGCAGAGGTGGCTGACGACGGCCAGTAATGTGCCGGCGGCTGCGGCCCGTGACAAGTGCGGCTGCGCACTCCTGTGAGTGTGCCCGTAAAGCGCCTCTTATGTAGGTCTTTTCGCCGGAAAATGCCCCCGATATGGGCCGGAAAAAGGCTCTTGACTCCTGCCGGGTGAAGGCCTATAGTGTAAGCTCATGTAGGTTCACCGGCAGAAACTTGTATAAGCCATGACAGCAATTCCGGGTGCACAATGCCCGAGCCGACGCACAGGGAACTGGGAGGGGCGCGCAGCACCAGCGGCTCCTGATAACCAAGCGAAGAAGCAACAAATGGACCCGTGAGCCAGTCTGGAGTGGGCGATGATGACTGTTGTTGGTCGCACGGACGTCAACCTGACCGACAATGCGATAGCGGTTCTGGAGCGCAGATATCTGAAGAAGGACGACCACGGCCGGGCCATAGAGGGCCCGGCGGATTTGTTTCACAGAGTGGCTGAGAATATCGCCTCAGCAGAAGCACTGCACGGTGCCGACGAAGCAACCGTCAAGCACTGGCAGGACAAGTTCTATGACCTCATGGCGAGTCTCCACTTCCTCCCCAACAGCCCCACACTGATGAACGCCGGACGCCAGTTCCAGCAGCTTTCCGCCTGTTTTGTGCTGCCCATTGACGACTCCATGGAGAGCATCTTTGAGGCCGTGAAGAATACCGCTCTCATCCACAAGAGCGGCGGCGGCACCGGCTTCGCCTTCTCGCGACTGCGCCCCGCCGATGACATCGTCAGTTCCACCAAGGGCGTCTCCAGCGGGCCGGTCTCATTCATGAACGTCTTTGACGCGGCCACCGAGGCCATCAAGCAGGGCGGCACCAGGCGCGGGGCCAACATGGCGATTCTGCGCGTTGACCACCCCGATATCATGGCCTTCATCGAGGCCAAGCAGGACAAGTCCAGACTCACCAACTTCAACATATCCGTCGGCGTCACCGAGCAGTTCATGGAGGCGGTTGACGACGGCCGCGACTATGAACTCATCAACCCGCGCAACGGCGAGGTTACAGGTAAGCTCAACGCCAGCCAGGTGTTCGACCGCATGCTGCAACTGGCCTGGGAGGGCGGAGACCCCGGAATTATTTTCCTGGACCGCCTCAATGCCGACAACCCAACCCCGAAGGTCGGCGAAATCGAGAGCACCAACCCCTGCGGAGAGCAGCCTCTCCTCCCCTATGAATCGTGCAACCTCGGCTCGATCAACGTCGCCGCGGCCGTCAAGGGCGAGCTCACCAAGGGCAGCGTTGACTGGGAGCTGCTGGCCGACGTCGTGCATACAGCGGTTCGCTTTCTCGATAACGTCATTGACATGAACCGCTTCCCGCTGCCCGAGATCGAGCGGATGACACACGCCAACCGCAAGATCGGCCTTGGCATCATGGGATTTGCCGATGCTCTCATCAAGCTCGGCATCCCCTACGATTCGGAGCAGGCTGTGGAGTTTGCCGAAAAGCTGATGTCTTTCATCCGCGACGAGGCCCGCAAAGCCTCGGCGGAACTGGCCGAAGACCGAGGCGTCTTCCCAAACTGGGAGGAGAGCATTTTCAACTCCGATGGCGACAGCATCAGGCTGCGCAATGCCACAACCACCACCATCGCCCCCACCGGTACCATCTCCATCATAGCCGGCACCTCCAGCGGCATCGAGCCGCTCTTCGCCGTGGCCTTCTCCCGCAATGTCATGGACGGCACCCAGTTGGCGGAGGTCAATCCCCTCTTCGAGGAGATTGCCAAAGACCGCGGCTTCTACTCGCCCGAGCTGATACAGGAGGTTGTGGCCAAGGGGTCGGTGGCGGAGGTGGCCGGGATTCCTCCGGATGTCAGGCGGCTATTCGTCACTGCGCACGAAGTGACGCCGCAGTGGCACATCCGCATTCAGGCCGCATTTCAGAATTGCACCGACAACGCGGTCTCCAAGACCGTCAACTTCGCCAATGAAGCCACCGTCGAGGATGTTGCATACGTCTATCGCCTGGCGTACGAGCTGGGCTGCAAGGGCGTGACCATGTACCGCGACGGCAGCCGCGAGGAGCAGGTGCTGACCACCGCCAAAACCTACGAGGCGAGGGCGGCCCTGCCCCTGGAGCCGGAACCTCGGCCCGAAACCGTCCGGGGCGTCACTCGCGCCTTGCCGACGGGCTGCGGCAAGCTCTACATCACCGTCAATAGCCACGACCGCGGCCCCTTCGAGGTCTTCGGTAACATGGGCAAGGCTGGCGGCTGCGCCTCATCGCAGACGGAGGCCCTAGCGCGGCTGATGTCGCTGGCGCTCCGCTCGGGGATCGCCGCCGAGCATATCGTCAAGCAGCTCAAGGGCATCAGTTGTCACATGCCCGCATGGGAACGTGGCGGCGGCAGGATACTCTCCTGCGCCGACGCCTTTGCCAAGGGGTTGGAGCGGGCCATGCGCGACAACGGCACGCAGTTGTCCATTGACTTCGAGGATGAGAAGGTCAATCACCTCGGCGCGTGCCCTGAGTGTGGCGGCAACCTCAGCTACGAGAGCGGCTGCATCACCTGCCATTCCTGCGGCTACAGCCAGTGTGACTAGCTGCCTTGCAGCATCCCGACCCGCTCACAAGCCTGCCACCACACCGGATCGGTCTCAATCCGCTTGCACACGCCACCGGCCGTTTCCTTCCACGACGCGGCCGGCCTTACCGGCAGGTGAACCGGCTCTCGACGCGGAAGAATCACTGCGGCCAAGCGCCCCCATTGTCCGAGAGGTGAGACCATGTCCGCGGATCCGGGTATCGGGCCGAGGTTCCACGAGAACACCAAGTACCACCGCCAGCGGATGCCTTCAGGGCCAGGGTGGGCGGCGGTGCCACCATACAAGCAGTACGAGAACCCCCTGCAGTACGTAGAGCTGCCGCCGCTGCAGCGGCAGGAGGGCCCCCCTCTCTGGGAAATCATCGCACGCCGTCGCTCGCGTCGCAGGTTTGCCGACACACCGATCAGTCTGCAGCAGCTTGCGCAACTGGTGGGCGGCGTTGCCGGCATTACCTCCGGCGAGACGGAGGATGCGTTCCGCGCGACGGCATCCGCGGGAGCTCTCTATCCGAATGAGACGTATCTGGCGGTATCCAACGTCACCGATTGCCCTGCCGGCATTTACCACCATGAGGTCCTGGAGAACCGCCTGGCCATGCTGGCCGAGGGCGATTTCTCTGCGGAGATAGCCCAGGCCTGTCTCGGGCAGCGCTTCATGGCTGCCGCCGGTGTCGTGTTCGCCTGGGGGGCTGTGGTGGCGCGCTGTGCACAGAAATACGGCGACCGGGCCTATCGCTACGTCTACCTTGATGCCGGCCACCTCGGCGCGCAGCTTCAGTTGGCCGCCGAGGCGCTTGATCTGGGCAGTGTGAACATCGGCGCATTCTTCGATGACGAAGTCAATCGCCTGCTCGGCCTCGACGGCATTGCGGAGACAGTTGTCTATCTTACCGCAGTCGGCACATTACTCGCGGGCGCAGAAGACTGAGAAGCGATGCTGACAACGATTCTGGTCGTGCTTGGCTATATCGTGTTTGCGTTGGTGCTCATAGCGGGGATTGTGGCGGCCGTGGTGGGGCTGCCGGGCACCACGCTGATTCTCGCGACCTCCATCGCGTACTCGGCCATCACCGGCTGGCAGCGGCTGCCGTGGTGGGTTCTGCTGATTCTCGCCGTCATGGCGCTGTTGGCCGAGGGCAGTGACAGCTTCATTGCCGCCGTGGGCACCAAGGCCGGCGGGGGCAGCACCAAGACCTCGGTGATCGTGGTGGTAGGCACGGTGGTCGGCGCGATCATCGGCGGCGCTGTACTCTCTCCGCTTCTGTCGCTTCTGGGCATTGTCGGCGGGCCGATCGGCTTTGTGTTGGGAGTCGTGCTGCCCCCGTTGGCAGGTGGCGTGGCCGGCGGCTTTGTCTCCGCCTACTACTACGAGAAGCGCAGCGGGAAGAGCCATGAGGAAGCGATGAAGGCGGGCTGGGGAGCGTTTCTCGGCAGGATGGGAGCCGGCCTGGTCAAGGCAATGGTCGGTTGCGTGATGATCGCCATCATCGTTTACACAGTCATCGCCACGGCCCCATCGGCAGGATAAACCCGAGATTCAAGGCACGATCAGCTTGAGCAGATTCGGCGTCGCCGTCGCCACTCGAATCGCCCCGGCACTCCACGGCCACACCACCGGCGG
Source organism: uncultured Armatimonadia bacterium (assembly GCA_964549395.1). GTDB lineage: Bacteria > Armatimonadota > Zipacnadia > Zipacnadales > UBA11051 > UBA11051. The sequence continues at coordinate 18,393 of CAZJVY010000020.1, read as the reverse complement.
GTAGGACATGATCACGCATCTGGCCCCCCATTCGACGCTGGCCAGCGGCACAAGCTCGGCGGCACTCCGCTCCACGACCTGCACCTCATGTTCCACGTGAAACGCTTTTAGCGCATACTCGATCTCAGCCACCGTCCGTGCTGTCTGGTCCGAATCGGGAGCCGGTATGACCGTTTTCAACGGGATGTTCAGCGAGGAGCACAGCTCTCCGGCGAGGTTGAGTGCGCGCCCCCCGGCGGCATCATTCCGGTAGATGACCATCGCCACATCCAGGGCCTTGTAGGTCTCCGCCCCCACCAGCAGCGGCACGGGGCAGTGTCGGAGCAGATACTTGATATTGGGGCCGGAGTGGTGAGGTTGTCCGCGCTTCGGTTCCCGGCTCTGCCCCACCACGAGCAAGTTGTACAGCCGCGCCATCTCCGCCAGCTTTTCGCCGGCTCTGCCGAATACCTGTCGGGCGGTGCACGCAACGTTGGCGGTGCGGCAGATGTTGACACCGGCGTCCAGAGATTGGCCGGTGTCCAGAGGCGCGTCCGGCTCGGTCTCGCTTCCGATCTCGGCCGCCGTCAGTGCCGTCTGCAGATGGTCGGGCTCGACAAGCAGGCCCGTTCCCGCGTCGGCTGCGGCAGCCTCATCAGCAGAGACCAGGTGAATCCACGCCTTAGCGGCCTCAGCGATGTCCACCGCCTGCTGCAGGGCTGTGCGCGCGCTGCGCGAATCGTCGTAACCTACAAGTATGTTCCTGAGCATGGCTTCTCACTGCCCGCCATCGGCCTCTGAATCGCCCTGGACTGCCTCATCCGCAGACTCGGCTTCCCGGGCCGCCTGTGGAGCGCCTTGTCCCATCTCCTCCAGTATCCGCCTGGTTTCCTCCGCTGCCTCGGCCGTGCGCTGCTGAGCTTCTGCCAGTTGCTCCCTTGTGGTGGCGATATCCTCCAGACCGATGATGTCCTGGTCGGCCACACCTGCCTCCCGGGCTATCTCCTTGTCAACCACGAAGCCGACCATGCCGCGCCTGCCCAGCGTGCGCAGGTACTCGGTCAATGACACCTCGACCTCGCGACGGTTGAGCTTGTACTTGGAGGCTAGCACGTCAACTATCTCGGCCACCGTATGGTCTGCGTCGCAGTGTTCCCATACGGTCGAGCCGACCTCGTCCAGCTCAACAGGCTTCTGCGCCGGCACCATGAACAGCCATCCCAGAGCCTTGCCCGACCAGTCCCCGCGCCGGGGCAGTACCACCACCGCATTGCCTTCGTCGTTGACCTTCCATTGCAGCGAGGGATTGCGGATGGGCCGCGCGCCCATGGCCTGCTCCCGCGTCAGTTGCGGCCTGCGCTTCTTCAGCCCCACCCTCACCAGCACGTTGCCGACTGTCTGCATTACACGCAAGACAATACATCCTCTTCCCAATGACGCTTGGCACAGATGCAGCGCTCCGGAGCACTCCCCGGCTTGCCCGGGTCTACCTTACCATTTTCATATTCGCGGCGTCTCCGGCATCCATTGTCAGCATGGTCACTTCCGGCGGGCAGTTGAGCCGCGCAAGCGTTCCGGAGCCGATGCCCCGGCTGACGTATGCGACCGTCCGTTCGCCGACCCTCATCAGGCCCGCAGCCCGCCGGCGGCCACGCCATACGGGCGCCCACGGCGCGCCTATCCCGGGAAGCTGAACCTGGCCACCATGAGTGTGGCCGCATAGTACCAGATTGGCCCACTCGACCCGCGGATTGTCAAAAATGTCGGGGCTATGTGACAGCAGGATGTTCAGATCGCCTCGCGGAGCACCAGACAGGGCTTTCTCCAGATCATCGTACCCACAGGAGGGATCGCCGATGCCGACGATCACCACGAGCCTGCCCCGCACGCGCAAGCAACGGTGCTCGTTCAGCAGCAAGTCCACACCGATGGCCGCCATCCGAGTCACCCATTCCGCCGGCGCGATCTCTCTGGTCTTCTCACAGAACCAGGTCAGTTCCAGGGACTGGTCCATGTCGTGATTGCCCAGAACCGCGTATGCGCCATGCTCGGCGGCGAGCGGGCTGAGAACTTTACAGGCCAGGTCCACGCACTCCGAGCGATGTGCGACGTCTCCGGTGATGCAGATCAGGTCAGGCTGCCGTGTCATGATCTCGGCCACCGCCTGACGGCTGATGCTGATTGACTGCTCGCTTTCCCGAAGGTGCATGTCGGACAAATGGGCGATCTTCAGGCCGCGCAATTCAGCCGGCAGTCCGCTAACGGGCACCGGCACCGCCTCGGTCTTCAGACGGTTCGGCTCCACGCGGCGCACGTAATACAGCAGCGCCACCACCAGCAGCAGTATGGTCCAGAGGGTGATGCTAGTCAATACCATTGTTGCAGTCGTCCTGTTCCCCGTACTCGGCGGGCGGCTCCTGCTGCGGCGGCGGGATCTTGCTCATCCTCCACACGGCCAGGCTCCACAGGCCGACCGTCAGTACCAGAGAGACGATGGCCCCTAGCGTCCTGAAGCCGCCCGTAGTGTGCAGCCGAATTGTGCCCGTTAGCGTGTCCACCTCGATGAGCGGCCCGCCTGCAGCGGTGGAGAGCACGATCACGGCACAGATTGTGCCCAGCAGAGCCGCCCACAGCGTAGCTATGACGCCCCAAGTCTGTCTCGGCGACTGCCCGGCGGCAACGGACTTCACATAGAGCATCAAACTGATGAGCGCGCCGGCGGGCATCGCAACAGCCAACAGCCGCCCCCAGTCGCCCAGCTCTCCGCTCATGGCCTGCTCCCTTCCGCAGCACCGTCCTTGAGCAGGCGCGCGGCTCCTGCACGCCTGGCGCTTGCCTCGATCCCCAGCAGGCCCGCAACAACGTTACCGACGAAGTCGAGACCCGCTATGGTGCCCAAGTTGGTGGGCCGAATGCGCTGGCCGTAGATGATAAACGGCACATATTCCCTGGAATGGTCCGTGCTGGGAGTGCTCGGATCGCAGCCGTGATCTGCCGTGACGACTACGGCGTCATTCTCCCCGACCGTGCCCAAAAAGCCGTCCAGCCAGGTGTCGAACTCGCCGAGCGCCGCCGCATAGCCTGCGACATCGTTGCGATGCCCAAACAGCATGTCGAAATCTACCAGATTGGCGAACACCAGTCTGCACCCACCGGCCTTCCATGCGTCGCTGATGGCCTGCATGCCCGCCGAGTTGTCAGCAGTGTGCAGGTATTGGGTGATGCCGCGCCCGGCGTAGATCTCACCTATCTTGCCGATTGCGCAGATGCGGATGCCGGCGTCCGCCATTTCGTCAAGCAAGAGGCGCTCCGGGGGCGGGAGCGGGAAATCGCGGCGCCGCTCTGTGCGCGCAAAGCGACCGGGCACTCCCACGAACGGCCTGGCGATTATCCGTGCCACGGCCTGCTTGCCTGTACACAGCCTGCGGGCGGCCCGGCAGCATTCGTACAGCTCCTCCACAGGGATGACCTGCTCGTGGGCAGCTATCTGCAGAACGCTGTCGGCGGAGGTATAGACGATAAGCTCCCCACCCTTGAGTTGTCTGGGCCCGAGTTCCTCTATGATCTGCGTGCCGGAGGCGGGCCGGTTGCCGATGATCCCCCTACCGCAAGCAGCGCTCAACCGATCCAGTAGCTCGGAGGAAAATCCGTGCGGATACGTGGGAAACGGCTCCGACGTGATGTGCCCCATCAGCTCCCAGTGCCCTGCGAGGGTATCCTTGCCGGCGGACAGCGTCGCCACGCGTCCGACTGCGGCCTGCAAAGGCTGCTCGGGCAAGCATTCCACCCCATCCGTTGAGCCGAGACCCAGCCCTGTCAGCGTCGGCAGCGCCACGCCGGTTTCAGCCACAACATGGCACAGTGTGTGGCTGCCCTCATCACCGTACTCGCCTGCATCAGGCAAGGCGCCGATGCCCAGACTGTCGCACACGATCAGAGCTATGCGCTCCAGCGGGCGAGCCAGGGCTTATCGCACCCCCACAGTGACCTCGTAGCCGGCTCCGCGCAACTCCTCGGCAAGCCTGTCGGCCTGTTCGCGGCTGGAGAACGCCCCGACGTTCACACGGCGGTAGGTCTTATCACCCACCGTTGTCTTGCTTACGTAGGGCTGGTAACCCTTTGCCTGCAACTCCTGCAGCATCCGCTGCGAGTTCTCCGGGTTGAGAAATGAACCGGCTATGACGACATAGTGCCCGCTCGTGCTGCTTGTTGCGCCCTCGGTGGCTTCTTCGCTCGAGGTGCTTTCAGTCTGATTTCCGGCAGTGCCGGGCTTGCCTGATGCTGCTTCCTCGCCGCCCCCTGCCCGCTTGCCAGAGGAGGGTGCCTCTTCGCCACTCTCCCTTGTTCCTATCGAGTCGTCGGCCAGCCCGAAGTCGCGACTGGCCCGGTCCACTTCCGCATCAGACGCTTCTCGCTCGCGGATCTCAACCTTCGCCTTATCAGGAGGGGCCTTTTCCGGCTTCTCGGACTCCGTGTCGCTGCTTTGCACCTGGGCGCTAATCTGCGGGGCCCCCTGCCCGATTTCGCCCTCACTGATCATCGTCCCCAAATACTTGCGGCCGATGAAGAATGATATGGTGCCCAGTACCACACAGACGACGAGAACCTTGATCCAGAATGTCACGATATCGCGCCAGGTAACCCTGTCAGCCGCCGATGCCATCTTCGTCTCCGCAAGTCTTTCGGGCACACCGATTGGGCGGTAAGATAGAACCTCACCGGCGAGTATTCTATCACGGATTCCGACGTCGGCGCAACTTGACCGGCCCGAGGCCGGCTTTTTTGCCTGCTCGCCAGTGAGCGGGAAGGATTCGGCCCGCAACGCACGGAATTGGTGAGCGTTGCGATCAACCGAACCAAGGGAGCTTGACCATGCCGGACCCGCTGGCTGTGGATGAAATGGTTGAGAAGGCGAAGGCCTATCTCAAGTCTCACTATGGTGAGGACACCGTCCGCATGGATGTGCTGGAAAACAGCGTCGAGGATGGCAACGGCGAGTTGAGGGTCGAATGTACTGTCAGTATCGGGGGCAGGACCTCAGACTGGGCCAAGACGTTCTATTTCAGCGACGGTGAAGTCGTGAACATGAGGGCTCGCCATCTCGGATAGCTACCGGCCCGCTGTTACTCTTGCCGTGGCCGTGGGACTGCTCGTGCCCAACAACACCCGGGAGACGCACTAGATGCAAGCCGCAACACCGCCTGATCTTATGGAGGTAGCCTGGAAGCATCGTCGGCTGCTGGCCGCATTGACCATCGCGGCAGGCATAGTCGCCGCTCTGGTTGCGTGGCTTGTGCTGCCCCGGCAATACACGGCGACGGCGAAGGTGCTTTACGAGAGCAAGGTGCCGGTTTTTCCTGGAACGGCTCTGCTTGGGCTGGGTGCGGAAGAGCGAGGCTCGATGATGACCGCAGTCATTGAGTCGCGCAGCTTTGCTTTGCAGATGGTTGACAAGTACGATCTCGTAAGCCGCTTTAGGGCCGAAAGCCGCCTCAAGGCGGCCGGCCAGTTCGAGAAGCTGCTGCGCACCGACGCGCTTGCGGGCGGAGTGCTGGAGGTCAAGCTGAAGCTTGCCGGCAGCGCCCGAGGCCTGACGGCGCATGGCGAGGACACGCAAACCGCGCAACTGGCCGCGACCATACTCGATGATCTGCTCGCAAGCCTCAAGGCCTACCTGGCCGAGAGCGACATCCGGGAGAATCAGCGCCAGCTTGAGGCCGTGGAGGCGGAACTGGCTGAAGTGGAGGACGCCTACCGCCGGGCCGTTGACAGCATCTCCGCTTTCCAGGAGCAAAGTGGCATCATTTCGCCGGAGGCACAGGTCCGTGCCGTGTATGACGGCCTCAGCGAAGTGGACAGAACGCTCGCGCAAGGCCGTGCAGAGCTGAAGAGCGCCGAAACCGCCTATGAGATGGCCAGGGCGGATGCCGACAGCGCACGTGCTCTGGCGGAGGGCGCGGCCCCGGCCGTCCAGGCACTCCTGGCAAAGCTCTATGAGAACCAGGTGGCACTTACCACGGCCATGACGGTCGGCAAGAAGCTCCCAAGCCATCCCGAGGTGCAGCAGCTGCAAGCCGGCATAGATGAGATCGGGGCGCAGCTCCAACAGCAGATGCGGGTGCAGGATGCCGGACTGCTGGTGAAGGTGGCCGTGGCGCGGGAGAAGCTCAAGGCAATCGAGCACGTGAGGGCGCAGTTCGCCTCCAAGCTGCCGGCACTGACATCGGGGACCGTGACGCACGGGGACCTGCTCAATGAACTCGAGCTGCAGTCCAGGCGCCGAGTGACGCTGTACGAGCAGTTGGAGCTGGCCAAGATCGGCGCCGCAGGCGAGAAGATTATCTTCACGGTGCTTGACCCGCCGGTGCCACCGACTGAGCGCAGTGGGCCGTCCATAGCACTCAACTGCGTGGCGGCGATGGTTGCCGCCTTCGCCATACTGCTGACGATCCTCTTCTTCGTTGACGTCACCGCACCCCAGTTGGCGGGAGTCTCCGCGAACGGGCCAGAAGGTCAAGGCTGAAACGCACAACAGCGGAGCCACCATGAGGGCAGAAATCGGAACTAACGGTTCCCCCCCGGCCGATGCCATACCCACCTCGCCGATTCCAATGTCTGAAGTGCAGGATATACTGGTCTACGGCGTCATGGGGATCGGCAATTTCATATTGATGATGCCGGCGCTGCAGGCGTTGCGTGAGGGCACGCCTGACGCGCGGATCGCACTGCTCGCCAACGGTCGCGGCATACAGCCGATTGCCGCAAGCAGCGGCCTGTTCGACGAAGTGCTGCAGTTGCCTCACGGTTTCCGGCGCAATCCGGCCTATATCCCCTGGGTGTGGAAGCAGATCAGGGGCAGGTTCGACCTGCTCATGGTTCCCCCGCAGGGCACGACTTGGGCGCTGCTGCCGGTGACATTGCTCTCAAAGGCCCCCTACAGGCTTGCCCTCACGCGTCGCGACAGCTACTTCGCCCCACTGCCGTGGGCCTACAACCATCGCATCAAAGTCGCCGAAGTCGAGCACGAGGCCGCCACCGTGGCCCGTATGGTCGAATACCTCGGATTCGGCACGCCTGACCTGAAGGTGCGTCCATTCATCACGGATGAGGATCGCCGGCACGCGCAGCATCATTTGAGCCGCTCTGGAGTGGACCGGCGCCGCCCACGTATCGTCATCCATGCGGGCAGCAGTCGAGGTCAGCCCTGGAAGCGGTGGCCGATAACGCACTTCGCGGCGCTCTGTCGGTGTCTGGCCGAGGAACAGGGCGCACAGGTGTTATTCGTCGGGTCGGGGCAGGAACGCGAGGAGCTGTTGGCCGCCTTCGCAGGCATTGCCGGCCCTGAAACGATCCTGGCGGGCCAGTTGGACATCAGGGCGACGACAGCCCTGGTCGAAAGCGCGGACCTGGTCGTCGCTAATGACAGCGCCATCTCACATCTCGCTGCGGTCACGGGGACTGCTCTGGTGGTGCTCTTCGGCCCCACTGACGAGCGTGTTTGTGGCCCTCTGGGTGAGCGGTGTCACATCGTGGCTTCCGGGGCTTCCTGCCGGCCCTGCTACGGTCTGTGCCGGACGAAGCGCGTGCGCAGATGCCGGGGGCGCGTCTGCCTGACGGGCATTAGTGTGGAGCAGGTCCATGACGCATGTGTGAGAGCTTTGGCCGGAGAGTTTGACATGCCCGCCGCGACAGCCGGGCGTGCCTGGGGACGGGCATCTCAGGCATGATGGGCCGCTGAGACCATCTCGGCCTGCGACTGGCCCGGCTGATCGCCGATTGCGACCGCTGCAGTACTCAACGCGATGACAGCCCACGACACGTGCATGTAAATCCCCGGTTGGGCCAGTTGGAACGCCAGGAAACATAGTATCGCCGCGTTGGTAGCCAGCCGAATGTTGCTGATGTCGCCATCCGGCTCGCCCGCCGGCTTGTACAGCATCTGCCGCAGAATTGTCCATAGCAGCCACAGGTAGCTCAGCAAGCCGGCAAACCCCAGGCTAATCGCCATGTAGGCATAGGCGTTATGTGGCGCAAATCGCCGCTGCCGGGGAACGCCCGGCGGCCTGATGTCATCGCGCATGTACCGGAAATTCCCCCACCCGATGCCCAGCACAGGGCGCGTCTTGAGCACCTCAAGCGCCATCATCGTGTGGTAGATGCGGGACAGGTCCTGACGTTCGGCCCGTCCCTCCATGAGTGCGGAGAAAGTCTTGACACGTTCGACCACCGGCACGGGAGCCAGCACGCCTACCAGCACCGCCACGAGACAGATTAGCGCCAACACAGACACCAGCCTGCGGCCGCAGCGGTGGTAGTACGTCAATGCCATCACGCCAACGGCGGTCCCCAGCCAGGCCGCGCGACCCATGGTCAGAATCAACACCACCGTGCACACGATGATGGCGCTGCCCAGCAGCAGCACCTTGAGCGGCGACAGTCTCGGCCACAGCACGTAGCCCAGCAGGAAGAGCAGGCCGGTACCTGCCTGCAGGGCCGCAGTGTTGGCGTTGTCGGCGAGGCCCGCCAAACGGCCTGCAAGCCCGGGCCCGAGATCGCCGGAGGCGGCCGAAAAGTGGCCGGTCAAGAACTCATACAGCCCCACCGCGCTGGCCAGTGTGCACACCAATGTCAATACTAAGGCTGCAACCCGCAGTCGCCGCGGGCTGTCAATGGTCTGAACGCCCACGAAATACAGGGCGAAGACCAGAGTCAGGCTCAACGTATGGCGCAGGACAAAGCCGGGATCGGGCGACGGGTTGACCGCCATGGACACATAGGCAGCAGCGAGGATGCAGTATATGGGCAGATCGGGCGCACTATGCCGCCATTTGGCCCTGCCCCTGGCCCAGTTGAGCAACAGCCCCATGGCGGCCGCCAGCGTCACGAGCTGCACCAGAGAGATGTTGACGCCAGTCGCCGCCAGGAACATGTCGCGCGAGCGGAAATCCAGAGGGATCGAGCAGACCGCCGCGAGAAAGCCTGCAAACGGGTACGCCGAGAACGCGGCGATCACGAGAAACCCCAACCCCACAAGCACGGCCAGGGATGGCTCGGCGGCAGCTCCCACCGCAGTAACCAGCCCCACGCCAATCAAGATGATTGCCGTCGTGTTGCGCTTCTGCCCCATTGCAGGGGCGGTTGCCCAGGTAGCCGTGGAATTCATCGCTACAGGTATCCCAGGTCCCTCAGCCGCTTCTCGACTGCAGCGGCCTCTTCCGGTGTGTAATCACCGTGCGTTCTGGCGAAATCCGTCTCTTGCTCAACGACGGCAGGAGCATCTGCCGAGACGAAGCCCGGCTCGAACACCTCTGACAAGGCCCGCCCATCGGCCTCGGACAGATGCAGGCCGAAACGATGCGCGATGGTCGGCGCCACCTGCGTGAGGTCCAGCCCATCAAGCGGCCGGCCGATGTGTCTGATGCCCGCGCCGGCGGCTATGAATACGCCATCAGGATGATGGCCGCCCATCGGCTTGTCGGCGGGAGCGTAGATTCTGTTGGCATCGGCAGTGAAGCTCCCGAGCCAGTTGAGTGCGAAGTAGTAGGCATCGTCGCCGGGCTCAAGCCAGATTTCAGGCGCCCGACCGACGTGCGGGCCGTGGTAAAGCTCTTCGCGTGTGTTCACCCCACCTATGATCCGTTCGCCGTTTGCCGGATCCAGAAGCTTCTCGGCGGCCGTCTCCAACTCGCCGCGAACACGGTCGGCTGCACCGTCAGCGGCCAAAGTGCCTTGCGGGCGGCGGCCCTGGATGTTCAGCGTCACACCCCCGTACTCCGCCGTGCAGAACGCCCTGGTGCGGCTCCAGTCCAGGTACGTGCTTGACCGCTGTGCGAGCTTGCGCCGGCGCGAAGACAGCGACCAGAAACGGAGCCGGAAGGCATTCCTCCAGCCCAGGGGTAGGTGCCGGAAGACCGCCTGTCCAGCTTTCAGCAGTGCTCCCTCGTCCTGCCGCCGAGCAAATCTGAGCATCCCCAGGCTTTCCAGCCAACGGTTGACGTTCAGCGTCCCGCGCACTCGGCAAAAGCCGTGATCCGATACCACCAGCACGGTGGTATCCGGCCCGGCGACCGCATCCAGCAACTTGCCCACCTCTTCGTCAAGTTTGCGGTAAGTCTTGCCTATCAATGTCTCGGACAGTTGCTCGGCGTCCATGCCCGGTTCGTAGTCCCAGAATGCATGGCCGACGTGATCCGCCTGCATGAACACCGGCATGAATACGTCCAGCTCGTGACTGCTGCCGATGTCGCGGACAATCCGGCCGGTCACCTCAAGGTGTCTGCTTGCGACCTCCCAGACGGCCTCTCTGTTATTGAGGCCCGCACGGTTGAAGCTCAGGCCCCCTACCTGTGCGGCATCCCTGACCTCCTGGAACACCTCAGGCGGGTGTGCCATGGTCCTGTCGAAACGCGGGGCGTCGAGACCTGACACGCAGAAGCCGTTGACCGACAGCGGCGGATAGGTCCACGGAATGTTGAGAAGGCCCAGCCTGGCACCGTGCTCGCTGAGCGCCTCCCACACGGTCTTCGCCCTGATGTCGGCGCCATTGAGTATGCGGGCGTCATACGTGCCCGGCGTCAGTTCGGAGAAGTAGTAGATGCCATGCTTGCCCGGATTGCAGCCCGTCATTATCGTGGACCAAGCGGGGGGGGTATATGGCGGCCGAATCGAGCGCAGCGTGCCGTGACAGCCGCTGTTCATCAATCCCGCCAGCACCGGCATCTTGTCAGCCGCTATCAGCGGCTTAATAATATCGAAAGTGGCGCCATCAAGGCCCACGATCACCATTTTCAGATCCGCAGCAGGCATTCTGTCACCGTGAAGAGGCCGACTTGCCCCGGCTAGCCCGTTGGCTGTCCATTCCCCGAACTGCCGGGGGCGAAACGTTTGCGCAGCGCTGCGAGCACGATGCGGTCATCGTCGTTGATCCCCAGCAGCACGTACACTACGACGACAACGGCCACAAAGACCATCAGCCTGGCCAGCAGCCAGAACAGACCATCGCCGCCCAGCAGCAACAGCACCCCGGCCGCGGCCAGAGTGCTGATGATCGGCTTCAAGATTGAGAGGTCGTACGGCCACACGCGAACATGATACCATACCTGCCCCAGCTTGACCACGTTGAACGCCGCCACCGCCACAGCGGCGGCGATGGCCGTCCCGCTAACCAGATAGGCAGGAGTAAGAAAAACACACAGCAGGATGTTCAGCACCGCCATGGCCACGGTCGTGGCCAGATTCTGCCACTGGTGCCCGGTCATCGTCAGTACGAACCCCACGGCTCCCGTGAGCACGTTGACCACATGCCCAAGACACAAGATCTGCAGCGGGACCACCGCATCCAGGTACTCGTGGCCGACAATCCCGAGAATCGGCCCCGCTTCCACTATCAGGAATGCCAGCACCGGCAATCCCAGCAGTGCCGACCAGCGCGTGGTTGTCTTGAACAGGCGGGCAAGCTCGTTAATCAGGCCCTGGGAGTGCAGGTGCGCTATCGAAGGGCTGAATATGCTCCTCACGGCCACGAGGCCGACCGTGCCGAAGAACGCCAGGAAGTTGGCGACGGCATAGGCGCCCACGAGGTGGCTGTCAACCCAGATGCCGGCGAGTGCGGTGTTGACCTGGTATACTCCGAGGTTGGAGAGGTCCGCCAGCATCAGCGGGGCCGAGAAAGCCAGCAGCGCGCCCGTTGTGAACTTCGCATGTATCTGCCTGTCGCGCAGTTCCGGGAACAACGCGGACACACCCCACGCCGCTGCAACGACCGACAAGGCCACAGCGACGCCGAAGCACACGACTGCGTGCCAGGCGGTGACATCGGTCAGGTAGTAGAACACCAGGAAGCACAACGGGAAGGCGGCGGCAAAGGTCAGAAGCTGAGCGGCCTGAGGGCCGGCGTTCTTACGGCCCAGTGCGCTTTGGCCCAGCAGCCGCGCCAGTGCCACAAACGGGATGGCCAGGCCCATCAACTGCAGCGGCCTGCTCAACTCGGGCTTGTGGAACACTGCCTCTGCGACCCATCCGGCGGCGAGCCACAACGCTACTGCGGCGGCTGCACCTGCACCTACCACGAAGCCAAATGCGGCGAGAACAGTGCCCTTGACCTTGTCCGGCGCGCCGGAGGCGTCATGGATGGCGACGTAACGCACCGCACCTTCCGGCAGGCCCAGACAGAGCAGGGGTTCCAGCGCCTGCACGGTGTTGCGTGCCAGGGCGAACAGGCCGAATTGGGCGGCCCCGAGCAGGTTCGCCACCAAGGCCATCCCGCCGGCCAACAGCAGCCTGTGGGCGAGCTGCCCCGCAAACAAAAGCCCGCCGCCTTTGGCCAGCCGGCGGGTCTCCTGCTCGTAGGCGAAAACGTCGTCATCGTGCGAGACCGGCATCTGCCTTCACCAGGTCATCCAGACGGCATAGGCTGCGACCGCGGGGAGCTACCTTCTAGCGCCGTCCATCAACTCCGAGAACACCTCGACGTAGCGCCGCGCGATGCGGCACCATGAGTACTTCTCTCTGACCTGTTGCAGTCCCTTTCCCGCGCAGCGTCTGCGCACCTCCTCGTCATGGATGACCATGAGCAGCTTGTTGGCAAGGTCCTGCGGATCGCCTTCATCGAAAACAATCCCCGCCTCGCCGATGACTTCAGGAATCGCGCCCGAGGAGGAACCGATCACCATGGTCTCGCAGGCCATGGCCTCGATCAGCACGCGCCCAAACTGCTCCATCCACGGTATCGGGAGGCCGGGCTGCACCGCCGAGCTACCCACGCGCACCGACGGCAGCACCATCACGTCCATGGCACTGAAGTACTCGGGGAGGCTGGTATGGGACACGCGATTGATCCAAGTGACGCGCTCGCCGATGCCCGGCTTCTCAGCGAATTCGCGAACGGTGCGTTCCAGCGGCCCGCTGCCGATTAGCAACAGGTGTGCCCTATCCGGCATGAGCTCAAACGCGCCGAGCAGGTCCGGGATGCCCTTGGCGATGGTGAGCTTCCCTACATAGCCGACGATGAAGCGGCCTTCGAGGCCCAGTTCGCTCCGTAGCCCGGCGGCGTCGCGCTTGTGGAAGACGCCGGTGTCAACGCCCAGCGGTATCATCTCGGTACGCCCGCGGTAACCCTTGCATCTGAGCACATCAACCTGCTGGGGGCCGTTGGCGAAGACGCAGGCCAGGTGCCGGTAGTTGTACTGCTCGATGGAATGGAATGGTGGTGGCCAGCGCCTGCAGATGTTCTGAGCCTGGCGCATGCATACTCTCGCATCGGGCGTATGCTTGCGGCAGGCCCGCATCGTCTGCCACGAGCTGATATAGCCCGGCTCACCCACCACATAGACGATGTGGGCCCCGGCTTGCCGCACAACCGCATTTATGGCCGGCGAGAAGGTCAGGGGAGCCGTGTGCTCTTTCTCCGAGAGCTTCTGGAAGATCGCGCCGATCTCAGTGAGCTGGTAGTCGCCAGAGTAGTACCCGCTTGCGGCGAGGTGCTGCCGCCGCTGTGGCGTCATGTGCGAGGTCAACACGCGGACGTCTGTGTCCGGTAAGGCCGCCAACTGCTGGAACAGTGGCGCCCATAGCTCTATCGTGTTGCGGTGGGGACACACCAGCAGAATCTTCATGCAGCTACTCCCGGCACGGTGGTAGCCCAGTAGCTTCGCACCGGCCACGGACAGGGCAACTGTTCGATCAAGCCACCCACGCGTAGAACGTGGCCCACAGCATGAACGCGCCGATCGCTCCCAGCAGCAGTCCCTCAGCCAACCGCACGTATTTCATGGGGATCGGAGTCCTCGGCTTCTGCAATCGGCCCGCCGTGACGCTATGCACAATTATCACCGCCATCAATGGAAGGATGAAGGCGACGTTGTACAACAGCAGCATCGGCAGCACGATGAAGCCCTGGCCCGGCAGACTGGCTACGTACGTCATGGTCGGCAGATACACCTGCCCCGTACAGCCGAACTCGATGAGGGTCACGACTATGCCCATCGGCGCGGCCAGCAGCATCGCGTGCTTGGCTTTCGCCGTCCGCCGGATAATCTCGTGGACCCGCAGCAGCCAGCTATTCGGCAGCTTCAGCAGCGTCTTGGCCTCGCCTTTGCGGATTAGCTCCACCATCTCCGTCAGAGCAAGTATGGCGACCGATAGGGTGAGAAAGGCGATGGCCGGGTAAAGAATGCGCCGTCCCCAGACAGCACCCAGAGCCATGCTGGATAGCCGCCAGAGACCCAGCCCAATCAGTAGGTAGGCCACGAAGCAGCCCGCAGCGAAAAGCAACCCGACCTTCAGACTGCTGCGGCCCATGCCACTCAGCGTCAGGTATGACAGCAGGAATATGATGGCGGAGATGGCACAGGGATTGATGCCGTCAATCAAACCGGCCAGTCCCACCATGTACCACTGGAAGCTCTTGAAGCGTGCCACGGAGCTGCTCTGGTCCCGCTCCAGCCATTCCCACGATGATCCCATCCGCTCGTATGGGCGAGGCCCCGTCAGGGCATTGCCGTCCAATGTCGCATCCGCAACCGGCTTGACGCCCACCCACACCTTCCCAGGCCCGTACAGTACGGGCATCGTCGTGCGCCTTGTCTCGTCGTCCAGGTCGTATGACCCGGCCATTATGTCCATCAGCGCAGCCGTATCAACTTCCCTCGGATGCACCCACACGAATTTCAGGTTGGGGTTCTCGGCCTCCAACTGCTTGACGCGCTCATTGGCCGGACGACAGGACGGGCAGGTGGTCTGCACGTACAGGAAATCGGCGTCAGGCAGCTCTGCGCGGATGCGGACCGCGTCCCACTTCATCTCCGGTCGCGCAAGTCCTGCCCCGGACGCCCGCGAGGCTTTGCCCTCCAGTCCACCTATGGATGGCCTGTTCATGTCGGACACCATGCGCACATACGGCCGCATGCCTCTGCTCAGGTGCGGTCCCCTCAATGAGGCCGTCTCCACCTCTTCTGCTCCCACCCATGCTCGCCGGGGGCCGAACAGTGCCGGACTGTCAACCAGCAACTGACGGTCTCCGGCATCCCAGGACTCAATCTCGAACCCATAGGCCCTCGCAAAGCGTAGCTTCATTCCCACCGCGTCCGGGATATGCGGACCTACCCGGGCGATACGGAACCTGCGATAGCGGGCACGCAGTTCCTCGATCCGCTGGTCTGCCGCATGGCTTGCAGGCGAGCCGACCGGGAAATAGATGAAATCCGCTCCGGCCAGTGGATGATCCATGCCTGTCGGCGTGAAGTCGCTCGTTCTCCGGGCATCGGCCCTGCGTGGCTGTGCCATGGCTTCCGGTCCTGACGGCACAGGTGCCTCCGGCCCTGGTCCGACTTCGCTTCCGGGGGGCGACATGTAATCGGCGGCCTTATTAACGGGACCGCCCCCCATGAAGTATGCGTACTCGACTACGAACACCACGGCCATGGCTGATAGTCCGATAGCGATCTTGAGCTGCAGGTCTTTCCTCATACTCGCTCCTCCAGGCCTACGCGGCCTGACGTGTGCAGGTTGGCTCCTCGGGCGGACAAAGTGCACGGGTGAGAAATAGGTTACCGGCTGAGCTTCTCTCTGAGTATCCGGTTGACAAGCTGGGGGTTGGCCTGGCCGCGCGTCTCTTTCATTACGTACCCGACAATCGCGCCCAGCGCCTTCTCTTTGCCGTCCCCAAAATCCGCGACAGCCTTCGAATTCGCCTCAATCCCCGCATCCACAATCCTCGCCAGTTCGTCTTCGTCACTGATCTGGGCCAGACCCCGCTCCTCAATCAGCCGTTGCGGGTCGCTGCCTTTCTCGAACAGTGACGGGAAGACGTCCTTGGCGATCTTGTTGCTGATGGTGTTGTCGTTCACAAGCCGTATCAGCTTTCCCAGGTTCTCCGGCTTCAGTTTGCACGTCTCAGGGGTCAGGCCGCTCTCGTGAAGCATGTGTGTGAAATCGCCCATCACCCAGTTGCTGGCGCTCTTGGCATCACCGCAGGCCACCGTCACTGCCTCGAAGTAGTCGGCCATCTCCCTGTCTTCGGTAAGCACCTCGGCGTCGTACTCGGGCAGCCCCAGCTCTTCCACGAACCTGGCTTCGCGCGCCAGTGGCAGCTCCGGCAAACCGACCGCAATCTCCTGCACCCATGCCGCGTCCGGTATCAAAGGCACCAGGTCCGGCTCCGGGAAGTACATGTAGTCATCCGCCGATTCCTTGGTGCGCATCACGGTCGTCTTGGCTTCAGTTTCGTTCCAGCGCCGCGTCTCCTGCTGCATTTCGGCCCCATGCTCAAGGCACCAGTATTGCCGCTCTATCTCATAGCTGACCGCGTCGTGAACCGCCTTGAAGGAGGCCAGGTTCTTGATCTCGACTTTCGGCGTGGCCTGCCCCGTTTCCGCATCCACCAGGTTCACCGTCGGCTCGCAACGCATCGCGCCCTCTTCCATGTTGGCTGTCGAAACACCCAGATAGCGGAGCAGCCGACGCAATTGCAGAAGATACTCACGCACCTGGTCGGCCGATGTGAAATCCGGCTCGGTCACAACCTCCATCAGCGGCACGCCGGAGCGGTTGTACTCCACCAGGCTGCGGCCGTCGGCCAGATGGATGTTCTTGCCCGTGTCCTCCTCAAGATGCGCCCTTCTCACCCGGATGGCAAACGGCTCACCATTGACGCTCAACTCGATGCGCCCGTTGTAGGTCAGCGGTTCGTCGTACTGGCTAATCTGGAAGTTCTTCGCCAGATCCGGGTAGAAATAGTTCTTCCGATAGAAACGGCAATAGTCGCTGACCGTGCAGCCTAACGCCAGGCCGGTTCTGATGACGAACTCGACCGCCCTTTTGTTCGGCACCGGCAGCGAGCCGGGCATCCCCGTGCACACCGGGCAGCAGTTGCTGTTGGGATCAGAGCCGAACTTCACCGCACACCCACAGAACATCTTCGACTCGGTCAGAAGCTGCGCGTGAACCTCCAGCCCTATCATGGGACGGAACGCCATCTGCATCACTCCAGAAGGTGGATGCGAAGATCGTAGAACAGCTAACAAACACCGACGCTGGCGCAGGAGCCGAGCGCCAGCTTCGCAGTACGATTCTACCAGCATGTAGGCGCGGAAGCAAGAGCCGAGGCAATGTCGTCAGGACACATGTGCGCAGGTCGGCGCGGGCAACGGCAAAACGCCCGGCCGTCATATCACAACAACCGGGCGTACGCTTACTCGCGCCTCTGGCTACCCTCGATTCGCGGCAGCCACGGCGAGACAGATGCTCACCACGCGCCTGCAAGAGCCGGCGTCAAGCCTAGTTCATGTTCCTGGGCTGCGTGTTCCAGCCGTAGAGCGTCCCCTCTGCATTCCTCGCGTAGGCCTTCACATGGCCGTCAACCAAGAGAATGTTGCGCGAGTTGTTGTGCGGATATACGGCGTTGCCGTCGGGGTAGTTGTTATGCTGGCCCGGCCACGACACTCTGGAGGTGTTGGACCCCTCCGACAGCAACGGCGTTTCAGCCGGACGCCTGAAGTCTGCCATTTTCGCGATTATCCCCGGCGGGCAAACGGTGGGCTGATCGAGGCCCCCTGGGCTGTTATGGCGCGTCTGTATCCAGTAGCCGCAGGGCAAGCCGTAGGGCCAACTAGTCTCGGTTCTGCTGGGGCAGATCCACACCTGCCAGTTCATGATGTAGGGATAAAGCTGGTAATTGAAGTAAATCTGACTGGCGCTGGCGTTGTATGTCCACACCATCGGCATGGTCTCGTCGTTATCCTGCGCGTACATGTGAAATGCCAGCCCAATCTGCTTGAGGTTGCTCTGGCAGCTTGACTGCCGTGCCTTCTCTCGCGCCCTGGCGAATACGGGAAACAGAATCGCCGCCAGAATCGCGATTATGGCAATAACGACTAGAAGCTCGATGAGCGTGAAGCCGGTTCGCCTTTCTTGCATCTCGTTCGCCTCCTCAATCACTGCCGAATCCTGTTAGTGTGCGTCCTGTCTGCCCTATTCGCCCTTCTCCTGCGATTTCCTCCCTATTGGATATGTTTTCTCTGACGGAGTTGCCTCTACTTCACGGTGAATTTGAGTGTGGCACCAGGCTGCTCATCAATGGTCACGCTGACCTGGTAATCCCCCGGAGGGAAGCTGCCGTGCTGGCCGCAACTCAGGCTGTTGAGGACCTGCCGCTTGCCTTTTGCGCGGATGATGCGGCCCGAAAGTGTCTTCGGCCCGTGCGACCACTTGATCCGCACCTGCCGCTCCCGGGAACCGAAGTCCATGCTGAGGTACAGGCAGATGCGCCGGGTGTCGGGGGCAAACGAAGCGCGTACTCCTTGAGGGCGATTATCCTGCGCGACACCCAGGCACAGGACGGCCTCCGGCAGCAGGTCCGGAGCATCCACCTGCCACTCCCCGCTTGACAGCGCCGCTGCGGTCCCCTGCTCATTGTCC
>CAZJVY010000019.1:0-53329 GCA_964549395.1 uncultured Armatimonadia bacterium | reverse complement strand
GACCAGCAGTGCTCTCTGTGGGGCTTGATACCCCAGAGTGGCGACAGGACACAATATCTTCCGGCCGGGGTGCCGGAAGCAGTGTAATGCCTAATATTAAGCAACTCCTGCAGCGATGTCAACCTGCACGCCGCTGTGCGCGCAGGTACGCGGCGTGTGCGGGCCGAACAATGACCAGGGAGACGAACCAGGCGCCAACCGGCCAGATGCGGCCGGTCTACCGCCTTCGGTCGTCCGTACAGGAGGAGCCCGCGATGGGTGATTACATGAGCACCGTGCCTTTCGTCGCATGCGCCGCCCTGATTCTGCTGCTTGCAGCCACCCCGAGATCGTGCGGGGACGTGAAGGCCGAGGACTTCATCTTCCCCGACCGCGAGGCGTTCCTGCGCCAATTGAAGCTCGAGAGCCCCAAGCTGGCTGCGGTCAAGGCGGCACTTGACAAGGGCGATGTCGAGGCGGCGGGTAAGGCATATATCGCCTACTTCCGCGCCAGGGACATCTCTTCGACGATGCTCACGGATTGGTCGGCGGTCGCCCGCGATCCTCGGTACAACACGTCTCGTGCCGATAGCCTGCTGGCCGGACACTTGTGGGACGGCTATTCGGTTTACGAGGTGCCCGAAAGCGGCATTGACTGGCAGAATGCGCCGCTGACCTGCCTGACGCGGTTCCCGATATTCAGCCCGCTGTGGTATGCGTTTCATCACACCCAGGACCCCAAGTACCTGCGCTTTCTGGTTGACCACATGCTGGGGTACATGAACGCCTATCCGATAGAGGAGTTCGTCGGCAAAGGCACGGAGGGTTGGCGCGGCGAGTTTCAGGCCGCTTTGCCGTGGCATTGGTGCATGATTGACATGCGGCTGATGCAGATGGCCAACACCGTCGCTCTCATCCGCAGCCATCCTGAAGTGATTGACGAGGAGTTGCTGCGAATCCTGCAGCGGATGCACGAGGAAACGCTGTGGCTGCAAAGGTACATCCAGAAGATGGTTGACGGGCGACACAACGGCGGCTGCAGTTGGATGGAGACCGTGCTTTATGTTAGCCCGATACTGGCTGACTTCAAGGCCGCGGATGAGTGGATGGCGTATGACGCGCAGTTGCTCAATCAGTACATTGACGAGGCGTTCTATCCCGACGGAATGTGTATCGAGCTGACCACCGCATACTCGACTATGGTGGCGAGCATGACACAGCGAATGGCGTACGCAATGCGGGATCAGGCTGCGTTCCAGACGGCCAAGCCCAAGCTGGCGGCGATGATGTGCAGTTGGGTTGCACTGGGCGCGCCGACCGGACGTGTGCCGTCGTTCGGCGACAACTACGCAAGTCACTTCGCCAGCGGAATCTACAAGCCGCTGCTCGACGTTCTGGACCTGCCGTGGGTGCGGACAATGGTCGAGGGCGGAGAGGGCCCGCTGCCACCGTTCACAGTATGGCCTGCGCCGGGAGAGCAGCAGTGGTGCGGTTACTACTCGATGCGCAGCGACTGGACGCCGAACGCGCGGTTTATGATGATTGACGGCGGGCCGTGGGGCACCAGTCACCAGCACGGCGATAGGCTCAGTCTCGCTGTGACAGCTTACGGCGCTGACTTCATCATTGATCCCACGGCCACCAAGTACCACGACAACACGCCGGAAGCGTTCCTGTCGCGTCAGCAAGCCGGCTTCCTGCACAACACCATCACGGTGGACGGCGTGGACGAATTCGTCAACAGCCCCTACGAGACCAAGGAGCCGCTGGACAACACCTGGGAGCATGGCGACAACTGGACGCTGTTCGCAGGCAGCTATTCGTTTGCGCCGGTCAAGACCGTGAACTGGGAGCGGCGCGTGCTGTTCGCGGGCAAGTCATACTGGCTGCTGCAGGATATCATCACGGGGGAGCAAGACACGGCGCAGGTCGAGCAGAACTTCCAGTTCGAGAAGGATACCGAGATCGAGTTCCAGGGCGATGTGACGATAGCCAAGGCCCCGAATGGCGCGCGACTGGTGCTGAAGCCGCTGGGCGGGTCGCTGCAGCCGCAGCTGACCATCGGCGACGAGACGCCGCATACCACGTACTGGCGCGATGGCAAGCCGAAGACCGACTGGGGGTTCGGGCCGCCCATGAGGAGCCACGGGCGCGGCTGGACGGGCCGCTGGACAGGACGGCTGATGCCGGCGCCGGCGGTGACCTACGTCGGCGCAGTCAACTTGCCGGCGATGATCACGGTCGCGATCATCCCCCTGGCGCCGGCGGAGGAGTTGGCGGAGGTTCCGGAGATCGGTTCACATGAGGCCGAAGGACAAGTCGTCTGGACGCTGCCGACGGCAAGCGGGCAACTGCGTTTCGCGACGTCCGTTGAGCAATGTCGGGTTATCAGGTAGCGGCCGTCACCGCGCTTTGGCCCGTACTCACCGGCGCGAGGCCGCGAGAAAACTGCGTCGCGAAGGACAGGCAAGGATGCCCGCCCTCCGCGAAATCAGTATTCGGCGTGGTTGTTCAAGTGCGTACCAGTGGGGTCATATCTTCCAGTATTGGTCAATCGGCTTCTGGAATTGGCGAAGCTTGCCCGACTCGATGTCTGCGGGCCTCACCGGTTCGCCGGTAATCGCCGACTCGTACAGCGCATAGGCGATGCTCTTGGCCTTCAATGCCTTGTGGACATCAACCTCCGGCTCGCGGCCCCTGTCCACGGCCTCGATGAAGTCCCAGCACTCGTTCGATATGCCGTCGGTCAGGCCGTACGGGAAGAGCTGATCCTGCTTGCGCGGGCTGAGCTGCTCGAGGTAGGCCTTCTCGATCTCTTCGTAGGGCGTCTCCGTGCCGTTCTTGAGCTTCAGATCGGCACCGAACTGGAAGGCGTGCATCCACTTCTGGCGGTCTTTGAATGAGCCCTTGTCCCCGTAGTAAACGCCGGTTTGTACTTCATCGCCGTATGCGGTGCACGACCAGCTCCAGTGACCGAAGAGGCCGCTTTCGAACTGCAGAGTCGCCATCCACGAATCCTCGACATCCACCGGCGTCCTGCCGATGCCGGGGGCGTTGACTGTGGCGTTGTGCTCGCTGGTCATGCGGCAGAAGACTTCCTCCACCGGCCCGAACACATGCAGCATCATGTCGGTGAAGTGCACGCCGGCGTCTATGATCATGCCGCCGCCTGTCAGCAGCCGCGCACCCCGCCAGGAGAAGGCATAGGCTTTCCAGTCGAAGGGCATGACATTGAGGACCTCGGCAGTGAAGAAGCGCGGCCGGCCGATCATCTTCTTCTCGTTGATGGCCCATTCTGTGGCGCGGCTGCCGATGCAGCGGCGCACCTGCTCGGCGGCAGCTATCATCGCCCCGGTCTTCTCCGCAGCCTGCATCATCTTCCTGGTCGCCTTCACGGTGATGCCGACCGGTTTCTCAACCATCACGTCTATGCCCTTGCGCAGGCACGGGATGGCGGCGGTGTGGTGGAATGCGTGGGGCGTGCAGATGTCGGCGGCGTCAATCTTCTCGGCCTTCAGCATATCCTCGACGGTGGCGTATGCAGCCGGGCTCATGCCTGCCGAGTCCTCGAGGCGCTCGACAAACGAGCGAGTGTTCTTCTCATTGGGATCGCAGACTGCGGCTATCGCGAACTTGCTGTAGCCGGCCTTGATGAGGTTTTCGTAGCCGGTCAAATGCGCTCTAGCGATGCCTCCACAGCCGACAATGGCCAGCTTGACTTCTCCGCTCATGGCTTCTGATGCTCCTCCGTGTGCCCCGGTGTCACTGCGCGTCGCGGCGTGCATTTCGCCGCCGGTTCTGCGAGTCCTGCACTTGGGACGGAATAGGAGGGCAGCCGTGGGATGGGGTATGATGCCGCCGGCCTTGCTCACGCAAGGCGTCATCATCGCAAATCGCGTGAAGGAAGTCAGCGTCGCCGTGGAGAAGGTCATAAAACTAGAGAGCCAGTTACGGATGCGACCTGGCAGATAAAACACGGTCACAGACACGAAGCCGGAGTGCGAACTAACCTGAGAAGGGGGAATCGCGATGCGACGGATAGCGTGGTCAATATTGCTGATAACCATGGGGACGGCGGCACTGGCCGCTGAGGTGCCTCAGATTACCCAGTTGCGGGAGATGTCTCTGGACACCGCGCTGGTCGCTGACGGCAAGGCGGCTTGCCTGATAGTCATTCCGGACGGGTCCGAATACGGCCCGTTGGGAGCCAAGCTGGCGAACGCCATCAAGAGCGCCTGTGGGGCTGCCCCGCCGGTTGTTCAGGCAGGCAAAGCGACTGAAGAGGCGGTCCAGAGCACGAACGTCATCGCGGTGGGCGTGTTTGCGAACAACCCGACCGTGGAGCAGCTCTATGACCGCATGTTGGTGAGTTGCGACTGGTCGTGGCCGCAGGGCGAAAACGCCTACGTCATCCGGACGGTGCACAATCCCTGGCTGACCGGTAAGAATGTGGTTTACATCGGTAGCGTAACCCCGGGCGGCTGCGAGGCGGGCATTGACCGCTTCATCGAGATGCTTGGGGAGAGCAAGACGGGTGCAGTCGGGCCGATCATCGCGGTCAGCCCGGCGCCCGCGCCGCTCACCGAAGACAACGTAGCGTCTTACCTGAGCAGGATCAATGGGGAGACCTCCTCGCGCAGCATGGACGGCCTGGCCGCCTCCTACGCCCACAGCTACTTCACAACCGGAGACCCGCAATGGGGGAAGATATTCCTGGCAGGGATGAGGAAGCTGATCCAGCTTCACGAGGAGGAGGGTGACGCCTCCGATGTGCGCAGTTGCCGCCAGATATTCAAGCAGTTCGAGCGCATTGACGCGGGACCGGCGTTCACGCCGGAGGAGCGCCTGGAGCTGACCAACCTGTTCCTGCGGTTCGCCAGCCTGATGCCCTATGCCAGTTCGACCGAGAAGCCGTCAGTACAGCCGCATGGCAACAACTGGAACGCCACCGGCGCTTCCTATGCCGGCATGTACTTCTCCCGCTATTACCCGGACCTGGAGATCGGCAAGAAGCTGCTGGAGAACATGGATATCTACTACGAGCCGAACATGGTCAACTGGAAGGTCAACGAGGACTGTCCGGGCTACGGCAACATCACGCTCACGGGGAACTACGACTGGGCTTTGGCGCGGCCTGATTCACGGTACTTCGAGTTGGACTGCCTGCGGAAGATGGCGGACTACGACATGCTGATCACCGACAACGCCGGTAGGGTATCCGGGTTTGGCGACGCCAGCGGGCTGGGCGGCCCATACGTAGTGAATGGCTACCTGCTGGCCGCCTGGAAGTACAAGGATGGGCGCTACCTGTGGTGGTGGGACCGGTATGTCGGTAGGAGCGGGGCTTACTGGGTGCCGGAGGAGGTTCTGCCGCGACAAAGGCCCGATGACCTGCTGGGCGTGAATAAGGCTCCGCTGGCGGAGTGGATCTACAACCGCAGCGGCGCGCGCGAGTTCCCCATCGGCGACTGCTACGACAAGGTGTCGTTCCGCAACGGCTTCGAGCAGCAGGACCAGTACATGTGCGTCAGCGGATTCTGCTATGGGTTCCATTCCCATGCCGACGCCAACTGCATTGTCCGCTATTTCGACAAGGGCCAGGTGCGCCTGTACGACGACGGGTACATGATCCCGGCACTGAGCGAACACAACACGGTGACGATTCTGAAGGACGGCTGGGCGGGCAGGACGCCGGAGCTTGCGCAGGTGACGGCGGAGGCGGACTTCGATGATGTGGGGATATTCGAGTCGCGTCTGGACAAGTATAACGGCGTATGCTGGGACCGGACGATAGTGTGGCCCAAGGGCAGGTTTTTCCTGGTGGTTGATGACATGCAGTGCATTGATCCGGCTCAGTACAGCTTCCAGTGCATCTGGCGCACCCTCGGTAGCGCCAAGCTGGAGGGTAAGCGCTGGACATCGGTAAAGGATCCGGGCCGGTTCAACCTTGTTATCGCCTCAGATGCTGCGTTGTGCGAGAAGGAGTCGGCCGGCACTTCGCTGAACTCGCCGCCGTTCCCCCTGACCGAGGCGCGCGCGCTGGTGGAGGCGACCAAGGCTGACATGGAGGTGGGCGACAGCTACCAGTTCGCCAACCTGGTCTATACGACAGGTCTGGAAGGCGACGACAAGCACGCTGACTGCTATCGGGTCGGTGACACGACGACTTACATGATCAGCGACGACGGGCAGCCGATTGCGGCCGGCGTCAACCGCTCGACCGTCATTCCAGGTACAGCCATCGAGGCGCGGGCGTTCTATCTGACTTCCACGTCCCTGACGGCGGCGGCAGCAACGACGATTCGCGTGCGCGGTCCGCTGGTCAGGTCCAACCTGCCTGTCAATGTTGACATCAACCTGGGGACCGGAGACTGCAAGCTGGAGTGCGCCGAAACGGTGGAGGTGACTCACGCCACTGCTGACGGCGAGACGACGGTGACGCTGGAAGCTGGGAGCCATGAGCTCAAGCTGCCGGCGTTTGGCCGCCTGGAAATGAGACAACTTGACGAACAACTCAAGGCCGCATTGGCAGAATGTGCGTCAGCGGCGGTGGCCGGCAAGGACATACGTCAACCGGGCAGTGGTGAGAAGCTGGCGAAGCTGTGGGAGTACAAGGATTTCCGCGTCTATGCCAACTTCGCGGCCTTGTTGGGCGTGAAGTGCCGGGCAGACCGCACGCCGATGACACCCGCCGAAGCAGGCTACGGCGTCGGGAAGCCGGAGGACCTGCTGCACGATGGTGGCAACGTCATGTTCCACGACGGCGAGACCGTAGTGCTGGATATCGAGCTACCCGAGCCGGCAAGGGTCTCGCAGGCCATCGTCAATTCGCGTCAGCTCAAGACCTTCAACAGTGGCTGTGGCATCAGCAAGCTTACGGTCTGGGTGAGCGATGACAACTTCGCCAAGGACAAGCGTCTGTTGGGCGAGTTCACCAACTCGAAGGAGTTGGAGGATAATGTGATGCCCTACAGTGTAATGTCGCAGGCGCCGGCGACGTGCCGGTATGTGCGGATTGAGGCGGTGCCCTACACCAAGGAGCACAATGTGTACATTGACTCGGTCCAGATTAACGGCACAGCAGATAAGTCGAAGCTGATGGCCAGCGGCTTCCACCTCAACGCCATGGCGGTCGCCGACATCAATGGTGACGGGCGTGATGAGGCGTTCACCGCCGGCACCGACAAGGCGATCCACGCGATTGCCGCCGACGGCTCGGGACTGTGGCAGTATCCGGTTCCGAACGTGATAAACGACCTGACCGCGGTTAACAGCACCGGCAAGGGCGACTACCAGATCGTTGCCGCCTGCGATGACACGTACATGTACTCGGTGAAGGCCGACGGCACGGAGAACTTCAAGGTCCAGCCGCCGCCGAGGACCTACGCGCGGCCCGGCTATCGGGGCGTGAAGCCGTTCGTCAGCCGCCTGACGGTCGCTTACAACGCCGATATCCAGAATGACGGTAATGCCGAGATCATCATCGGGTCGGCGAACTGGCGCACGTACGTGTACGACCATCAGGGCGAGCTGATATGGGACGAGGTCTGCTGGGCACATACGCCTACGTGCGGGGACGCCTTCGACCTGGATGGCGATGGCCGCAAAGAGGTCATCATGGGCAACAGCTACACCAGCGCGGTTGTGTACTCGCCCGACGGCAAGGTGATCGGCTCCGGTGGCGGCAGCGGTCACGCCGGGCCGACGGCGCTCGGCTGCGCGGATCTGGACGGCAACGGCAAGGGAGAGATCGTCGTGGGTGACCGCGCCGGCATCATCTGGTTCCAGGAGTGGAAGGGCCGCAACATGCCTACCTACAATACCGGCATGGACATCGCCTCTGTGGCCATCGGCGACCTGGATGGAGACGGGAAGCTGGAGACTCTGGTGGCCTCAAAGAACTACATCCTCTACACCTTCGATGCCGACGGGAAGCCGCTGCGCCAGACCAACCTGCTTGCCGTCGCGCGCGACATCGCCATCGCCGACGTGATGGGCGATGCGGCACCGGAGATACTGTGCGCGTGCGAGGATGGTACGGTCAAGATACTCAATGCGGAGGGCGAGGTCATCGGCTGGTACCAGGGCGGCGGCTGGATGCGTCACGTGGCGGCCTGCGAACTGGACGGTAACAAGAGCACCAGGGAAGTGGTCGTCACCTGCGATGACGGCAGCGTGTACGGGCTGCAAGTCACGCAATAGCGAGACGGAGCGTCGGATATCCGCAGTTACGTGGGAAAGCCGGGGGTTGGCCCGCAGTGCGTGGCGGTCAACCCCCGCCTCACTAAGCGATGGCGCAAACAGACTGTAGGCCCGGAGGGCACCCCAGATGATCGAACCCGGCAGTATCACTGCAAGAGAGGCCATTGGTCGCGGCACCGACCCCGAGTCCGGTGCCGAAATCGTGCAGTTGACCAGCGCACCGGCAATTCACGAGGACATCTACGGCGAGACGCCGTACATGGACGCATCTTCGCACTACCTGATGTACATCACCGGCTTGCGTCCATACCCGCAGTATCCGGCCGAGGTCTGGCGAGCGGACCTGCAGACACGCCAGGTCACGCTGGTCTGCGACGAGGTTCCGGGCATCGCCGGCATGGCCGTCAGCACCGACCAGCGCCACTTCTACTGCTTGCGCGAGTACGCGGACGGGCCGTCTCCCACGCGGGCTTTGCAGCGCTATATGCCCGGCGAATACGAGATTGTGCGCACGGACATCGTCACGCTGGAGCAGGTTACCTACCGGCCGGACAGCCTGCCCGAGGTGCGCAGCCTCGGTTCGTTGGCACCCGACGGCAATACGTACGTCTTCGCCACGCAGCTTGAGCGCCAGCTGTTCGGCATCGTCAAGTGCGACCTGGCCGGGGGCGAGTGGGAAGTCATCCACGAGGGCAGCGACATCTGCAACGCGCATCCGCAGGTTGAGCCGGGCAGGGGAGAGGACATCTGCATCCAGCAGAACCGGGGGTGCGAATTCGATGCGGAGGGCCGGCTTGTCAAGGGAGTCGGCGAGGAGGGCGCGACGCTCTACATCATTGACGTCAATGGCGGCAACCGGCGAGAGTTGCCCGTCGGCCAGCCGCACACCTGGCGCTGCCAGGGGCACCAGTGCTGGATCGGCACCGGCGGAGAGATCCTGCTTACCGTGAATGGCGGTCGTTCCGGCATGGAGGGGATGCTGAAAGGGCCAAGCCTCGCGGAGCAGATGAAGCAGCAGGGGAATCTGCTGGCCGTTCGGGCTGGTGACGAGCAAGCCCGCGCGGTGGCCAATGACTTCCTCTACTCCCATCCGAACGCATCGCGCGACGGCCGCTTCTTCGTCAGTGACACATTCTACGACTCGGCAATCGTGGTCGGCTCGATCAAGACAGGCAGGAAGCGCGTGCTGTGCCAGTCACGCGCCTCGTTCGGCATGCCTCAATACACGCATCCGCATCCATACTTCAGCCCGGACTGCCGCTGGGTTATCTATAATTCCGACTGCACGGGCGTGCCGCACGTATATGCGGCGCGGGTGCCAGAGGGGCTGCTGGAAGACCTCGACGCATAGTGACCGTTCGTCGGTCACACGCCGGAGGGCGCATCGGATCGCTGAGGGGACGACTGCGCGGCCGCCTTATTGGCATCAACTGACAGAGAGATTGCCCGGCGCGTCCCCATAGGCGTCCAGGATCATCGCGAACTCGGGCGTGCTCCTGATGTCATACGTGCTGCCACGGCTGTCAAGAGGATTGGCGAACTCCAGCGGCATGGGGGCCAGCGCGGCGCAGAGCTGCGGCAGGTCGTAATGCAAGAGCGCACCTGTTGCGATGTCGGCCATGTGCGGAATGGTGTACTGGGCGTCCCTCAACAGCAGTTCGTAGGACCACAGCGTGTCCTGCAACTTGAGGCCGGCAAGTCTGCTGTCGGGCAGGCCGAGATGCAGCACCGCCGCGTGAAGAGCCCAGATGCCCGCTCTGCCATGCCCCTCCAGCACGATGTGCTTGTAGCCATGCTCGTCGCTCAGCAGTTGCAGTGCCCCCAGAATGTCGCGCACTCGGAGCCTGAGCAGCGAGAAGCCCATTATCTTGGCGAAATAGGCCGCGAACGCCTCCCGGCCCAGCAGGCGGGCGGTGTTGCCCGGCACATCCTGGTAGGTACCCTTACCATACCCGCTCAGATCGAAAATGCCGGTGCCGCACGCAGACAATAGGGCTACGTCTCCATCGGCGGCAGCGTCTCGCGCAGTCCCCAGCTTCTCGCCAACCAGCAGGCGCACCTCATCGGTCTTCTGCGATACCTTCGTCAGGAACATGCCAGCGTAGAGCCCCGGCTCGGTTGCGAGCAGTTCATAGTCGGTATCAGCGTCCGCCTCCAGGCCCATAGCGGCTGCATCGAGAGGCTTCCGCTCCACGATCTGCACCGGCATAACAATCCCCAGCACCGCCGCCACCGCCCTCTGTAGCTCCTGGCGTGATTGGACAGCGGTCAGATCGGGCATCCGCTTCTCGAATACCTCCAGGTTGAGTTCATTGACCTTGCGGCTGTTGGTAGATGTGGCCACCTGCCCGGTCTGGGTGCAGTAGAGCTGCTCGTCGGGGAGGATGTAGGGATCGGGATCCACCTCGGATATGGGCATCTCAAAGAAGCGCCCGAACCACTCCAGCGCGGCGTTGCGGATCTGGGCGCTGAAGCCGTGGCCGCCAGGGCCGACGAAAAGATCGAAGCGGTCGTTTGCGCCCAGGAGGCCGTAGATGTGCCTGCAGAACTCGGCGGTCTCCTGCGCGCCATGGAGGGGGAAGTAGTCCTGCTCGGCGGCACAGATGCGCAGCGCCCGGGGGGCGGTCATGGCGGCCATCTCGTGATGGTCCATCCCGAAGGCGAGCTGGGCGAAGATGTTCTGCTCGCCGTCGGCGACCATGTCGCTTTCCTGGCGCGCCTGGAGGGTCGTCAGATAGCAGACGGGCGCGGCGACCTTGATGCGGTCATCGAGCGCCATCAGGTAGGTCGTGAGAGTGCCGCCGCCCGAACAGCCCGTGCATCCCAGCCTATCGGCGTCAACCTCGGGCCGTGACTGCAGGTAATCCAGGCAGCGCATGCCGTCGTAGATGCGGTATTTGGCGATGCTGTGGCCGATGAGATCGCACTGGTTGTCCATCTGACTATGCTCGATGCAGCAGCCGCCGACCGTCGATTCGCCCACATTCGCATCGTAGTACTGGACCCGCTCGCCCTGGCTTACCGGGTCATAGATGAGGCAGACGAAGCCGTTGAGGGCCATTGCGATGCCGACTGCCTGGTACAGCGGTGCCATGCGGCCGTTCTGAGAATGTCCGCAGGGCACCAGGATGCCAGGCACTTCACCGTCGAGGTTTCTGGGCACGTACAGGCTTGCGGTTACGAGGAAGCCGGGCCGGCTCTCGATGATGGTCCTCTCGATGGTGAAAGGGCCGCAGTCGAGTGTGCCGGCGACGACCGGGTTGAGGGGAGTGCGCGCCGGGAAGCCTCCGAGGGTGCTGGTGAAGCTGCAGCGCAATTGCTCCTGCCGCGCGAGCCACTGCTCGCCGCTGGTGATGCGCGTTCTGCGCTGCCTGTTGGTGGCATAGAGCTTGTTCGCCAATGCAGTCAGGTAGTCCGGCAAGTTTGGGGCATACGGAGCCGCCCCTTGGGCTTGGGTGTCCATGTGCATTTGCTCCCCAGTGAGATATGACTTCTCAACATCAGGATACGACTTTTCCACAGTACAGAGGGCATTTCCGCAGGTTTTCCACAGGCATTTCCACAATTGTTGCGCGGATAAGCATTCACAAGCTCCGGTAGCTTCAGCGTGGCATCGCCGAGAACACGTCGAGGTCCAGATCATCCGGCCCGCGAGCGAGCAGCAAGTGGTGTCCTGCAATCGCCACCATTACGGCGTTGTCGGTGCACAGTTCCGAGGGGGGACAGTGCAGTTGCACGCCGGCCCTGTCGCATTGTACGCCCAGCCTCTCCCGCAGCAGGCGATTTGCCGCGACACCGCCGGCAATGGCAAGATGGCTGACGGCCTGTTTCTCGACGGCCTGCATGGTGTTGCGCACGAGCGTATCCACGACCGCCGCCTGGAAGCCGGCCGCCAGGTCCGCCACTGTCTGCGAGGCCGGGTCGGTGACCGGCTCTCCGTCCCGTTGCAGGGCCTCCACTTGCCTGACAAGGGCGGTCTTCAGGCCGCTGAAGCTGAAGTCTAGGGTGTCGCCCACGCGCGGCCGGGGGAAGTCGAATGTCTGCGGATCGCCCGTCTGCGCAGCTTCTGCTATGGCCGGCCCGCCCGGATAGCCGAGTTGTAGGACCCGGGCGGCCTTGTCGAATGCCTCCCCGGCGGCATCGTCTCGCGTCACGGCCAATACCCCGTAGTCGGTTGGGCCCGCAATGAGCACGATGTCACTGTGGCCGCCGGAGGCTACCAGGCACACGGCCGGCAGGCTTTGCTCAGACAGCGGCTGTCGGCAGATATCGGCGAAGTTGGCGGCCACATGAGCCTGCAAGTGGTTCACGCCGACCAGGGGGAGACCGGTGGCGATGTGATAGGCCTTTGCGGCGCTTACACCCACCAGCAGCGACCCGATGAGGCCGGGGCCGTTGGTGACGGCGATCCCACCCAGATCGCCCCAGGTGACACCGGCATCATTCAGCGCCCTCTGCACCACGACCACCAGAAGCTCGGTGTGCTTGCGGGAAGCGATCTCCGGCACGACCCCGCCGAAAAGCGAGTGGATCTGCTCCTGGGAGGCGATGATAGAGCTCAGTACGTGACGGCCGGCTTGGACCACCGCGGCTGCAGTTTCGTCGCAGGAAGTCTCGATGCCGAGGATGAGTTGGTCAGATGCTGAGTTGCACGTCATAGCGGTAGCGCCTTTGCCAGTCACGGTGCAGTTGCTTGATCGCCAGCCTGCGTTGCGGGTTCTGTAGGTCGTCCATTTCGACCACCACGGCATCCTCGCCGTTGTCCTGATAGTAGCCCTTGCGTATCCTCACCGGCACGAAGCCGACCTTCCTGTAGAGCTGCTGGGCGGCCCGGTTGCTCACCCGATGCTCGAGGGTGGCATACGTGCCCTGAAGCTCGATGACCGCCTGCAACAGCACGAGCACCAGCAGTTCGCCCAGGCCCATGCGCCGGTATCGCGGCGTCACCGCAAGCGTGGTGATGTGGGCTTCGCCGACGTAGTAGTGTGCTCCGATGTAACCGGCCAGCGTGCCGTCAACCTCCAAGGCCAGGTAGATCTTCTCATCCGAGGGGCCGGCCAGGTCCATGCGCATGGCCTCCACATGCCACGGCGCGGTGAAGCACTGGTGCTCTATCGCCATCATGTCCCAGAGGTCTCCAACGGTTGCACGCCGCACCAGCACATTGTGAGCCGTTCTCGGTTCCGATTGCGCCATGATTCAATCCGTCCCGTCAGTCAATTCTGATGCCGTGAATCCGCTCGGCCTGTGATGGAAGCATGTACTGAGGCCTCAAGGCCGCCACCTGCGCGAAGCTGTACTGAGCAGGCCAGGAGGCCAGCTTGAGCGCGAGCTGCGCCCGCACAACGTCGGCAGGGGCGGAGATCATATTGAGTTCGCCGAGGCGCTCATCGGTCTCAAGGGCCTCCGGCAGGCCGTTGCCGGTAAGCGCCGTGGCATTGCTGACGCGCCCGTAGAGCTGCGCATGGGCCAGAAGCTGCACGGGCGCCAGTTCGTCGACGCCATCCTGTCTCACCGCGTAGATTCCCGCGTACACGTAGCCGACCCGCGCCTTCTGGATGACCGCGACACTGTCCTGCGGACCGCAGGCGGCTGCGAGAATGTGCTGCGTCGGCACCCCCACCACCGACACGGCCAAGGCGTGTCCGAGGGCCTTTGCGGTGGTTACGCCGATGCGCAGGCCGGTCCAACTGCCCGGTCCCGACGACACCGCAATCCCGTCAATGTGCAGGTCGCCTGCGAGGACATGGAGTATGCGCGGGGTAAGCTCGTTGCAGAGCACCAAGCGGCTGTAGAAGGTGTCCGCAGCGTGCAGCCGCCCGTCGCACGATACCGCTACGCTGCTGCAGTCGTCGGATGTCTCTATCCCCAGGAGACGCATTCGCCCAACGCCCTCATCATTTCCTCGTGGCGAGCAGTGACAGGCGAGAACACAATCCGGCGGCCCTCGGCCTCGTACTGCATGTGAATCCGCAGAGCATCCGGCGGCAGGACCCCTGCAACCAGGTCGGCCCATTCGACCGCCACCACGCCATGCGCCAGCCACTCGTACAGCCCGGCCTCCTCCAGCTCGGCGGGATCCTGGAGGCGATACGCGTCCGCGTGGTACAGGTAGATTGGCCCCGGGTGACAGCGCATTACGATGAACGATGGGCTGGCGACACGGCCCTCCACGCCCATCCCCTCCGCCAATCCGCTCACGAAGCAGGTCTTGCCGGCGCCCAGCGGCCCGATGAGCGCGAGGCAGTCGCCCGGCTGGGTCAACTCACCCAGGCAGCGGCCCAGCCGCACCGTGTCCTCCGTGGAGGCGGCGAAGAAGCTATATTGCGGCCCGGCTTGTGTGCAGCGTGCTTTCCCGGCCATCGCAGCGAGTTTCGCGCTGGATGCGGCCCTAACCTCCCTTCTGACTGACCGCGCAGTTGACCGCCGCGCATGGCAACTCTATACTTGTAGCGACAGAGTCTGCAGACGGGTGAATGCCAATCGTGAAACGCGACAAGCAAAGCAGCCTGATACTCGTTGCCGTAGCGGTCGTCACCTTCGTGGGGGCCTTCATTTACGGCTATACGCGGCCACCGTCTCCGGTTGAGCGGCCGGACTTGGCGGTTGTCGAACGAGGCCCAGCCGGAGCGACGGCTTCAGAGACCGGCGGAGAATCCCGACAGCACTCACAGCCGACCGCAAGCAGTTCCGGCGAAGTGGCGGCGGAAATGCAGGTGGCAGAGCGCAGCCCCAGTGACGCATCCGGGCAGATCGGCGAGGAGCGCTTCGTCCGCATTGCCACGAGAATCGTCATTGCCGCCATCGGCTTCCAGAACGCGGGCCAGGGCAACGAGGAGCTTGTCACTTACGTGGAGGAGCTTCTGAAGGAAGAAGGGGTGACCCAGGAGGCCTTCCAGGAGGCCACGGATCAAATCACCAGCGACCCGGAGCAGGCCGCACGCGTGAGAACCAAGATCATGCAGCGGGTCGAGCGCAGAATCGGCACGAAGATGGACATGAAAGTGCTGGGGGTCCTCAATCCCGCAATGGCCGGGAAGACGGAGCAAGGCCCGGCTGCCAACCGATGAGGGATGCATGCGTGCATCGCGTTATCTTCGCAGATTCACAGCAGATGCCCGAGCTGGCGGATGAGAGCATCCATCTCGTCGTCACCTCCCCGCCGTACTGGTGCATCAAGGATTACGAACACCCCGCGCAGATCGGCCGCACCCAGTCCTATGAGGAATACCTGGCCTCCCTGACCAATGTACTGCGAGAATGCCATCGGGTGCTTCATCCAGGCTGCAGGGCGGCGGTCAACATCGGCGATCAGTACCTCAGGGCGTCCGAACACGGCCGCTACCGCGTACAGCCGATTCCCGCCGATTTGGCCGCAATCGGGCGGGAGATCGGCTTCGATTTCATGGGCAACATCATCTGGCGGAAGGTATCCACGACGCACACCACCGGCGGGGGGCAGTGGATGGGCTCGACCTATTACCCGCGCGACGGCCAGGTGACCTACGAGCACGAATACATCCTGCTGCTGCGCAAGCGGGGTGAATGGCCGCAGCCCGCCAGCGCCGAAGCCAGGGAGAAGAGCCGGCTGACCAAAGAGCAGCGGTCGAAATGGTTTCGCGGCGTCTGGGATGACATTGCCCCGCAACGTCAGAACGAGCATGTCGCGATGTTCCCGGTGGAGTTGCCGCAACGCCTGATCAAGATGTACACATTCTGGGGCGAGACCGTGTTGGACCCGTTCCTGGGAAGCGGGACCACGGCCCTGGCTGCAGCTATGGAGGGGCGCCAGTCCGTCGGGTACGAGATTAACGGCGACTTCGAGCCGCTCATTCGGCAGAAGCTGGGCGGTGAAGATGCCGCAGAACTCGAGTTCCTTCGCCCTGAGCGCTCCCTTGCCGGTGGCTCCCACCCTTCGACCACGCCTGAATAGGGCAATATCCAGCCCAAAGGAGTTGACACGTGTAGGATTCTATGATAGCTTACGGAAAACGTTTTCGGAAAACGTTTTCAAGTGGGAACAGCGTGAGCAGCATTCGTGAGGTAGCCAGGCTGGCCAGCGTTTCGCCGACCACCGTATCCCGAGTACTGAACGGGAAGGGGTCCGGTCACGTCGCGGCGGCAACCCGCCAGCGGGTGGTTGAGGCGGCTGAGACACTGGAGTACCGCCCCTCGGCTGCGGCGCGCGCTCTTGTAGGCGGCAGAACGCAGACGGTGGGCATTCATTCCTGCCGCGTGCTGTACACCAGTTTCTTCATGCACCTGGTGCAGCTTACTCAGGAAATAGTGCAGAAGTACGGTCTGCATCTGCTGCTGGTTCCCGGTAGCGATGAGAGGGACTTGCCGGATCTGCTCAGGGAGCGACGCGTAGATGCGCTTATCTGGGCGCGTTATCCCGTCGAGCGGGCGGACGAGCTGGTCGAGGCCATAGCGGCTCCCCATCAGGTTGTCATCGGCATCGGGTCCATTGACCGGCGCTGTCCAGTGCGGGCATCAGCGGCCTACTGGGATCATCGGGATGGGATAAGCCTCGGTGTCGAGCATCTGGCAGGGCTAGGCCATGAGCGAATGGCGTATCTGCCTGGCGCGGAGATCGGCCGAAAACTCTGGCCGGACATGGTGGAGGCCTTTGAGGCCGCAACGGCCGAGTTGGGGGTTGTGGGGGAGGTGCTGACAGCCAAGAGCGAAGTGGACAACTTCGCGGCAGGAATGGAGGTGGCCAGCCGCGCGCTCGAGTTGCGGCCGACGCCAACCGCGCTGATCACACGTAATGATGACATAGCCATCGGCGCCCTGCATGGCCTCGCACAAGCGGGTGTAAGTGTCCCCGGCGGCATGTCTGTT
This sequence comes from uncultured Armatimonadia bacterium, assembly GCA_964549395.1. GTDB lineage: Bacteria > Armatimonadota > Zipacnadia > Zipacnadales > UBA11051 > UBA11051. Next base: position 36,304 of record CAZJVY010000019.1, on the reverse strand, counting down.
GTCGGATACAATGATCTTCCCATCGCCACGTACTGTACCCCGCCTTTGACCACCATTCACATTCCCTACGCCGAGGCCGTGACAGCCGTGCTTCCGGCGGTTCTCGAGCGACTCGCGGAAGGTTCCGTAGGCGAGCAGGGCGAGAGGATATGTTCAGGCTTCAAGACGCGCCTTGTGGTGCGTGGAACTACAGGGCCACCATCTGTGGCCTAATCTGAGGAGGAATGAGGAATGCGCAAAGGCTTCACTCTCATCGAATTGCTTGTGGTGATAGCCATTATCGCCATCCTGGCGGCGATCCTGTTTCCGGTATTCGCCAGGGCCAGGGAGAAGGCGCGGCAGTCGAGCTGCCTGTCCAACCACAAGCAGACGGCTCTTGGTTTCATGATGTACATCGGCGACTATGACGGCGTCTATCCTACATACTGGACCAGCGGGTCACCGTCGCGCTACTGCTTCCAGAAAGTCAAGCCTTACGTGATGAACCTGCAGGTTTTCATCTGCCCCTCACACGACATATCGCGGTTTGACTGGGCCACCTGGACGCAGAATGAGGGCTACAGCCTGTGGGCTGCAGGCGGGGGCACGGGGATCGGTTACAACCTCGCCCTCGGCTACTGGGAGAATACGCCCCCCACCAAGTGGGACACTGGCATTAAAGAATCCGAGATAGTAAAACCCGCCGAGTGCCTGATGATCGGCGATTGCAGCTATGGCGGCAAGCTAATCCTGCCAGACTCGGACTACTCCTACCTGGCTGCTCTGCACAACGGTGGCGGCAATGCGGCCTTCTGCGATGGGCACGCCAAGTGGTACGGCAGTAACCACAAGATGTTCCAGCAGAAGTGCAGCAACCCCTATTGGTATCCCTGCCCCAGCCGGATGCCGTAGCCGGCGCGTCAATGGACAATCTACAGTGACAGGGCGCGGAGGGTGTGCGCCCTGTTTCTGCCTGCGGAGATTCCCACATGAGCATCCGGGAGAGTGATGAGAATGGACCGACGGGCCACGAAGACAGTCCTCGTCTGCCTGATCCTTGGAGGAGTGCTGATTAGCATGGCTTCAGCCAAGACATGCCGGACGTACTATGACGATGAGCGCCTCGCCGTTATGCGGGAGAACCTGGAGAAGTACGACTGGGCGCGGTCATATCGAGACAGCCTGGTTGCGGGTGACGGTGAAGAGAAGCCGTGGCGGTGGGGCGGCCACAGGTACTCCGTGGATGTCTGGGCTCAACGCGATGACGAGTTCTTCTGGGAGCTGATGCCCAGCACCAAGGTCACGATGGTGTACGAGCTTGACAAGTACGGCATCTCCCCGAAGCACGGCACCGCGGTCCGCAACGGGCGCGCCTTCTACCACCCGTGGAACTACGACCCCTTCAATCACCCCTACAAGATCCAGGACCCCGTTGACGGAGAGTGGTATCCCTCCAACGATTTCGGCAAGGGTGACATGACATCGGGCTCGTATCCCGATGACGGCACCGGCATGGTGTATGAGGGGACCAAGTACTACCCGATTCGCGAGTACTCCATCGCCACGTACCTGCACTGCGTGGTGCCGTTGATGGAGCGGATGTCGCAGGCATACCTGCTGACCGGCAATGAAGAATACGCCCACAAGTGCGCGGTGCTGCTGTCGAAGGTGGCCTATGAGTACCCAAATCCCACGGACAAGGCGGATCGCTGTCAGAAGAAGCCGTGGGATCGCTACTCGGGCCTGGTCACCGATTACATCTGGGAGACCTTCAAGCTGACCTCGATGGCGAAGACCTATGATGCCATCTACGACGCCATCGGGGAGGATGAGGCGCTGGCGGCGCTGCTGAAGGAGAAGGGGCTACCGGTCGAGACGCCGCAGGATGTGCGCCGGTACATCGAGGAGAGCATCCTGCGTATCGGCATGCTCGCCCTGAAGGAGTGTGTGGTGCGGGGGAATCAGGGCTTCCACCAGGAGACCGGCATGGCGCTGGCGCTGGTGATGGACGATCACGAGAGCACCGACGGGCTGAGCAGCAAAGACATCGTGGACTGGGTGATGTACGGGGAGGGCCAGATGGCCTACATCATGTCCAACTATCTGTTCCGCGATGGTGCGGGGTTCGAAAGCCCCGGCTACAACGAGATCAAGTTCGACTTCATCAGCGCGGCGCAGCTATTCGAGCAGTTGCGCAAGCGCCATCCCGACATCTACCCGGCGGATGCGTACCCGGACATCTGGGCCAACCCGAAGGCGCATGCCATGTTCGACTACTTCCTCGACCTGACGGTACTGAACCGTTTCCTTCCGCCCATCGGCGACAGCGGCGGGGGGACGCTGGTGCCGAAACACTTCAGCAGTTTCGCCTACTATGCGCATCCACGGGAGCATTACGACTTCGGCTATGAGAAGTATGGCGATCCTCGCTATGCCCGGGTATATGTAGGGGAGGGTGAGAATCTACCCCGAGGCAATCCTTTCGAGCGGTACATGGGAGAGGAGCTGCTGGCGGCCGCCAAGCTACCTGCTGCGGAGATCGTAAGGAAGTCCCGCGTGCTTGACGGGTACGGATTCGCCTATCTGCGCTCGGGTGAGGATGAGGACGCCCGCTGCCTGCTGCTGAACTACTCCAACCACTTCCAGCACATACAGCAGGACCGCCTCTGCATTCTGCTGTACAACCACAACACCGACTGCCTGCCCGACATGGGCTACCCGTTCACCTGGGAGTACCGCGATAGCTGGGACGCCAACCCGTATATCCACAATACGGTGGTGGTTGACGAGACGATGGGGAAGATGTACTGCCCACGGGGGCGGTTGGTGGTAATGGCGGAAGAGGGGCCATTGCACGTGGCGACGGCCGCCCACGACCCATATGTTTACGACGAGAAGTACAATAGCGGAGTGCCGCGAGTGAGCCTCTACGAGCGCACATGCGCGATGGTGGATGTGTCGGACACGGAGTACTATGTCGTTGACTTGTTCCTCGTATCAGGTGGCAGCCAGCACGATCAGAGTTGGCATGGCCCGATATGCCCCATTGAGAAGCCGCCGCTGGACTGGCAGGATCAGCCCACCGGCACTCTGGCCGGGCCGGATGTGGCGCAGTTCGCCAAATGGACCGACAGCCGGGGCCGGGAGCAGACCGGGCCGTTCTCATTCCTGAAGGATGTGAGCCGGGCTACCGCGTCCACGCCCAGTTGTTTCACGTGGAACATGGGACTGGACTATAACGCAAAGCTGCGCATCAATGTGGTCCCTGTTGACGGGCCGGTGGAGTTGGTGATGAGCAACGGTCGTTCACCTGCAAGGCCGCCCGACTGGTCGCTAGATTACCTGTTCGTGCGCCGGAGTGGGGAAGAGGGCATGACGACACGCTTCCTGACGGTGCTGGACACGCATCCCGGCGACCAGCCGGCTGTTAAGAACATTGCGCTGACCTCCCATGATCCGCTCACGCTGGCGGTAACGCACTCCGAGGGGGTGGATGAGATCGTCCTGAACGTGCCGACGATTGCAGCGGGCGAGTTCCTCCCGCGCAACATCGGCGTCACCCTGAAGCGCGACGGGCAGACCTGGCAGATAGGCAGCGTGCCGGGCGGTGCCGACGGCTACCTGCGCGGCACAATCAGCGCCTGCGACTACCCGAACAATGTCATCGAGGTCCAGGGGCTTGAGGCGGCGGGCCTGGAGGGCCGCTTCGCGCGCATCTATACGGCGAACCGCTCCAGCACCTACCGCATTGTTGCAGCAGAGGAGGCCGGCGGCGGAGCGGTGCGGCTGCACCTCGACCAGACTAACATGCTCTTCGAGGCCCTTATCAGCGGCTTCGATGACAGTCGCCTGCATAACTCGGCGGCTCTGAGCACATGGACGGCTCGCGAAGAGGAGGGCAAGCTGAGGGACTACCGCATCTGGAACCGCGATGCGGTCATAGTCAGTGAGGACGGCAAGGCGGTACGCAGAATGGACGGAGTGGCAGAAGGCAAGACGATCTACGTCCAGGGCAGCCCGTCGGCCGCCGAACTGGAGCGGGAGTTCACCGATGCCAACGGTGACGGGCGCATCATGGCCAATGCGTACGATTACGCGGTGGGGGCGGAGATAGAGATCGCCCGCAGCGCCGGCAGCAGATAATCTGCCCGCCGCGTGGGCGGGTCGTGACCGGCGTTGGCGTCCGTGTTGCGTTTTCCGGAGATGAAAGGACCTGCCGCCTCAGAGAGCGGCAGGTCCTGTCTTTCGTGAAGTAATCCCCGCAGTCCGGGCGCTGCTTTTTATTCCTCGTCGTTCTCGCTTGCGCCCTCTTCTTTGGCGGTGAGCATGGCGAGCTGGCGCTGTGCCCACTGGCCGTACTGGCTGTTGGGATCGGCGGCGACGAGCTTCTCAAGCTCGGCCCTCGCCGCCTGGGTGTTGCCCGTCTGCAGGTACATCTGGGCGATGGCCACAGAGCGGGGCGAGTCGTCGGCAGTACGGGTGCGCGTCGCCTCGAGGCGGCGGGCTGCCTCGTCCACGTCCTCAGGCATCATGATCCTTGCGGGCGCCGCTGCTGCGTAGGTGAAGATCAGGTAAACCAACACGATGAACAGCACGGCGCCGCCCACGGCCTTGATGAACTCCACTCCGACAAAGGCCTGGCCAACCTCGGCGGCGGCGGCTGCCGCCATCCGTCTCATCCGGTCCTCCTGATACTCGGGAAGCGGGTGAGGCGCGCCCATGGGCAGATCGGCATAGGTTATCAGTCCCTCACCGCCCAACAGCTTGCCATGTTCCTCACGCAGTGACTTGTTGCCGTACTTGTCGGTGTCTGTGAAGAAGCGGAAGAGGCTGATAGCGCCGTCCAGAACGCCGACCTTGGCGGTGTCCTGGGCGACCTCCACTTCGAAGAGCGTCCCGCGCACGGCCACGGTCAACAGCGGTGTCTCCACCTCGAAGGCCGAGTCCCTGGTGAGCAACTTGGCGACATTGGCCCAGAGACGTCCTGCCTGGACTCTCAAGCGTACATTGCGGGCCCCGCTATCAGCCTGAGCGATTTCCGTTATCTCCATGCTGGTGCCGTCGCTGAGCTGTATCTGCGTGCCGTCGCTCATCTTGAGCAGGCATGTCGCACCTGCGCCGGTGCTGACGATGTTACCACGCTGCAGCAACATGCCGGGCTTGGCGTTCTCAGTGAGCGGCTCAGCGTCCTCGCGGACCTCCACTACCTGGACCGTACCCGAGCAAGAGACGATGGCGGCGGCGTCCTCCGGAACGTACTGCACCATGAAGTAGGCCACGTAACCATACACCAGCAGGCCCACTACGACCGTGGTCGTAGCCCAGATGGCGCGGGAGTACTTGCTGCGGAACAGCACATCCGGCAGCCGCTGAGCACCGGGGATTCCGAGGAGGTTGCCGCGTCGCAGTTCCTGGATTTCGTACCATGTGAGGCTGAGGGTTCGTCCGGTCAGCAATGCAAGCAGAAGGATGAAGCCCTCGGCTACCGGGCCGGCGACCGGCGTGTGGAGCTTGTTGAGGAAGAAGCCGATAAGAGTGAGAGATGCGGCGCCCAGCAGCGCCGTAGCGGTGCCGCCCATACCGGCGGCAACCACGCCGCCACCGATGATGGCAGCGGTCAGCGGCGCTAGTATCCAGGTTGCTTGACCCATCGGAGAAGTAACAGGGAGCGCGCAGGCGGCAATGAACACGCCAGCCAGGCCGGCCAGCAGCCCTGACATGACAAATGACCACATGATGCTGGGCGGCGCCGACAAGCGCATCGTCCACTTGGCGGTCGAGACTCTGCTCACTGGCCAGAAGGTCTCGCGTCGCCACACCAGGACCGCTGCCAGCGCAGCCGCGACGAGCAGCAGGAGCGCGGCCGGGATGCCCAGGAACTCCGCCTCGCCGATGGCCTCGAAGGCGCGGTCGCCGATGACCAGGTCTCTGCGCAAGGCGATGGTGTGGGTGAGCTCGGTGGCGACCACGGCCATGATGATGGTGGCGACCGCGGAGTGGATGCGGCTCCAGCCCACCACCACCCCGTTAATGAAGCCGACTGCAACGCCGACGATGATGCCCAGCAGAGACGCGGTCAGTGCGACCGGCAAGGTCAGTACCGGGTCCGCATGAGTCGCCAGAAGCGTTGCGCAGGCGGCGAGGCCGGCGACGGGGCCGCAGGAGAGGTCATACTGGCCCTTGGTGAGCGGGAATGTGACACCCAGGGCAACCAGGCCCAGCAGGCCGAACTGGACGAAGAGGCTGTGGAAGGTCTCTTGTCGCGGAGAGAGTATGGCGAGCAGGGCAAGGAAGATGATGATGAGACCGAAGGGGAGGAACTTGCCGACGGGGACGCCGGCGAGGCGGGCCCGCAGCCCTACGGTGGCCCTGGCGCGTTCTACTTCACTGAGCCTGGCATAGCACTTGGCGCACACCCTGGCGCCGGGGTCGTTCTCGTGATTACACCGGTGACACGTGACCTTGCTCATTCTCAACCCCTACCTTTGGCGGAAAGCAGTTAGCTAACGCACCACCTTACGTGCGTCCGCGATGGCCGACAGACACTTCCCCTATAATTATAATCCACCAGGCTCAATGTCCTGTCAACGGAATATCAAGTTTTTCTCAAGGCTAATTGCGTGGCTGCGCCCGGACACCCTAGCTCCCGCGTGCGCCCGCTCACGCCGTGGAGGCTGTCTCGCTGTCATTCGTTTGACCCTTGAAGCCCAGGACCTCGTAGATTTCGACGGGTTCCGGTATGCCTCTGACGTCTATCGGTCCCATCGGTCTGACCTCCACCAGTCCCTCGAGCTGCTTCAGCGTGTCCTCGGTGATGAGGATCTGGGTCTTCAGATCTTTGTTCAGACCCTCAACGCGGGAGGCGAGACTCACGGTGCTGCCTATGGCGGTGTAATCCATGCGGATTTCCGGCCCGAGATTGCCGACAACCGCGTTGCCCGTATGTACCCCGACGCCGATGCGGATCTCCGGGAAGTCCTCGTCAGCCCACTCCTTGTTGAGACGTTCCACCCGCTCAATCATCTCGATGGCAGTGAAAACGGCCCGTCTGGCGTGATCCGGCTGCTCGGACAGGGCGTTGTAGAGGACCAACAGGCCGTCACCGATGAACTTGTCAACAGTGCCCCCGAAGTCGAAGACCACTTCGGTCATCGCGGTGAAGTAGAGGTTGAGCATCCGCACCAGCCGGCGCGCCTCCATCGTCGAGCCGATGGACGTAAAGCCGCGGATGTCGGAGAAGAGCACGGTAATTTCGTCTTCTATGCCGGCCATCTTGTCCTCCATGATACCGGCGTCGAGGTCGTCAACCACTTCCGGCGGTGCGTAGGAGGCAAAATACTTGCGCAATCGCGCGCGGCTGCGCTCTTCCGAGGTCAGCCGGCGCAGCGTAATCAGCGTATAGGCCAGAATTGCGGCGATGGTTGGCGCGACGACCGCTACCACCACGCCGGCGCCGATAAAGGCGTATATTGCCGCCGCTATGAAGACGACAATGGCGACGGCAGAGACGCCCGCGGCAGTAATCGGGCGCAATGTGGCGGATATGTAGGTGACCAGCAGCCCGAGGATGATGAGGAGCAAGGTGTTGGTGCCTGACGAGGCCGAGCTTAGGAAATTGCTGCTCATGATGTTCTCGATGAAGTCGGCATTGAACTCCGGGCCGAGAAAATCGGGACTGAAGGGATTGGGATGCACGTCGTAGAGGCCGTGAGCGCCGATGCCGACGAGAACCACCTTGTTGACGAACTCGTTGCGCTGCAGGCGGCCGTTCAGTATGTCAACGTAGGAGTAATGTGGCCGGGCACCCCTGCCACCGGAGAAGTTGATCATGGCCTGGCCGCGTCCGACGAAGGGAATGAAGGCCGCATCGCTCAGCTTCATTCCGTCGGCGAAGTCCACGCTGATATCGCCGTCCTGGACACCGATGGCTTTTTGGGCCGCGGCCAGGGCCAGTGATGGGTACAGCTTCTGGTCGGCTTCGTTGTAGACAGCCACAATCCCACGGCGCATAGTGCCATCGGGGTCGGGAGCCGACATCGCCAGTCCGATGCCGCTGACGTGGTCGGCCAGTGAAGCCACCGGGCCGCGCAGGCCGGGGGCGTCTATGGCCCGCTGGCGGTTGGCGACCTCGCGGGGGTTCATGGCAAATCTGCCCAACATCGTGGTGTGCTCTGCCTCAACAGCCGGGCCGCCGGTAGGAGAGAAGGCAGCAAGGATGACGTTTCCGGCTTGCTTGATGGCCTGGGCAAGCTCTGTGTCCTCCGTGGGGTCTGAAGCCTTCTCGACGAACATCACATCGAAGACGATGACCTTGGCGCCGGCTTTCTTCAGCTCGCGGATCATCCTGGCATGGACTTCTCGGGACCACGGCCACTGGCCGAGTTGCATCAGGCTGGTCTCATCAATGAGCACGAGGGCGACATCACCCGATGGCGGCCGCTCTCCGCGCAGCTTGAAGCGGGCGTCTATGCTACGCAACTCGAACTGGTGCAGGAGTCCGCCGGTGGAAGAGAGAAAAGATACGATGAAGATGGCGGCGAGTCCGAGTGCATACAGCAATCTGCGTGAAGGGTGCTTTGGCTTGCTACGCCTGGAAGCTTCCGGATCCACTTTCACACCGACCTCCCGAAGACAGCATTAACCATGCGAAGCAAACAATGACAGGACTGTGAACCAAATGTCGGCGACCGGAAATGACGCGTCAGCCGCTCAATACAGGTTCCCGATGGTGCCGCTGCTGGTAGCGGTGGTCGTCATTGTTGCCGTCATCGTTCTCATCTCCCGTCATGCTACAACCGAGGCAACGCCGGGCGTAGTCAGCGCCCTGAGCGGCAAGGTCGAGACCGCCGGCACGGACTCCGCATGGGAGCCGGCCACGATCACCCAAGAGCTTGCCGCCGGTTACAAGCTTCACACCGGCCCTGAATCAACCGCCCTCGTGCAGTGGCCCGGTGCCACGCTGCTCGTGCTTGCCGAGTCCACGGTCGCAATAGCCTCGTCAGCCAAGACCGGCGGAGACGCCACCCTCCATATTGACCTGCAGCTCAACTCGGGGCGGATCCGGTTCAGAGCGGCGCCGACTGAAGAGCACGGCGTGCAGGTTGTTGCTACCACCGGGACCATCGCCCTGCCGGTCTCGGAGGGCACGTGCAGCCTCAGCGCCGACGCCTCAGGCAGGGGCACCGCCACCGTTCTGCGGGGCAAGGCGCTGGCCGGTGCTGCCGGCGGTGCGATGGTGCCTGTGACGGAGCGGCAAGCGCTCGATCTGACGAGCCTCGACGACCCCATCAGAATACGGCCAATCTCGGCCACCGAGGCCGCCGAGTGGGAGAAGGACGCCCCGTTGCTGAATGGATCGGCCGCCGGCGGCAAGTCGTGACGTGCCCGGCACGGCGTCGCTGACAAGCTACACTTGTTGTATTGTTCGCTGGGCAGCCTGCCATTCCTGCATATTGCCAGCCTGGTAGGGGAATGGAGGTCCTTGCAGTGTACGTGCCTTGCCCCCGCCGATACCGTCAATCGCTACCAAGGTATTGCGGGCGACGGTGGAGAAATGGGCGACGGAATTGGGTTCGAGACGCCATCCACATGCATCAATGCCCACATGAGGGGGGACTGCCACATGCAAGTCTGCGATTTCGCCCGGAGCTTCGTCACATTCGTGACATTCGAGCGCGCCAACAACGCCCGCATTCAGGTGGAGGCGCGCTGCGAGTTGACCACCGGTGACACGACGGAGGAGTACCTGCTGGTGGCCTCGTGCAAGGCCGAGAGGACCTATGCCGAAAAGGACCTCTTCTTCCTACCGAACTACGACTTCTGCATGATCTACTCGCGGGACAGTTACCGCATCCATCGCGTTCCGTTGCCCTACGATCCGGACGTGATGGATGCCGGCATCATAACGGACCGCTTCGAGCGGGCGGACTTCGCGGTGAAGTTCGTTGATGCCGAGGTCTGCGAGGATAATGGCTCCGTTGTCGCCGCCACGCTCGCCAACAGGATCCTCATCGGCCGCACGGAGATATGGAGTGAAGAGCGCGGCCTGCGAGCCGTGATCGAGTACCCGATAAAGACCATGAACGTGCACCAGGATCCGGAGTATTTCCAGGTTGACACCGGCCCGATCCTGCTGCCCGACTTCACGTCCGACAGGCGGCCGATAGAGGTTTTCGATCTGGCATTTGTGGCCTGGAATGTGCCTGGGTGGGCCGAGTTCGTGATACAGGATGCCGTGCCTGCGTGTCCGGACACGCCGAATGCGCCGAGGGTGTGTCACTATTCGAAGATTCGTGTCATGGATGCAAGAAACCAGGTGCTGGCCTACGACTGAAGGCGGACGACGCAGTCTCAGGAGCCAATCCATGCAAGATAAGCACCAATGCGGCTTTGCCGACGACGTGGTTGCCGATTTCCTGCGCCGGTCGTATGCGGCGGTGGACGGCCTGTGGTTCGTGAAGATCGAGGAGGCAGACGGGTTTGCCAGGGCTCTGGAGTTGGACGAGCAGGTCTGGCGGATCATGCCGAAGATCCAGGCGCGGAAAGGGCGAGAACTGCTGGGAGTTGAGGGCAACGAAGCCGAGGGACTGGCGCGCTGCTTCGGTCTTAAGCTGCACGCCGACGGGCATGAATATGACATCAGCATCGGGCCGGACGGTGTGCGGGCGCGCGTGTATCACTGTTGCTGGCTGGCGGCGATGCGCAAATCCGGCCGGGGCGATCTTGCCGCGGCCATCGGCGAACGGGTCTGCACCGCTGAGGGCCAGATGTGGTGCCAGGAGTTCGGCGGGGAGTATCAGTTCAGCTTGCCGTGTCGGCGTTGCGACGACGGGGAGTATTGCGAATACGTGTTCACCCGCACCGTAGGGGAACGACACGAGGAAGAATCGGATGATAGCAGTAGGGGAGATTGAGGCCGCCAGAAGCAGGATCGCCGGCACAGCGCGGCTGACGCCGCTTGTGCCCTGTGAGCGGGCATGCGATCTCTGCGGCATGCCTGTGTATCTGAAGCTGGAGAATCTGCAGTATACGGGCGCCTTCAAGATCCGGGGTGCGGCCAACTGCATTGCGCAGATGGTGGAGACGGCGCGAGACAGCGGCGTGGTAACCGCATCCGCCGGCAACCATTCGCAGGGCGTTGCAGCGGCCGCCCGCGCTTTCGGCATTCAGGCGCACATCTACATGCCCCGGACCACGCCCTTCCTCAAGGTGGAGCGGACCCGTTACTTTGGCGGCGAGGTACACCTGCACGGCGATAACTTCGATGAGGCGTACCAGGAGGCGCGGCGCGTTCAAGAAGAACAGGGGCTTGCGTTCGTACATCCTTTCGCCGACGAGCGCGTGATCGCGGGGCAGGGCACCATCGGCCTCGAGCTGCTCGAGCAGTTGCCGGAGGTGGAGTCGGTGGTGATACCGGTCGGCGGCGGCGGGCTGGCTTCCGGCATCGCATCGGCATTGCGGGCGAGGAAGCAGGGCATGACGATCATCGGCGTGCAGACGGTCAATGCACCGGCGATGGCTGATTCGTTCGCCACAGGGGACCTCTGCACCGTGCCGGTGAAGCCGACCATTGCGGAGGGGATCGCAGTCGGCAGTGCGGACGACATGACGTGCCACTTGCTGCGGGAGTTGCTTGACGACATTGTGGTTGTCGAGGAGGGGGCAATCGCCTCGGCGATGCTGGATTTCATAGAGGATGACAACCTGGTAGTGGAGGGAGCCGGCGCGGTTGGGTTGGCCGCACTGCCGCAGATAGCGGAGCGGCTGCACGGCCCGACGGTGCTGATCGTCTCAGGCGGGAATGTGGACGTGACGACGATGGGTGCGGTGATTGACCGGGGCCTGGCGGTGGCCGAGCGGTCGGTGCGCCTGCTGGTGGTTCTGCCTGACATTCCCGGCGCGCTGGCGAGACTCGCCGGGGTACTTGGCGACGCCGGAGCCAATATCATCGAGATTCTGCACAATCGGCTGACCGGTGAGGTACAGGTGGGCCGCGCCGAGGTAGAGCTGGTTCTGCTCACACGCGGCCCCGAGCATGTAGAAGAGGTGTTAAGGCGGCTCCACGACGCCGGCTACGAGGCCCGCAAGCATACCCACGCGCCATCATGAGCACCACATTTCATGAGCCGGAGTGACGGCTAGCCATGCTACCCCGCGAACGCGTTGCATGTACCCTAGCGCATGAGGAACCCGATTTGGTGCCCTGGGGTGAGCACTCGATAGACTACGTAGCCTACGAGATGGTGCTGGGGCGGGAGACGCTGGTCGCCGCCAAGTTCCGCCACACCCGGGCGATGTGGGACGGTCGCCGCGATGAGGTGGTGGCCGACTACAAGCGCGACGTTCCCGACCTGGCCGAGGCTTTGGGCTTCGATATAATCACCATCGGCATGGTGCCCGCCAAAGGCTACAAGCCTACCCCCATGGAGCAGGTGGATGACGAGACCTACCGCGACCACAGCGGCAACCTCCACCGCATCTCCGCCACAACCCACGACCTGATGCCCTACAGGATTGACGCGAGCAGATACGAGTTGCCGACGGTTGACTCGCTGCAAGCCGAGATTGACAAGGTGGAGGATGAGGGCGTGCCGAGGCCCGATGAATCAGTCTGGGAGGCCGCGCGCCATGTCATGGACAGAATGCAGGCAACGCACTGGATCAACATCTGCGTGGGCGCGATCAGCTTCCCGATGCTCGGTGCCACCGACGAACAGGGCTATCTGAACCTGGCCCTACACCCGGAACTGCACGCCAAGGCCGTGGAGCTACAGGCCAAGCGGCTGATTGCCACCTTGCCGTGGTATGCCGAGCAGGGCTTCGACTCGATCATGCCGTGCGGGGACCTGGGAAGCTCGACGGGGCTGCTGTGCAACCCTCGGATCATCCGGGAGCACGTCCTGCCCTGGTGGAAGGTGTACGCGGTTGAGGCGAAACGGCTCGGCCTGCGACTGATCCTGCACTCCTGCGGCTGCATCTGGGAGGCGCTGGAGTATGTGGTGGAAGGCGGCTTCGAGGGTTATGAGGGGATTCAGGCCAGCGGCGGCATGGACATGAAGCTGCTGAAGGAACGCTACGGCGACAAGCTCGTCCTGTGGGGCGGGGTGAAGAACGAGAACCTGATCCTCGGCACGCCGGACGACATCGTCGCCGACGCGAAACATGCACTGAGATGGGGCGCGCCAGGCGGCGGCTTCATCTATGGGGCGAGCCACTCGCTGGCGGTGGGCACCAAGTACGAGAACCTGATGGCGATGAAGGAATGCAGGGAGAAGTGGGGTCGCTACCCAATCAACGTGCCGGACTGAGCCGGCCCGACAGGTGAACGACATCGTGCTCTACAAGCCCGATTGGGAGGAGGCCAAGCAGCGCTTTGTGGCCTGGTGGGCCGGAGAGGTCACGGACCGCATTGCGATGGGCGTGACCGCGCCGAACGGCAAGCCACGTCGCGAATTGCCGCTTCCTGACGACCCCTTCCGCAGCTACGGCGACCCCGAGTACCTGGTTGAGTGGTGCGAGGCCAACTTCTCGGCGACGTACTACGCGGCGGAGGCGTTCCCGTGTAAGACACTCCTGATCGGCTGGGCGGCGCTCGGCACGCCCGTCACATACATGCCCTACACCATCTGGACGGAACAGGTGATCGACGACTACGACCGGGACATGCCGCTTTTCGACACGGGCAATCCGGCCTGGCAGACTCTTGCCGATGTCGTGAAGACGCTCTTCGAGGCCGGGAGGGACAAATGGGTGACCGAACTGCCCACCGTCCTGGACCCAACCGACCAGCTCTCGAGCCTGCGGGGCAACGACAGGCTGTGTATGGACCTGGTTGACTGCCCGGAGAAGGTCAGCGGGGCGCTGGACTGCCTGACGGGGATATGGTTTCGCGCGTACGGGGAACTGGGGGAGATGCTGCACGCCAGGGAGTTCGGCTCTACCGGCTGGCTGCCGCTATGGTCGCCCGGAATGTCCACCACCATCCAGTGCGATTTCTGCTGTCTGATCGGCCCGGCCATGTTCGAGCGGTTCGTCATCCCGGAACTGCAGACGCGTGCCCGCTGGCTGGACAACTGCCTGTACCACCTCGACGGCCCGGAGGCGGTCAAGCACCTCGACGCGCTGCTGGAAATCCCCGAGATAAAGGGGATTCAATGGGTGCCCGGGGCAGGCCAGGCGGCGGCCCTCGACTGGCCGGAGGTTCTACGGAAAGTCCAGAACGCGGGCAAGCTGCTGCACATCAGCATCGCCGCCGACCAGGTCGAACGCGCCCTGGCTGAACTCCGCCCTGAGGGGCTTTTCATCGCGACGGGTTGCGGGTCCCGCGAGGAAGCCGACGAGTTGGTGAAGCTGGCCCGCAGACGCACTACGTCACGACAGGGCTGAAACCGGCTTGGTGGTCGCTCTTGCAGGTGGCCCCGGCGCTGACCTGTCCACTACTCACTTGCGCAAATCCGCGGAAGAACTCCATGTGCGTGGGCAGGCAAGGATGCCTGCCCTCCGCGGAATCGTCATTACGCTTGGTTGCTCAAGTGGATACTAGCTCAGGCCCATCTGGCGCAGGTTGCTATAGGACAGGGCAAGGCTGTCGAAGGGGTCGGCGGGGCATGTGTCCTGCTCGACAGCGGCGTAGATACAACCGGCCCTCTCGGCCGCTGCGTTGATACCCGGCCAGTCCAGATTCCCCTCGCCGATCTCCGTGTAGAACTGCTCGCGCTGCTTGGTGATGGCGAAGTCCTTGTAGTGGAGGACCGGGCAACGGCCGGCGCACTTGTCGATCCAAGTGACAGGGCTGCCGCCGCCGTGGGCCACCCAGTAGGTGTCAAGCTCGAAGTTGAACAGCTTCGGGTCGCTCTCATGGAAGAATATCTCGAGAATGGTGCGCTTGCAGTCCGGCTCAGGCCGGGCGAACTCGGTGCTGTGGTTGTGATAGATGAAAGTGAGGCCCCCCTCGGCCAGTCTGGCAGCCACCTCGGAAGCCTCCCTGGCGAAACGGATGCAGTTCTCTTCGCTGTCGTAGGTGCCGGCCGGCGCCCCGCCGATGCCCGGATACTTGCAGCCCATAATCTGGTGCTGCTCGATGACCTGCTCGGTGTTGTCACGCATGTCGTCGAAGGAGATGTGCGTGGCGCAGATGGTGACACCCTCGCCATCGCAGACCTTGCGGAACTTTTCGTAGCCCAATTCGGGCACGCCCTTCATTGCGGACGATTGGAGGGCCGTGTAGCCGATTTGGGCAATCTTCTTCACGCTCTCGATTACATCCGGGCCTGTCTGGCAGAAATCGCGGACCGTGTACATTTGAGCTGCGACGATGGGTTTTGCCATTGCATTGCCTCCTGATGGCGGGCCTGCGCCCTATTGAAGCATTAGATTCCATGAGCAAGTAGGGCAAGCTACTGACAATAGGTTGGCTGCCCAACAGGTTTCTCCTGAGAGATTTCCACCGAAGAGGGCAAGGACCTGCTGGGTAGACGGATTTGCTGCGGGCGGCTTGAGAGAAGGTCGGTAACGGAGAGCATGTCTCGGGCGCGCTCGGCCCGGCACGGACTTGCGCAAGTACGCGAGAGAACGCCGTCGGCGCGGGCAGGCAAGGATGCCTGCCCTCCGCGAAGTCACTGCCGTACGCAGTCGGTCAAGTGAGTACCAACCGAAGGTAGCTTTCAGATTCTCAGCTTGTAGCCGTAGCCCGGAACGGTGAGAATGAAGCGGGGGTTGGCGGGGTTGGGCTCGATCTTCTGGCGCAGCCGCCCGATGTGAACATCGAGGGTGCGGCTGCTCTCGCCGTCGGGGAAATCCCAGACCTCGCGGAGCAACTGCTGGCGTGACACCGCTTTCTGCGAGTGGGCAGCCAGGGTTCTGAGCAGGTCGAACTCTTTGGGAGTGAGTCTGACAGGCTGTCCGTCAACCGTGACCTCGTGGCGGGCGGCGTCTATGACGATATTGCCCAGCTCGTAACGCTCACCGTTCACGCCACGGCTGGCGTATTCATGAGCGCGACGGAGGCGGGCCCTGATACGCGCAAGCAGTTCACGGGCGGAATAGACGGGGTATATGTAATCGTTAGCACCGGCCTCGAATGTTAGGAGCATAGTATCTTCGTCGTAGCTTTCGGCGAGTGCAATAATCGGTACGTCGGTGATGGACCGGACCTGGCGGCATGCTTCGGGGAGTGGGGCCTGGGTGCCGGCCTGGTGCAGCACCACCACGTCGGCTTCCTCAACGTGCCGGCTGAAGGCGTGATTGCGCGTGCTTTGAATGCTGTCGAACTGCAGCAGAGCCGAGGAGACAACACTGCGGAGTTGTTCAGCGAGATGAAACGGACATCCGATCATCAGCAGCGTCCAGGCCACGGCCGTTCACCCCCGCGGCCGGACGCATCAATGGCTAGCGGGTATCGCGCCGCTCCATGAAGCCGATCACGTCTGAGAGCCGGAAGCGCCGCTGATTGCCAGGTGTTCTGAAGCAGTTTAGCACACCCCTGTTTGTGTACCTGCGCACGGTAGTGGGGCAGACATCGAGCAACACGGCGGTCTCCTGGAGAGTGAGCACCGGATCCAGCAGCCGCTCCACCAGCTCATCGCGGGTCTCCTTGGCGTGTGTCCGGGCACCCCGCTGCTCCTGCATCGCGTCCATGTCCAGGGGCAGCCGCTGCTGTCTTGCGTGGAGCGCCCTGAGCCTGTCGCCCATGTCACGGTCATCGGTCAGGCGCTCGAGAACGCGAGACGTGGTCTGCGTTCGCCCTGATCTGGCCGCGTTCGCCTCGGCACGTGCCGAGTCCTCAGCAATTTCCGTGCCCTCCTCCAGTTGCCCCGCCTGCTCGGAACCCATGGCTTTGCGCGCCTCCTTCAGCGTTTGTCGGATCTGGCGACCGGATTTCCCCTTCGTCCACTCGTGCTGTCGCATTTTCTGCTTGTGACCCCCATCCTGTTCCACGCTGAGGCCGGGATTCTACCGTCTTAACAAGCTCACCACGTACCAGCCGATGGTCAATAGCACGCTCAAGAGAATGCTCGTCCCGAGCGGCACGTAAACCGTGAAGCCCGGGCGACGCATCACAAAATCGCCCGGCAGAGCTCGCCAGTGGCCGCCGCAGCGGCCCACGATGTATGCAACCAGCCCCACCGCCGCGATGACCAGTCCGGCGGCGATGAGAAGCTTCCCGACGCCGGTCAGCGCTGAGGTCGGCGAGTTCATCACAACTCCCTGAGCTTGCGCAACTGCTCGAACTCAGTCTCGGCCTCGCGGGCGGCGGTTTGATACCGATTGAGCGGCAACTCCATATTCGTGTCCAGATACGTCATCAGGTTAACGACGGCCTCAAGTGCCAGGTTGTAGAAGAGCTGGCGCCGCAGGTGCAATTGCGCGGCCACCTCAGGGGGAACCACGGCCTTGGCGAACTTGACCGCTTCGCCAATCTCCTCGCCGGCCTGCTCCGACGCCACGTAGGCCTTTTCCCGGGGTAACGTGCGGTCCACGGCATAGGCGGTGTACGTGTCGGATGCGGTCTGAAGGCTGGTCTTGACGGCCTGGTCGGCGGTTGCCATGATCTGCTGATAGCGCTTCTGTGCGACGGGATGATCGCGGTCGCCCGTCAAGCGCGTAGCCTCGGCATAGCAGTAGAATGCCTCCTGGAAGCGGCTCACCGACACGTACAGGTCCCCCAGCTTGTCGAATATCTGGCCACGGAGGGATGGCTCGGCGGTACGGGCGGCCAGGTCATAGGTCTCCTCGGCTTCCGGCAGCATGTCGGCCTGGCGGTACGCGTCGGCGAGCTTCACAAGCAGCGAGTTGTCTTGCGGGTTGCGGGCCACCGCCTCGGACAGGTAGGTGGTGGCTTGCCTGGGGCGGCCCTGATTGGTAAGCACGGCCGCCGCGCCCACGTACGCGGCCATGCAACCCGCGTCAATCGCGATGGCCGCATCATAGTTGTCAATGGCCTTCTGCCAGAGGCCCTGGGCACGGTACAGAGCCCCGAGACGCAGGAGCGGCTCAAGGGAGCGGTTGTCGGCCCTGGCAGCACGTTCCAGCCACTTGCGGCGGCCCTCCAGGTCCTTCTCCGCGCCCGCCAGATCCGCCCGCAGCAAATACACCAGGACCAGCGGCTCACGGTGCTTGAAGGCAAGGTCCGTCTCACGGCGTGCCATCTCCAGGTCGCCAACGGCCAGGGCCGCCCGCCCGGCCTTCACATGGTCATCGGCCTGCTTACCGCCTACCTCAACCGTGTCAACAGCCTCCGGTGGCGTGTCGGCGGCTGCGGGTGGCTTCTCCGGTTCCGGCACAGGGGTCTGTGTAGTAATAGCAGGCGGCGTCGCAACCGGCTCTACGACCGGCGGCGGAGTTATTGCGGGGGGCCTTTGGGCGTCGGCTGCTGTGGGCGCTGAGGTGTTGTCGGCGGAGGGGGAGATGACTTGAGCGGCTGCAAACCCCTGCACGAGTTGTGCGGCCAGGCGCTGTGCGGCGGCCTGCATGTCGCCGGGCGTGAGCCCCTGCATCAGGACGTCAAAGCCACGCGCGTCGTCGTGGTCCGCACGGGCCCAGCGGATGGCAAGCCGCGCCTTCTCGCGAGCATTTGCGGCTTCCGCGACGGCGATGTTAATGATGAACACGTCGTCGAGGTCCAACTCCCGGGCAAGTGCCGAGAGGCCGGCTTCATCGTCGCCGCGTGCGATCCGGGCGACTTGCTGCTGGGCTGCCGTGGTGTCGAGGAATGGGGACTCGGGGTAGAGCAGCACCGCCCGCCATCCGTCGAGGGCGCAGACCGCATTGAGTAAGGCATCGGCCAGCGAACTCAACTGGGGGGTATAGGCTCCGGTCGGCGGCTGGAACAGCACGCCCACGTCACGCTGCGCGGCGAACGCAGCGGGAGCCAGCAGCAGAAGAAGCAGCGCTGTCTGTCGGGTCCGTCTCAACAAGCGGCCTACCTCCGTAGTCAGTTCCCTGGTGGCGCCTCGAGCCCCATGCGAAGCCCGCGAGCTCATCGTTGGGAGTTGCACCAATCCTGCTGCGTTTTGCATGCGTCAATTGATGTCTGCGTAGCGGACCTTAGCTGCGGGCTCTGGTCAATCCGGCGACGGTACGCTTCAATGGCATCTCCGTAGCAGGCGGCGGCCTCCTTGTAGCGTCCCTGCCCCTTGAGCCCGTTGGCTTTTGACCGCAGCTCTTCGGGATTGCCTGCGGTCTCATCGGCCCTGCCGGCAGGCGCAGGCCGGTCGCTGGTCCAGATGCTGATCTGGCCCGGACCCGGTTCGGGTGTCGGCGTCGCGGCCGAAGGGCTCACATCCGACGCCTTGGCGGTCTTCCCATCGTTGCGCGGGCTTATCACGAGGTCATTCTTGACGCTTCCCTTGGAGGCAGTGGCCTCGGCCGCCGACTTCTGCGCTCCTCCCGAGGTCCTGCTGCCGCCACGCACCTCTTCATAGAGCGATCTGGGACCAATCGTGGTGGGCATCGGGGAAGATGCTCCGGCAGCCGCAGCCTCTTCCGGCTTCGTAGGCGGTATTACAACCGGTGCGAAGGGGTTTGGTCCGGTGGAGGGGATGTACTTGGGCAGTTGGGCAGCCTGCGTACCTCCCTCGCCCGTGAGTAGCTCGCGGGCTCGTTGGAGGCGGAGGTCAGCGGCCTTGTCGTCCGGCCTGGCCTCCAGCGCCGCCAGGAAGTGGGAAATCGCCTTGGCATACCGCGCATCGGCCATCGCGGCATTGCCTGCCGCCATCGCCAGATCGTAGGTTTCCTCGGAACTGGCCAGCCTGTGCGCGTTGCGGGCACTGATGATGAGAAGCGCTCCGACAACGAACACCAACAGGGCGGCGCCGACAGCCAGGGCGACCGGCGCGTAGCGCAGCCAGGTCTGTGCCTGCTCGTCGTCCGCCTCAGAGGAAGGCAGATCGCCGCGCAGGATTTGCAGCTTGAGGAGGTTGACTTTCTGGCGCTCGGCTGCCCGTGTCGGGTCAATGCGCAGCACGTTATCGTAGGCGTCGAGAGCCGCCTGCAGGTGGCCCGACTCTTCATGGGCCATGCCGAGCAGGGCGAAGGCGGGGAGATGATTCGGCTCCAGGGCCAGAGCGCGCTCACACAACCCCACAGCCTCGGATGCGCGGCCGTCTGCCAGCACGTCGGATGCCTGGGAGACCAGGTCTTCGGCGGATACGGCCTCCTGGGGGCGGATCTGGTCAGTATCGCCGGTGTAGCCCTGCTCGGCGGCGGGCGCCTGTTCGCCGAGTTGTGCGCCACACTGGACACACAGGTAGCTGTGGTCGGCGTTACGTGCTCCGCATTCACCGCACACTTTCATGGCATTGCTCCCCGTCTCGGCAGAACGCCATGCCAAGGAGACAGGCAAAGTTATATAGGTTTACAGAATTTTTCTGGAAAAACCTATACACTTCCTGCCGTTAGTATAACTGACAAGAGCATGAGTGTCAAATAATTTGCGGTGAACTGCTCCCGCATATTGGACGGCAACGGCCGCCGGCGAGTTCGCACGCGTCATGTGAGAGCGCCTCAGGGACATTTGGGGCCCCATCGCAGGATGGGGCCCGGCAGTGCAACCCTCGCGGCCGATAGCTCGGCCTCGGCGGCGATGCGATGTCTGCAGCTACATGATGAGCTTGTTCAGCGGGTACTCGATGATGCCCTGGGCACCGGCGGCCTTCAACTCAGGGATCAGTTCGCGCACCGTCTTCTTCTGGACGATGACCTCAATGGCATGCCAGCCGTTGTTGGCCAGTTCCGAGATGGTCGGGTTCTTGAGTGCGGGCAGCTTCTCCAGGACCGCAGGCAGATCGTCCTTGCTGCAGTTCATCTTCAGGCCCACAAACTCCTCGGCAGATAGCGCCCCCTGCAGCATGAGGGCCATGTTCTGGATCTTGTTGCGTTTCCACTCGTCGGCCCACGCATCCTGGTTGGCGATCAGCTTGGTTGTGGATTCAAAGAGCACGTCCACGATGCGCAGGTTATTGGCCGCCAGGGTGCTGCCGGTCTCGGTGCCCTCCACGATGGCATCAACCAGACTGGGACACTTGGCCTCGGTAGCGCCCCATGAGTACTCGACGACGGCTTCCACGCCGTGCCGGGCAAGGTACTTCCTGGTGGCCTCCACAAGCTCGGTGGCGATGCGCTTGCCTTGCAGGTCCTTGACGGTGTTGATGTCGGAGTTCTCGTGAACCGCCAGCACCCAGCGGTACGGGCGCATGCCCTGCTTGGCATAGACAAGGTCGGCCACCTCGACGATGCGGTCCTCCACTCCGGACTCGATGATCCAGTCAAGGCCGGTCAGGCCGCAATCGAGCACGCCATCGGCCACATACGTCGGCATCTCCTGGGCGCGCAGGAGCACGCCCCAGAGGTCGTCGTCGCCCATGTGCGGCGTGTACTGGCGCTCATCAACATTGATGCTCCAGCCGGCCTTCCTGAACATCTCAATGGTCGCATCTTGCAGGCTGCCTTTGGGCAGGCCAATCCGCAGCTTGTTTTCGTCTGTCATCTCCGACTCTCCCATACAGCAGATAGCTATTGTGCATCGCTCACCGGCTATGGATTCACTTCAGTGTCCGCGCGGGCGCACGTGTCTGATTCCGCCAACGGCTCGCGATGCATAAGCCGAGTGCCCGAATAGATGAACCATAGCCCCAGAGCGGCGACGACGGCGGCGCAGAGGACTATCAGCCACGCGAGGTTCAGGAAGCGGCCGCCAAGCACGATGATCATACCGACAAACGAGTACCAGACAAGGTCCGACATCTCGTGACCCAGGTAGAAAGCCAGGTACTCGGCGGTGTTGTGCGGGCCGGCATGTGCCATCTGTCCGGCTCCGATGGTCGCCCACCATGCGGTGAAGTACGGATTCACGACGCATACGGCCGCGCCCTGGAATATCAGCTTGCCCCAGGGCAAGGCTTGCTGTGTCTGCGTCATGTCGAGTTGCACGCCCGAGGCGTTGCGGAACATGTCCCAGCCCATGTACAGGAGTGCAAGGCCGCCCACTATGCCGACCGTGCCGCGTACGGCGGTATTCCGTAGAATGCGGCGCAAGCCGACGATGAGCGCAACCACGACGGCCAGTTCGAGCGCTGCGTGACCGAGCACGATTACCGGCGCCGCCCAGAAGCCGTGCGCGGAGACCTGACCGATGGTTAGCACCAGCATGGTGCCGGGCATGACAGCGCCCGAAAAGCCCGTCACAAACGCCAAAGCAGCAATCCGCAGGATGCGCATGAAGCGAACTCAGGAGAACATAACATAGCCGGGCCGACGGAGCCCGGCTCGGCCTGTATGATATCACATATCGGGACGAGCGTAAACCGAGGCGAGAGTGGGCTGACGCGGGGGTGCGGCGCTAGAGCTGTTTGCGGTAGCGATGGAGATGGGCGGCGATGCCAAAGCCCAGCTTCTCGTAGAGCGCCACTGCCGGCTTGCGGAAGAGCTGGGTGATTAAGGCGACGGGCTTGATATCCCTCTCGACGAAGTGATTCAAGGCCGTCACCACCAGCGCCTCGCCGAGGTTCTTGCCCCGATACTGCGGCAGCACGCCCACCCACTCGAGTTGACCGCCGCGCAGCGTCCCGTCGGGTTCAGTGCAGATCAGCGCGCCCGCTACGCCGACGAATTGGCCGTTGTGCCGCAGCAGGAACCAGCCTGCGGGGTCGAAATCATGGCGGCTGCGGAACTGCTCCAGGAAAAGCGACCGGTCGGAGTCTTCATTGAAGGCCGCATTCTTCACGCGCAGCCAGTTATCGAGGTACTCGTCTCGCCAGGTCACGATCTCATAAGTGTCATCAGGGAGCAGAGCATCGCGCAGGATGTAGCCGCGCGGCTGCAGCACCATCATTATGCTCTCCTCGTCGGGGTCCGGGACGCTGTAGCCCTTCTTGCGGATGAAGCCGTTGCGGGCCGGGCAGCGCGAGTCCATCGGTTCGGTCACGACAGCGGTCATGCCGCGCTGGCGCAGGTAGTCCTCTGCGGCCTGGAGGGTTCGCGAACCGTAGCCCCGGCCGCCGTAGTGGGCATTGACGCAGAAGAAGTGCAGCGTGCCCGTCTGCTCATGGCCGGGACTGACCGAGAAGACGGCGGCAAGATTGCCGTCATCGTGCTCGGCCACAAAGGTGCCGGCCTCACTCAAGCGGCCCTCGGCGCGCCAGCGTGCGAGCAGCTCGGGGTCTGCTGTCGGCCACATGTCCTGCTTCACGTAGATCCGGGGGAAACCGCGCAAGCCGGCCCAGCCGATGTTCAGCAAATCCGCCAGTCTGTCATCCATATCGGGGTGGTAGTTGAGGATGTTGCCCGCCATCATTGCCTCCCGGACTGCAGCAGGTGTCATACCTGTCAGAGCTGCTTGGTGTAGCGGATGTTAAGGCAGGCGAATCTGAAGCCCAAGTTCTCGTAGAGGGCAACAGCAGCCTTGCGGAACGGCTCGGTATTCAGCGCGATGTGCTCGATGTCTCTCTCTATGAGGTAGTTCAGACCGGCGACAACCAGCGCCCTGCCCAGCCCCTTGCCACGGCATTCATCAAGTACGGCGACGGCAGTGAGATACCCCCCGCGGACCTTCCCGTCGGCTTCATGGGCTACCAACGCGCTTGTGATGCCAACGAACTTTTTGCCGTGCTGGACGAAGAACCAGCCGGCAGGATCGAAGCTGCCACTAGAACGGAATGCCTGCGCGAAGCCCTCCCGGCTGATGGCACCCCCAAACACTGCGTTCCTGATGCGGAGCCACTCGTCAAGGTACTCGTCGCGCCAGGTGAGCATGCGGTAACTGGGGTCCGGGAGTGCGACCTCGCGCACCTGATGGCCTTCGGGCAGCAGGACCATCGTCATGCTCTGTCCCTCGGGATCGGCATCGTAGTAACTCTGGCTCAGAAAAAATTCACCTAGCTGCCGCGCCCGCGAATCAATGGGCTCCGTGACCGCGCAGCTCATTCCACAGGCGCGCAGGTAGTTCTCGGCGGCGGCCAGTGTTCGTGCTGCGCAGTCACCACTCGCATCGCCGGGACGCATACAGAAAAAATGCAGGCTGCCCTGGTCGCCGTTGCCTGCACCTGCGGACGCTACGGCGGCGAGACTGCCGTCAGCGCCTTCCGCGACGAAGGTACCGGCTTCGCTGAGGCGGCCCTGCTCACGCCATTGTGCGAGCGACTCATCATCTGAGATCGGCCATTTCGCGTCGCGCGGATGCAGCAGCGGCAGGGCACGCAGGTGCGCCCAGCCGGCATTCAGCAGGTCCGCCAGTCGGTCGTCCATATCAGGGCGGTAGTTAGTGATTCGAGCGCTCATCCGGTCTCCCTTACGGCCGGTCATGCCGGGTCACGGGATTGGCGAGTCTTCGCCAGCGGCGGGCAGTCCACCTTTCATTGTTGTGGGCCGTACAGGCCGGCAAGCGAGACCTGCTCGGCTAGATTCGCATAGAGAATCTTCTGCGTTGCGGCGACACGCAGGCAGGCGGCAGTGCCACCAATGGGGAAAGCCTAGGCATCTTGACTGATGGGAGAATGGCTGCATCGTGTCCGGTTCGGAGGAGGCATTCGTATGCGCGCTACCTGGCAGATTCTGGTCATGTCGGTTGTCATGCTGAGCAGCGCGGCGGCATTGAGTGTGGCAGCGCCGCCGGAGTTTGCGCCGCTTCTGCACATCGGTTTCGACGACAACGCAGAGGGGGTGGCAGAGGCGCCCCCCACGGTAAGCGGGGCTGACTCGGTGAAATACGCCGATGGCAAGGTGGGTAAGGCGGGTGACTTCACGGAGAGCGGATGTGTGGAGTATCGGGGGCTGCCGACGTTTGACATGCAGTCCGGCACGATGGAGTTCTGGCTGAAGTCGGCTCATGACGCCAAGGAGCTGCAGGACCACTACTACCTGCAATTCCTCAAGGAGGATGGCTCCGCCGGCATCGAGATCAAGTTCTACCAGGTGGAGTGCTCGGCGCAGGTGACGATGTGGTCCCCCGGCAAGAAATACAGGCGCTACGGTTGGGGTTGGGTGCAGGATCAGTGGCAACACATCGCGGTTACGTGGGACACCGGCGCTCCGGAGATTGCGGGGCTGAAGCTGTACAGGAACGGCGTCGAGTCGGGCTACCCCCAGGGCTACCAGGCGATTGAGATGCCCGAGTTCCTGAGAATAGGCTGCAAATCGGCGGAGGAGGGGCTGTTTGCCAATGGACTGGTTGACGAGGTGACGGTGTACAACCGGGCTCTGACGCGTGCGCAGGTCAAGGCGCTGTATGCAGATGGCGACAAGTCGCTGGAGGAGAAGGTCGCCGCGATCCGAGAGCGGATTGCACAGGACGAGGCCAGAGAGGCCGAAAAGACGGACCTGCTGTTCAATCACAGGAAGATCGCGATGCTGTACGGCCGCTACCAGTCGCTGTTGCACTGGTCGGACAAGGTATTCGAGAATATGCAGTTGCCAGCGCCGGCCGGCACCGTCGCCGAGACCGACCTGGTTACAACGGACCTGAGCCAGTATGACGTGCTGCTGGTAGGTGGAGGCGGCGGCCTGCGGCTGGATGATGCGAATGCGGAGGCATTGCGCGAGTACGTGCGCAAGGGCGGCGGCTATGTGGGGATATGCGGGGGCGCCGTCAGCGGAGCCAATGCGGGGCTGATTGATGCGGAGCGCTACAATTTCGGGGCGCGCGGGCCGGTCTGGGGGATACCGAAGGAGCACCCGGTCACGGAGGGGTACGACATCCCCCGCAAGATACTGTTTCCACATGCCAGCGGGCCGCTGTTCGTCATCAAGGAGGGGTCAGACGAGGTGCCGGTGGTGCTTTTCGATGTGGGGAACCCGCCGCTGCCGACGTTTGTGAACGTCATCGCCAGGCAGTACGGCGAGGGGCGCGTAGTCGTGTTCAGCGGACACCCCGAAGGATCCACGGAGACGTACCGGATGTTGCGCAATGCGCTGATGTGGACGGCGAAGATCACAGGCATGGAGGAGAAGACGCCACAGCAGTGAGGCAGCGCCGGCCTGATGAACCGGCTGCCGGTTTGCTGAAATGGGTATCTCCCGGTCGGCAGCAGCAACGCGGAAGCGCTCAGGCCTTGGCGGCCGCTGCGAAGGCGGCGTCAAAGATGTCCATTGACTCGTGGACCTGCTCTTCCGTGATGACCAGCGGCGGCGCGACCCTGATGACATTTCCAAACATGCCGATGGGCGCGATCATGCACAGACCGCGCTGGTAGGCCTCGTGGACGATGCGGCGGCAGAGACCGACATCGGGGCTCTTCGACTTGGCGTCGGTGACCATCTCCAGGCCGAAGACCAGCCCCATGCCGCGAATGTCGCCGAGCTGCTCGTACTTCTGCCGCACGGTTTCGAAGCGCTGCTGGAAGATTGCACCCATGCGCGCGGCGTTCTCGACGAGGCCTTCATCCTCGATGATCTTGATGGCTGCCAGGGCGGCGCGTGAGGACAGTGGATTGCCGCCATTGGTGGAGCCCATGCTGCCGGGCGGCAAGATGTCCATAATCTCGTTGGTACCCAGGACCGCCGAGCACGGCACCCCGCTTCCCAGGCCCTTGCCGAGAGCAACGAGGTCGGGCTTGATGTGCCAGTGCTCCATGGCGAACATCTTGCCGGTGCGGCCGAATGATGACTGCACCTCGTCGAAGATGAAGTAAAGCCCCTTGGCCTTGATCCACTCATCGAGCTTCTCGTACCAGCCCGGCGGCGGAATAATCGAGCCGGCACCGCCCTGGTACGACTCGGTGATAACTGCGCACAGCGCCCCGCAACTCTCCCGTTCGACCGTCCAGTCAATGTATTCGAGGCACTTGTAGCCGCAATCCTCGACATTGCGCCCGAACGGGCAGCGGTAGCAGTAGGGGAAGGGGGTATGCAGGAAGCCGGCGGTCATCGGGCCAAAGCCCATCTTTACGCCGCGAGAGCCTCCGGCTGAGGCGGCACCATAGGTGCGGCCGTGGAAGGAGCCGTGGAAGGCCAGGATCTCAAAGCCCTCGTGAGCGCGACGGACCATCCGCATGGCGGCCTCGGTGGCGTCGCTGCCGGTGGTGACCAGGAACGCCTTCTCCAGGTGATCAGGCGAGATCTCAACCAGCTTCTGAGCCAAATCGGCGCGCACCGAGGTCAGGAAGTCGTAGCAGTTGAACAGCTTATCGCACTGGTCCTTGATCTGCTCGACATAATAGGGATGGCAGTGGCCGACGTTGGTGACCAGCACGCCGCTGCTCCAGTCCAGGAACTCGTTGCCGTCAACGTCGGTGATGACGCATCCCTCGGCCTTCTCCCAGACCAGCGGCACCTGGTCGCTCATTGACTGGGGCTCGAACGCCCGCGACTTGGCAAGACACTCGCGAGCTTTCGGCCCGGGCAGTTCGGTCACTATCTTAGGCATGACACTCACATCCTGTTCATTCAAGTGCGGGGCGATAGGCCCCGCAGCTATAATCGGGAGCACGCGATGGCTCTCACATGCCCCGTTGATGTCCGGTAGCGGCCACTACTTGCGGCGCTTGGATGAGAATATGACGATCTGCTTGCAGCGGGGCTGATAGACGCCCGGAACGCGAGCGGGGTCGCGCTTGTCTTTGTCCTGAAGCGTGCCGTTGTAGGGATTGGGATGGGAGCCGTTCATGGCCGGATACCAGCCTGGTGATTGGCCCCATGTATCGTACCCGAGAATGCGCATGGCGGGTATGATGTAGCTTTTGCTCACGACGTTCTTATAGCCCGATGTTGCAGTCTCGGCGTGTGCCGCCGCGACAATAACAAGCAGCACGCTGCAGACCATGAGCCCCACAGCAAAGCGCCCGATCATCCCACTCTCTCCCTCTTTCCGGCATCCAGTGTCGCCCTAGTACTCACTCGCGTAAGTCCGCGAAAGAATTTCTTCGGCGTGGGCAGGCAAGGATGCCTGCCCTCCGCGGAATCACTATTGCGCATGGTTGTGCAAGTGAGCAATAGTCTGCTACAGCTCGACAATGCCCCTGGTTTCGAGGCTCTTGTGCACTCCGGCGGCCAGCTTTGTGGCCTGTAATCCGTCCTGGCCGGAGGGGTAGCCGCTGAGATCCCCGAGATTGCCGCCGTCCAGCAGCACGTTGACATTGTGTGCGAAGTCGGCGATGGAGTCCATGCCGTAGCCGTCCCAGATTTCGCGGCCCTGCTTGTCATAGCGCTGCCGCAGGAAGCTCTGGTTGTGGGTGCGCATGCCCTCATCCACGCAGCAGGTGATGGTGCCACGGTCCTGGCTGTCGCACTCCAGCACGCCCTTCGTGCCGACCAGCCGGATGCCCTGATTGACGACGGCCTCGAACTCGTACGGCAGGATCCAGGAGGTATCGAATGCGACTGTAGAGCCGTTGTCGAACTCGACCTTGGCTGAGATCGAGTCGTAGGTATCAATGCCGAACTCAAGAAGGCGCTTCTTGACGCCCGTCGCCCATACGCGCACCGGCTCCGCGCTCATGAGGAAACGCGCCAGGTCATAGAAGTGGATGCCGAGGAACCAGCCCGGCGATGAATTGGCCGCCCAGCCCGGGAACCAGTCTTTCGGCACCTCGATGCGGTCCTCCATGTGCGAATAGCCGTACTCGATCTCACCCAGATCGCCGGCCTCGATCTTCTGCTTCATGGCGATGTGGTACTCGTCATAGCGCTTGTGGAAATCCACCATCAGCAGCACGCCGGCCTTCTCAGCGGCCGCCATCATCTCCCGGCACCCCTCGACGGTGACATCGAGCGGCTTCTCCGAGAGGATGTGCACGCCGGCGGCGGCCGCCTTGAGAGCGACCTCCCGGTGGTACGGGTCGGGGGTCACGATGGTGATTGCGTCGAGTTCCTCTTTCTCAAGCATCTCATCAACGCTGGTATAGGGCTTGAAGTCGAAGCCCTCCTTGGTGCGTTGGTGAACGAGCTCTTCATTGATGTCAGCGGCGGCCACAAGCTGGGCCACGCCGATGTACCCAAGCTGGCGGAAACAGCGCAGATGGTTGATTCCGAAAGTCCCTACGCCGACTACTCCCACGCGGCACTGTGCCATTGCGATTCCTCCATGATTTCAATGTGTGAGATCGCCCAAGCGGGGCATCATCAGCCCCGCAGAGGCTGTAGTTACTCGCACCAGCGGCTGAGTGCCAGAGCGAGGCTCTTGGCACCGTCCGTTACCTGCCGCCACTGTACCTTCTCGCCGGCCGCATGGGCATCTGCGATGGTGCCCGGACCATATACCATGGTCGTCATGCCGCCGAGCTTTGCGTAGAGGCGGGCGTCGCAGCTTACGTTCCAGCCGAATACCTCCGAAGCGATACCGCAGTCCAGCGCCGCCTGGTGCAGGCCCTGAACCAGCGGATGGTTGGGGTCGCTTTCATAGGCGTCATTGTGCAGCTTGTCGAAGGTCAGCTTGTAGTGCTCTTTCAGCCACTGGTCATCGGTTCGCAGAATCGCCGCCTCAAGCTCCTGCTTGATGTCGGCCATATTCTTGTTGGGCAGGAAGCCGACTCCGCCCTCCATGACACATTCATCGGGGACCATCGAGGGCCAGTTGCCGGCACGGATCATGCCGAGGCATATCTGCACAGGCGCCTCGTAGCGTTCGAACAGCGGGTAATTCCTGCTGGCGGCGACAATCTCCTGTTCGTAGTCGAGGATGTAGGAGATGGCCTCCATCATCTTCTCGATGGCATTGACGCCCTCGCTGCGGCGGCCCATGTGCAGGGACTTGCCGTAGGTGGTGAGCTTGAACCAGATTGCGCCACGGTTGGCCGGGAAGACATTGAGTAGAGAGCCCTCGCCGATGATGACGGCGTCGGCCTTACAGCCCTGCCTGATCAGTGCCAGAGCGCCGTTGCCGCCGACCTCTTCCTCTATGACGAACTGCGTCTCAATGCGCCCGCCCGGCTCGAAACCGAGGTCCTTGAGGGCGGCCAGGGCCATCACCATCATGACCACATTGCCCTTACAGTCGGTAGCGCCGCGACCGTAAACGTACTGGCCGTCGAATCGCGGGGTGAAGGCCTCCTGCCAGTCTCCGCCGGGGATGACGTCAACGTGGGACTGGATGATGACGCTGCGGCCTTCGTCACGGCCCCATTGGTCAACGAGGTTGTAGCGCCCGGCATACGACTGCTCGTTCTCGTTGTGGCTGTACTCCGGGTCGTCCATCAGGCTGTCGGGGATCTCCCGGAACTCAGGCGCCAGCCCGACATCCTCCATGACATGCCTGGCATAGTCCTGCATTTCGGCTTCATTGCCCTGGATGCTCTCGAATCTGATCATGTCCTGCAGCCACTGCAGGCCGCTATCGTTGAGGGCATCAACGGCCGCGGCAATCTGGTCGCAGCTTAGCTTTTCAGGCATTACGCTTCACTCCATCTTTCATATCTGCCGCAGTGTCGGTACGTTGACTTTCCCTGCCTGGCAACGGCAGACCTCCCCGGAGGATGGGTTAGATTATCCTCACACCGTCATTGTCCAGCGGCAGGATCATGCTGGACCAATGCCTGCCGGTTGCCTGGCCCGCCTCCAACATCGCGGTCCGGACCATCTCGCAGTCCTGCTGTTCGGCAAGCGCGACGATTGTGGGGCCGGATCCGCTGAGTGCAGCGCCTCTGGCATCGGCCTCGATTGCGGCGCGGATGAGTTCCTCCATGCCAGGGACAAGGTGGGCGCGATAGGGTTGATGCAGCCGGTCGCGCATG
Organism: uncultured Armatimonadia bacterium; assembly: GCA_964549395.1. Classification (GTDB taxonomy): domain Bacteria; phylum Armatimonadota; class Zipacnadia; order Zipacnadales; family UBA11051; genus UBA11051. The sequence goes on along the minus strand of CAZJVY010000019.1, from coordinate 5,669 downwards.
GCAGCGGCCAGGCCGTCGTATCTACCGGTTGCCAGCATCGCCACAACCGCCGCCGCCTGACCGGTATTGAACACGGCGTCGCGGAATGGCACCTGAGCGGGCAACGCGGCGCGGGCATCGCGGGTGCTGACCTGGAAATCGGGGATGACGAGGACCGCCTGCAGGCCCGCCGGCGCGTCGAGGGCGACGGCAGCCTTGGTGCCGTCGAATTGCTCGAAGCAGACTGTCAACCCACCGAAGAGGGCAGGAGCAACGTTATCGGGATGGCCCTCGATCTCTGTGGCCAGCGCCAGCGTCTCCTGGCTGTCAGGCTGGTAATCGAGAGCCTGTTGTGCCGCCATGATGCCTGCGACTATGGCCGCCGAACTGCTACCCAGGCCACTGGCCAACGGGATATTGTTCTGCTGGCGCAGGTGCCAGTGGCCCTGGTAACCGGCTTTCTCGGCAAGGCGCTGGGCGGCCTGGTAGGTCAGATTGGCCTCGTCGCTGGGCAGCACCCCGGAGCCTTCGCCGGCTATCTCGACAAGCGGGACGTCCGCCGGTTTCAGTTCGACGGTGTTATGCAGGCCCAGCGCAATGCCCAGAGAATCAAAGCCCGGCCCCAGATTGGCGGTGGTGGCCGGTGCCTGAACCCTCACGAAGCCGTCGTTGGCCATCATGTAGCCTACTCCTGATATACCCGATGGAGCCGCTTGCCCATGCGGGACGCGATCTCCTGGGTGATGGTGCCGGCCCTGGCGGCCAGTTCCTCGGCGGTTATGCGTTCTTCCCCCTGTCGGCCCAGCAGTACGACCTCATCGCCGACCTGGCAGTCGTGGCCGGTGCCGAGGCTGACGATGACGGTATCCATGGAGACTCGTCCGACTATCGGCCGCCGCTTGCCCCGGATGATGGTCTGGCCGACGTTGGAGAGTTGCCGGGGATAGCCGTCGGCATAGCCGATGGTCACGATGCCCACGTCCTGCGATTCAGCTACCTGATGGATACAGCCGTAGCCGACTCTGTCGCCGGGCTTGACGGGCTTGATGAGGCCCAAGCGCGCCTTCACGGTCATGGCCGGCTTGACCGGCGGCAGCGCTTCCGGCGGCACATCCTCCATCATGCCGTAGAGCAGATCGCCCGGACGCACCATGTTGAGGTGCGCATCATCATACAACAGGAGCGCGGTGCTGGCGCACATGTGGTGCCACTTGAACGGCCCCAGGATCTGCTGGGCCACATCCACAGCCTGCTGGAAGTTCCGGATCTGGAAACGCGAGAAGTCCGGGTCCAGGCCGGCGTTCGCGAAATGCGAGAAGATGCCCTCATATCTGAGGTCGGGCAGGTCCTTGATCTGCCGGCAGAAGTCGGCCATGTCGTCATGCCGCACTCCCATCCGGCACATGCCGCTGTCAGCCTTGATGTGCACGGCAAGCGGGGCATCTCCGGCCGCTGCTGAGAAGGCGCGTGCATCGGCGGAGCTCATGATGGTGGGAGTGAGGCGTGCTTCCACGACCTCGGCGGCCCGCTGCGGAGCACTCAGCCCCATAATCAGGATCATTCCGCCTACGCCTGCCGCACGCAACTCCAGCGCCTCGTCAACCGTCGCAACCCCGAACCAGCCGACGCCGCTGTTCTCCAGCACCCTTGCCACGGGCACAGCGCCGTGACCGTAGGCATCGGCCTTGACCACTGCCATTGTCGTCGTGTGGCCGCCGACACGTCGCTGGATCTGGTGGAAGTTGTGGACTACTGCGCCGAGGTCTATCTCGAGCCAGGCGCGGTCACGGTCGCTCATGGTGCAAGTGCTTTCTGTATGCAGGGGACGTGAGGAATGTCCGGCGAGTGCAATCCATGTCAATTGTAATTGGCACTCGGGCCCACGTCAAGCCTATCCGGCGCGTGTCATCGCGACCACCGCGCCAAGAACCGGCGGGAAGCTCGGACAGACTTCTGATGGGCTCAAGTTGCCCTCAACGCGCTTCCAGTTCCACTACCCACATGTAGCTGGAATTCGGGGAAGCGCCGCCGACAGGCTGGCACACGCGGAATCTCTGCGTCCGGAGCGGCTCTAGTCGCAGTGTAGTGGTGCAGGTTTCAGCAGGGCCGTCCACCCGTTTGGCGTCGAGGGCAGCCCAATCTCCATCCGCCGGCACCTGCACTTGCACCTCCCGGGGCACGTGAGGGGTGCCACGGTAGAGGGTCCAGTAGACGACGACCTCGGAGATTGTCCTGGCCTGTCCGAAGTCCACCTCGATCCAGTGCGGTCCGGGACCGTCTGCGGATGCCCAGGAAACGTCGTTCAGGCGACCGGGACCATCGGGGAAGCGCACTCCGTCGTTAATCGCCGCGAGCGACTCGTAGTTGGGGAAGGAGCCGTCCACCGCCAGCGTCACGCCGTTGGAGGCCAGCACGTAGTTGGTCGGGTCACAGACGTCGAAACGCACGTCGGCTGTCAAGGAGTTGGGCACCGGGGCCTGATCGCTGATGGAAAGTGAGAGCTGCTGCCTGCCATAGCCGACGGCATCAAACCGAATTTCGGTCCTCACCTGCCGGGGTCCAATTGGTTGCACATCCAAGTGCTCCGGCAGGATGGTTTTGCCGTTGAGCCTGACGCGGAGGGCGGTCAGATCGAGAGGGTTCTCGCGATCGGCTACTCCAAAGGTGATGGTTCGCGGCGGTGTGGCCATTCGGCCGATATCCTGTTCCAGGGCCGTACTGACCGGCCTGCCGTCAACCTTCACACCCAGCAGCAGCGGAGGCTTGGTGTCGTTTGGCTCAATGCCCTCGGGTGGGTTGATGAGGAAGCGCATGTGAGATGCGCCCGTTTGGTGGGGGTCGAGCCGGAAGACGAGCATTCCATCCCGCTGGTCGAACTGAGCGGCGCTCCAGAGCGCGTCTCCAGGTTTGGCGAGCACTCGGACGGGCCGGCCGTCAGCGGGAGCCTGCAAGGCGATTTGTGCCGGTAGATAGCAGGTGGCGTTCACCAACTCGGCGCCGGCCGGCCCGGCAGCCGCTGCCGAAATCAGCAGGGCCACTGCGATCCATGCAGTGGCATGTGCTTTCACCAAGCTTTGCATGTGATGCATCCTCCTGTTCTGGAACGTGCGCTCAACGGGCTTCGATCTCGGCCAGCCACATTATGTCGGGGCGGTTGGTCGGTCCGCCGCCGGACGACTGGAGAATGCGAAATTTGTCGGTCTTGACCGGCGGAAATGCGAAAGTTGTGCAGCGGCTCTCGGGATGGCCTTCGTCCGGCGACTCATAGACGGTGCGCCACCCGCCGTCATCGGGCACCTGTATCTGCACCTTCTGGCTGGTGTGGTAGCGGGCACCGAAATAGGCCCAGTACACGGTCACTTCCTTGATGGTCTTCGGCTCGGGCAGCGCGACTTCGACCCAGTGATCGCCCGGTGCCTCGACAGATGCCCAGGATACGTCATTCTGGCAGTGAATGCCGTTCAGGTCCTTGAAGCCGTCGTTGAGCGGCACCAGCGACTCGTAGCCGCCGAAGCAACTGTCCGTCCGCATCTTGACATCGGCCAGCGCCGCCAGCAGGAAGTTGGTCGTGTCAACGCGGTCGAAGGCCACCTGGACCTGCAAAGTGTTGACTTGCGGGGATGCATCGGCGACGGAAATCATGGCGCGGTGTCGGCCATATTCGACGTTCCGCAATTGAAGGCTTATCGTGGCCTTGTTTGGCGCCGCCGATTGCAGAACTACCGCATCGTCGGGCACCCGCAAGTCGTCGAACTTCGCTTCCACCGACTTGAGGTCGAGAGCGTTCTCAGAATCGGCCACCCCGACGCGGATAAGCTGCGGTGCCTGATTGGATGCGCCCAGGTGAACGGAGGGCTTCGTCGGAAGTGCCCTATCATCCACCTTCAGGCCGATCAGCACGGGAGGGTTGCGGTCGTAGATATCCAGGTCCGCCGGCGGGTTAAGCAGCAGCATTATGTCCGAACTCCCCAGCTCCGCCGGCCGCAGGTGGAACACAATCCGATCGTTCTTCAGCTCGTATTCGGCCGGCTGCCATTGTCCGTCACCGGCCTTGATGAAGATCTTCAGCGGCTCGGCCTGTCCCACAATCGGCACGGTGATGTGCGCCGGGACGTTGGTAATCGCTCGGACGGTAGCGGCGCAGGCCATGACACACACCAACACCGCAACCGCACACAAGAGCCCTCGCAACCATTGGCAGGAGCGCATGGCTCCACCTCCATTGCTTGACATCGTGAAGAATCGGCTGGTACAGAGTTCGGCCTGAGTGCCGCCCAGGCCTTCCTGTCTGCGGCGAAAAAACCGATGCGTGCAGCGCGATGTCATGCACCGGCACCCCAGCGCTACAGTCAGGCGGCGTATTGATATGCAGGTTTTCCTGGTGCGGATGAAGTAGAGTATAATGCGCGTGCGTTCGGATTTGGCGTGGGCTGATGGGGGAAGATGGAACCGAAACTGAACAATTGGCCGAGCTATTCGGAGGATGAATGGTGGCGGCAGTGGGCGACCCAGAGCGCCGGCGAACTGTCGCTACTGGCGAACTGGCAGCACGACTGGCGCCAGTGGCAGGAGCTGCTGCGTGCGAAGGTCTGCGAACTGCTCGACTGGGAGCAGCAGGATGATGAGGTGTCGGTGCAGCTTCTGGGGCAGAAGGACGCACAGGGCTTCAGCGTTCAGAAGATAGCGTTCGCGGCCGATGATGGGACGCAGGTCGCCGGCTACGTCTGTGTGCCACATGCCAATGAAACCCCGCTGCCGGCAGTGGTCATCAGTGCTGACGCCGGAGTTTGGAAGGAAGCAATCGTCGGGCTTCTTGATGAAGGCAACCCCGACGCGGCGCCCGGATCGCGCCTCGCGGCACGGGGATACGTGGTCTGCTGCATTGATCGCAGGGGCTGCGGCGAGCGCCCGCGCAGGGATGATTCACAGGGAATGTGGGAGTGGCTGGGCAAGCCGGCGGTGGGCCGGGACGCGGCAGACCTGGTGAGAGCTTACCGGGTGCTCTGTCAGCGGCCGGATGTGCGGCCTGATCGCATCGGCATCATCGGTGTGGGCAGAGGCGCAGCGTCGGCCCTTTACGCGGCGATTGTGGAATCGAGCCTGTATGCCGTCGCATTGTGCGGGTATCTTACCCGCTATCGGGCTTTGCCTCTGGCGCCGAGTGACAGAGAGCGCCGCGCTCTCTGGGAGCTGGTCTCCGGCACAGTGCCGGCAGGACTGCCGGCCCATGCGGACCTGGAGGATTTGGCCTGTCTGATCGCGCCCCGGCCGCTGTGCCTGTTTCAACAGCACGAGGCAAGCAGTTGGCAGTACCCGGCAACCGAGGCCGCCCGACGCATTGCAGACGGCTTCAGCCTGATGGGCGAGAAGGTCAAGCTGACAGTCGAAATCGGTCAAGGGCCTGCTGACTACCCCGGCGAGACGGTCCTGCGCTTTCTCGACGATTGGCTCAAGCTGTGATCGTCTGCTTTGTGGCCTCTATCGCCCGGGGCCGAGCCGGCAGCGAACAGAAGCTGGACTGACCTGTCTAACAGAGTGTCGGGGCAGTTGGGGACGCCTCCCGCCTGCACTGACGGTATCCATTCAGACTTGCAGGAGTTGAGGACAGATGCAACATGTGTTGCTCAAGAGCAGAACGGCGCAGATCACGGTGGCTATCGTCCTGACGGTGCTGCTGGGGGGTTGTGCGG